>CALRNU020000011.1:0-95302 GCA_943369595.1 Synechococcus sp. UW140
GCTGCCCGTTATGGTGTTTCCGGTACATCTGCAGTGCTCAGCAGTTGTAGCAATCATCAATTGCCCTGATCGAGGCCAGTTTATCGGATTTTGATCGCTGAAACAAGCTGCGCTGCAATCGATCTGGCTTTTTCAGGAGTCCCTATTTAGAGATCTCAAAGTTTTCCCGGTATTCTTATTTGAGATTCTTGCCATTCCCTTTGATCTTTGGCATCCTGCACTCGCCGGTAATATTAGATAATTAGTCATGGTAATGATGCTCGAAATTAGTATTAAAAGCATAGCAATCATTTGGTTATGCACTTTTGCTGGTTCCGCCCTGTTGGCATTCTTGGCACCAAATAAATTCGCTGCATATGCTCGTTTATCAATTCTTTTACGGTGATTTGTGCTTTTTTTTATGGCTCTTGCTCCCATGGCTCTGAGCATAAAACCATCATTAAAAGTCTTTCGATAGCCTCGCTACGAGTTTCCAGCCCCCATTGATTTTTTAATTCATCTATATTTTTCATTAGAACTGTATCTAATTTAATGCTAAGGCTGCATTCTTCTTTCTCTTTGGTTAGGCTTAGATCATTCTCTTCAATCATAAAGCAAATAGAGCAGATGTAATAATACTTTGAAATTTTGCAAAAATTGTCCCACTCAAAGTCAAATCTTAATAAAATGACAATATAAATCAGGTCATGATCATCCAGGCTTCGATAGAAGATCAGTTAATTAAATAGTACTGATCTTTTATGTCCTCGATTGCTTGATAGTTTTGCATTCCTATGTGTCGAATTTCGTCCTATTGTAATATTAGCACTTTATTTCTACTTGCTGTTGTTTTCTTGCTTTTATTTTCACCAGGTTATTCCACATTTGCTTGTAAGGCTTGCGCCAATGTAATGCCTGGCATACATTCTGGACATATAATCTGGAGTTCCTTTCTTTCTTCCTTGTTTCACCATCTCTTCTACGTAGTATTTCGCTGGGGCGCATTCTGCATCCAGTGCATCTTGTGCCTCACGATCTCGCTTTTCGTTTTCTTTTATTTTCCTTTCTTGCTCTCTTTCTTGAGCTCGCTTTATTCTAAGTTTTTGATTCTCCTCTGGTGATAAATTGCTTTCTCGCAGTCGTTCTCTCTCGTCAAGAATAAAATTTTTCAGCGCATCATCACCTACCTTTATTGGGCTGGGTATGCTTTGGATTGGATAGCTTAAGCTTGAGCATAACTCTGTTACCATTCTCTCTATGCTTTTTGCGGAGGTGTTCTTTTTTATGCACTCTTCTTCGTTGGTGTACAAATAAGGGTAGGCCTCTGTTTCTATGATGTTAACTGTATAAAGAGTTGTTGAAGCAAGGGCTATCATGCCGATTGTACGGTTTATTTTTTTGATTTGACTGGACAAGAGCTTCAGCAGTCAATGTATATTGAGCAATCGCGAACCCCTAATCGCGAGCGTGGAACCTGATTTTGTTGTTGTTGATATCCATTATTGTTGTTTCCTGTTCGTGGAGGCATTGATCCACCAAAGTAATCGCCGCTACCATACCCATTTTGACGCATTTGATTTTGTTGGTACTGAGTGTATGGTTGACCCCACCACTGAGCGCGTGCAGGTGAAGCAAATATGCAGCAGGCTGCTGCGCAGATGCCAATTGCTGTTCTTTTCATGTAGTCAATGTTTTGCTGCTTGATCTTACACTGTACATATGTTCGTTGTTGGAATCCAAGTCAAGCTTTCAGTATTTGCATATTTTGTGCTCTAGTTATGCATGATTTGCATGATCTTTGGTCAATGACTGGGCCTATTTAGATGGATGATTTGTTTTTCTTGAGGTGCCCATTCTGATCGTCGTATCTTTTCCCTCAGGGTACCTTGTGGATCCAGTTTTTGCGTTTGACTCATTCCGGGAGATCCTGTAAGCATTCCCCTTCTCCCTGATCTAATACCTCTTATTACTGGCTGGCGCTGCATCGGTGAATAAGCGAAGGCATTGAGAAATCCATCCAATCAGAGGGTTGGAGGGTACTGATTTGCGTTCACTTTGATGCAATATACAGCATTATTCTTTTGCCTACGGTTGATTTATTTCTTTCATGTAGCCTTGTTTATGCTAATTTTTACTTACTCATCAATAAGGTGTAGTTTATTCTTCTGGTCGTCGATAATTCCATATAGATTGCCCAGGCTGCCAGTTCTATGCGTAATCAAGGCGTATCGATGCCATCGGCTTTCTTCTGTTTTGGTGACACGAATTGGCCTAGTTAGGGCTTTATTGATTTCGTTACGTTCTTTATATGCTCTTGAAGCGGCATTGCTCAGCGCTTTCAAGGCATCTTGTTTGTCCTCTTTTCCCCACCCTCGAGGATTTTGTAACCAGTACTCGACAACTTGTCTTGGGCTTAGGTTATCTTTTGTAATGTCATCGATTGCAATTTCTGGAAGATTTCCTTTTCTTGTTTTTGCACGTGTTTGCGGCGATTGGCTAGAATGCTTGGGGTCTGATTCCCAATTTGGACATTCATCCTTCTTGATTGGCGCTATGTCTGGCGTTTTTGTTTGAATAGTTTGTTGACTTGATTCTTCTTTTGTCATGCTTTCAGGCTGGTTGCCTTGTTTAGAGCTTTCTAGGTCTCTGGCGATCACGTAATTTCTGTGTCTTATCCACCACTTAGTGATGTCTTCTTCGTAAATCTTGCTTGGTATGCATATTTCCTTCAAGGCTAAAATTCTCTTAGCTCGTCTCTTTGCGTTGCTTGATTCATAGGGTATTTTTATTTCCTCTGTTGGATTATCTGATGTGGCGCCAAGTCCCCATGCTGTCAATAGTATTGGAAGCGTATGGGTCATCCAATATGAAATATCCCTGCCTTTGATATTATTTGCTTTCATTATTGTCATAAGGCCTTCATAGTTGACTGGCGTCAAGGGTTTAATGTTTTCGGCAATAAAATGCCAGTCGCGGTAGGTGCTGTCTTCGCTGAGTAATTGTTTAGATACTTCTTCAAGGGCTTCAAACCCTTTCAGGCGTTGCTCTGACTCCTTTTCATTCAGATTGCCAGAGTGCACTCCAAAGATCCTGACCAGACTTGGGATGTTTTTTTGTCCTCTCCAGCATTTTGTGGATCTGGGCCCTTGGCTTCTTTTTCTGAGCTTGTTGTCATTGTTTGGCGAGCTGCAATGGTCAGCTTTGCGGAATGGTATGTGTTATGGGCATTTTTTGCATCCCTTCATTGGCTTTCTTTGCAGTTGTATACGGATTTCCGAATGGTCCGCTTGATTGCTTCTTTGTCGGAGAACATGCAGTTTGACAAACACGCCTGGGTGCTGTTCTTGGCTGGGGGCGGCTTGCCGCACTACCGTGTCCTATTGCAGGCACCAAAGAGAGTTTCACTCCTGGGAAGGGCTTTACGAGCTGACCACCCAGGATGTATCCCGGCTCTCAGAGATCAAGTAGCCCGGCTCTTTGCCAGTCCTTGCCAGTCGTGGCGGACCTGGAGGCGTCCCGTAGCGGCGTCTGCAGGCGTTTACGGCTATGTCTCACAGGATCTCGTTTGCCAGCTATCACCCCAGTGTCTTGATCCGCAGTGCACTCAGGGAGGTGCAGCTGCTGATGATCTAGGAGCTCCAGGGCAAGTCCATCGATCCCCTTTGCAAACCGTGCAGTGAAGAGGAAAGGGCGATCCTGGAGGAGGAGCTGACCTTAATGATGCAATTTTTCCTGGCTCGCACTCAAGTGATTGCGATGGAGCGCCTTCTATCATTTAATGCTGATTTTGCCCTGGCAGAAGCCCAGTAGTTGCCATCGGCCTGAAACTCTCTGGTAAATTTTGAAGTCGGTTATCCCTTGGAGTATTAATCCACCACCTTTCCAGCTATTGCCACGACCACCCCAGCCAGGCAGTTGGTCTTTTGGGTCGTAGCTGGCAATGCTCAAGCCAAGGGCTCTAAAGTAAGCAGAGCCTAAGGGCTTCCCAAAGCATCCCCAACGAAGCTCCAATAAGAGCCCTTTTCTGGCTTGGCTGCAGTGCTACCCACTGCGTTTTAAATGCTTTGCGACAAGTTCCTTGCGCCATTGTGATCACAGGAGTTTGTTGATTCTTTTTGTTTGGAAAGCATTTCGAGTGTCCATCTGCTGAGGTGATTTTCGTGCTCTAGCTGAGCAAATATCCACCGAAGCACTGTGCTACGGCTTGTAAATCCGAGTTGATCTTTGAGTTTATCGATGGTGGATATTTCGCCGTTATCGCAGCGGATGCAATTGACTGGGCTCTCAACATCTTTTTTGATCTCAAATGACAGCGATGGATGCGCTGGTTTTCTATGGTTTGTTGTCCGGCCCATCTTTGCTTAAAAGCAATTGATGAAATTTCCAATGACGTAGCAGGTGCTGGTGCCGTAGTTATCCGAGTATGTCGCCATTGCGCCATTTCCGCCAAGAGGAATCGCGTAACCGGTTCCTGAGTACCCACTGGGTCCATAAATGGAGTAGTTGCTAAACCCTGGAGAGCTGTAACCGCTATAAGACCATGGGTACGCGGAGGCAGGCTTGGCTAAGACTGCAAGAGGCGCTGCGAAAGCAATTGCAAGAATAAGATTTTTCATTGTTTTGATTTGAGTTATAATCTGATGTCAGTTATGAGTTGCTCAGCAGCTGATAAACTGCGAGCAACTATCTGGGCGATAGCGCAAATTGTGTTGTAAACCTGGCTGATAAGCCCCAGGTAGAGACATTTCCTGGCGGCTGGGCATTAGACGTGGTCCGAAGTAGTCGCCACTCGACCAGCCATTTCCACGCTGGAAGTTTTGTTGTGAGGTCGAGAGGCCGTAGCCACCCCACTGAGGAAGGAGTGGATATGCATTCACTGCGTGAAGCGGTGCTGCAGCTGTTACTGCTCCGCTGAGAGCGGCAAGGAAGGGGCGAAGGATCTTGGACATAGGTCCTCTGGGTGGACTCCGATGAGCCTATAGGTCCCTGATAGGGACCATCTGCGCCATGGATGACAGTTTGCGCATTGGCACACTTAGAGCCTCATGTTCTTTTTTTGGGTCTCAGCCGGCTAATCTGGGGTCCGTCTGAGGGACTTCCTGGTTCCGCTCTGTTTTGGGGTCCTTGTCATGACTGGAGAGTTGAAGCGCCAGGCATCAGGATTCCCGCTTGTGCCTGTTGAGTCCGCTGGCGGACTCAAGCGCTCCCATCAGGTAAAGGTCACGCTCAATGCCGCTGAGCTCGAGTTTCTGGACCGAATCGTTGGTCAGATGGGTTCGGATCGATCTTCTGTTTTTCGCCACCTGCTTCGTCTGGCAACTGGTGGTGCGTTCTCGGATGCTGATGAGTCATCGCTGAGCAATGGTGAGGCAGGGGTTTCCGGCTTGGAATCCACTTTGGCCAGGGAAAGAGACCAGCGACCTCTATGTGGGGTCAAGATGTTTGAGCCGCGTGATTTTGACGAAATACCCGTTGTAATTCAGGCGTTGCGCGAGGAAAAGATTGTGCTTCTCAATTTGACTATGGTTACTCCGGATCAGGCGCAGCGTTCGGTGGATTTCGTTGCTGGAGGTACTTTCGCCTTGGATGGGCATCAAGAGCGAGTTGGAGAATCAGTCTTCTTGTTTGCGCCTTGCTGTGTCCCTGTAGAGGCAGTTGCAGCGGCTTCTGTTGCTGCTGGGAAACAGCAGGTCAAAGGGAGTACCCCACCCCTTCTGGCTGAAACCCCTTTTGAGGAGCCACCCACAATGGCGGGGGCGGTTTCTAGTGCAGATATTCCTCAGGATGACCTAGAACCTGATGCGTCAGAGCTATCAGTTGACGTCCAGAGCATTCCTGACGATTTGGGACCTGAAGACACCTACTGAATCTTCAACTTCTTGTTGCAATGTGCATTGCTGGTACTGAGGGGAGTTTCTCATGAACATCGGGCATAGCGGTTGAGCACTGCAAGGGGCAGGGCTCAGTACGGCCCAGCATGCCCATCTCCTTGGTGGCGGCAGAGTGCCCACCCGCCACGCCAGGTAATGGAGCCTGCTGTAGCCGGCTTCTGCGAAAAGCCTCTCAGCCGGTGTCAGGGGGGCATCAGCCGCCACGGCTGGTCGTTCAGTGTCTTACTGAGCCTATGGGGATCACCCCTTTCAGGCCAGCGTTAGGCAAACTGTTAGGCAAATGAACTGCAGATCCCTTACGGTGATTGCCCTGGGGTCGGTTTCCTAAACCGTAGGTCGTGGGTTCGAGTCCCGCCAGCCCCGTTTGGCTAAATATTCCTAGAAGATCCTTGTGCTGACAAGGTATTTCAGCGAAAGGCTGGGCTGTTCCTAGGGTTCCATGGCTTGCCAGACCAGCCCTTGTTGGCCCAGGGGGCCCCAGCGAGCCGAAAGGATATCAATTGGTCATAACAAATACATATGTAAGCAGGCATGGACCTTGCATCCAACCACCGGCGACTGGTTGCCGGTGGTTGGATGCCGGCGACTGGCAAATGCTCGATTGTATATATCTAAATAAAAACGTAGTTGTTTAGGGCCATCTCGGATGGGGATTAAGTCGCTCCGTAAATACGGCGGAAGGATGGGGTTGTGGTTAGTGGGTTGGACTTCTTGTGAATAACTGAAAGCTGATCAGGAGATATACCTGTGTAAATACAATTTAATGGCCGAAAGATCATGCGTATATACAAGCTAATGCCGATGGGAATTAAAGTAATTGCAGCTAAATACAGCACTGCTGCGTGTTCATGGTCCTCCCTATTCCATTCCGCCGAGGCCATGGCAATCCCGCGCTTGGGTTGGCGAATGGGAATGAGGCTGGTGATAAGGCGGTTAGTGAGAAGGTGGCTGTGGCAATTACATTTGTAGCTGAAAAAATAGATTTTGATCTTGATAAATTCACATATACGCGTCTAAATAATCAGCAATCACCCATAAATGCCATCAGCCGTGGGCTTGCCCATGCCCCTTGCGAAAAGCTCAACTTGGTGGCCCACGGCGGAGCCGGCAGCCTAGGCCTTGGCAGCGGCATTGATCGCCAGGTGCTGCTCGACCATGCTGAAGAGATCAGTGAATGGAAAGTAAAGCAAATTTTCCTATGGAGTTGTAATACTGGACAAGATCAAGAATTTATTGAACTTTTTCAAACGCTTAGCAATGCCCAGGTAATCGCCAGTGAGAAACCGCTTGGCCAAGGAAATACATTAAAAGAAACTGGCCAGCCGGCCCTGGAAAAGGCCATTGCAGGGCTGGTTTATCCATTGGGGATTATTGAATCTAATGGCAACCTAACTTTAGAGCTTGTAAATGGTAATTATTATTTTACCGGCAATAATAGGATTGTCGATCGCGACGGTGCAGCCTTTTATCCAGGCCGATATCCCACATTTCTTGGTGCGCAAAATGGCTGGGCTGCGATTGCTGTAGAGAATATCAATGCAATTAATCAAGTCCTTTTGGCTCCCATTGGTGGTCCAAATACAACCGTTTTTCTCTGGCATGTTGATTCAACGGGTAAGGAGCTGCCGTCAGGCTCTCATGCTGTTAATCGCATAGCTGATACCGCTGAATATTACGGCTTGGAGGTTTCCTTTGGCGTGGATCTTGATGGGAACGGAGTTTTAGGTCTTAACCAACCTCCAGTTGCCACCGCAGGAGCGTATACAACACAGGAAAATCAATCGATTGCATTGAATCTTGCCAATTGGGCAAGCGATTCTAATAATGATGTTTTAAGTTTTTCTTCTGCTTCCGGGCCGCTCAAAGGCACAGTTAGCCTTGATTCTGCTGGAAACGGTACCTACACTCCCGCTGGCTTTGATTCACTGCCAGCAGGAGCCCAGGGAGCTGATGGTTTTACTTATAGCGTGACCGATGGTAAGTCTCCTGCGGTAACTAGTAATGTTAGTTTCACTATTTCTGGTGCCAATGATAGTGCCACCATCACGGCTAATACTTTTGACTCTAATGCCGCAGCGGATTCTGCCTCAGTTATTAGCTTCTCTGAATCCCAGGTTGTAGACGGTAAGACTGGAACCGATGTATTCTCCATTAGTGATGTTGATTTTGGCGAGGGGGAATTCAGTGTTAGCACCTACAAGAAAACTGTTGATATCGTTGCTGATGGCAAGGGATCTTTTCAAGATCTAAGTAGTAGTGCTAATCGTACCGTTGGTTCGTATTCCCTAGACGCATCTGCCGCAACTAATGCTGTTGATGTTGGTGCAACTAATGGTAAAACTGCAGATCTAAAGATTGAGGATTTTGGGGGCAGCACCGGTTTCGCTAGCCTCGCCGCCGGTGAAACAGCAACAGCCTCTATCACCCTTATCTCAGAAGATGGAACGGCAGCTGCTACTTCTCTGCTCACTATCACCGGTGTAAATGATAGTGCCACTATTACAGCCAATACTTTTGATTCTAATGCCACAGGGGATTCTGCCTCAGTTATTAGTTTCACTGAATCGCAGGTTCTAGGCGGTAAGCCTGGCACTGATGTGTTCTCAATCAGTGATATTGATTTTGGTGAAGAGGAATTTAGTGCCGGCTCATTTAAGCAAACTGTTCAGATTGTCGCTGATGGCAAGGGTTCTTTTCAAAATCTAAGTAGCAGTGCCAATCGCGCAGTTGGTAGTTTTTCTCTTGATTCCTCGTCAACAGCTAATGCTAATGCTGTTGATGCTGGTGCCACCACAGGTAGAACCGCAGATTTAAATATCGTAGATTCTGGTGGTGCCAACGGTTTTGCTAGCCTCGCCGCCGGTGAAACAGCAACAGCCTCTATCACCCTTATCTCAGAAGATGGAACGGCAGCTGCTACTTCTCTGCTCACTATCACCGGTGCAAATGATCCTTCCGGAATTACAAGCACTGCATTCAAGCTCAATTATACGCAATCAGATTTTGCTGGTTCTCCAGTTATTACCTATGCCGATTCCTATAAAGTCAACGATATAGACTACGGCGAGCAGGAGTTTAGTTCAGGTAAATACAATACGTCAATTTTAATTGATTCAACCAGTGGACGCAGTGGGCAAGCCGTTGGCAGTTTTAGTATCGTTAGCGATGGCAGTAACCGTACCGGTGGCAATGTCAGCCGTGATGCTGGCAGTACAAATGGTGACTCCGCTGATGTTGTTGTAGCTGCTGATGGCGTAGTTTCCGCTGGCCAGGTGTTTAACTTGGCTGCTGTTCTTGATGATATTGCTGGCAACAGCTATGGCGTTCAGCTCAAGATTACAGATAATCCCAATACGGCTAATGTCAATGAAAGCAAGGGTGGAAATTACTACTATGATTTATCTGATTTAACTTTAGGTTCAACAGCTAATGGCCAAATAGAGGTTTATCGCTATAAAACTGATGGCGATGGCAACATAATTGGTGGGGGGTGGACTGCTAGCGATTCCAATCTCTTAAGCCCTAACGATCCATTGCGCTTGATCGGTGGTATTAATTCCCTTGCCTATGGGGAAACCGCTACGGCCACGTTGGCGGGCGTTAGCTCTGAGGATGGCACCAGCAGCAGCGGCCCAACCACAATCAAGATTGTTGGTGAAAATGATGCTCCGATCATTGATACCAGCAGGAAGCTCAACTCCTTTGAGCTTTATGGCACCTTTACGGTGGCGCAGATGTTGGGGTTTGTGGACCCCAATAAAACGCTAATCACAGATGTTGACTACGGCTCCATGCCAGAGTCGATTGCTGTTACCAAGCTTACCCCCACCGGTGGTTTTGCCGATGCAGACACTGGCGTACTGCAGCGCTATAACGAAACAACTAAAGAATGGGAGGATATAGACACCAAGAATGTATCCGATACCCATAAGTTGCTGCTGCGGCCCAGTGATCTGCTGCGTTTTAATGCCAGCGCAGAAGCCTATGTGTCTGCAGCCTTAGATAAGGGTTCTAGTAAGGGTGGAGGGATTTTTGATGTTGAATTTCGCGCCTGGGATAGTGCCTATGAGTCTGCCCTCAAAAAAGATAATGCCACAGGTGATTCAACACTATTTAGTGGCGGCCTCCAAACAATTTCCCTGGCCATCGCCACATCGGGGGAAAGGGCAAATGAAACAGACCTTACCTATATTCCTGGCCAAGCCATAGGCATCAATGGCGCTAGCATCACTGTTGATGGTGAACTAAATATTCAAACCCCCGTCAAGGGTGGTGTGGCTGGCGCTGGTTCTAGCGTTTATGACAACGCTGTGGCCCTGGTGGATGGCACCTCCTTTGGCGGCATTCATGGTGTTGGGGTGGGAAAGGCAAATAACATTGCCTCTGCTGGCAATGCTTTGATCAACGCCCAGGCAGAGGGCTATGTAACTGTAGATGCCAGCAATTACTTTGATTCCTTTGATGACGCCACCGATGCCGATGCCACAGCCCGTTTAGGCATCAAATCCGGGCCCAAGGGCAGTGGCCTGGTGGCCAATGGTGCCTACGGTGTTCGCGATGTGGACCTTGAAATTGGTGGCAACCTAGATCTCACCGGTGATGTGTTGGGGCAAACCACTGCCACCAGTCGCTCCATGGATGGCCGAGCCCATGCCGGTTCCCAATTCAGTAGCTCTGCCGGCATCGCCAACAGCACCGCTGCTGTGGCAGGAGATATGACCATGGCGGCAGAGGGTGGCATCCTCACCAATGTGTCCTCCTTCTCCCGTAATGGTTCCGCTATTTCAGATAGCACCGCCGCCGCCGCCTATGGCGTTGTTTCTGGTTTAAAAGGCTTAGACACAAGCTTTGAGGTGGGGGGTGCCTTCAGCGGTGAGGCCGGCCTAAATATCACGATGAATACCAAGGCCACCATGGTTGGTGATGGAGTTGACAACGACAATGGATATAGTTTTGACGACGAAGTGATTGCTGATACTCAGATCGGCAAGAGTTTTGGGCTAGGAACGCTTGATCCAAGTCGCGCTGATTTACTTATTGATGTTAAAGATACCCTGGGCTTGGATATCAGCAATGCTTCTTTGCTGAATACATTGGCCTCGGCTGTAACAGGCGATGCCACTGCAAAGGCGAAGATTGCTGGTAATACTGGGATCTTTCATGCTGATCTTGAGTCTGGCGCTGCCGGGGCGGTAGGCGTAAGTATAAATAGCAAAGTTAATTCATTGGCGGAAACTACCACTGGCAATGTACTTGCTACAGGTTTTGGTTTGCACAGTGTGGGCATTGAATCGAGTGATTTTGAATTCAGTGACCCCAGCTCCAGTATTTCTGTTGAGGTTCAAAACGACATCAGTGCCCGCTCCTCAACCAAATATGGCTCGGCCGCTTCCCACATAGGCAGCTCCTCCGCTGGGATGTTGGGAAACAGTAATCAAGATTTTGTGCGATCCGTAGAGAGTGTGAATGCCTTGGTTAATGATCACGGTTTCTCCCAGGCTTCTGGCATCAGTGGCACCGGTGCCGTTGCCACCGCCGATCAGTCTGCCACTGGCATCAGCGGTTACACGTTTACTACCACTAGTGCAATGACCTTGGAAACTAATAACAACATCGACTCCCATTCCCACGCCGCCATTGTTCAATGGGCCTAGGTAATGGCTAAGGCCATAGTTTGTTAGTTGCTTAGTTTCAGTTCCTGGCGCCACTCACTTAGGGGGCGTTCCCAGTCATCCTCCAGCCGGTAGCTGATCACACAGGGGGCCTTAAGTCCTAATTCAAAGCCGCGGCTGAGGGCATGGAGCAGTGCCTCTAGGGGGCCGTCATCTTGCAGGCATTTGAGCATCCCACCGAAGATCAGCATTGCCGCCAGGGGGGAGCGGTTTTGGGCCAAATTGAAGGCCTGTAGGCCCAATTCCCCAGGACCATCGGTGCCAAAGCCGGTGAGCACATGCACGATGTCGTGGGTTTCGCGCAAACGATGGATCAGAAACTCTCGTTTGTTGGTGATCGGCGCCGGATCGATTAGGGAATCGGGGGTGAGGCCCTGGGCCTTCAACTGATGGGCGTAGGTGTGGCCGAGGCTGCCCTCCGGCAGGGCTTCGAGGGCATCCAGGTTGATGGGGGCTGGGCGCCACTGGTCGGCCAGCATTGCCTCGATGCCGGGTTGGCTCAGCAGGTGGCGACCCATCTGGGTGGCCAGCGGGCTGTTTTGCACGCTGCTGGCCACCGCAAAAACGCTCTCGAGGCTGTCTGGATTTTTAATGAACTTGGCCAGCCCCACCAACATCTGCAGGGATTGGAGCCTTTCCTTGAGGTTCAGCAGCATCTGGATTTACCCCTGGCTTGACCTTAATTATCCCCCCTTTCGGCTTGCGCCATTTCCTGCGCCACCTCTACAGGTGGTGGGCTGTTGCATTTTGGCCACTGTCGCTAGCGTAGGGACGGCTTCAAGGGAGTCATGACCCAGCTGCACGACCTGAGACTGCGCCTGCTGGTGCAGCAAGAGAGTGAACGCATTGCCGACAGTCAACCCACCGACCTGGACCTATCCGTGGTGCAGGCCCGCAGCCTCTGCTGGTTGGCATTAATGGCCGACGCCCATGAGGATCAGGCCAGTGATGCCGAGCGCCGCGGCGACGTGGAACAGGCCATGGGCTGGTTCGCCGATGCCATGCGCCTGCGGGATGTGATCCAGGTGGTGAGCAGCATCGAAATCCCGCTGCCGGCCTGTAGGGGCCCAGGGGAAGCTGAGGACGACTGGGCAGCCGCCTGATAGATGGCATGATGGGCGTTGGTTAACGAAGGGAACGCGGTGCCAGAAGAGCCCTGCCAATGCCCTGACTGTCAGCGGTTCTACCGGGAACACGACCGTCTGATTCGGGAAAACCCCAGCTTGCGTCAACAGCAAGAACTAAATTGGGCTGCCTTGCAGTCCTTTCGCACCCTTGCGGGGCGCGTATTAGAGGATCTGCAGAAAACCCAGGATGCCGCCGCCGGCGCTGCCCAGCCCCTGTTGCCTGCCGGCGCTGATGCTGCCGCTGCGGTGAGCTCTGAGGATGAAAGCCTCCAGCAGGCCCTGGCTGATCTGGAAAACATCAACGCCCATCTCTTCTCGATTGAGGTGCTGATGGAGCGCATATTTGATGTGCGGGTGCCGGAGGCGGTGGAACAGAAGTTCCAGGAGCTAGCTGGCGAGCTAGCCCCGGATCCCCTCAATGCCGATCGCCTGCGGCTTAACCGCCTGCTGCATCAGACCCCTGATCTGCCTTAAGCGACCCGCCTGAACCGCTTATTTTGATCGGGAAGGCTTCTGCTTTCCAGATCTTTTCGCAGTACTCGCGAATGGAGCGGTCGGAGGAGAAATAACCGGTGCGGGCGCTGTTAAGCAGGCTCATGCGGTTCCAGCGGCTGCGATCTGCCCAGGCCAGGCTCACTTCCTCCTGGGCCCGCATATATTCCCGGAAGTCTGCTATTACAAAGAAAGGATCCTTGCCGCGCAGGTTATTTACCAGGGGGCGGAATAGCTCCGTGTCGCCATTGCTGAAGTAGCCCTGTTCCACCAGGTGCAGAGCTTCAGCCAGCTCCGGCAGGTGTTCCAGTTGTTCCCAGGGGCGGTAGCCACTGTGGTGGAGTTCGGCGATTTCCGGGGTGGTGCGGCCAAATAGGAAGAAGTTGTCTGCCCCCACATGTTCGCGGATTTCCACATTGGCCCCATCCAGGGTGCCGATGGTGAGGGCACCATTCATGGCGAATTTCATGTTGCCCGTGCCGGAGGCCTCCATGCCAGCGGTGGAAATCTGTTCGGAAAGATCAGAGGCTGGATAAACTCGCTGGCCCAGCTTCACGTTGTAATCCGGCAGGAATACCACCCGCAGGCGACCCTCCATGGCGGGATCAGAATTTACTGTTTCGGCGATGCCATTGATGAAACGAATAATTAGTTTCGCCATGTAATAGCCCGGGGCGGCCTTACCGCCAAAGATCACCGTGCGCGGGGCAAGGTGGTCGCCTTTGCCATTTTTGATGCGCAGGTACTGGGCAATTACCTGCAGGGCATTGAGGTGTTGACGTTTGTATTCATGGATTCGCTTCACCTGCACATCAAATAGGGAGGCTGGATCCACCAACACGCCGGTGTGCTTATGGATGTAAGTGGCCAGCTGGCATTTCACCTCCAGGCGGGTTTGATCCCAGCGCTGCAGGAAGGCGCTGTCGTTTTGGTATTGCTCTAGTTTTTTTAGTTCATCCAGGTTGTGCAGCCAGCCCTCACCAATCGACTCATCCAAAAGACGGCGCAGCTGGGGATTGCTAAGGGCCATCCAGCGGCGGGGGGTGACGCCATTGGTGACATTGGTGAATTTCTCAGGCCACAGGGCCGCAAATTCAGGCATCAGGCTGCTTTTCACCAGGTCGCTATGCAAGCGCGCCACCCCATTCACATGGTGGGAACCCACCGTGGCCAGGTGGGCCATGCGCACGGCCTTTTGACCATCCTCTTCAATGATTGAGAGTTTGCGCAGAATTGCATCGTCGCCGGGGTACTTAAGCCGTACCTGCTTCATGAAGCGGCGGTTGATCTCATAAATAAGTTCCAGGTGGCGCGGCAGCAGGCTGGCAAATAGCGGCAACCCCCATTTCTCCAGGGCTTCCGGCAGCAGGGTGTGGTTGGTGTAGGCCAGGGACCGGCTGGTGATATCCCAGGCCTGGTCCCAGTCCAAGTGCTTATCGTCGATCAGCAGTCGCATCAGTTCCGCCACGGCAATGGCGGGGTGGGTGTCATTGAGCTGCACCGCCCAGTGGTTGGGGAACTCGCTGACCGGTAGGCCGCGCAGTTCCAAATTGCGCAGCATGTCTTGGAGGCTGCAACTCACAAAGAAATGCTGTTGCTTTAGCCGCAGGCGGCGCCCCTCATCGGTGCCGTCGTTGGGATAAAGCACCTTGGTGAGGGTTTCAGAGCCCACCTTTTCTTCCACGGCGCCGTAGTAATTGCCGATGTTGAAGGCATAGAAATCAAAGGCTTCGGTGGCGGTGGCCCGCCAGAGCCTCAGCCGGTCGCAGGTATTTACCTTGTGGCCCAACACCGGCACGTCGTGGGGGGTGCCGATGGCGTATTCGGCTGGAATCCAGCGGGAGCGGTAGTTGCCGTGCTCATCGGTATAGCCCTCGCTGTGGCCGCCAAAACCCACAAACACCGCCTGGTCGGGATCACTCAGTTCCCAAGGCCAGCCCCCCTTCAGCCACTTGTCGGTGATTTCCACCTGCCAGCCATCGCGAATCAGCTGGTCAAAAATCCCAAACTCATAACGAATGCCATAGCCCACTGCCGGCACCTCAAGGCTGGCCAGGGATTCCATGTAGCAGGCGGCCAGGCGGCCGAGGCCGCCATTGCCCAGCCCAGGCTCCTCCTCCACCTCAAATAAATCCTCCAGCTGGGTGCCGTTGAACCGTTGCACCGCCTCGGCCGCCGCCTGTTCGATCCCCAGCATCACCAGGTTGTTGCCCAGCTGGGGACCCACCAGGAATTCCGCCGAGAGGTAAGCCACCGTTTTGCTGGGTTGCTGGCGCAGGGCCTCAATGCCCGCGAGGTAGCGGGTCATCAGCCGATCGCGCACCGCATAGCTAAGCGCCATATAAAGGTCATGGCGGCTGGCATTGGCAGCAAGCTTGCCCAGGGTGAAAAACAGGTGTTCGGTTATGCCGGCAAATAGGTCGCTGGCGCTGAGGCCGGTGCGTTCCGGATCGTTGTAGCTGCTGGGGGTGGGGATGGAGGTGGAGCTGGGCTGCTGGGTCATCGGGGGCTCTACCTAGGCAATTGATTTTGAGCGGACCGTAGCGATCCCATGCCAAGGACGGGTAAAAACATTTGCAAGCCGCCACTGGCGATACTTGTTTTCATCTTGGGGACTTTGGTTTGCCGACCCTTTCCCTGCTTGCCACCAGCCATGGGGTGGAGGCAGCAATCACACTCATGGTGGCCGGTCGCTTTCTGTTGATCTTTGTGGCCGCCAGGCTTTTGGCGGAGCTAATGGTGCGTTTGCAGCTGCCCGCAATCCTCGGGGAGTTGTTGGCGGGGGTGCTGATCGGCGTTTCGGGCCTGCACCTGGTGGTTTCAGGTGAAAGCGGCGTGGCCTTGGCCCCTTGGTTAGGGCACCTGTTCAGTGAGTTGGCCTCCATAACCCCAGAGCAGGTACAGCAGCTATCGGCCGAGACCTATCCCTTTCTGCAGGCGGTGGCCAGCATTGGCCTCTATGCGCTGTTATTTCTCACCGGCTTGGAAAGTGAGCTGGATGAGTTGATTGCCGTGGGGGCCCAGGCCAGCGGTGTGGCCCTGGTGGGGGTACTGCTGCCCTTTGCCCTTGGCACCTTTGGTTTGATTGGTTTATTTCATGTGGAGCTGATTCCGGCGGTATTTGCCGGGGCTTCCATGACCGCCACCAGCATTGGCATCACCGCCAATGTTTTTGGCGAGCTGGGCATGTTGCGCAGTCGGGAAGGGCAGATCGTGCTGGGGGCCGCCGTGCTCGACGACATCCTCGGCATCGTGATTCTGGCGGTGGTGGTGGCCCTTGCCAGCGGGGATGGTTTTCGGTGGTCGCCAATCCTGCAGTTGCTGGCGGCGGCGGCGGTGTTTGTGGTGGCGGCCATCGGCCTGAGCCGCACGGTGACCCCCAGCTTTGATGGCCTGGTGGATCAGCTCAAGGCCCCTGGCGAAATTGTGGTGGCTAGCTTCGTGGTGCTTTGTTTGTGCTGTTTTGCCGCCACTGCCATCGGTTTGGAGGCGGCCCTCGGGGCCTTTGCTGGGGGCCTGATCCTCAGTAAGTCGCGCCATACGGAAGCGATTCAGGAAACTGTGAAACCGCTGGTGTCTTTATTTGCCACGATTTTCTTTGTGCTGATTGGCACCTCCATGGATCTCTCGGTGCTCAATCCCTTTGATCCGGTAAACCGCAGTGGCCTGGTGGTGGCGGCTTTCCTGCTCACCGTGGCGATTGCCGGCAAGGTGGTTACCGGTTGGAGCTTTTTGAGTGAGCAACCCACCAACCGCCTGGTGGTGGGTCTCGGGATGATGCCCAGGGGGGAGGTGGGCCTGATCTTTTTAGGTTTAGGAACCGCCGCCCAGCTGCTCACCCCCTCCCTGGAGGCGGGCATTCTGCTGATGGTGATCGGCACCACTTTTCTGGCGCCGGTGTTGCTGCGGCTCAGTTACAGCTGGGCAGCGGCTGGGCTCCCTAGCATCGATTCAGCCTTGCAGCCAGCTTCAACTACGGATGTCGATTAATCAGAGCTGGAGCTTCCACGGCCATCCGATCCATGCCCTTAAGGAAGGCCCCCGGCAAGTAGATCCCACGGGCCAGCGGCCGGCCCTGCTGTTGGTGCACGGCTTTGGCGCCTCCACCGACCATTGGCGCCACAACATCCCTGTGCTGGCGGAGTCCTATGAGGTGCATGCCATTGATTTGCTCGGTTTTGGCCGCAGTGCCAAGCCCGAAGGCGAGACCTATGGGGGCAGCCTCTGGCGGGATCAACTGTCTGCCTATGTGCAGGAACGGGTGGGCCGGCCCACGGTGATCGCTGGTAATTCCCTGGGGGGCTTTGCGGCCCTGGCGGCGGGGGCTGCCCTGGGGGAGCAGTGCGCGGGGGTGGTGCTGCTCAACGCCGCCGGCCCCTTCAGCACCGAACAGGAACCGCCCAAGGGTTGGGGCACCATCGCCCGCCAAACCATTGGGGGTGCCTTGTTTAAGAGCCCCGTGCTCCAGCGGCTGTTGTTTGAAAACCTGCGGCGGCGCTCCACGATTCGGCGCACCCTGCGCCAGGTGTATATCGATAAAACCAATGTGGATGATTGGTTGATTGAGGCGATCCGTAGGCCCTCCCTTGACCCCGGCGCCTTTGGGGTGTTTCGCACGGTCTTTGATATCCCCCGCGGTCAACCCTTGGATGAATTGTTTGCCCAGCTGCGGTCGCCATTGCTATTGCTCTGGGGGATCCGCGACCCCTGGATTAATGCCGCCGGCCGCCGGGCCCTGTTCCAGCACCATGCGCCGGCGGCCACCACGGAGGTGGTGCTGGAGGCGGGCCATTGTCCCCATGACGAGGTACCAGCGCTTGTTAACGCAGAGCTGCTGCAATGGTTGGCGACCTTGAGCCGTTGAACCCATGGCCCTCCGCCAGGAATCGCTTCCCTATCCCCATTGGCTGTTCAGTGACCCCGAAGGCAATGACAAGTTGCGCTTCGTGCCGGAACGGGGTGGGTTGCTCACCGGCTGGCAATGCAACGGCGCCGAGATCATCTACCTAGACGAACAGCGCTTCCTGGACCCGAGCCAGTCGATCCGGGGCGGGGCGCCGGTGTTGTTCCCGATCTGTGGGGACCTGCCCGACAACCAGCTGCCCCTAGCCGATGGCCAGATGGCCACCCTCAAGCAGCACGGCTTTGCCCGCACCCTGCCCTGGGGCCTGGCGGCCCTCGAGGACGGCCGGGGGGTGCGCCTGGAGCTAACCGATAGCCCTGAAACCCTGGAGGCTTTCCCCTTTGCCTTCCACCTGCAACTTGATTACCGCCTGGCCCCCGGCGCCCTGGAGATTTCGGTAAACCTCCAGAACCGGGCGCAGCAGCCCCTGCCCTTCAGCTTTGGTCTTCACCCTTACTTCAATGTGTCGGGCCTGGGGGACCTGCGGTTTGAGGGGATGCCAGAGCAGTGCTTAAACCACCAGGTGATGGCCCCAGCCGCCACTGCCGAGCAGCTGCAGCAGCTGGAGCAGGGCATCGACCTGCTGGTGCGCCCTGAAGGTTCGGTGGCCCTGGTGGATGCCGCCGCCGGCCGGCGCCTCAGCATGGACCTCAGCAGCCCCTGGAACCTGGCGGTGTTCTGGACTGATCCGCCCCGGCCGATGGTTTGCATGGAACCCTGGACCGGTCCGCGCCGCAGCCTGCTCAGTGGCGACGCCAAGCTGGAGCTGGCCCCAGGCGCCAGCCAGGAATTGCATTGCCGTTATGCGGTAACAGCGCTGGCCCCTTGAGTGAGTCCCCTGAGAATCTTGCTGGTACATTCGCCCCACTTAAGGGGGCTTAGGTAGGGGTGAGTAATGCGGGAATGGTGGCTTCGGATGGGCTGGCAACTTTGTCAGCTCCCAGCGCTGCTGCGGGCCAAGGCCGCGGGGCCCGGGGCTGGTCCTACCGACCAGACATCGATGCCCTGCGGGGCATCGCCGTGCTGGCGGTTTTTATTTATCACCTAAATGGGGCCTGGCTGCCGGGTGGTTTCACCGGGGTAGATGTTTTTTTTGTGATTTCCGGCTATGTGGTTACTGGTTCCCTGCTGGCTCACCAGCAGGAACCTTTGGGGCCCCGCTTAGCCGGTTTTTATCTGAGGCGCATGCGGCGGCTGCTGCCCAACCTGCTCTGTGCGGTGGGTATTACCAGCATTGGGATTGCGCTCCTGGTGCCACCCAAGGAAACCCGTGGCCTGTTCACCGCCGCGGTAAAGGCCCTCTATGGCTGGTCAAACAACCATTTTCTCCAGAATTCCACCAATTATTTCGGCCTTGATGCCAGCCTCAACCCCCTTTCCCACACCTGGTCCCTGGGGGTAGAGGAGCAGTTTTATCTGGTATTTCCTCTGCTTTTGGCATTGCTGGGGGCCCACCGCAGGCGGGCCTTGCCTTTGCTGTTGGGCTTCTTGGCGGCCTCGCTGTTGATGAGCTTTTGGTGGACCAGGGAGGCGCCGATGGCGGCGTTTTTCTTAATGCCTAGTCGGTTCTGGGAGCTGGGGGGCGGAGCGGCGCTGCTCTTGGGCCAGCGGCGCGGCTGGCTGGCGGGCTTGGAGGCTCGGCTGGGGGCGCGCTGGCTGCGCTTAGGGGGCTATGGCTTGCTTTTGCTGGCGCTGATTTGTAGCTCTGAAAAGCAGGGCTTTCCGGCCCCTGGTGCCCTGCCGGCGGTGCTGGCGACGCTGTTGCTATTGCAGGCCGGGAGTTCCCATTCCCAGCTGGCTGGCGCCATGCCCCAGCGGTTTCTGCCCTGGCGGTGGCTTGAGCGCAGTTTGGTTGCCTGCGGTGTTTTGTCGTATTCCCTTTATCTGTGGCACTGGCCAGTGCTCACATTTTTGCGCTGGACCTGGGGAATCGATCGGATCTGGCTTTACCTGCTGGCGATTGGCTTGTCCTTTGGTTTGGCCTGGTTGGCCTATGTGCTTGTGGAGCAACCAGTGCGACGGCGGCCGCTGCCAGGTTTTTGGCAGCTGGGCTTGACGCTGGCGGCGGTGGGTCTCACTTGGAATGGGATTGAGCTGTTGGCATATTCCTATCGAGGCAAGTTGTTTCTAGGTAGTTCTGCCGATCCGGTGCCTGATCAGGAAATAGTTGGTAAATTTCAGCCAATTGTTCCAAATACCAGATTTTCTGTAGGGAATTGCGTGGTAGATCCATCGAATAAGGCTGCTGCTAATTCTGCTTCTCAGGCTTTTAGCTCTTGTTATGGCTTGGCTGGCGAGAGAAAGCTATATCTAGTGGGTGATTCCCACGCCCAGCATCTTCTGCCAATGCTGGGTGCAGCAGCAGACGGTTTTTCCGTGCGAGCTGCGTTTAAAAATTCTTGCCTAGTAAGTACTTCTTTGTTGATTGATTATCAGAGGAAAAAGTATACTGAATGCTCTCAGTTTTCCAGGGAAGCCCTTGATTATATCGCCTCCAATTCCCGCCCAGGAGATGTGGTGCTGATTTCGACTTGGCTGAATCGTCAATTGGGACTAATTGATGCAAGCGGAAAGCGCAATGACTCGTTGGCTTGGTTTAATTCTAGACAGATTGATCTTGAGAAGGCCCGGGGTAAATACGTTATAGAAATGAGAGAGTATGCGGTTGGTCTTGCCAGGAAAAATGCCAAGCTTGTTTTGGTTGTTGACGTGCCCCCATTGGCTCGCAGCCCAGTTGCTTGCAACTCTTGGAATTTCAAGATTCGCGAGAGGTGCGTTCCTGCCCTTACTGTTTCCAAGAAAATACATGCTGATACAGCTTCTCTGCTAGGTGATATTTCCAGGGGGCTGCCAAATGTATATATATTTGATCCGGCTAAATATCTATTTGGCAATGGCAATGTGTCTGTTGTGGGCGCATCTGGTAAGATTAACTATTCTGACGCCCACCATTTAACCGTTTCGGCGAGCAAGGGCTTGGCGCTGCCATTTGTCAAGTTCGCAGCTAAGAATAACTTAAGTCCATGACCTTTTGTTTTGTTGTGGCATTGCCATTTGCTCTTAGGGGGAAGCCATTAAAGACTTTTGAGTTTACTCTGATTAATTTGCTGCCCGTTCGCAGGGGGGGTTGTAGGTGACCCAAGTAATTGCTGCCCCATTGGCTGCGGAAAAGGGCCGAAGCCCTAAGGGCTTTTCCTACCGACCAGATATCGACGGGCTGCGCGGTTTTGCCGTGCTGGCTGTGTTTTTGTATCACCTCAACGGCCGCTGGTTGCCGGGTGGTTTCACCGGGGTAGATGTTTTCTTTGTGATTTCCGGTTATGTGGTTACTGGTTCCCTGCTGGCTCACCAGCAGGAACCTTTGGGGCCCCGCTTAGCAGGTTTTTATCTGAGGCGCATGCGGCGGCTGCTGCCGAATTTATTTTGCAGCATTGGCGTAACCGCTTTGGGGGTGGCACTGTTGGTGCCACCCCGGGAAACCCGGGGTCTATTTAATTCAGCGGTTAAGGCTTTATACGGCTGGTCTAATAACTATTTTGCAGCTAAATCAAGCGATTACTTTGGCCTTGATTCCAGCCTTAATCCCTTTGCCCACACCTGGTCTTTGGGGGTAGAAGAACAATTTTATTTGGTTTTTCCGCTTTTGCTGGCGCTGCTTTGTCTTGCCGGTGGCCGCCGGGCTTTGGCGTTGTTGTTGGCGATTATGGCTGCCTCTTTCGCCCTCAGCCTCCATGGGACCTGGCAGGCGCCCATGCAGGCCTTCTTCCGTATGCCTAGCCGCTTTTGGGAGCTGGCCGCTGGGGCGGCCCTGCTGTGGGCCCAGCGCCAGGGGTTAACCCAGGGCTGGCCGTCGGGTCGGGGGTTGCGGCTGGGGGCCTACGGCCTGCTTTTGGTGGCTGTTTTCTTTACCCCCGAGCGGGAGGGCTTCCCGGCCCCCGGCGCCCTCATGGCAGTGCTTGCCGCCCTGGCTTTTATCCAGGCGGGCCACGGGGATGGCCGTCGTTTTCTGCCCTGGCCCTGGTTGGAGCGGCCGTTGGTGGCCTGTGGGTTGTTGTCCTATTCGCTTTATCTGTGGCACTGGCCGGTAATCACTTTTTTGCGCTGGACCTACGGCCTCGACCGGCCCTGGCTCTACCTGCTGGCAACCGGGCTCAGTTTTGGCCTGGCCATGGCCGCCTATCTGCTGGTGGAGCGGCCGGTGCGCAGCCACCCCCTACCTGGACCTTGGCAGTTGGGCTTGACCGTGGCGGCCCTGGGGCTCACCTGGGCGGGGATCGATGGGCTGGCTAACCCCTGGCGCGGACGCTTATTTGCTGGCCCCAAGCTTGATCCGGTTCCCCCCCGGGAGTTGCCATGGCAGTACAACGGCCTAGACAGGGCAAATCCGCTGCACCAAGGGGCCTGCAATGTGGCGGTGTGGTCGGCCTATGACCGCCGCAGCCAGGCAAACTTTTCCCTCTGCCGTAAGCGCGGCTCCCAGGGGGAAGTGTTTTTGTTGGGTGATTCCCATGGCCAGGCGTTATTGCCGCTTTTGGATGCGGTTACTGCTGAAACAGGCCAGGCCCTTAGTTATACCTTCAAGAGTGCTTGTTTGATCAGTTCAGAGCTCACGATTTCCTATGTGGATGGCAAGCGCTATGGGCCCTGTCGTGCCTTTGCGGCGGGGGAAATTGAGCGGTCATTGCAGAGGCTTAAGCCCGGGGACACGGTAATGATTGCCAGTTGGTTTAACCAGCAGCTGCTGAGTATCGATGGCACCGCCGCCCCGCGGCATCTGGCAATTCACCAGGGCAGCAACCGCCTTACCGATCTCCAGGCCCGGGCCGCCTACGTGAAAAATCTGAGAGATTGGGCCCAGAGATTTAAGGCCAAGGGATTGCACCTGGTGCTAGTGGTGGATGTGCCCCTGCTTAAGCGTGATCTGGTGGCCTGTGATGGCTGGGCTTCGCTTTTACCGCCCCCCCAGAGGGCTAGTTTTTGTGCGCCGGAGGCGAGCGTTACCAAGGCCATGCAGGCCACCGTGCGCAGCAGCTTTCTGGCGGCAGCTAAGGGCTTGGATAATGTGCATGTTTTTGATCCCACTGGGGAATTCATGCGCGATGGACGGGTGCAGCATCGCAGCCCAGAGGGAGATCTTCTATACGTAGATTTTCATCATTTAAGTGTTTCAGGAAGCAGAAGTTTAAAGGAGCCGCTTTTGGCTTTTATGCGGAGAGAGGGATTAATTAGGCCCTCTGCTAAGTAGTTTCTGTTTCCGGGGAGAATGGCCGGATCTGCTAAGATTTTTCCCACAAGTTCGCAGTACTTGTTGCCTCTACCCATGTCTTATTCCGCCGGGGCCATAAAAACTGAGGTGCTTGCAAGCGCCGATGTGGCCGTTGGCGCTCCCCGGTCGTCGGGATTTTCCTACCGACCAGACATTGACGCCCTGCGCGGCATTGCGGTGCTGGCGGTGTTGCTTTTCCACCTCAATGATCGCTGGCTGCCCGGGGGCTTTGTGGGGGTGGATGTGTTTTTTGCAATTTCTGGCTATGTGGTGACCGGTTCGTTGTTGAACCACCAGCGGGAACCATTGCTGCAGCGCCTTGGCGGCTTTTATCTGCGGCGCTTGCGGCGGCTGCTTCCCAATCTGTTCTGCGCCGTGGGGGCGACGGCCCTGGGGGTAGCCCTCTTGATCCCCCCCACAGAGACCCGGGGGATTCTCACTTCAGCGGTGAAGTCTCTCTACGGCTGGTCTAACAACTACTTCGTGGAGAAAGCCACCGATTATTTCGGCCTTGATTCCAACCTCAACCCTTTTGCCCACACCTGGTCCCTGGGGGTGGAAGAACAATTTTATCTAGTTTTTCCTTTGTTTTTGGCTTTGCTGGGGCTCGGGGGCGGCCGCAGGACCCTGCCCTTGTTATTGGCTGCCATCGGACTCTCCCTGGGGCTGAGCATTTACTGGACCGCCCAGGCGCCGATCTGGGCGTTTTTCCTGATGCCCAGCCGTTTTTGGGAATTGGCCTTGGGGGCGGCGTTACTGCTGGCCCAGCGCCAGGGGCTCACCAGGGCCTGGCCTTCGGGGCGCTGGCTGCGGCTGGGCAGCTATGGGCTGCTGCTGGCCGCCTTGATTTGGACCCCAGAGAAGGAGGGCTTCCCAGCCCCCGGCGCCCTCGTGGCAGTGCTTGCCGCCCTGGCTTTTATCCAGGCGGGCCACGGGGATGGCCGTCGTTTTCTGCCCTGGCCCTGGGTAGAGCGGCCGTTGGTGGCCTGTGGGTTGTTGTCCTATTCGCTTTATCTCTGGCACTGGCCGGTGCTCACTTTCCTGCGCTGGACCTACGGCCTTGACCGGCCCTGGCTTTACCTGCTGGCCACTGGGCTCAGCTTTGGTTTGGCCATGGCCGCCTATCTGCTGGTGGAGCGGCCGGTGCGCCGCCACCCCCTACCTGGACCTTGGCAGCTGGGCCTAGCCCTGGCCGCCCTGGGGCTCACCTGGGCGGGAATCGATGCCCTTGGCCACCCCTATCGGGGCCGGTTGTTTCAGGGAAATTCCGCCGATCCAGTGCCTAAATCCGAGAAGATCGCTGAGTTACGGCCGGTTATTGCCGGCACTGGAATAAGTAGTGAGGGCTGTGGGGTTTCCACCTGGACCCCCTACAGCAAAGCAGTTCGCACAGATTTCCAGCGCTGTGGCAAAGCAGCCACTAGGCCTGGGGCGGGGGAAATCTTCCTGATTGGCGATTCCCATGCCCACCATCTGTTGCCGATGCTTGATCTTGTTACCGATCGCACCGGCCAGGCGATCAGTTTTACCTACAAAAGTAGTTGCTTAATTAGCCCCGAGATCACGATCAGCTTTGACAAGAAGCGCTATGGACCTTGTCGTCAGTTTGCCGCCGGTGAGCTTGATCGCGCCCTGGAAAGGCTGAAACCCGGCGACACCGTGCTGATTTCCACCTGGCTGAATAAGCAGCTGGCCTCCATCGATGGCCGCGGCCGTCCCAACGATTTCCCTGTGTACGTAGGCAACCGGCGCCTAACCCCCGCCCAGGTGCGTGAGGCCTACAGGGATAGCACCCGCCGGATTGCTAAACGCCTAGCCGCTAAGGGCATCAATCTTCTGCTGGTGGTGGATGTGCCGAGCCTGGCCCGGGAGCCTCTGGTGTGCGAAAGCTGGGCTTCGCTGTTGCCCAACCGCGAGGGCGGTACCTTCTGCTCCCCCCCGGCGGAAATTACAGCCCAGATGCAAAACACCCTGCGCCAGACCCTGGCCCAGGTGGCGGCTGGGTTGCCCAATGTGCATGTGTTTGACCCCACTGGGCAGCTGTTGCATCAGGGTCGGGTTCAGCACCGCCGTGCCGATGGCACCCTGCAATTTGCCGATGCCCACCACCTCAGTCTTTCTGGCAGTAGGTCTTTGGCGGAGCCGTTTTATCGCTTTTTAAAGGCCCACAACCTGGCGGGTGGGGCCGCTCAGGCGGGGGGCAACCCCCGGTAAACGGCCCCGGGCCAGTTGCTGGAGGGGGTCGAACTGGCGCTTCACTGCTTCGATCAGACTCCGGGCTGGGGCATCACCCCAGGCGGGGATGGCACTGCCGGCGGGCGCCTGCAGCACGGTGAGACTCCCCCCCAGCTCGTGGCAGGCCTGGCGCAGGGCCTCCACCCGGTAGGGGGGCTGGGCGTGGAAGGGGGCCTCCGCTAGGCCCAGGCCACTGGCGGCCCCTAGCCGCAGCTGCCAGCCCCGCGCCTCCGGGCGCCCCAGCAGTTCTTGGCCCCGCAGGGGTTCTAGCCCCAGGCGCAGCAGCCAGTGGTTTGCGGCTACCGGATCAGCGGAGGCGGGATATGGGGTAGCTGCATATGTGTTTTGGCCTGTTTCTGAGATCCGTACGGTCCGTACGGAATGGACCAGGGCCTGTAACTGTTCCTTTTGGTCAGCCAGGGCTGTGGCATCGAGGCTCACCAAGCCAATGTCTAGCCAGGGCTGCCCCTGCTTGTGCGCTTGCCCCTGGGTTGATTCTGACCCCGGTCCTTGGCGCCACTCCAGTAGCTCCAGGGCCAGGGGGCTATGGAGCAGCAGCTGTTGGCGCAGTTGTTGCAGGCCAGCGGCGCCGCCTTCGGCCCGCAGCAGTTGGCGCAGGGGCGGGATCGGTTGGGTGCGCAGGCTGAGTTCGGTGATCAGGCCAAGGCTGCCCCAGCTGCCGCAAAACAGCCGCATCAGGTCGTAGCCGGCCACGTTTTTAACCACCCGGCCCCCGGCCTTGGCGCCCGTGCCATCGGCGCGGAGCAGGGAAATGCCGATGATCTGGTCGCGCAGGTTGAGGTAGCGGTGGCGCAGGCGACCGCTGAGCCCCCGGGCCACCAGACCCCCGATGCTGCTGGCCCCCGCCAGGGGTGGGTCAATGGCCAGCCATTGGTTCTTTTCGGCCAGGGCCGCCTGCAGATCTGCCAGGGGGAGCCCAGCTTCCACGGTCACGGTGAAATCCTCCACCGCATGCTCAATGATCCGGTTGAGGTTGGCGCAGCTAAGCGCTGGGCTGGGTTGTGGCAGCGGGGGCCCCCAATGCAAATGATTCCCGAGCCCCGCCGGCACCCAGGGGCTGGCCTGCCGATGGAATTCGCGAATCTGCTCCGCTAGGTCCCCCCGGTCAGGCGTTAGGAGTGGTGCCAGCTCTGGCATGCCGGAGAGATGCTGCTCAGCCCCAAGATCATCGTCTTTGACGACGACCCCACCGGCTCCCAGACCCTCTGGGGCTGTCCATTGCTGCTGCGTTGGGACGCGGAAACCCTGGCCTGGGGTTTAGCCCAGCCATCCCCGTTTTTATTTTTGATCACCAACAGCCGCGCCCTGGATCCCACCGCGGCCACGGAACGGTTGCGGCAGATCTGTGGGGCGCTCAAGCCAGCCCTGGCGGCGGCCCAGGCCGCAGGCTCCATCGACGGTTGGTGGCTGGTGAGCCGTGGCGACTCCACCCTGCGGGGCCATTTCCCCCTGGAGGTGGATGTGATCAACGCCGAACTGGGGCCCTTTGACGCCACATTTCTGGTGCCTGCCTTCCTGCCGGGGGGGCGCACCACGGTGGCGGGGCAGCACCTGCTCAATGGGCGGCCGGTGCATGAAAGTGCCTTCGCCAGCGATGGCCTCTTTGGCTACAGCACCAGTTACTTGCCCGCTTGGGTGGAGCAAAAAACCGCTGGTCGGATCGGCGCTGACCAGGTGGAGCGCCTTGAACTGACGGCATTGGAGCTGGGTGGCGAGCCCCTTAGGCAGCGCTTGGCTGGCTACCAGGGGAATTGCTGCGTGGCGGTGGATGCCGAGCGGCCGCAGCAGCTGGCGGCCCTCGGGGCGGCGGTGCGGGAGCTCACGGCCCCAGCCGCCGCCGAGCGCTGGGGTCGGCCGCGGCGCTTCCTGTTTCAAGCGGCCGCCAGCCTGCTCAATGGCCTGGCGCCATTGCCGCCCCAACCGCTCGATGGGGCTGGGCTGGTGGGATTGCGCCGGTCAGGCGCCCAGGGTTTGCTGCCTGGGCTGGTGCTGGTGGGCTCCCATGTGCCCCTGGCCGATGCCCAATTGGAGTGTTTGTTGGCGGAGCCCCGTTGCGGCGGCGTGGAGCTGGAGGTGGCCCAGCTGGCCCAGCTGCTGGCCCGGGGGCAGGCGGACGGAGATAGCGCCCAAGGGCCCCTGGCTGCCATGGAGCAGGGTCATTTGCTGGCTCTGCGTGGGCAGCTGGCGGCCGGCCGCACGCCAGTGCTGTTCAGCAGCCGCGGTGAAGTTCAGTGTGCCAGCGCCGCTGAGCGCCGCCACCTGGGCTTGGAGCTGGCCGCCTTGATGGCCCGCCTGGCCGGGGCCCTGGCCCCCGAACTCGGCTATGTGATCAGCAAGGGCGGCATCACCAGCCACACCCTGCTGTCCACGGGCCTCAACCGGGCGGCGGTGGCCCTGCAGGGCCAATTGCTGCCAGGGCTATCGCTGGTGCTGGCGGGCGATTTGCCAGTGGTCACCTTCCCCGGCAACCTGGGCGATGCCCATAGCCTGCGCCTGGCCTGGGAGTTATGGGAGGGGGAAGCTGTTAGAGGCGGCAGGCAGTTTTCCTAGGCGGGCACCAGCTGAAATCTGCGGGCAATTAGATAGCCAAGGGCGCCGATGGCCACCAATGCCAGGGCGATCAGGCTGTTGAGGGGGTCGCTGAAGGCAGCTCCGATCAGGAAGGCGAGCGAGAGGCCTAAAACGAGCAGAGCGCTAACGGGATAACCCCAGGCCCTAAAGGGCCGTGGCAATGCCGGTTCCCGTTGGCGCAGCATTATTTGGGCGGCGATGCCGGTCATGTAGATGGCCACATAGAGGATCGAGGCCATCCCCAATAGCCGCTCAAAGCTGCCACTCGCCACCAGGGCGATGGTGGCGAGGCTGGTAATTAGTAGGGCAAAGGTGGGGGTGCCCCCAGCATTTACCAGGGTGCCAAAGGCAGGGAATAGGCCATCCCGGGCCATGCCAAATAGAATTCTTGGGGCAGCCATGATTGCTGTATTCACTAAGCCCAGCAGCGAAATTAGCGCCACCCCAGTGATTAGTTCACCGCCAATGCTGCCAAAGATCACAGTGGCGGCATCGCCCACCGGCAGCTTGGAATTGGCCAATTGCTCCATGGGCAACACATGCAGTAGGGCCAGATTCACCAGCAAATAGATAACAATTACTGCCAATACACCCCCCAGTAGTGAGCGCGGCAAGTCGCTGGCTGGTTCGCTGAATTCTTCGGCGAAATAAATCGGGCTGGCCCAGCCGTCATAGGTGGTGATTACCGCCTGCAGGGCCAGCACACCGGCGATCGCCAGGCCAGGCCCATCAAACCCCATAGACCAATCAGACCAGTTTGCAGCTGGGGCCAGAACCGCTGGGCCGCCGACCGAATTATTTCCATGCCAAAGGAAACAGGCCGCCACCAGGGCCAAAAAGGCCACCGCCTTGGCCAGGCTCAGCAGCTGTTGGCTGCCGCTGCCGGCCCGCACCCCCAGCAGTTGGATCAAGCTGAACAGCAGCAAGCAAGCCAGGGCGATCGCTTTGGGCCCTAGCCCTAGGCCAGGCACCAGGGCGGCGCCATATTCACCGATCGTGATCGCCACCCAGGCCAGCCCCACGCAGTGGCCGAGCCAATCGGTCCAGCCCACCACGAAGCCCAGCTCATTGCCAAAGGCCCTGTGGGCATACACATACCAACCTCCGGCCAGGGGCAGGCTGGCCCCCATTTCGGCCACGCAGATGGCCCCCAGCAGGGCGTAGAGCCCGCCCACCAGCCAGGCGGCTATCACCAGGCTGGGGCTGCCCAGTTGGGCCGCCACCAGCCCGGGGGTGCGCAATAATCCGGCGCCGATGGTGCCGCCCACGGCCCCAGCCAGGCCAAAGCCCAGCCCCAGGATGCTCAGCAGCTTGCCGGGGGCGGGCGGGCTAGCCGTGGGTTTTGGGGTTGGGTCGCTGGGGCTCAAGCTCGGTCTCGGCTAGCGGGGATTTGGCCCTGCCGGGCAGGGGCGATGCCCCTGAAGCTCCAATCCAGCAATTGCATCGGGTGGAGTACCGCCATGGGTTGCCCCTGAAGCCCCAGGTGTTCGCGGATCTGCAGGCTGCAGCCGATGTTGGCGCTCACCACCAGCTCAGCGCCACTGTTGCTGAGGTCGGTGGCCTTGATCCTGCCCAGTTCCGCGGCTTCCTGGGGTTGCACCAGGTTGTAAATCCCGGCGCTGCCGCAACACACCCCCGCTTCCACCGCCTCCCGCAACTGGATGTGGGGGATGGCGGCTAGCAGCTCCCGGGGTTGGTGGCCAATCCCCTGGCCGTGGAGCATGTGACAGGCGTCGTGGAAAACCATGGCCAGCGGTTGCCCAGCGCTGGCGAGGCTGCCATCGGCGTGGGGGAGTGGTTTCAGGCCGGCCCGGAAGCCATCGCTCAGCCCCAGCTGGTGCAGGAACTCTTGGATGTCGGCCACCGGGGCGCTGAAGGTTTTGCCCGTGAGCCGCCCGTAGGCCTTCAGGGTGTGACCGCAGCCGGAGGCGGCCACCAGCACGGCGTCGAGCGGTTCGGCACTGGCGGCCTCAAAGCTTTTGATCAGGGCCTCGGCTAGCTGCTGGGTTTGGGCTTCCTCCCCCTGGTGGTGGCTCACGGCCCCGCAGCAGCCCTGGTCCCGGGGGATTAGCACCTCGATGCCATTGGCAGTTAGCACCCGGATGGCCGCGGCATTCACCTCCGGGTCAAACAGCCTCTGCACACAGCCCAGCACCAAGCCCACCCGGGCCCGGCGCGGGCCCCTGGCGGGGATCAACCCCTGGGGATCGGGGCCAAAGGCTTCGGCCCCTAGGGCTGGCAGCAACTTTTCCATCGCCGCCAGCTCCGGCCCCAACAGGCGCGTGAGCCCGCTGCGGCGGGCGAGGCGCTGCAGGCCGCTGCCGGCATAGGGCCGCAGCGGCATTAGCAGCGCCCGCAGCCGTTGGGGATAGGGCAACAGGGCCAGCAGCCATTGGCGCAGCTGGGTTTGCCAGGGGCTGCGCAGGCCCGGGGCCCGCAGCTGGGGCCTCAGGGCCTCGATCAGTTCGTCGTAGCGCACCCCGGAGGGGCAGGCGGTAACGCAGGCATAGCAGCCCAGGCAACTGTCGAAATGGCTCGCCACCGTGGCATCCAGCTCCAGTTCCCCTGCGGCCAGCGCCTTAAGGGCATGGATTCGCCCCCGGGGGGAATCCATTTCCGTGGCCAGCACCCGGTAGCTGGCACAGCTGGGCAGGCAGAAACCACAGTGCACGCAGGGGTCGGTGAGATTCACCCGCCGAAATGCCGCACCACCGCCTCGCCAAAGCCGGAGCAGCTCAGCGGTTCCACCGGTGGTTCCATCAGCCGGGCCAGGTCGTAGGTGACCTCACTGTTTTCGATGGCAGCACTGAGCCCCTGGCTGATCAGGTCTGCAGCCTCCTGCCAACCCATGTATTCGAGCATCATCACGCCGCTGAGGATCACTGAGCCGGGATTGATCCGATCGAGGCCGGCGTGTTTAGGGGCGGTGCCATGGGTGGCCTCGAAAATTGCCGCCCTATCGCCGATGTTGGCGCCGGGGGCCATGCCGAGGCCGCCCACCACGGCGGCGGCGGCATCGGAGATGTAATCGCCGTTGAGGTTGAGGGTGGCCAGCACCGAATATTCCTGGGGCCGGGTTTGGATCTGCTGGAAGATGCTGTCGGCAATGCGGTCGTCTACCAGCACCATGGTTTTCCATTGGCCGTTGCCATGGCTTTCGCCGATGGTTTCCAGTACGGCGGCCACCTCTGTGTCGATCACGGCCCGTTTATCGGGGGTGAGATTGTCGTAGCCGGGTTCGATCATCCGGGCGTTATCAGTAATTGAGAGGCCGGGATTGCGGGCCAGGTTGTCGAGGATCCAGCTTTCCCTTTCGGTAATGCAGTCGGCCCGGAACTCCGTGGTGGCCAGTTCGTAACCCCAGTCCCGGAAGGCCCCTTCCGTGAATTTCATGATGTTGCCCTTGTGCACCAGGGTCACGTGGCGCTGCTTTCCTTCTAAACGCAGGGCGTGCTGGATCGCCCGGCGGATGTGCCTTTGGGTGCCAAACTTGCTCACTGGCTTAATGCCGATGCCAGAGCCCTCGCGGATCAGTTTCTTGCCGAGTTTTGGGCTGGCGGGGATCACCGTTTCGTTGAGGTGGCGGATTAAGGCTTGGCCGATTGGGTCATCGGCGGCCCACTCGATGCCGATATAAATGTCTTCAGTATTTTCGCGATACACCACCACGTCCAGGTCCTGGGGCCGTTTGTGGGGGCTGGGGGTGCCGCTGTAGTAGCGACAGGGGCGCACGCAGGAATAGAGATCAAAGATCTGGCGCAGGGCCACATTGAGGGAGCGGATGCCGCCGCCGATCGGGGTGGTGAGCGGACCCTTGATGGCCACGCCGTACTGCTCGATCGCCGTGAGCGTGTCCTGGGGCAAGTACTGGTAAGTGCCGTAGAGCTCGCAGGCCTCGTCTCCGGCATACACCTTGAACCATTCAATTTGGCGGCTGCCGCCGTAGGCCTTGGCCACCGCCGCATCCAGCACCCGCTGGGTGGCGGGCCAGATATCTACCCCGGTGCCATCGCCTCGGATGAAGGGAATAATCGGGTGGGGGGGCACCACTGGCAGGCCGTTTTCGAAGCGGATTGCTTCGCCGTTGCTGGGCGGGGTGAGCTTTTCGTAGGTGGCCATCAGGTGCGCAAGCCGCAGGTTCTCGGCAAGGTGAGCCTAGTTTTCCGGGGCGGAGCGTTATCAATGCTGCGAAATCGCTTCCGTAACCCTTCGCAACCTTGACCGGCACTGGTTCGGATAAGCCCCTTACCGTGAACTTTGTTGCTTGACTGCCGGTTCCCATGGCTGTCGCCCTTGCCACCCAGTTGCGTGAAGGGACTAAGAAGTCCCACACCATGGCTGAAAACACCGGTTTTGTGAGCTGCTTCCTCAAGGGGGTAGTGGACAAACTCAGCTACCGGAAACTGGTGGCCGATCTCTACTTCGTTTACGGAGCCATGGAAGAGGAGATCGCCCGGCTCAAGGAGCATCCGGTGCTGGCACCGATTGCCTTTGAACAGTTGAATCGGCGCCAGGCCCTAGAGCAGGACCTCAGCTATTACTACGGCTCCGACTGGCAGAAGCTGATCGAGGCCACCCCAGGGGCCCTCGAGTACGTGGAGCGCATCCATGAGGTGGCCCGCACCGCCCCCGAGCTCCTGGTGGGTCACCACTACACCCGCTACCTGGGCGATCTCTCCGGCGGCCAGATCCTTAAGGCCATTGCCCAGAAGGCCATGAACATGGCCGGCGACGACGGCCTCAACTTTTACGTGTTTCCAGAGATCGCCGACGAGAAGGCTTTCAAAACCAGCTATCGCGCCAGCCTCGACAACTTGCCCATCGATCAGCCCACCGCCGATCGCATCGTGGAAGAGGCCAACCAGGCTTTTCGGCTCAACATGAAGATGTTCCAGGAGCTGGAGGGCAACCTGGTGGCGGCGATCGGCAAGGTTTTGTTTGGTTTTCTTACCCGGCGCCAGCGCTCCGGTAGCACCGAGGTGGTGGCCGCCTGACCTTGCGCCCCCTCCGCTTTCTGGTGCCTGGCACCGGCCCCCGCTTCCGCTGTGGTGGATTGCAGGTGGAACTGCAGTCCGCCCGGCTGTGTGAGGGCCTAGTGCCAGCGGTGGAGCTAGTTACCTATCGGCAACGGCAACCCGATCACCCCTTCCTCTCAGACCTGCTGCAGGCGGAGCCAGCCCCAGGCCAGGCCCTCTGGATCGTGAGTTGGGGTTTTGATGTGCCAAAGCTGCTAAGGCGCCTGCGGGGGCGGCCCCTGGCCTATCACGCCCACAGCAGCGGCTATGGCTTTGCCCTCCCCCCGGGGGTGCCGGTGCTGGCGGTGAGCCCCAACACCCTGGGTTACTGGGGGGATCGCGCCCCCCGCTCGCCTTTGCAATTGGTGCCCAACGCCCTGGATCCGGCCTTTACGGCTGGCCCAGACCAGCGGCGCCCCATTGATGTGCTGCTGCAGGTGCGTAAGAGCAGTCCCTATCTGCTCCAGGAGCTGGTGCCTGCCCTGCGGGCCCGGGGCCTCAGGGTGGAACTGCAGAGCGGCTGGGTGGAGGACCTGGCGTCCCTGTTTCGCAGTGCCACTGTTTATCTCTATGACTCCGCCGATTACTGGCGTTCAGTGGGGGTAACTGAAGGCTTTGGGTTACCCCCCCTGGAGGCCTTGGCCAGTGGCTGTGTGCTGTTCAGCAGCTTTAACCATGCCCTGGCCGACAGCCTTGATCCCGGCGTGATGGGTTGGCAGCTGGGCTGCGGCAGCCTGGAGCAGGATCTGGAGCAGATCACAGCGGCGGTGGCTCGCCCAGGCCTGTATTTGCCCGAGCCAGGGCGCCTCGCCACTTTGCTGGTTGGCCACTCAGAAATGGCGGTGCGGCAGCGCTGGCGCTCAGCCCTGGGGGCGGTAAATCAACACTGGGATCGACTGCAGGCCGGGGCCTCCCCCTTGGCCAGCCCAGCGGCCTGGCGCCTGCGCTGGGGCCGGCGGCTGAGCCGGTTGAGACAGCGCTTCTGAGGCGTTTGCTCGCCATAAGGTTCGAGGTGTGATCGATTCTTCCCACGATCGACCCTCTTTTTTGAGGTGGTTTCGGCTGCGCAGCCAGACGCTGGATCAGCTGTTGCGGCTACTCAGCTATCTACCCCTGGCCCGCCGCAAGTCCCTGTGGCAATTGATGCCCCTCTCGGTGGTGCCAGGGCTGCTGGATCTGGCCCTGGTGGCGGTGGGGGCCCGCATGGTGGGGGCCCTGGTGGGCACCGACCTGGCCGATCAGCTGCCGGGGGTGAGGGTGTTTGGCGGTAAGCCCATTGACCAGAGTCTCTGGTTGATTGGTTTATTTATTGTTTTGGCTTGGCTGGCTTCACTTTCCAAGTTGTTGTTGCAGTTTATTCAGCAAAAAGTAACCGCCAGAATCTGGAGAGATCTCTCCAATGAAATCCATGCTCGGGTGTTGCGTCAAAATTATAGTTATCACCTAAAGCGCAGTACTCCCGAGCTCACAAGTTTAATCTTAAACAACATTCGTCAGGCGGCCAGCGGCGTAATCAGCCCTTCCCTGCGGATGATCAGTGCCGCAGTGTCAATTCTGCTGCTTTCCTTTGGGATTCTCTGGATTGGCCGTCTCTCGGCATTTGTGTTGCTGGTCACCGTGGTGCTGGCCTACTTCGGATTGTCCACCCTGGTAACCCCTTACCTGCGCCATGCTCGCCAGCAAAGCCTGCGGCTTGAGGTGCGCTCCACCCATCTTTTGATGGAATCCTTGGCCTCCGTACGCGATATTCAGCTCACCGGTACTGAGGGGCATTTCCAGGAGGCCTTTGCCGAGGCGGGCGAACGGGCCCGCCGCTATGCCTGGATGTCTGGTCTGTTGCCGATTGTGCCGAGGTTATTGATCGAGCCCCTCGGCATAACGCTGATTTTTGTGATTGGTGCGGTGCCGGCCCTGATCCATGGGGACCCCCAGAGGGTGCTTGGCATCCTGCCCTTCCTTTCGGCCCTTGCGATTGCGGCCCAACGCTTGACCCCACCGCTACAAGATTTGTTCCATTCCCTCACGGAACTTAGGGGTGGTTTACCCCAGATCAGCCATACGGTGGATCTGCTGGAGTTACCGATCGAACGGCTCACCTTTGCTTCCCCAGGGGTGCCAAGTGCGGCCGGAGTTTTCCCAGTTCATTCCATCCGCCTGCGTGATGTTTGGTATCGCTATCCCAACAGCGAAGATTGGGTACTTAAAGGGGTGAACCTCACCATCCCCGTGGGCGCCCGCATTGCCCTGGTGGGCAGCACCGGCAGTGGTAAAACCACCACCGCCCATCTGTTATTGGCGCTGCTGCAGGCGGAAAAGGGCAGTTTTGAATTGGATGGCAACCCGTTAACCCCAGAGGAAATTCCCGCCTGGCAGGCCAACTGTGCCCAAGTGCCCCAATTCATTCAATTACTTGATGCCAGTGTGCGGGAAAATGTTGCCTTTGGCATTGATCCTCAGTCCATAGATGATGACCAGGTTTGGGAAGCCCTCGAGGCTGCCCAGTTGGAAGAGTATGTGGCTGACCTGCCCTTTGGTTTGCTTACCCAGGTGGGTGAAAATGGCCATCAACTGTCCGGTGGCCAGCGCCAACGGCTGGCCTTGGCTCGGGCTTTTTTCCGTAATTCCCGTTTTCTTGTGCTCGATGAGGCCACCAGTGCCCTAGACAACCGCACCGAACATGAGGTGATCAATGCCCTGGAAATGGTTGGTCGCCGTTGCACCACCATGGTGATTGCCCACCGGCTCAGCACCATTGCCCGCTGTGATCGCATCTATGAATTTGACCAGGGGGTGATCAAGGCCTCCGGCAGTTTTGAAGAATTGCGGGAGCGCTCTGAAACCTTCCGGGAGTTGGCGCGGTTAGAGCGCTTCTCCCCAGCCTCCTAGGCGGTGCCCCCCAACGTGCTGGCGGAGGTTATGGCCAAGGAGGCGGAGGCCATCGCCGCCGCCGCCCAGCGCCTGGACCCGGCCCAGGTGGAGGCGGCCCTGCAATTGCTTGAGCTCTGCCATGGCCAGGGGGGCAAGTTGGTGGTTACCGGCGTGGGCAAGAGCGGCATCGTTGCCCGCAAGATCGCTGCCACCTTCACCTCCATTGGCCTCATGGCCATTTATCTCAATCCCCTTGATGCCCTGCATGGGGACCTGGGGGTGGTGGCCAGTCGCGATGTGGTGTTGTTGCTGTCCCGCAGTGGCCAAAGCGCTGAATTGCTGGCGATGCTGCCCCCCCTGCGCCACCGCGGCAGCCCCTGCATTGCCCTCACCGGTGGGCTTGATTCTCCCTTGGCCCGCCAGTGTGCGGTGCTGCTGGATGGCTCAGTGGATCGGGAGGTGTGTCCGCTCAACCTCGCCCCCACCGCCAGTACGGCGGTGGCCATGGCGATCGGCGATGGCTTGGCGGCGGTGTGGATGGAGCGCCGGGGCATTTCCCCCCAAGACTTTGCCCTCAACCATCCAGCCGGCACCCTCGGCCGCCAGCTCACCCTCAGCGTGGCTGATCTGATGGTGCCCGTGGCCCGCTGGGAGGCCCTCGCCCCCAGCGCAGATCTGCCAGCGGTGTTGGAGCGGCTCACCAGTCCTGCCCTCGGGGCCGCCTGGGTGGAGGACCCGGCCCGGCCCGGCCACTTGCTGGGCTTGATCACCGATGGGGACCTGCGCCGGAGCTTGGGCAGCCAGGCCCCAGCCCACTGGCAATCCCTAACGGCTGCTGAGCTGATGACCCCTGATCCGATCACCGTGGCAGCCTCAGTGCTGGCGGCCACGGCCCTGGAACGGATGGAACGGAATCACCGCAAGGCCATCGCCGTGTTGCCGGTGCAGGGGGACCAGGGGGAGTTGCTGGGCCTGTTGCGGCTCCATGACCTGGTGCAGGCGGGGTTGGTCTGATGACTTTCCCCTTCACCTTGATCGCCGGGCCATGCGTGATCGAAAGCCAGGAGCTGCTGCTGGAGGTGGCCGAACGGGTGCAGGCGATCTGCCAACGGCTGGGTATTCGCTATGTGTTTAAGGCCAGTTTTGATAAGGCCAACCGCAGTGCCGGCAGCAGTTTCCGGGGGCCTGGCCTCCGGCAGGGTCTGGCAATGCTGGCGGAGGTGAAGCAGCGCTTTGGCCTGCCCTTGCTCACTGACATTCACGAGAGCCCCCAGGCGGAGCCGGTGGCGGAGTTGGTGGATGTGTTGCAGATCCCTGCTTTTCTTTGTCGCCAAACAGACCTGCTGCAGGCGGCGGCGGCGGCGGTGCTGGCCGGTCGGGGCGCCAGTGCCGTGAACGTGAAGAAGGGTCAGTTCCTGGCCCCTTGGGACATGGCCCCCGTGGTGGCCAAGTTGCGGGAAGCTGGCCTGCAGGGGCCCCACCAGCTCTGGCTCACGGAGCGGGGCAGCAGCTTTGGTTACAACACCCTGGTGGTGGACTACCGCGGTTTGCCCCAGCTCCAGGCCCTGGGCTGTCCTGTGATTTTTGATGCCACCCACTCGGTGCAGCAGCCCGGCGGCCTTGGGGCCTCTACAGGGGGCCAGCGGGAATTTGTGGCCCCCCTGGCCCGGGCGGCGGTGGCGGTGGGGGTTGACGGCTTGTTTCTAGAAACCCATCCCGACCCGGAGCGGGCCCAAAGCGACGGGCCCAACATGGTGCCCCTGCATCGGCTGGAACCGCTGCTGGAGCAGTTGCTGACCATCCGTGCCGCCGCCAGGGCAGCGCCCTTGGCGCCCACCACCCTGTGAATTGGTTATCTCCCTGGGGCGGGGGGCAACGGCGCTTGGCGGCGGTTGAGCTGCTGGTGCTCGACGTGGATGGGGTGCTCACCGATGGCGGCCTCATTTATGGCGATAACGGCGAGGTGCAGCGCCGTTTTGATTGCCGCGATGGCCTGGGCCTGCGGCTCCTGCAGCAGGCCGGGCTGCAGCTGGCGTTTCTTAGTGGCGGCCGCGGCGGGGCCCTAGAAGCCCGGGCCCGCCATCTGGCCATTGGCCATTGCCTCACCGCCGTCAAAGACAAGGCCCTGGCCCTGGCCAGCCTGCAGGGGCAGCTGGGGCTCTCGCCCGCCGCCACCGCCTACGTCGGTGACGATCTCAATGACCTGGTGGTGCGCCCTCGAGTGGGGCTTCTGGTGGCGCCGGCCGATGGCTGCGGCCCCCTGCGGCGCCAGGCGGATCTGGTTTTGCGGCGGCGGGGCGGCCAGGGGGCCGTGCGCGAGCTGGCGGAGCGGATCCTGCGGGCCCGCGGTGCTTGGCAGGCCCTGGCCCGGGAGGGCTGGCGCGATCGAAACGACTAGGGGCCGGGTCTAGGAACCGGCCAGCCGCTGGGCCTGGGCCAGTTGCTCAGCGGTATCCACCGAGAGGGAATCCCCTGCCACGGCAAAACTGCCGATGGCGATACCTGCCTCCAGCAGCCGCAGTTGCTCTAATTTTTCGGCCTGCTCCAGCGCAGAGCTCGGCAAATCTGGCCAGCGGGCCAATACATCAGCCCGATAGGCGTAGATCCCCACATGGCCCCAGTAGTTGGCATGGGCATGCCACTGGTCGGGGGGCACATCGCGCACGTGGGGTAGGGCGCTGCGCGAGAAGGTGAGGCAGCGGCCATCGGCGGCCAGTAGGCACTTCACCACCGCCGGATTGTGGATTGTTGCCGCTCCCAAGCGATACACCGGGGTTAGCACCGCCGGGGCGCCGGCATCGGCCCTGGAACTCAGCTCTTTGCAATGGTCGGCCATGGCATCAATCACGGCCGGATCCACAAAGGGTTGATCCCCCTGCACGTTGAGAATCCAGGTGCTCCTGGGGTCTTGGGAGCCCCCGGCGGCCGCGGCAAAGGCCAGCAATTCCGGCAGCACCGAGGCCAGCCGGTCACTGCCACTGGTGCAGTGGGGGCCCGTGAGCACCACCGGCACCCGCTCGGCCAGGCCCCAGCTCGCCACCGCCGCCTGCAGTTCTCGGCTGTCGGTGCAGAGCACCACGGCCAGGGGGGAGCGGGCCCCTAAACAGCGCTCCAGCACCCGCTGCAGCATTGCTTTGCCGCCCACATCGGCCAGGAGCTTGCGGGGCAGCCGGCTGGAATCCAGCCGGGCTGGAATTGCTACAACACAGTTCATTGGCCCAAGTTCAGGGGTTCCAGAGGGCCATGGCGTCGTCGCGGGCGCCAAACCATTCGGCCGCCAGGGCTCCCCCCAGCTGGCGTTGCCCCCGGAACCAGGGGCCCCCCAGGGTCCAGTGCAGCAACTTGGCGCTGGCATCGGGCTCTTGGACCCCCACCAGGTGATTCCACTGGCAGGGCAGGGGGCCGATGTCGGCGTCGTTGCTGAGCCAGTGGAAGCGGTGTAATTCCAGGCCGCTGGCGCTGTTCACAAATTCGGGACTTAGGGCCCGGCAGCGGCCGGCGTTAAAGAGCATTACTGAGCTCCAGTTTTTACGGGGGTAGGCGCTTTGGGGTTCCCCTAGGAATTTTTCGGTTTCGTTGGGCACATGCTCGTGCTGCACGCACATCAGGGCAAAGCGGTCGTCCCGCAGGGCCCAAAGTTCAGCGATGTCAGCGCGGCAGAGCATGTCGCAGTCAAGGAATAGACCCCAGCCCTGGAAGTTGAGCAGCTGGGGCACCAGGAAGCGGCTGAAGGAGAAGTCGGTGCTTTGCAGGGGATCCCGGCTACGCCAATAGAGCCCCTGGCGCTCCAATTGCGAGCTCACCAGGGGGGTGATTGCCAGGGGGACACTGGTGTGGGCCACCAGTGAATCGATCAACACATTGGTGGCGGCCCGTTCGCGTTGATCCATGCCGATGAAGATCGGGACCGTTGGGCTCCCCTGCCTAACCTGGTCCGATGAGCGCAGTTCCTTCCCCAGCACCGTCATCAGCGGGGTCCTCCGGATTTCTGGCGGGCCTTAATGATGCCCAGCGCCAGGCGGTGGGCCACCACTGTGGGCCATTGCTAGTGGTGGCTGGGGCGGGCAGCGGTAAGACCAGGGCCCTCACCCATCGGATCGCCCACCTGATTGGCCACCACGGGGTGGATCCCCAGGAATTGCTGGCGGTCACCTTCACCAATAAGGCCGCCCGGGAGATGAAGGAGCGGCTGGAGCTGCTGCTGGCCCAGCGGCTGGCCCAGTCCCAGTGGGGCCAACCCCTGGGCACCCTGCCCGAACGGGAGCAAAAGCAGCTGCGCAGTCGCATTTATCGGGAGGTGACTAAGGAACTTTGGATTGGCACCTTCCACGCTCTTTTTGCCCGGCTGTTGCGTTTTGATATTGATAAATACACCGACCCCGAAGGCCTTAGCTGGACCCGCCAGTTTTCGATCTACGACGAGGCCGATGCCCAGAGCCTGGTAAAGGAAATTGTTACCCAGGAGTTGCAATTAGACCCCAAGCGCTTTGAGCCAAAGAAGCTGCGTTGGGCGATCAGTAATGCCAAAAACCAAGGCTGGTTACCCCAACACCTGGAACAACAGGAGGCGGGCCAGGGGCACCGGGGCAAATTGCTGGTGGATACCTACCGCCGCTATCGGCGGGCCCTGGCCGCCAATAATGCCCTGGACTTTGATGATTTGCTGCTGTTGCCGGTGCAATTACTGCAACAGAATGCCCAGGTGCGTAGTTACTGGCACCGGCGTTTTCGGCATCTTTTGGTGGATGAATACCAAGACACCAACCGCACCCAATACGACCTGCTCAAGTTGCTCGTGACCGATGGGGTGGATCCCGCCCAATACAACGATTGGCAGAATCGCTCCGTGTTTGTGGTGGGCGATGCCGATCAAAGCATTTATAGCTTTCGGGCCGCAGATTTCACGATCCTGATGGGTTTCCAGGGGGATTTTGGTGATGGCGCCGCCGACCATGCCACCCAAACGATGGTGAAGCTGGAGGAGAACTATCGCTCCACCTCAACGATCCTCGAGGCGGCCAATGCCCTGATCGCCCGCAACAGCGAGCGGATCGACAAGGTGTTGCGGCCCACCCGCGGTGCCGGTGAATTAATTCGGCTCACCCGATGCGACGACGAAATCGCCGAAGCCGAGGCGGTGGTGCAGCGCATGCGCGAGCTGCAGGCCAATCACCCGGAGCTGCGTTTCGGCGACATGGCGGTGCTGTATCGCACCAATGCCCAGTCGCGGGCCATAGAGGAGGCGCTGGTGCGCTGGCGGGTGCCTTACACCGTGGTGGGTGGCCTGCGGTTTTACGACCGGCGCGAAATCAAGGATGTGCTCGCTTACCTGCGGCTATTGGTGAATCCCGCTGATTCCGTGAGTCTGTTGCGGGTGATGAATGTGCCAAAGCGGGGCATCGGTAAAACCACCCTGCAGCGGCTTAGTGATGCCTCCAGTCAGCTGGGGGTGCCCCTCTGGGAGGTGGTGAGCGATGGCGAGGCGGTGCGCAGCCTGGCGGGCCGTTCCGCCCGGGGGCTGTTGCAGTTCACCGAGCTACTCACTGACCTGCGGGGCCGGGTGGAGCAGGCGGCCCCCAGTGAACTGGTGCAGCTGGTGCTGGAACGCAGTGGCTACGTGGCCGAATTGATCGCTGAAGCCACCGATGAGGCGGAGGAGCGGCGCCGCAACCTGCAGGAACTTGTTAATGCTGCCCTGCAGTATCAGGAGGAAAACGACGAGGGGGACCTGGAGGGTTTCCTCTCCTCGGCGGCCCTGGCCAGTGATGCCGATGACAAGGACCTGGCGGCGGAACGGGTGGTGCTGATGACCCTGCATGCCAGCAAGGGTTTGGAGTTTCCAGTGGTGTTTCTGGTGGGCATGGAACAGGGCCTCTTCCCCAGTTATCGCTCCCTGGAGGATCCCTCCGCCCTGGAGGAGGAGCGGCGGCTTTGTTATGTGGGCATCACCCGCGCCAAGGAACGGCTGTTTCTTTCCCATGCCAGCGAACGGCGGCTTTGGGGCGGCATGCGCGAGCCGGCGGTGCCCTCGGCCTTTTTGGCGGAACTGCCCGAGGAGCTAATCCAAGGGGAATTGCCCCGCAGCGGTGGGGCGGCGTTGCGGCGCGAGCAAAGGCTGGAGCGGCTCACCCGCGTGGATCGGGGGGCCGGTGCCGCCAGCCCCAAGGGCCCCGCCGGCCATCCCTGGGCCGTGGGTGATCGGCTGCTGCACGACGTCTTTGGCGAGGGCAAGGTGACCCACCTGTTTGGCAGCGGTGAGAAAATTTCAATTGCGGTCAAATTCCAGGGCATGGGGCCAAAGATCCTTGATCCGCGCCTGGCGCCGGTCAGGTTGTTGGGTGGTTGAGCTGAAGGTATGCCTGAACTAATGGCTGGAGTGATGGCTGAAACGATCCATGGGCCAGCGCCGATTGCTGTGGTTTTGCCCTGTTTCAATGATGGGGCCACCCTGGAAGCGGCCCTGGCCTCGGTGGCGGCCCAGCAGTTGCCGGCCGCAGAGGTGTTTGTGGTGGATGACGGCAGTGATGATCCAACCACTGTTCAATTGCTTGGCAGGCTGCAGGATCTTGGTTATCCGGGGTTGGCTGATTTGCGCGTAATTCGCCAGGCCAACCAAGGGCCTTCGGCGGCCCGGAATAAGGCAATTACCGCCTGTAAGTCCCCCTGGATTTTGCCCCTAGATGCCGATGATTTGCTGCGACCAACGGCGATCAAAGACCTCTGGGGGGCGGCCCTTGAAGATGCGTCCAGGGGAATTATCTATGGCCAGGTTTGTTTCTTTGGCGGCAGATCAGCGGTGGCAGGTTTTCCTGCCTTCAGTGAGTCGGTGATGGCGCTGGGCAATGTGATTCCGGTTACGGCCTTATTTCGCCGGGAAGCCTGGGCCGCCGTGGGGGGCTTCCGGCTGGCCATGGCCAGGGGTTGGGAGGATTGGGATTTCTGGCTTTCCTTGCTGGAACGGGGGGAGCAGGTGCATCAACTGGAGGCAGTTGTGCTTGATGTGCGGGTAAAGCGCCAATCGCGCAACCGTGGTTGGAGCCCCATGGAACGGCGCCAGGCGGTGGAGACCCTGGTGCAGCACCACCCCGCCTTCTTTGGCCGCCATGTGGCGGTGTTATTAGATCGCGTAAGTGATCTGGAGCACCAGCGGCAAACCAGCCGTTACGAGGCGATCAAACGGCGGCTGCGGGAGTTTTTGCCAGGGGGATAGCCAGGAAAATCCCAGTAAAGATCTGGGCCACCGGCCAGTGGCTCACGGACACATCCACACAGGCCTGGATCACCACATAAACCAATACGGCAAGGCCGCTGTGGCGCAGCAAGGGGGTGAGGTGGGCAGAGCGCCATGCTTGCCAGAGCAGCGTTACCAGTAGGGCCAGCCCGAGCAGGCCCAGCAGGCCCGTGTTGGCCCAGAGTTGCAAGAAGAGATTGTGGGCATGGGTGAGTCGCCCCGAGGTAACTAGCTCTTGGCAGAAGCTGGTTTGTTTGAGAAAACCAATGCCATAAATCAGGCGATTGTTGCCACTGAATGGCAGGCTTGCATAACAATTAAAGATTTGAATGCGGCCCAGGTCTGACAGGCCGGCGGTGGCATGTTTGCTAAGAGAAACTGCGATAAAAGTGCCCCCCAGGGCCAGGGCAGCCAGGCTGCATCTTGTCAGTAGTTGCCTGGCTGATTTGCTGTGCTCTTGCACAAGTACCACTAATAGGGCTGCGAGGCTGCCCATAAGTGCTGCCCTTGAACCGGTTTGCCATACCAGGGCCGCGGCTAGCAAGCTAGCCATAGCAGCCAGCCAACGCCCGCGGCCCTGGGGCTGGGAGCTCCACCAACTGAGGGCTAGCACCAGCAGTAAGCCCAGCAGATAGGCCCCTTGATTCACCCCCGCCAGGGGATTTGGGCTCCAGGGCCGGGGGCCAACGCTGAGGGCAATTAGCGGGAGGGCCCATAGGGGCAGTTTGATTAAGCGGCGCCAGCGGTCTGCTGAGATGCCGCTGGCGGCAAGCATTGAAATAATAATAAGGAGTAAGTCGTTGCTGGAAATGAAACCCGTTGCTTCGTTAAGTAACCAGCTGCGGCCCATCACCAGCAACACAAACAGCAAGGGCCACAGGGCCCAGCGCCGCTCTTTTGGGGCCCATAGCATCTGCAGAGCCAGCCAAAGTACGGCTGGAATTGCGCAGAGGGAAGGATCAACGGGGCTGAGATGAAGGGCTGCCGCCATGGGAAGTAACAGGTCCCATGCCCAGGGGTCAATTGATAATTTTTTAGCTTTCATAATTATCTTACTTGCCATTGTTATCTTCTTGGGGTAAGAACTTCCCGCCAGCGCGATGTGTAGGGGTCAATATTATTTTTGCCAAGCCGGGGCCCCCATTGGCGCCTAAAGGTTTCCAGTTCGGGTGGTATGCCATCGGTGTTGCGACTGGCAGATTCAAAATGGAACCATTTGCTTTGGGGATCTAAAAGTATTTTGTGCCCAAGCTCACCTCCTCTTAGGCAGAAATCTACATCGCCATAATTGATAGGTAGTTCTTCGGAAAGACCACCTAATTCTTGCCAGAGTTGTTTGCTGCAGAGGCTTACGGCGGCCGTTACGGCACTGAACTGACGCGCGCTTTGAGTGAAGCCTACGGGCAGTCGTTTGGGGTTGCAGCCGGCCCAGATATGGTGGGGGGCCAGCCTGTCTATGGCAACTCCAGCATGTTGCACGAGGCCGTTTGGGTAGAGCAATAGGGCGCCTACAATTCCACCGTTAGCTTGTTGGGCCACGGCTAGCATTGATTCCAATGAATTGGGATTGATTATTTCCGTGTCGTCATTGAGTTGAAGTAGCCAATCACCCTTGGCTATGGCCGCTGCTTGGTTGATGCGCAGGCTGTAGCTGTAGGGCCTGGGGTCCCGCAGCAGTTGCCAGCGATCAGGGCCCAGTTCAGCAGTTGTTAGGGTCTTTAATTCTTCTATGAGTGAATCGGATAGCTCGCCCCCATCAACTACGATAATTTCAAGGTTTCGATAACTGCTTATCTTCAGTAGAGTGTTTAGGCAATGGCGAACCATTACTTCGTTGCGGCCATTGATGGTTTTTTTGAAGCCACCGGTTGGGATAAGGATGCTCACCAAGGGTTCCCCTTGGGGTTTGGGGGAATTTGGCCTTGCGGGGGTTAATAGGGCCCTGACCAGAGGCAAGGGCACATGGGCCCATTCCTGGGGACTTATGGCATCAGAAAGATGACTTCTCCACTGAATTCTTCGCTCCGGCTCTGAGGGTGGCTGGCCTAATTTTTCAAGTAGGCTGTTGTCAATTAACAATGGTCCTTCGTATTCGGCAAGGGCCCTGTCAAGTAGCGGATCTAGGCGGCCTTTTTGTCGCCAGGACCACTGGCCAGGCCGTTGTTCAATCCAGTCATCACAGCTTACTACTTTGGCGCCGGTTAGTTTTTTGCGCGCCGTTAATTGTTTCAGGACTCTTGTTGTTACCTTTTGATTTGAGCCCCAGCCAGGGGGCCATAAGAGTGTTGTTATGTTGTTTTCAGGGGAGTTTATTCCTTTTTTCTTGGTTGTTTTTAAAGCCCACAGCTTTGTGGTGGCCCCAGGCTGACGGGCGATTAGCCATTGTCTGCAGGCATCAGCCCAAATTTGCCCCCTTAGGCGCTCAAGTTTGGGAATGAGTCGTTCGGCCACCGCCCGTTGCAATTGGATGGGGTTATTTGGATCGGCGGTTGTCTCGCCCAGCCTTTCCCTAAGAAACTGCTGGAGGCCCTGCTGGAGACCAGTGCTGGAAAGTAGATAAAGCAGTCGGGCAAGGCGGGTGGTTTTAAATTTCTTTATTCCGGCTTGAAGTTCTTTGCGCACGGGCTTGCCAAGCTTGCGCGACCTTATAGAGGCGGTTCCTGTCCCGTCAATGACGCTGCCGGTCGCCTGGTTGGATTGGCTCGTGGCTTTGGCCAGGGCGAAGGGCATGGGGCTGAGCCTCGTTGGTGGTGCCATCCGCGACCTTTGCATGGGCCAGGGCGCCGCCAGCAAGGACCTGGACCTGGTGGTGGAGGGGCCTGGGCCTTGGCCGGCCCTAGCCCTGGCGGAGGCAGTTCGGTCTGGGGCCCTCCCCCAAGGATTTTTGCTCCAGGAGCTCCATCAACACGGGGCCTATGGCACCGCCCGTTTGCTGTTGCAGGCCCCCCAGGGGGAGCTGATCTGTGACCTCACTTCTGCCCGCAGGGAGCATTACCCCTTTCCCGGCGCCCATCCCCTGGTGGCCCCTGCCTCCCTTAGGGAAGACCTAAACCGCAGGGATTTCACGCTTAATGCCATGGCCTGGCCCCTCCAGCAAGGGCTGTTGTGGAGCCCCCAGGCCCTGGTGGACCCCCTGGGGGGTCAGGCGGATCTGGCGGCAGCCCAGCTGCGTCTGCTGCACGCCCGCAGCCTGGAGGACGATCCCAGCCGTTTGCTGAGGGCTGCCCGCTATGCCGCCCGGCTGGGGCTGGAGCTGGCCCCGGAGAGTGCCACCCAGGCGGATGAAGCCCTCAGCCATTGGCCCTGGCCCCCCGGGGCGCCGGCCCTGGGGGCGCGGCTGCGCATGGAGTTGGACCTGATGTTTGACGAGCACTGCTGGCGGCAGGCCCTGGGGGTGCTCCAGCACTGGGGCGGGCTGGAGCTGCTGCAACGGGGTTGGCGCCATTTGCCCGCGGGCAGCAGCCATCGGCTGGCGCGATTAGGGCGGTGGGGACCGGCCTTGGATCCGGCCTGGTCGGCCCCGGCCCTGCGGCTGGTGGGGCTGCTGGAGCTGCTGCCGGGTGATCTAGCTGAGCGCTTGGAGCTGGCCCAGCGGCTGCAGTTGCACCACCGCCAGCAACGCTTGCTGGAGCAGGCGGGGCTGTTGCGGCAGTGGTTGCAGCAGGGAGAAGCCAGGGCCCACTGGCGGCCCTCCCAGTGGACTGAAGCCTTGGAGCACCCCGGTAGCCATGGCCATCCCCTGGCGGTGCTGTTGCTGCTGCTCAACCCCGAGGCCCATGGAGCCCCCTGGCGGCGGCCGTTATGGCACTGGCTGCTGCGTTGGCGCCTGCTGCCTTCGCCCCTGAGCGCAAAGCAACTGCTGGCCGAGGGGCTCACCCCCGGGCCGGCCTTGGGGCAGCGGCTATGGCAGGAGCGAGCTAAAGCGATTGACTCTCTAAATTAAGTGTTACTTAGGTATGCATAGTCGGAGGCAGCGCTGCTGGTACTTGGTACATAGGCACCCACACTGGCCTTGTCAAAGATTGAATCATTTGTGGTGAACAAAGGCGTGGTTCCTGTTGATGAATTAAAGGGAATGAGTTCCCATTTTGCTTCTGTGAAGGATCCAGTTGTTGAGTTTCTATATACAATTGCCGTTGCTGCAGAAGCGGGAACATTGGCGCCAATCAGGGTGCTGACGGTGGCCGGTAACTTGTAAAGGCCATTGCCGTCAGACCAAATTCCTTCGAAGTGAGATTCAATATTTGGAGTTGATTGGTTCGGGGTTGGTTGGTAAACAAATTTTTTGTAGTTTGAGAATAATCCTGTAATCGAATCGTAGTCGATAAGGTAGGCAGACCCCAGGATTTCGGTGCTTTGTCCCATGATCTTTTTGCGCGTGGTGTCTAGTTGCCGTCCAACTCCGCCAGCAATCGTGTAGCTAGAGCCTTGGTTGTGCCATATCCCATAGGCGGTTTTGGTGAGCGAGTCGTCGGCGCCGTCTAGGTGTATGTCGATCTGTTTTTCGGAGTCTTTTGCTGTGGGATTGTATATAAATGCTCGCCCCGCTGGTTGGGCGTCAACCGTTGCGTCAATTGCATTGTAATTGCCAACGGCCAATCCGCCGTCGACGCTATGGGTAAAAGTGTAGTCAGCTAATCTGCCACTTACCGGGTATTTCGCTTGGAAAACTTGAAAGGCATTTTTGTTTGGCGTAGCTGTAATCGGCCCTTCATAGTAAAACCCGTAGGTGCTTGTGGGAAAGCCTGAATCGTATCCAGGTTGGGCTTGAGAGACGGAACCCACTAGATTTACATGTCCTTTGCCTAGGTTGTGCACGCCATATATGCTGGTGTTTGAATATGTTCCCGAGGGGTTGCTGCCGTTGATCAATGCAGCATTGCTGGGAACAACCATTGTTGTCCAGGTGCCGCTGCCGTTGCCTTGGGTAGTGGTGGCATTATTAATTGGGCCTTGGTAAACAACTCCAGCGGCGGCTGGATTGCCTACATTTGATGTTCCAGTTATAATGTAGTCTCCAGTCTTGTCGCCACCGGTAATGCCTTGCAGCGCATAGCTGTTGGGATAGGAGAGGGTAGTGCCAGTGCTGCTAATAGTGCCAGCAAAAAATGGGGTAAAAAGGCTTGATTGTTGTTGGCTTGCTTGAGCCGGCGCGCTGATGATAGGGCTGGGGCTCGATAGGCTCTGGTGAGCTGCCTGCCAGATGGCTATTGCTGAGGCGCCCTTCTTGAAAAAGCCAGAAGAATGAAGATAATAAAATAATGCGAATTGGGCCGAGTTCATCTTTTGAGGGTAGTTGAGGAGAGACGATGGGGCCTAATGTAACAAAATCACAAGCTCCCTAATGTTGAGTCATATTTTTTCTTGAGCGACTATTTCTCAAGCTAAGAATGATGAGAATATTGCCAGGCTGCGCTGGGGCTGCAGGGGCAGGCGCAGCAGTGCCATGGCCAGCAGGCGAGCCGTGCGCAGGGCCTGCACCCAGGGGGGGCAATGGCGCCTCAGAAATTGCAAATAACTAATGGTGGAGAGTCTCAATCGCCGCGGGGAAGGGGTGTGGCTGCCGGCCCCCCGTTGGTGGCCGATGGCCAGTTGGGGTAACCACAGCACTGCCGCCCCCTGGGCCCCTAGCCGCAGGCAAAGGTCCATGTCTTCGTAGTAAAGCGGGAAGGCGGCATCGAAGCGGGCGGGGGGCTGGTGGGCCTCCGGTTGCAACACCAGGCTGCAACCGCTGAGCCAATCCACCGCCACCGGCCCCTGCCGTTGGGCCAGCTGCGCCCCTACCCGGCGCCGGCGAAAGCGCAAGCCCGGGTCAAACCAGCCGCCACTGGCCTCCAGCCCACCGCTGCTGGCCTGCACGGCGGTGCCCACCACTGAGCAACGGTGGAGGCTGGCCAGTTGGGCGATCAACCGGGCACATTCATCGCCCCGTCGCAGGTTGGTGTCGGGATTGAGCAGCCACACCCAGCCGTTGAAACCCGCCGCCGCCAGCGCTTCAAAGGCGCGGTTGCAACCGTCGCCAAAGCCAGCCCCCTCTTCCCCCTCAAGCAGCTGCAGGCCCAGGGACCCCGAGGCCAGGGCTTGGCTTTCCAGGGGCGCCGACTGGGGCGCATTGTTCACCACCAACCAGCGCTCTGGCTGCCAATGCTGCCGAGCCAGGTCTGAGGCCAGCTGCTGCAGGGGCCCTTGGCTGTGGTAGGCCACGGTCACGATCACAAGCCGCTGGCTGGGTTCCCGGCCCTGGAGCTCGGTGGCCCTAACCATCGGGCCCCGCCTTTGGCTTCAGGGCAGCTTCCACAGCCCGGCGGGCGGCGGGAATCGACTGGCGGGCACTGTCGATGCGCCACAGCTGCCCCCCCAGCACCCCACTGAGGTCCCCCAGGCCCCGCAGCACGGGGTTGGGGCTCCGCCGTTGGCCCAGGTCGGCCACGGCTTGGGCCCCCCAGGGGCGCCAGGCGGCGTTGAGCACCACGGCGCGGTATGCGACGGGCCAGGGGCTGGCGGGGTTGAGGGTTTCGAGCCGGGCAAACCAGCGGTCGGCCTCCAGCGGTCGGTTCTGGAGTACCGCCAGTAGCCCCAGGCTCCAGAGGGCTTGGGAGTCGTTGGGGTTACGGGCCAGGCTGGTAAGCGCCTGTTGCCGCACCTGGCCCTGGTAGAGGCGGTGGCCATCCAGCTGGTGTTCCACCCCGATGGCATCAAACAGCGGAGCCAGCCCCGCCGGCCCCTGGGCGAGGCCGGCGGCCAGGGGCGGGAAGCGCTGGCTAAAGCTGGGCCCTGGCGGTGCTTGGGGGCGCCTCACCCAGAGCTCAAAACGGCCCCCCAGGGGCTTGGGCCAGCTCTGGCGCAAGCCAAACCGACCGCTGTGGCGAATGGCGTTGTTGAAGGCCTCCACCTGGGGGGCCACGGAGCCCTGGAAGCCGGTGCCCAGCAGCACCAACTGGGCCTGGTCCAGGGCGGCGGCGATGTGGGCCGGGTCGCCCCCCAGCTGGCGGCCCACCAGCTGGCCGCCGCCGCGCCGGCCGTAGTAACTGACGTTGTGCTGGTTGAGGCCGCCGGTGCTGGGCACCACGATCAGGGTGCGGGGGCTGGCGCCATCGGCGCCCTGCAGGCTGGCCACAATTGCCTCCAGCGGTTCAGCTGGATGGCCCTGGCGTTCGATCGCCGCCCCCCTGCTGGCGCCCGTGAGGCCGGCGCTGGCCACTAGGCCCGCCGCTAGCAGCGGCCAGGGCAGCAGCAACCAGCAGCGGGCCAGGGCCAGGGCCAGCAGGGGCAGCAGCGGTGCCAGGTAGCGACTGTCCTTGTTGGGGCTGAGCACCGTGAGCAGGCTGCCGGCGGCCAGGGCGCCCAGCAGCCAGCCCCAGTCCCGGCTGGGCCACTGCCAGCGGGGGTAGGGCCAGCCGCGGCGGGCCAGTTGCCCTGCCCCCACCAGGGCGCCCAACAGCGCTCCCACCAGGGGAATCGCCCCCACCAACTGCGGCAGTCGCCGGGGGTACCAGAGCCAGCCGGCCAGGCTGCTGGCGTTGGGGTCGCCCTCGCGGGCGGCCGATTCCAGCGTGGCCCGCTCAGTGCCCCCCAGGGTGGTGATCAGGTTGTGCTGCAGCCAGGGCAGCACCAGGGCGAGCACCAGGGCCAGGGCGGCCAGCACCTGGGGCCGCCGGCCCTGGCCCTGGCGCAGGCCGGCGGCGGCGGCCCAGAGGGCTGGGGCTACCAGCACCAGCAGGGCGCTCTGCTTGATCAGCAGGGCGCTGGCCACCGCCAAGGCGGCCCCTAGGGCCTGGGGCCAGTGGCCCCCCAGGGGCCCCGGTCGCTGCCAGCGGCCCAGCAGCCATAGGGCCCAGGTGCAGGCGGCGCCGAGCGGGATCTCCAGCACGTAATCCACCCGCACCTCCGCCAGCAGGGGCATCAGCCCGCAGAGCAGGGGGGCCAAGAGTCCGAGGGCCGCGCCGCGCCGCATCCCCCCCAGCTGCCGTCCCCAAAGGGCCACCCCCAGTAGCAAAAGCCCATGCCAAAGGCTGAGGGCCCAGGCGGCCTGGTCTGGACTATCTCCAGCCACGGCCATCACGCTGCCATTTACCAGGGAGGCGAGGGGGGGGATCTTTGGCGATAGATCCAGCAGTGCTTGCCAACCCTGCCAATGGCCCCCGGCCAGCAGGCCCAGGGCGCGACCGTGGTCTAGGGCACTGTTGAGGTAGTCGGCCTGGTCCCAGGCGGGCAGCCGCTGGTCGAGCTGGAGCCAGAGCCGATCGAGGGCAGTGCTTAGCAGCCAGAGCAACCCCAGCAGCGGCCAAAAGAAACGCTGCACCAGGGGCTTCTGGGAAGACTTCTGCAAAGGCTTCTGCATCTGCAATGGTTGAACCAAGGTTTCAGCCCAGGCGGCCCGGGGAATCCTGACGGATCAGCGATCAGCCCCTATACCCCTGGGGATTGGCCCCTTGCCAGGCCCAGCCATCCCTACAGATGTCCCCCAGGCTGCGCTGGGTGCGCCAGCCCAGGCGTTCCAGGGCCAAGGAAGGATCGGCCACTGTGATGGCGGCATCCCCCGGACGGCGCTCCACTAGCCGGTAGGGCACGGCCTTAGCGCTGGCCAGCTCAAAGGCCTGCACCAGCTCCAGCACCGAATGGCCCTGGCCGCTGCCCAGGTTGAGGGTTAGCAATTGCGGCTCCTCCGCCAGCAGCAGCTCGAGGGCGGCGCGGTGGCCCTCCGCCAGGTCCATCACATGGATGTAGTCGCGCACCCCGGTGCCATCGGGGGTGGGCCAGTCGGAGCCGAATACCTGCAGCTCGCTGCGGCGCCCCACCGCCACCTGGCTGAGAAAGGGGAAGAGGTTGTTGGGGAGGCCCTGGGGATCCTCGCCGAGGCGACCGCTGGGGTGAGCCCCCACCGGGTTGAAATAGCGCAGGCGGCCGATGCGCCAACCGGGTTCGCTGGCGGCCAGGTCGGCCAGCAGTTGTTCGGCGGCGGCCTTGCTGTGGCCGTAGGGGTTGATGGGCTGGATTGGGGCGGTTTCCGGGATCGGCACCTGGGCGGGGTAGCCGTAAACCGTGGCGCTGCTGCTAAACACCAGGGTGCGGCAGCCGGCGGCGGCCATCGCTTGTAGCAGTAGCCGGGTGCCGCAGAGATTCACATCCCAATACATGAGCGGCTGGGCCACCGATTCCCCCACGGCCTTGAGCCCGGCGAAGTGGATCACCGCATCAATGCCACCGCCGCTGGCATAGGGGCCGCCGTTGAATACGCGCCCCAGGCTGCCCGGATCGCGTAGGTCGCCGGCCACGAGCTCCAGGGGCCGGCCACTGAGTTGCTCCACCCGTTTCAGGGCCTCGGGGGAGCTGTTGCGGAAGTCGTCGAGCACCACCAGCTGGTGGCCGGCCTCCAGCAGCACCACACAGGTGTGGCTGCCGATGAAACCAGCACCGCCGGTGATGAGCAGTCTGGCCACGGCATGCCCCTTAACTGAGAACCGATTCTGGCTGGCCGGGGAGGATGATCCCCGCTGGAAAGGGGCGCCCCGGTGGAACAGCTGCAGAGCCTGCGCGGCATGGTGGATCTAGTGCCGCTGGCCACCGTTCAGTGGCAGCACCTGGAGTCGAGGGCCAGGGAGCATTTTCGCCGGGCTTGGGTGGGGGAAATCCGCACGCCGTTGCTGGAACCCACGGAGTTGTTTGCCCGCGGCATTGGCGAAGCCACCGATGTGGTGGGCAAGGAGATGTATTCCTTCCTGGACCGCGGCGAACGCTCCTGCACCCTGCGGCCCGAGGGCACGGCCGGGGTGGTGCGGGCGGTGATTCAGCAGGGGCTGCTCAGCCAAGGCCCCCAGAAGCTTTGGTATAGCGGGCCGATGTTTCGCTACGAACGGCCCCAGGCCGGTCGCCAGCGGCAGTTCCACCAGATCGGCCTGGAGTGCCTTGGTTTTGCCGATCCCCGCAGTGATGCGGAAGCAATGGCCCTGGCCTGGGATCTGCTGGAGGACTTGGGTCTGCGGGGCCTCCGCCTCCAACTCAATTCCCTCGGCAGTGCTGAGGATCGCCTCGGCTATCGCACGGCCCTGGTGGCCTGGCTGGAGCAGCGGGTGGACCAGTTGGATCCAGATTCCCAGCAGCGCTTGCAGACCAATCCGCTGCGGATCCTCGACAGCAAGAATCCAGCCACCCAGGCGCTCCTGTTGGATGCCCCCAGCCTGGAAAAATCCCTGTCGGCCGATAGCCGCCAGCGTTTTGAGGCGGTGCAAGCCGGCCTTGGCCAGCTTGCGATCCCCTACGAGCTCAACCCCCGGTTGGTGCGGGGCCTCGACTACTACAGCCACACTGCTTTTGAAATCACCTCAGCAGAACTGGGCGCCCAGGCCACCGTCTGTGGGGGCGGCCGCTACGACGGCCTCGTTCAGCAGCTGGGGGGGCCGGATACCCCGGCGATTGGTTGGGCCATAGGCATGGAACGCCTGGCCCTACTTATGGCGTCTGGCTCCCAGGTGAAGCCGGCGGCCCCCGATGTGTATTTGGTTAGCAAGGGGGAACTGGCGGAACCCTTTGCCCTGGCCGTGGCCCGGCAACTGCGGGGGGCAGGGCTGGCGGTGGAACTGGACCTCAGCCGGGCGGCCTTCGCCAAACAACTAAAGCGGGCCGATCGTTCCCTGGCCCCCTGGGCGGTGTTGATCGGTGATGGCGAGGCCCAGAGCCAGCAGGTGCTGCTCAAGGATCTGCGGGAGGGGGAGGAGGAACGGCTCGACCGTGGGTCGCTGGTGCGGCGCCTGCAGGGGTCAGCGTTGGGTGGCTAGGGCCCCTGGGAGCGTTGCTTTCACGGCGCTTAAGCCCTCGGCCAGGGGAATAGCCGCCTGCCAGCCCAGGGCCCGCAGCCGGCTCCCATCCAGCAATTTGCGGGGGGTGCCATCGGGCTTGCTGCTGTCCCAGCGGATTTCCCCCTGGTAATCCAGGGTGCACGCCACCAGCTCGGCCAGCTCTCGGATCGTTAGGTCGTGGCCGCTGCCCACGTTGAGAAATTGCAGCGCTTCCCCGTGGTCGTCTTTGGGGGCATCGGCGGCGCTGGGATCCCAGTGCTCCAGGCAGAACACCGCTGCCGCCGCCAGGTCGTCCCCATGCAGAAACTCCCGCCTGGGGGTGCCCGTGCCCCAGCAGAGCACCTCCGGGGCCCCCGTCTGGCGGGCTTCCCAGAAGCGGCGGACCAGGGCGGCGATCACATGGCTGTGGCTGGGGTGGTAGTTATCGCCCGGTCCGTAGAGGTTGGTGGGCATCAGGCTGATCGCATCAAAGCCCTGTTGTTGGCGCAGGGCTCGGCACAGCTGGATGCCGGCGATCTTGGCGATCGCATACCACTCATTGGTGGGCTCTAGGGCCCCGCTAAGTAATGCCTCCTCCCGGATCGGTTGCTCGGCAAATTTCGGATATATGCAGCTGCTGCCTAAAAACAACAGCCGGCGCACGCCGCAGCGCCAGGCGTTTTCGATCACATGGTTCTGGATCTTGAGGTTGTCGAGCAGGAAATCGGCTGGGTAGCTGGCATTGGCCTGGATGCCGCCCACCTTGGCGGCGGCCAGCACCACCACATCGGGCCGATGCAAGGCAAACCACTGCTCCACTGCCCCAGGATCCAGCAGGTTGAGCTCCTGGCGGCTGGCGCTGAGCAGGGCCCCACCGGCGGCGGCGCTGCCGTAACCGGCCCCCCTGAGCGCCCGGCAGATGGCTGAACCCGCCATGCCCCGGTGGCCCGCCACATAGATGCGATCGCTGGGGCTTATCAGGGGGCTGTGGGTTGTCATTCCTGGGCCGCCCCCACCACGGAAAATCCCTTGCGTTTCAGGTAGGCCTCTTTCTTCGCCTCTTCCCGGTCGTGGTCGATCATTTCGGCCACCAGTTCCTCCAGGGTGGTGGTGGGGGTCCAGCCCAGCTTTTCGTGGGCCCTGCTGGGGTCCCCCAGCAGGGTTTCCACCTCGGCGGGTCGGAAATAGCGTGGGTCGATCCGCACCACCACGGCGCCGTTGTCGGCCCTGGTGCCGATTTCCTCGAGCCCGGTGCCCCTCCAGTGGATGGCGGGCCCGGTGCCCTGGCCCCAACCCAGCCGGCTGGCACTTAATTCAATGAACCGCCGCACGCTTTCCTGGCGGCCGGTGGCGATCACGTAATCCTCCGGTTGCTCCTGTTGCAACATCCGCCATTGCATCTCCACGTAGTCGCGGGCGTGGCCCCAGTCCCGCAGGGAATCGAGGTTGCCCATAAACAGGCACTGGTCCAGCTCAGCATCGATGCGGGCCAGGCCCCTGGTGATTTTGCGGGTCACGAAGGTTTCGCCGCGGCGGGGACTTTCGTGGTTAAACAGCAGGCCGTTGCAGCAATACATCCCGTAGCTTTCCCGGTAATTCACCGTGATCCAGTAGCCATAGAGCTTGGCTACGCCGTAGGGACTGCGGGGGTGGAAGGGGGTCGTTTCCTTTTGGGGGATTTCTTGCACCAAGCCGTAGAGCTCTGAGGTGCTGGCCTGATAGATCCGGGTCTTGGTGGTTAGCCCCAGCAGTCGCACGGCCTCCAGGATCCGCAGGGTGCCCAGGGCATCGCAGTTGGCCGTGTATTCCGGCTCCTCAAAGCTCACGGCCACATGGCTTTGGGCCCCCAGGTTGTAAATCTCATCGGGCTGCACCTGCTGGATGATTCGGGTCAGGTTGCTGCTGTCGGTGAGATCGCCGTAGTGCAGTTTCAGGCGGGGATCCGGCTCATGGGGATCTTGGTAGAGGTGATCAATGCGGGTGGTGTTGAAGCTGCTGGCCCGGCGCTTAATGCCATGCACCACGTATCCCTTCTCCAGCAGTAATTCCGCCAGATAGCTGCCGTCTTGGCCTGTAATGCCAGTAATTAATGCTGTCTTTGCCATGGCGTCCCCTGCCTGGCCCAGCAGTGTATGGGCCACAATGCCGCCCATCCGCAGCCCATTCATGGCCATGCCCCCAGTGCAAACCATCTGCTGCATTGGGGCGGGCTACGTGGGCGGGCCCACCATGGCGGTGATCGCCGATCGCTGTCCCCAGATCCAAGTAACGGTGGTGGATCTGAATGCAGCGCGCATCGCCGCCTGGAACGATCCCGATCTTTCCGTTTTGCCTGTTTATGAACCCGGGCTTGATGCGGTGGTAGGCCGGGCCCGGGGCCGCAATCTCTTTTTCAGCACCGATGTGGCGGGCGCCATCGCCAGCGCCGACATGGTGTTTCTCTCCGTGAACACCCCCACCAAAACCCGGGGGGTGGGCGCCGGCCAGGCCTCAGACCTGCGCTGGATCGAGGCCTGCACCCGCCAGGTGGCGGAAGCGGCCCAGGGGCACACGATTGTGGTGGAAAAGAGCACCCTGCCGGTGCGCACCGCTGAAACGGTGCAGGCGATCCTGGCGGCGGCCCCGGCCGGCAAAACTTTTTCCGTGCTCTCTAATCCTGAGTTCCTGGCTGAGGGCACTGCCATCCCTGACCTGGAGAACCCGGATCGGGTTTTGATCGGTGGCAACGATCTGGAAAGTGTTGATGCTCTGGCGGCGATCTATGGCCATTGGGTACCGGCGGATCGGATCCTGCGCACCAATCTTTGGAGCAGTGAACTCTCCAAACTCACGGCCAATGCCTTCTTGGCCCAAAGGATTTCTTCGATCAATTCGATTGCGGCCGTCTGTGAGGCCACCGGCGCCGATGTGCGCGAGGTGGCTAAGGCGATCGGTACAGATTCCCGCATTGGTTCCCGATTTCTGCAGAGTGGCCCTGGCTTTGGCGGCAGCTGCTTCCAGAAAGACATCCTCAACCTTGTTTATCTATGTGGTCACTACGGCCTAAAGGAGGTGGCCAATTATTGGCAACAGGTGGTGGAACTAAACAGCTGGCAGCAGCAACGCATCGCCCGCCTGGTGGTGCAAAAACTGTTTAATACGGTTTCAGGTAAGCGCATTGCCCTCTTGGGTTTTGCCTTCAAGGCAGACACCAATGACACCCGGGAATCCCCAGCCATCCGCATCGCTAAGGAGCTGTTGGAGGAGGGGGCCCAGCTGGCGATCCACGACCCCAAGGTGGATTCAGGCCAGATCCAGCAAGACCTGGGCCAGCCCCCGGCCGCTGGCGAAGGCCAGTGGTTGGCAGCAATTGATCCCCTCGAGGCCTGCCGCGGCGCCGATGCCGTACTGATTCTCACCGAATGGACCAGTTTCCGGGCCCTGGATTGGTCGGCCCTGGCGGCGGTAATGAGGCGGCCGGCCTGGTTGTTTGATGCCCGCGCCATCGCCGATGCCGCCGCCGCCCGGGCGGCGGGCCTGCAGGTGTGGCGGGTGGGGGAAGGTTGAATTGGCCTTTGATATTCCCCTGGTATTTCGTTGGCGCCAGCTAAGACCTGGTTCCCAAAGGATCCAGAATTCCATTCCAGCCCAGTTCTATCGCCGGAGTTTTCCTTGAGCCTTCGTCATTTGGTCACCGGCGGCGCCGGCTTTGTGGGGTCCCACCTGGTGGATCGCCTGATGGAGGCGGGCCAGGAGGTGATCTGCCTCGATAACTATTTCACCGGCCGCAAGGCAAATATCCGCCAGTGGATTGGCCATCCAAATTTTGAGCTGATCCGCCACGACGTAACCGAACCAATCAAACTCGAGGTGGATCGCATCTGGCACCTGGCCTGTCCTGCCTCGCCAGTGCATTACCAGTTCAATCCAATTAAAACAGCAAAAACTAGCTTTCTGGGCACCTACAACATGCTGGGCCTGGCCCGGCGGGTGGGGGCGCGCCTGCTGTTGGCTAGCACCAGTGAGGTGTATGGCGATCCCGAGGTGCATCCCCAGCCGGAAAGCTATCGCGGCTGTGTAAATACCATCGGCATTCGCTCCTGTTACGACGAGGGCAAACGCATAGCTGAAACCCTTTGTTTTGATTATCGGCGCATGCACGGCACCGAGATTCGGGTGGCGCGGATCTTCAATACCTATGGCCCGCGCATGCTGGAAAATGACGGTCGGGTGGTGAGTAATTTCATTGTGCAGGCCCTGCGCGGCGAACCGCTCACCCTCTACGGCGAAGGCAGTCAAACCCGCAGCTTTTGCTATGTGGATGATTTGGTTGAAGGCTTTTTGCGCCTGATGGAGGCCGACCACACCGGGCCAATCAACCTCGGTAATCCTGGTGAATTCACGATTAAGCAACTGGCTGAATTGGTGCGTGATCGCATCAACCCCGGCCTGGAGTTTGTTTATCGCCCCTTACCCCAGGATGATCCTTTGCAGCGGCAACCGGTGATCGACCTGGCCCGCCAGGTGTTGGCTTGGGAGCCGCAGGTGCCCTTGGCCCAGGGGCTTGAGCCAACCATTGCCGATTTTCGCGCCCGGGTGCCATTGGCCCCCGCCCCATGACGGCCCCGTTGCTGCTAACCGGGGCGGCCGGCTTCATTGGCGCCGCCGTTGCCGAACGGCTCTTGGCCCGGGGCGAGCGGCTGATCGGCATCGACAACCTCAATAGCTACTACGACCCGGCCCTTAAGCGGGCCCGCTTGGAGCGCTTGGCGGGCTCTGCCGGCGGGGCCTGGCAGTTTCAGCAGCTTGATGTGGCCGATGGCGGGGCGATGGCGGCCCTTTTTGCCACCGAAAAGCCCCGGGCGGTGTTGCATCTGGCCGCCCAGGCGGGGGTGCGTTATTCCCTGGAGAACCCGGCCGCCTATGTGCAGAGCAACCTGGTGGGGTTTGGCCACATCCTTGAGGGCTGTCGGCACCATGGCTGTGGCCATCTGGTTTATGCCAGCAGCAGTTCGGTGTACGGCGGCAACACGACCATGCCCTTCAGCGAAGCTCAGCCGGTGAACCATCCGGTGAGCCTTTATGCGGCCAGTAAAAAGGCCAATGAGCTGATGGCCCACACCTACAGCCACCTGTATGGGTTGCCGGCCACGGGCCTGCGCTTTTTTACGGTTTATGGCCCCTGGGGGCGGCCAGACATGTCTCCGATGCTTTTTGCCCGGGCGATCCTGGCGGGGGAGCCAATTCGGGTGTTTAACCACGGCCGCATGGCCAGGGATTTCACCTACATCGATGACATCGTTGAGGGGATTGTGCGGGTGCTCGATAAACCGGCCACCGCCAACCCCAGCTTCGATCGGGCCGCCCCTGATCCGGCCAGCAGCTGGGCGCCCCACCGCCTGTTCAACATTGGCAACAGCGATCCCACCCCGTTGCTGAGCTTCATTGGTTGCCTGGAGGCTGCCCTTGGGGTGGAGGCGATCAAGCAGTTCGAGCCCATGCAGCCCGGGGATGTGGAGGCCACCGCCGCCAACACCACTGCCCTAGAGGCTTGGGTGGGCTTTCGGCCTTCTACCCCCATTGGGGAAGGGGTGGAACGTTTTGTGGCCTGGTATCGGCAGTACTACGGGGTTTAGCTATGACGGGGCCCAGCTATTACGGCCCCTAGCCCTGGTCAAACAGCCGTTTGCCTTTAGCGGTTTTCTGTTGACGATGGCGCCGCGCTTCCCGGGCGGTGAATTGGCTCACGGTGGGATTGCCCTGGAGGCCATCCACATGGGCCACCTGCTGCCAGAGGTCCCGCGGGGCCCAGCGCACCGTATGAACCACCCGATCCAGCTTGGTTACATGGCACCAGCGACTGGTGCCGCAGCCTGGACAGAACAGTTCCTCCAGCCATTCGTTGCTGAGCACCAGCACCGGATAAGCCTGGATAATCAGCTTGGCCTTGGTTTCCTTGATGCCCCTTTCGGCCAGTTGCCCGGGGCTAAGCAGGTGTAGAAAATACTTTTTGCCGTTGCCCTCGATCCGTTGTTCCGGGTGGGCGGGGCAGAAAAGCTCGCGCCGCTTGGGGCGGCTGCGACGACGGTCTTTGGTAACAGCGGCTTCTACGACTGTTGCTGCGGGCGGATCCACCGGGGCCTGCATGCCAGGGTCACAGATCCCTTAAGCATAGACAACAAAAAAGCCCTGGCACCGGGCCAAGGCTCTGAAGTATTTGCAATTTTTGGCACTGAAGCCGGAGGGGATTCAGGCGGAACCGACGCCCACGTAAGCGCCATAAAAAAACAGGCCCACCACAAAAATCACCGCCATGCCGCCGGCGGTTGCCACCAGCCAGAGGGGGAGGGGACCTTCGGTCCAGCGGCTGCGCCAGGGCACCGCGGGACGGCCATCGGGCAGCCGGTCGGGAATACGGCCGTCGGGGAGATTTGACTTCTTACCGCTCATGGCTGGGGCCTCAGTTGAAGAAGTAGCTGGAGAAAAGCACGCCGGTCACGAAGACCAGCAGCAACCCCAAGTAGAGGCTGGTGCGATTCAGTTCAACCGGCAGGTTGTTGGGGTTGGGATTGCGCTGCATGGTGGGGGGTTCAGCGGCGAACAAACTGCATGGCGGCCAAGGCACCCAGGAAAAAAACCGTGGGGATGCCGAGGGCGTGCAGGGAAAGCCAGCGCACCGTAAAAATCGGGTAGTTGCGTGGCGTGGTGGAAGAGGACTGGGTCATGGGGGCTCAGTTCGACAGGCGCAGATCCAGCTGTGCTTTGCCGGCGTAACGCTGGCTCACCACAGGAGCTTTTTGGTCATTGACCTGGAAATAGGCATCCGGCCGGGGGGTGCCAAAGGCGTCATAGGCCAAGCCGGTACTCACAAAGAGAAAACCAGCAAGAAAGATCGCCGGGAGGGTCACGGCGTGGATCACCCAGTAACGGATGCTCGTAATGATTTCGAAGAACGGACGTTCCCCGGTGGAACCGGCGGCCATCGCAACTCCCTTTTCAGCCCAGTGATCCTAAGGGGTGGGATCGGTTTGTCGGGGGAATGGTTACAGAGGGTTGGATAGCTGTGCCGCCCCTGGTCAGCCCACCCAGCGCAGCAGGGCCCCCCGTTCCCCGAGGGCAAAGCCCTTGCCATCGGGCAGGAACAGCAATCGGGTGAAGTTGCTGGGGGTGGCGGCCCCCACCGGGTCCTTTTGCCAGCTCTCCCCGCCGTTGCCACTAACCAGCAGGGTGCCGTTGCCGCCGCCGGTCCAGATCTGCCCCTGGGGATCCCAGGCCATATCTAGGTAGCCATAGCCATTGGTAATAGGAATCACCGGCTTACCCCATTCCTCAGGGTTTTGGCCATCGGGGTTGAAGCGCAATTGGGCGCCGCGGCTCACCATCCAGAGCTGGCCATCGGGCTGGAAGCCCATGGTTTGCACCCGCTGGCTACTCACCCTTTGGTGCATCTGCCAGGCCGTTTCGCCGGGGTTCCAGGTGGAAAAGAAATTTCCGAGGCCCGAGACACTTACATAACGGCCGTCATCGCTGCGGCGCAGATCACGCACCGCCCCGGCCGCGTCACCCATCTCCGCCTGCCAGCTCTTGCCGCCATCGCTGCTGCGGTAAACGGCACCCACGTCAGTGGCCAGCTCCGCCGTTTGGGCAGCGGTGGCGGTGATCAGAAAAGGTTCCCCGGGCAATTTGTTGTCTAGCAACAGCCGGCTCCAGTGCTGGCCGGCATCGGTGCTGTGCATCAGCAGCCCTGGCTGGCCGGCGATCCAGCCCTCGTCGCCACGAAAATCAATGCTGATCAGGCGGAAATTTTCCTCCTCAGGTAACTCGAGGCTGCGGTTTTCCCAGCTGGCCCCGCCGTCGTTGCTTTCCATCACCAGGCGGTTGCTGCCCACCAGGAAGCCGTGGTTGGCATCGGTGAAGGCCACATCCAGGGGGTTGGAGCTGGTGTCGAGGGGCACGGGGGCCCAGGGACTGGCGCTGGCCAAGGGCAGGCCAGTGGTCACGCAGCCGGTGGTGAGCAACAGCACGGCCAGCAGGCTGGCCAGGGGTTTGAGGAAGCGCAGGGTCACGGTCACGGGGGTCAGTGCTGATCAGCGCAGGGAATAAAGGGAAAGGAAGAAGGCAATCGCCAGGGCAAATCCGCCGAAAATCAAGACGTTCTTCTGGCCGGGGGTGAGGGTGTTCACCCCAAGGCCGAACTTGAGATTCTCTTCGAAGCCGCTCGGCTTGTTCCGGGGTCCAATGTCCCGGAAGGCGGCCACGGGGCTGCGACAAACCGGACAGCGGAAGCTTTGGGGATCCAGCTGTTGGAAGGGGGTGCCGGCGGTAATCCCCAGTTTCTTCAGCCCCTCCGCCGGGTCGTAAACGAAACCGCAGCTGCGGCACTCATGGCGATGACTATCGGGGTCATCTACGGGGGCCGTTGGTTCGGCCTGCTGTGCCTCGTCGTGCTCCATTGCGATTGCCCCGCCTCAGCCAGCCAACTCTATAGAGCTTGATCTTTGGCTGGGTTGGGGAAGCGGTGTCACACTGAGCCCAGTGATGCGGGTGGTGGCGCGAGCCAGCATGTTTGTTCTCCCTGGGTATGACGCCTTACTGGGTTTTCTGCTGATCGCCACGGCGGTGCCGGTGCTGGCTCTCGTTGTAAACAAGCTGGTGGCCCCCAAGTCGCGCAGTGGCGAGCGGCGCACCACCTATGAGTCGGGCATGGAGCCCGAGGGGGGCGCCTGGATTCAGTTCAATATTCGTTACTACATGTTCGCCCTGGTCTTTGTGATCTTCGACGTGGAAACAGTGTTCCTTTATCCCTGGGCCGTGGCTTTCCACCGTTTGGGCTTGCTGGCTTTCATCGAGGCGCTCGTATTTATTGCCATCCTGGTGGTGGCCCTGGCCTATGCCTGGCGTAAGGGCGCCCTGGAGTGGAGCTAACCCATGACCCTCACCCCTGCCCCCTCACCGATCGACGCCCTGCGGGACCTGCGCGAGGCCAGCTGCAACCCGCTTGGCGCCCCGGCGGTCACCAGTGACCTGTCGGAGAACGTGATCCTCACCAGCCTTGATGATCTGCACAACTGGGCCCGGCTCAGCAGCCTCTGGCCGCTGCTCTATGGCACCGCCTGCTGCTTCATTGAGTTTGCGGCCCTGATAGGTTCCCGCTTCGATTTCGACCGCTTCGGCCTGGTGCCCCGCTCCAGCCCCCGCCAGGCCGACCTGATCATCACCGCCGGCACCATCAACATGAAGATGGCGCCAGCCCTGGTGCGGCTCTACGAACAGATGCCTGAGCCCAAGTACGTGATCGCCATGGGCGCTTGCACGATCACAGGGGGCATGTTTTCGGCCGATTCCACCACTGCGGTGCGCGGCGTAGACAAACTGATTCCTGTGGATCTCTACATCCCCGGTTGTCCGCCCCGGCCCGAGGCGATTTTTGATGCGGTGATCAAACTGCGCAAAAAGGTGGGCAATGAAGCCCTGGCCGAGCGCGGCCGATTGTTGCCCACCCACCGCTATTTCACGGTGGCCCACCAAATGACCGCGGTGGATCCCATCGTTGATGGCAAGTATCTGAGGGCTGAAAGCCAGCAGAGGGCCTTTGCCGCCGCTGAGGCCATGGCCCCCCTCAATCTGAAAAATCCCGCCAGCGCCGCCGTCCCCGCCCCCCTGCCCGCCGATGGCTGATTCCACCTCCCCCACCACCCCAGACGCCGCAGCCCCGCTGGCAGCCCCCAGCCCAGGGCCCCTGCACCAGTGGCTAATGGCCGAGGGCTTTGATCCCACCCAGCTGGAACCCGATCACCTGGGGGTGGAACGCATTGGTGTGGAGCCCCTGGCCCTGCCGCCGGTGGCCATCGCCCTGAAGGCAAAGGGTTTTGACTATTTGCAGGTGCAAGGGGCCTACGACGAAGGCCCTGGCAAGAATCTGGTGAGCTTCTACCACCTGGTCAAGGTGGCGAGTAGCGATGGCCGCAGCACCGAGGAGGTGCGCCTGGAGGTGAGCTTGGCCCGGGATGGGGAGCTCACGATTCCCTCGCTTTACCCCCTGTATCGCGGCGCCGATTGGCAGGAGCGCGAGAGCTTTGACATGTTTGGCATTCACTACAGCGGTCACCCCCACCCCAAGCGGCTGTTGATGCCCGAGGACTGGGTGGGCTATCCGCTGCGCAAGGACTACGTGCAGCCCGATTTCTACGAGTTGCAGGACGCCCACTGATTGCTAAACGCCCAATCACCTTTATTGGGCTGTTACTGGGCGCCCCGTTTAGTACTTCTGTAGTAGCGCATCACCGCCAGGGCCAGGTTGCGAGGTTCATGGCGCAGGGTGCCTCTGCTGGCGCGGCCTTCGCTGCGTTGGCCACTGCCCTGCATGCTGGCCAGCATCACCTTGTAGCCCTGGGCCTTAAGGGCGGCCCCGTTGCAGCGCACCGGTTCGGCCCCCTTGGCCAGGTAGTAGTCGAGCTCAGGCCCGCGGGCAAGCGAATCCTGGGCTAAAACCGCATCAAATAAGCGCCCTTGTACCCCGTGGGTGGCCAGCTGGGCTTCGATTGCCCTCAGGTGGCCGCCCACATCAAGGCCATCGGTTTCGCCCGGTTGGGTCATCAGATTGCAGATGTAGAGCCGCGGGGCGCTGGAGCGGCCGATCGCCTCCACCAGTTGGGGCACCAGCAGGTTTGGCAGCAGCGAGGTGTAGAGACTGCCGGGGCCGAGCACGATTAGATCGGCATTGGCGATCGCCTCCAGGGCCCGGGGCAGGGCCGCTGGCCGGGCAGGCGTGCAGCCAAGCCTCACGATCGGGCTGTCGGCATGGCCGATGCTGGATTCCCCCTCCAGGCGCCGGCCATCCTCCAGTTCAGCCCAAAGCCGCACATCGGCGCTGGTGGCCGGCACCACCTGCCCCTGCACCGCTAACACCTTGCTGCTGGCGGTGATCGCCGTTTCGAGGCTGCCGGTGATCGCCGTAAGCGCCGAAATAAATAAATTGCCGAAGCTATGGCCCTCCAGGCCACTCCCGGCGGTAAAGCGGTATTGGAAAAGCTTGGTGAGCAGGGGTTCCTCCCGGGCCAGGGCCGCCAGGCAATTGCGGATATCCCCGGGGGGCTGTACCCCCAGCTCCCGCCGCAGCACGCCGCTGCTGCCGCCGTCGTCGGCCACGGTGACGATGGCGGTGAGGTTGCCGCTGTAGCGCTTAAGGCCGCTGAGCAGGGTGGATAGGCCGGTGCCCCCGCCAATGGCCACGATGTTTGGACCGCGGTTGAGGCGCCGCTGGGCCATCAGGGCATCCACAAGGGCGGTTTCCCGCTGGGGGGCGAGGGCCTTCTGGATAGACCGGAAGCTGCGGCTTTGGCCCAACAGGATCAACCCCCCGCCCGCCAGCAGCACCAGGGGGCCGGTGAAGCCCTTGCCCACCCCCGCCAGGGAGCGCAGCAGGGTTTCGATGGTGGTGATCGTCCAGTAGATCGGTTTTAGGTCTGCCCAGATGGCGGCCCCCAGCAGGGCCAGCACCAACCCAAGGGCGGAGGTGAGCACCCAGCGCTTCACCACCAGCCCCGGTTGCAGCCACTGCACCGCCCGCCTGGAGCGATTCACCAGGTCGTCGCGGCGGGAATGTTCGCCAGCAGGCTGACGCATGGCGCTGGCTCAGGCAGCATCAAGTCGGCACTGTAAGGAGATGACCGAAACCTGTCCGCCTCAAATCTGTGCCCCCGAAGTTGCTGCCCCTGTGCTTGAGCTCTGTGGGGTGAGCCTGCGGAGGGGGGAGCGCACGATCCTCGATGGCCTCGATCTGCAGTTGCACCGCGGCGAACGCTTGGCGGTGGTGGGGCCCTCTGGCGCCGGTAAAACCACGATCCTGCGGCTGCTGGCCGGCTTGGAGCTGCCCAGCGCCGGACAGCTCTATTTGTTTGGCAAGCGCCAGCAATATCTGCGCCTAGACCAGCTCCATCCCCCAGACGTGCGGTTGGTCTCCCAAAACCCTGCCCTGCTGGCGTCGCTCACGGTGTTGGAAAACGTGGGCTTTTTGCTCTACCGGGATGGCCGCCTGCCCGACCGGGAAATTCGCCAGCGGGTGGCCCGCTGTTTGGAGGCGGTGGGGCTGGCGGGCACGGAGGATTTGATGCCTGGCGAGCTGTCTGGGGGCATGCAAAAGCGGGTAAGTTTTGCCCGGGCGATGGTGGATGACCCAGGCCCTGAGAGGGACCAGCCGCTGCTGCTGTTTGACGAGCCCACCGCTGGCCTGGATCCGGTGGCTGCCACCCGGATTGAAGACCTAATGGTGAAAACCACCCATGTGACCAATGGCACCTCCGTGGTGGTGAGCCATGTGCTCAGCACCATTGAACGCTCGGCGGAACGGGTGGTGCTGCTCTATGAAGCGAAGTTGCGCTGGCAGGGCACGGTGGAGGCATTTAGGTGTTGCGATGACCCCTATGTGGTGCAGTTCAGAACGGGTAGCCTGAACGGCCCGATGCAGCCCAAAGAGCTGGTGAACCACTGATGCGCCGCAGCGTTCGAGAAGCGACCATCGGTTTTTCGCTGTTGGCGGCCCTGGCGGGGGGCTTTGCCCTCTGGTTTTGGCTCACCGGCGTTGCCTTTGGCCAGAAGGTCTGGACCTTTCGCCTGCGTTTTGCCGATGCCGCCGGCCTAGCCCCCCAGAGCACCGTCACCTTTAGGGGGGTGGCGGTGGGCACCGTTCGTCAGGTGAAGCCGGAGAGTGGCGCCGTGCTGGTAACAGTGCAGATCAACGACGCAAACCTGTTGCTACCGCGGCCGCTCCTGGCCCAGGTGCGCAGCGGTTCGCTGCTGGGAGGGGATCCGCAGATAGCCCTGGTTACGGAGGCTGCCACCCCCCCCAGCGGTTTGCCGGGTCCCCTGGCTAAAAACTGTGATCCCTCAAGGATTGTTTGCGTTGATGGCTTGGTGCAGGGGATTCCCACCCCCAGCCTCACCACGGTGATGGGCTTGATGGAAAGCATCCTGGCCAAAACCGAAAAGGAAGATGTGATCGGCAAGGTGGCCACCACCACCACTGAGATCAGCAAAACTTCCAGGGCCTTTGGGCAAACCGCTAAGCGCGCCGATTTGATGCTGGCCAGCAGCGACCAACTGGTGAAGCAATTGCAAACGGCGGTGAGGCAGGCCCAGCCAGTGATCACCAACCTCAAGGCGGCCACCGCCGAGGCCAACGCCACCATGAAGCACGCCAATAACATCACCGCCGCCTTCGATAACCCGAAGGTGATCAATGAGCTAAAGCGCACGATTAGCAACGCCGAACAGCTCACCCGCAGGGTGGACTCCATCGGTGGCGATGTGCAAAAACTCAGCAGTGATCCAGGTTTTGTTGATGGGCTCCGCAGTGTCACCCTGGGCCTAGGCAAGTTTTTCGATGAGCTTTATCCCTCGATAAAGCAGCCCGGTAAAGCCAATTAGCTCCGTTCAGCGGTTGAGGGCGTCCAGGGCAATGGCGGCGATGGCCTGGTCACTGGCCTTAGGCAGCTGCACATAGCGGCCGCCGGCGGCCTCCGCCAATTCTTTGCCCATGCCACTGCCGATGAACTTGCGTTCGGTGTCGATCACCAGCAGTTGCAGGCCCAGCAGGCGGTAACGGCTGGCCACCTCCTTGAGTTCCTGCTTGAGGTCCACCGCCGGCTCCCCTTCCCCCTGGGGCAGACCCAGGGAGCGCCCCAGGGGCACGTTGCCGCGGCCGTCGGTGATCGCCACCACCACCACCTGGGATAAATCGCCGGTTTGCAGGGCATTGGCCCCCACCCGGGCCGCCTGGGCCAGGCCATGGGCCAAAGGGGAGCCGCCCCCGCAGGCCATGGTTTCGAGCCGACGTTTGGCGGCGGTGATGGAACGGGTGGGGGGCAGCAGCACCTCCGCCTGTTCGCCCCGGAAGGGGATTAGCGCCACTTCGTCGCGATTTTCGTAGGCCTCGGTGAGCAGCCGCAGTACCGCCCCCTTGGCGCTTTGCATGCGATTCAGCGCCATCGAACCGCTGGCATCCACCAGGAAGATCACCAGGGCTCCGGCCTTGCGCTGCAGTTGTTTGGCCCGCAGGTCGCCGTCTTCCACGATCACCTTGCGGTGGGGTTGCCGCTCCCGGCGACTCTTTTGATAAGGCGCTGCCGCCCGCAAGGTGGCGTCGACGGCGATGCGGCGCACGGGCCCCCGGGGAAGCACCGGCCGCACATAACGGCCGCGGCTGTCGCTGAGCACCAGCCCCCGGGAGCCGCTGTTGGCGGCCTTGCTCTTGGCTGCCTGGAATTGCAGCAGTTCCGGATCGATCGCTATGGCTTCGGCATCCAGCAAAAACTCCTCCGGCACCGAGGGGGGCGTGTCGTCTTGGTCTTGCTCGTCTTCGGGGGGTTCGTCTTCTTGATCTTCTGGATCTTCCTGGTCGTCTTGGTTGTCTTCGGGTGGGGTTTGCCCGTCGTCTTCGTTTTGCAGTGGCGGTGGTGGCGGCGGCGGTGGTTGCTGCTGCTGGGGCTCGGCGGGGGGCTGGACCTTGGCCCGGGGGGCGATCACCAGCCGCACCGCCAGCTGGAGATCCTCGGCCTCCACCTGGTCGCGGCCCTGCAGGGCCGCATGGGCCCTGGCCACCCGCAGGGCATACAACTCGGCCCTGTGGCCCTCCACGCCCCCGCGCAGGGCCTCTTGCACCAGGTAGGTGATTTGTTCACGGCTGATCGCCACGTCGGGGAGCCATTGGCGGGCCAACAGCAGCTGGGTGGCGAGGGCATCGGATTCCTCCTGCCATTGGCCCCGGAAGCCAGTGCTGTTTTCGCCGTAGCCAAGGGCGGATTGGGTGATTTCTACCCGTTCCGCCGTGGTCACCGTTTGGTCGGCGGAGAGGGCGATGGCAAAGCGATCGAGCAGGTGGTCGCGCACCTGGCCCTCTTCGGGGTTGTAGGTGGCGATCAACAACGGGGCGCAGGGATGGGCCAGGCTCAGACCCTCCCTTTCCACCCGGTTTTCCCCGGCCCCCACCGCCGCCAGCAGCAGGTTGAGGGCGTTGGCATCGAGCAGGTTCAGTTCGTCGATGTAGAGCACCCCCCGGTGGGCCTCCGCCAGTAGCCCTGGTTGAAACACGGTGCGACCCTCCAGCAGGGATTGGGTCACATCAACGGAACCCACCAGCCGGTCTTCGCTAACGCCAAGGGGCACCTGGATAAACGGTGCCGGGATCACCCGGGTGGGCGACACCCCATCGGGGACGCCGTTGAAGCTGCCCTCCACCATCTCAATGGCGGGCAATAGGGCATGGAGCCCGCGGGCCAACACAGATTTGCCGGTGCCGCGGCCGCCGGCGATCACCACCCCCCCCAGGCCGGGGTCAATGGCGGCAAGTAGCAGGGCCAACTTCAGGGTGGGGTGGCCAGTTACCGCCGCCAGGGGGAACACCTGGGGCGCCATAGGGCCCGCCCCAGGGCTGGGGGCAGGGCTTGGGACGGGGGTGGTGCCGATCATTTGCTCAGCATCGCAGCTAAACAGCGGGGTTAGATGGGCCAGGTTGGGCGGCCTCACCGCTGCCCCGACAAGCTGCCGCCCCCGCAGGCCAATCCCTAAGTAATGGCGCTGGATATGGCGCTGGATATGGCGCTTGAGTTTTAGGGCTTGGGTATTGGCGCCTAAATCCGTTGTTCTTGCTTGCTTTCGGTCTGAGGCCGCAGCTGGCGGTCTTCTTTTGGCTGTTTTGGTTAGGGGAAGCCAATGGGTGTATTGAAAATAACCCTAGTCATCTGACCCTGGTCATTTTTAAGAGAGTGGCGGCCTTGCCCCTTCTCTTGCCCCAATTGCTTCGTTCCTTTGGTTCCGTTCCTTTGATTTCCTTCCTTTGGCTCCCTTCCTTTGGTTTCCTTCGCTTGCTTCGCCTTAACGCCCGCCCCCTAAACCCGCCCACCGCCAGACTGGGCTGAATTTTTTCTAGGCCATGGCTCCCCTATCGCCCCCGGAACCAGCGGAATTGCTCGACCTGGTGGGGAGTTTGTCGGTGCGTAAGTTGCGGATGGAAATCCAGCACCTGCGCCTGCCCCTCGGGGTGGAGGGCACCTACGGCTGCATCCGCCATCCCGGCGCTTCCCTGGCGGTGCCTTTGCTCAACGACGGCCGGGTGGTGATCTTGCGCCAATACCGCTTTGCCGTGCAGCGGCGCATCCTGGAATTTCCGGCCGGCACCCTGGAGCCCCAGGAGCAGCCCCAGGCGGCCATGGAGCGGGAACTCCAGGAGGAGGCCGGTTATGCCGCCAGCCGTTGGGATTCGCTGGGTCTGTTGTTGCCCTGCCCGGGCTATTCCGATGAGTTGATTCATCTTTTCTTGGCCCGGCAGCTAACGCCGGTGCCGGTGCCTGTGGCTGGGGACAGCGATGAAGACATCGAGGTGCTTTTGCTCAGCCCCGGCGAACTTGATGCCCTGCTGGCCAGCGGTGCTGAGGCCCTCGATGGCAAGACAGTCACCGCCTGGTTCCGGGCTAAACAAATGCTGGGCCTGAGCTAACCGTGGCAATTCCCAGCAGTATTTCCGCCCCCCGTTGGTTGTTTTGGCACCGCCGCGACTTGCGGTTGGCCGACAACCTCGGCCTGGCGGCGTTGGCGGCTTTCACCCCAGCCGTCACCGGCGTGTTTGTGCTTGATCGGGAGGAGTTGGAGGGGCCCACCATGGCGCCCGCCCGCCGTTGGTTTCTGTTGGAAAGCCTGGCGGAGTTGCAACAGCGCTGGCGCCAGGCCGGCAGTCGGCTGTTATTGCTCCAAGGGGATCCCCTCGAGCAATTGCCTCGCCTGGCGGCGGCCCTAGGGGCCGAGGGGGTGGCCTGGAACCGCGATGTCGAACCCCAGGTGCGTGAGAGGGACCGCAGCTTGGCCGCCAGCCTGAGGGCCCAGGGCCAGCGGGTGGCCGCCGATTGGGATCAACTTTTGGTGCCCCCCGAGCAGCTCTACACAGGGGCTGGCGAGCCCTATCGCGTCTATGGGCCCTATTGGCGCCGTTGGGCAGAGCAGCCCAAGGCCACCCCCGTGGCGGCCCCCACCAATCTGCTGGATCTGCCGAGCCCCCTAGGGGAGCAGCTGCCGGAAGGGTTGCCCCTGCTCCCCCAGCTGCCCAGCTACCCCTGGGCCGGCGCCGCCGCCTGCCCCTGCCGGCCCGGGGAAAAGGCGGCCCTCGACCAATTGCAGCAGTTCAGCAGCGGCCCCCTCGACTCCTACGAGGAGGGGCGCAACCTGCCGGCGCAGGCGGGCACCTCCTGGTTGAGTGGGGCCCTGCGGGCGGGCACCATCAGCCCGCGCACCGCTTGGCAGGGGAGCCTTGAGGCCCTTAAGGGCTGCCGCAGTGATGAACAACGCCGTTCGATCACGGTGTGGCAGCAGGAGCTGGCCTGGCGGGAGTTTTACCAGCAGGCCCTGTTTCACTTTCCAAGCCTGGCCGATGGGCCCTATCGCCCCCAGTGGCATCACTTTCCCTGGGAAAACAATCCTGAGTGGTTGCTGGCCTGGCAGCAGGGGCTCACCGGTGTGCCAATCGTGGATGCCGCCATGCGGCAGTTAGTGCAAACCGGCTGGATGCATAACCGCTGCCGCATGATCGTGGCCTCATTTTTGGTGAAGGATCTGATTTGCGATTGGCGCAGCGGTGAAGCCTTCTTCATGGCCCATTTGGTGGATGGGGACCTGGCCGCCAACAACGGCGGCTGGCAATGGAGTGCCAGCAGTGGCATGGATCCCAAGCCCCTGCGGATTTTTAACCCCACCACCCAGGCGAGCAAATTTGATCCTGAGGCCACCTATATCCGCCAGTGGCTGCCTGACCTGGACCATGGCCACCCAGCTCCGATAGTTGACCATCGTCTGCAGCAGGCTCGCTTTAAGGCCCTCTATGCGGCGCTACCGAAGCTCAGGGACTAGGCAGATTGCAACAGTTGAAGCCATCGCGGCAGATTTTGCCCGAGGACATTGCCCAGTTCACCAGGGCCACCCGGTTGCGGGCCCCTGTTTTGGAGAAAATATTGCTTACGTGGTTGTCAACGGTGCGTTTACTGATCGAAAGCTGCAGGCCGATTTCCTGGTTGGTGAGTTCCGCCGCCACCAGTTCAATAATCTCCAATTCCCTTTCAGAAAGGTGAGTGCTGAGATCCCCCGGAACGGGAAGAGCCATCGCCCTACCTAAGTACTGATACCCAATTCTAGGCAGCCTGGGAAGATAGCCCCAATGGGGCGCGGCATGGGCAGCAAGGATCTGGCATCGGCACTGGCCAGCGGTCAGCCAGTAATTACCGCTGAGATCACCCCCCCCCTGGGGGCAGATCCGCGGCGGGCCCTGGCGGCGGCCGAGGCCTTGCGGGGTCGGGTGCAGGCCTTCAATGTGACCGATGGCAGCCGCGCTGTGATGCGGATGAGCAGCCTTGCCCTCTGTAAGTTGCTGCTCGATCGCGGCCTGGAGCCGGTGCTGCAGTTGGGCTGCCGCGATCGCAACCGCATCGCTCTCCAGGCGGATCTGCTCGGCGCCCAGGCCCTGGGCCTGCGCAATCTGCTTTGCCTCACCGGTGATCCAGTGAAAGCCGGCAATCAGCCGGCGGCCCGGCCGGTGTTTGACCTGGAGGCGGTGCGTTTACTCCAGCAGGTGCAGGCCCTCAATGCTGGCCTAGATCCCCTGGGGGCAGAGCTCCCCGATGGACCCACGGTTCTATTCGCTGGCGCCGCCGCCGATCCCCAGTGCCGCAGCTGGAGCGGCTTGAAAAGCCGCACCCGCCGCAAAGCCGAGGCCGGGGCCCGCTTTTTGCAAACCCAGATGGTGATGGATGCCGAGGCCCTGCGGCGCTTCTGTGGTGAAATAGCCCACCCCCTGAATTTGCCTGTGTTGGCGGGGGTTTTTCTGTTGAAATCAGCCAAGAACGCCAGTTTCATCAACCGGGTGGTGCCCGGCGCCCAGATCCCCCAGGCCTTAATTGATCGCCTGGCCGCGGCGGCAGACCCAAAGCAAGAGGGGATCCGCATTGCCGCTGAACAGCTGCGTCTTTACAGCACGATTGCCGCAGGTGCCCATTTGATGGCGATTAAGGCGGAGGAGAGCCTGGTGCAGGTGCTCGACCTAGCGGGCCTGGGCAACGCTGTTGCTGCCTAGGTCGGAGCCGAGGAGTTCAGCCAGGGCCTTTTGTTCTGGGGACGGCTGCCGCAGATCCTGGCGGCGGGAGTCGGTGATCAGCCAGTCGAGGGCGGCTTCCTGCACATCGATGTGATCGCCACTGCGGTCTACGCAATAACGGCCAAATACCAGTTTCTCCACCAACCGCACGCCGGCCCCGATGCGGGAGTAGTCAAAGATGATTGAGTTGTCGATGGTTGCGCCGGCGCAGATGTGACAACTGGGGCCAATCATCGCCGGGCCGATAATTGAAACCCCGTCTTCAATCTTGGTCATGCCGCCCACATATACCGGGCCTTCCACTTGGATCTTGTCCCAATTGGCCGCCACATTTAGTCCTGTGTAGATGCCAGGACGCACCTGTTTGCCGGGGATAGTTACCTGGCGTACTTCCCCCTGGAGCACCGCTCGAATGGCCTGCCAGTAGTCGGGCACCTTGCCAATATCCACCCATTCAAATTCCATGGGCAGGGCATAGAAAGGCACGCCTTCCTCCACCAGTTTTGGGAAAAGGTCGGCGCCGATGTCGTAGGAGGTGTCGTTGGGAATGTGTTCGAATATCTCCGGTTCAAAGATGTAGATTCCGGTGTTTATTGTGTCGCTAAGCGCATCTTCAACGCTGGGTTTTTCCTGGAACGCTTTAACTCGTCCCTCAGAATCAGTTACCACCACCCCATAGCTACTCACCTGTTCGCGGGGTACCCGTTTGGTGACCATCGAAGCCATGGCCCCCTTCTGGCGGTGGCGCCGCACCGCCTCGCTGAGATTTAGGTCAATCAGCGCATCGCCGCAGAGCACCACGAAGGTGTCATCAAAAAAGGGTTGAAAATTCTGAATCTTTTTTAGCCCCCCGGCGGAGCCCATGGCCTCGCCCATCAGTTGGCCATCTTCAATGCGACCTTCAAAGCTGTAGGCAATCTCCACCCCAAAACGCTGGCCATCGCGGAAGTAATTCTCGATCTCATGGGCCAGGTGCGACACATTCACCATTACTTCAGTGAAACCGTGCTGCCGCAATAATTCCAACAGAAATTCCATTACTGGTTTCTGAAGGATCGGAATCATCGGCTTTGGGATGGTGTGGGTGATCGGTCGCACCCTTGTTCCCTTCCCCGCCGCCAAAATCATGGCCTTCATGGCGGTATCTCTCCAGCTCTGGGCAGCGTATCAACTGCCCTTAGGCGGCCTGCAACTCCCTGGCCGGCAGGGCAGCTGACCCCGAGGGGCTTCTAGCGGTGGGGAAGGTGAGGGTGCGTTGCAGTTGTTCCCCTTCCTGGAGCAAGCAGCGCAGTTCCAGGGGGCCAAATAGATCCTTTTCATTCTGTTGAAGGTCTACCCGCCCCTGGGAGCAAAGAAAAAGCAAGGCCCAAAACACCCCCACCCGGTCGTGGTCTAGGTCTGGGGGGGCGGCGGCGGCCCAGGCATCCACCAAGCTGTCAAAGCTGACCCACTCCAGCCCAGGGCCCCATTGGCCCAGGAAAACACTGAGGGCGGCGGTGGTTTCCGGTAGTTTCTCGCGGTGGGCCAGGCCGGTTACCTGGGCGATCGCCTCGCGGTCGGAATAGCGCTTTGGTTTTTGGCGGCGCTGGCGGGGGCCCTCCTCCTCCAGGCGGGCGGCGATATCTTCCAGTTGGCGAATCAGTTCGCCGAGGGTTACGGGGCGTTGCAGGGGCGGGGGCGCCACGGTGCGGCGTTGCAGCAGGCGTTCTGGCCGGGAGGGCAGGGCCATCAGGGCGGGCCAGCCCTCCCCCTCCAACTCCAGGTCATCGCCCACTTCTTCTGCGCAGGCCGCCTCCACCGCAAAGGTGCGCTGTTCTAGGTGTTCTGCCTTGAGCGACACGAGCACCGATGCCGCCAGGAAGGCTTCACTGCTTTCGGCCAGGTCTTGCTCGTAGCTGCCACCGCTGGCGGCCAGCAGCCGGGGCAGCTCTAATTTTTGGCGGAGTTGATCTAGGAAGCCGTCTACAACGGCAATTACATCCACGTCCCAGGGGTCAATGTCACCGCGCTCTGCAGCATCCTGCAGTAGGCGGATCGCCACCCGGGCGCCACTGTCCCCGGCCTGGGCCAAACGGGTCGTCCCCTGAGGTTGGGCGGACCTTAACGGCTTCAGCTGGGCTCCGCCAGTCCGCTGGTTTGACCGGCGGCGGGCAGCAGTCCCAGTTGGGCATCCATGGCGGCGCGGTAACGCTCCACGTCTTGCTGGAGTTCTTCGATGCGCACCTGTTGGGCCTCCACCTGCTGGCCGCCGCTCACCTTGCGCACCACGCCACTCCAAACGGCAAAAACCCAGGCGGCGGTAGCGCCAATCCCCCCCACCAGAAGAATCAACACGGCCAGGGGCAGGGTGGTGCTTACCCCAGGTAGGAATCTCACGGTGGTGGCCTCGGTGTTTTCGAGGGTGAACATCACCATGGCCAAACTGAAGCTAAAGATCAGCACGAAGTTGATCTGACGCATCGGATCAAGGGGTAGCTACAAGCGCCCGTGAGATTAGATCGATTTTGACGGCTTAGCCCAGGGCCGGCGCCATTGTGAAGGCAGGGGGCAAGATTCCCCTTAGGGGTAAGGGTGGAGCGCTGGCCAGTTTCAGGGCGGCGGTGTCCTTGGCCACCATGGCCTCCACCGAGGCCCGGTAGGTGTCTGTGACCAGGCGGGGATAGAGGCCGATGCCAATGATCGGCACCAGCAGGCAGGAAATGATGTAGATCTCCCGCGGCTCGGCATCCACCAGGTTGCTGTGGGCCACCAGTTCGGCATTCTCCTTGCCGAAGAAGATCTCCCGCAGCATCGAAAGCAGGTAGATCGGGGTGAGGATCACCCCGACGGCCGCCAGCACTGCCATCACGATTCGGAAGCTGAGGCTGTAGGCCTCACTGGTAACAAAGCCCGTAAATACCATCAGCTCCGAAACGAAGCCGCTCATGCCCGGGAGGGCCAGGGAGGCGAGGGAGCAGATCGTCCAGAGCGCAAACATCTTGCGCATCTTCTGGCCCACGCCGCCCATCTCGTCGAGCTGGAGGGTATGGGTGCGGTCGTAGGTGGCTCCCACCAGGAAGAAAAGGCTGGCGCCGATTAGGCCATGGCTGATCATCTGCAGCATGGCGCCGCTGGTGCCGAGGTCGCTGAAGCTGCCCAGGCCGATCAGCACAAAGCCCATGTGGCTGATCGAGCTATAGGCGATCTTGCGTTTGAGGTTGCGCTGGGCAAAGGAGGTGAGTGCCGCATAGATGATGTTCACCACCCCCAACACCACCAGCAGCGGCGCAAACTGGCTGTGGGCATCGGGCAACATCGAAGCGTTGAAGCGGAATAGGGCGTAGCCGCCCATCTTCAGCAGGATCCCTGCCAGCAGCATGTGCACCGGTGCGGTGGCTTCGCCGTGGGCATCGGGTAACCAGGTGTGCAGGGGCACAATCGGCAGCTTTACCCCGAAGGCGATCAGCAGCCCGCCGTAACAGAGCAGTTGGAAGCCGGTGCCGAGGTGTTTGGCAGCCAATTCGGCATATTCAAAGCTGGGGGTGCCGCCGCCGGCAAAGGCCATGGCCAGGGCCACCAGCAGGATGAACAGGGAGCTGCCGGCCGTATAGAGGATGAATTTGGTGGCTGCGTACTGGCGTTTTTTTCCGCCCCAGATGGCCAGCAGCAGGTACACAGGCAGCAGTTCCAGCTCCCATGCCAGGAAGAACAGCAGCATGTCCTGCACGGCGAATACGGCGATCTGGCCGCCGTCCATGGCCAGCAGCAGGAAATAAAACAGCCGTGGTTTCATCGTCACGGGCCAGGCCGCCAGGGCCGCCAGGGTGGTGATGAAACTGGTGAGCAGGATCAGCGGCATGGAGAGGCCATCGGCCCCCACCGACCAGCCCAGGCCCAGCTCAGGCAGCCAGGTCACCCGTTGGTAGAGCTGTAGGCCGGCCACCTCTGGGTCGTAGCCGTTTATGTAGGCCGCCACCGTGATCAGGAAGGTGACGAAGGTGATGCCTAGGGCATACCAACGCACCACCTTGCCGTTACCCGGGTCGGGGATCAGCGGAATTAAGAGGCCAGCAGCGATCGGCAGCAGGATTGCCGTGGTGAGCCAGGGAAAAGAAGCCAGTTCCTTGGCAGCGTCTGGGGAGAGTGTAGAAATTCAAGGCTCGCTTGCCACCCACAGGTCGGCTTTAAAACACAGTTGCCAGGGGCTTGGGGCTGCAGTTAAGCGGAAGTGGAGCTGCCGGAGTGGCGCCCTAGCCCAGGGAGCCGAAGATCACCACTAGGCCCACCACCCCGGCAAACACGATCAGGGCATAGAACTGGGCTCGACCGGTTTCGAAGTATTTGAGCCCCTCGCCGCTGCCGAGGGTGAGCAGGCCGGTGAGGTTCACCACCCCATCCACCACCTTGGCGTCCACCTCAAGCACCTGGCGGGCCAGGCGCCGGCTGCCCTTCACAAACAGCTTGTCGTTGATGGCATCCAGATACCACTTGTTGGCCAGAAAGGCGTTTATGGCAGGGAAGCGGGCTGCCACGGCGGTGCCTAGGTCGAGTTTGTGGAGCGCATAGGCGAGCACTGCCACGCTGATGCCCGTAAGTGAGATGGCCACGGAGGCGGCGGCCAAGGGCAGAAATTCACCCCAACTGAAGTGCTTGGCCATTTCGCTGGCCTCCTGGGGATTCAACAGCCCAGCAAAGCGGCTGTGCCAGGGGGTACCCAACAGACCGATCAGGGCCGAGGGCACCGCCAACAGGGCCAGGGGCACGGTCATTTGCCACACCGACTCATGGGGCGTGGGGGCATGGGAGCCATGGCCCGCCTCGGAGCCATCTTCGTGGCCCGGGGCAGGTTTGCCTGCGGCCAGCAGCAGTTGTTGCTGCAGGGCCTTGTCGGTGCCGCGGAAGGGGCCCTCAAAGGTGAGGAAGTAGAGCCGGAACATGTAAAAGGCAGTCATGCCGGCGGTGAAAAAGCCCACCGCCCAGAGCAGGGGGAAACTGCCGAAGGCGACCCCGAGAATCTCGTCTTTGCTCCAGAAGCCCGCCAGGGGGGGGATGCCACTGATGGCCACGCATCCAATGAAGAAGGTGATGGCGGTTATCGGCATGTGCTTGCGAAGGCCGCCCATCAGGCGCATGTCTTGGGCCAGCACCGCTTCGTGGCCCACCACCTCTTCCATGGCATGGATCACCGATCCAGAGCCAAGGAAAAGCATCGCCTTGAAGAAGGCATGGGTGACCAGATGAAACATGCCGGCAATGGGGGCGCCGCAGCCCATGGCCAGCATCATGTAGCCCAATTGGGAAACGGTGCTGTAGGCCAACCCCTTCTTGAGATCCATCTGGGTGAGGGCAATAGAGGCCCCCAGGAAGCAGGTGATCGTGCCCACCACCGCAATCACCAGGCGCACATGGGGGAACAGTTCATAGAGGGGTTCCAGGCGCGCCACTAGGAATACCCCTGCGGCCACCATGGTGGCGGCGTGGATCAGGGCCGAGATCGGCGTGGGGCCCTCCATGGCATCGGGCAGCCACACATGCAGGGGGAACTGGGCCGACTTGGCCATGGGCCCCATAAACACCAGTAGGCAAAGGGCCGTGGCCGCCCAGCCGGCGATGCTTCCATCGGCCATGCTGGCCCCAAGGCCGGTGGCGATCCCTTCGAAATCAAAACTGCCCGTGGCCCAGAACAGGCCAAGGATGCCTAGCAACAGGCCAAAATCCCCCACCCGGTTCACCACAAATGCCTTCTGGGCCGCATGGGCTGCCCCTTCCCGGTCGTACCAGAAACCCACCAGCAGGTAGGAACACATCCCCACCAGCTCCCAGAACACATAGATCTCCAGCAAATTCGGGCTGAGGATCAGCCCCAACATCGAGCTGCTGAACAGGGCCAAATAGGTGAAAAAGCGCACATAGCCCTTGTCGTGGGCCATGTAGCCATCGGAATAAACCATCACCAGCAGGGCAATGGTGGTGACTAGGGCCAGCATCACAGCCCCGAGGGGATCCACCCGGAAGCCCATCTCGAGGTTGAATTGCCCGGCACTGGCCCAGGGGAACAGCACCTCATAGGGGGCCGTTCCGCCGATTTGCCCAAGCAGCACTGCAAAACTCAACACCGCGGCGGCGCCGACGCAGGTGAGCAGGAAGAGGGCCACCGGCTTGCGCAGGCGGTTAACGGTGCGGTTGAAGCTGATCAGCCCTAGCCCCACCACCACAGCCCCAAACAGGGGCAAAACTGGAATGAGCCAGGCGAGCTCGGCGGCCGATGGCATGGCGTTCAGCAGGGCTGGCAGTTTGGAGTGTAAGCAGCTTGGTCAGCCGGGCCAATGGAAACTATCTAGTAAGTGGGCGATTCCTGTGCGGCTAAAGCTGGTGGCGGCCAGGCCAATCCAGCGATGACTGCCCCAGAACAGGCCCACGGCAATGGCTATCCCCAGGTAGGCGGGCCGCAAAAATTCCTGCAGCTGCAGCTGTTGGCGGCCATCTAGCACCGCCAGGAATGGGAACACCGAGGTTTCCGCCTTGAGTTGCTCGAAGGCTTCCCCAAAGCGGGCCCGCAGCCGCCGGTCCCCATGCCACACCGCAAAGCCATGGTGGGCAATCAAGCCAAGGCAGGTAACCAGCATGAAGCTGCTGCCAATCCAAAGCAGATGGCTGAAGCACCAGAGCACTTGGCCCACCGCCTGGGGGTGGCGACTAATCCGGATAATCCCGCTGCCATAGAGCCGCACCTGGGGTTTCAGCACCGCTGGAATCTCCAGCAGGTTGTAGGTGGCGGGATAAAGGAAAAGAAAACTCACGGCGGTAAGCACCCACACAAAGGGCACGATCCCGGGCAGTTCCTGCAGGTTCCAGAGCCGCAGGCCGTCGTAGCGGTGGGCAAGGAAATAACCCACCAGCAGCACCGCCGCAGGAATGCTCAGGGCGGCAAACAACAGCCGCCAGGCCCGGGCGCCGATCTTTGCTTCCCCCCAGGGCCGCAGGGCCGCCCCACCGCTGTGAATCACTGCGAAGCCCAAGAGCAAGGCCAGCATCACCAGCTGGGAATCGAATGACTGGGCCGATGACATCTGGCACTGGCGGCGGGGGCGACCTACAGTCCAGCAGCCGATGGGCCAGGGCCCCATGGCCGATCTGCCATTCACGCTTGATCAGCTGCGCATCCTGCGGGCCATTGCCAGTGAAGGCAGCTTTAAAAAGGCTGCGGACAGCCTTTATGTGACCCAGCCGGCGGTGAGCCTGCAGATCCAGAACCTGGAGAAGCAGCTGGACGTGTCGCTGTTTGATCGGGGGGGGCGCAAGGCCCAGCTCACCGAAGCCGGCCACCTGCTACTCAGCTATTCAGAGCGGATCCTTAGCCAGTGCCAGGAGGCCTGCAGGGCCCTTGATGATTTACACAACCTCAAGGGCGGCTCCCTGGTGGTAGGCGCCAGCCAAACCACCGGCACCTACCTGATGCCGCGGATGATCGGCCTGTTTCGCCAGAAATATCCCGATGTGTCGGTGCAATTGCAGGTACACAGCACCCGGCGCACCAGCTGGAGTGTGGCCAATGGCCAGATCGACCTGGCAATTATCGGCGGCGAATTGCCCCCTGAATTGGCGGAACAGCTCCAAGTGGTGCCCTACGCCAGTGAGGAACTGGCCCTGGTGCTGCCAATGAAACATCCCATGGCCAGGCTCCAGGAACTCCAGAAGGAAGACCTTTACCGCTTGGCTTTCATCTGCCTTGATTCGCAATCCACCACCCGCAAGGTGGTGGACCAGCTGCTGGTGCGCAGCGGCCTTGATGTGCAGCGGCTGCGCATTGAGATGGAACTCAATTCCCTTGAGGCGATCAAAAACGCAGTGCAGAGTGGCCTCGGGGCGGCTTTCCTGCCGGTGGTTTCGATCGAACGGGAGCTGGCCAGCTCCAGCCTGCACCGGGCCATCGTGGGCGACCTATCCGTGCGCCGTCAGCTGCGCTTGATCACCCATCCGGCCCGCTACTGCTCCCGGGCCTCAGCGGCCTTCCGCCGGGAGATCCTGCCCGTGTTTGCTAGCCCCGATAGCCCCCTGCGCCAACAACCGCAGCCCCCCAGCGATCAGAACTGATTGATCAGAACTGATCCGCCTCTGGGGTGACCCCCACCGTGTCATCGGCGGCGCCGGCAGAGCCTTTGGTTTGGAATTTGTTGTCCACGATGTCTGTTTGGTAAACGCAGCGCACCACGGGCTTATCCCGGATTGAGCCGATGTAGGCAAAGGTGTTCATGCGCTGTTTGCACTGGCGCATTTGGTCGTTGGTTACCGCCCCTTCCTTTTGCAGCACCGACCAGTTTTCGCGGCGAATCACACAGCCGGGCTGCAGTTTTGGTTGGGTTACAAAGCTGCTGCTGGGGTTCATGGTTGTGTACATCTGCACGTCTTGCACGAAGGCACTGGCCCCCCACTGTTTGCAGAATTCCGGATCCGCCACAGCCATGTCGAGCTGCTGGCTGCTGGCGATGTTGCCCTGGTTGCCAGAGGTGTTGCTGGTGAGCGAGGTGCCGATACCCACGCCAAGAATCAGCACCCCAGCTAGCACCGCCACCGTGGCCACATTAAATTTGAAGCCCCCCGGGGGGCCGCTGCCGCCAGGGGTGCCTGGGGCGGGCCCAGGCCGGCGGGGGGGACCGTCGTAATTGCGCTCGTAGTCCCTTTCCTGGGCGGCTTCGTAGCGGTCCTCGTAGCGGCTGCTGTTGGCGGGGCGGCGGGGGGCCATCAGATGGTTTCAGGGCTTCGGGGCAGGCCCATGGAGTAATTGAGCACCCGACTGTTGAGGTTGTAGCGCAGCTGGCCGGCTTGGAGCAGCTGACGGATGAAGCCCTCCAGCTCTGAACCAATGCGGCGCAGGTTGTAGTCGGTCATGGGCGTGCCGGCTGCTGCTTGCACCAGTTCCTGGAAGCGGGCCTGCACCTGTTGCAGGGGGCCGTCCTCCCATTCGAACTCGCTGTCGGGGTCGAGGTCGAGGGTGAAATGGTCGGGGGATGCCTTGAAGCTGCCATCGGCTTCCACCGTGGCTGAAAAGATGCGCACGTGGCGGGTTGTGCACTTCAGCGGCGTGTCAGACACCAGCAGTAGTCAACGGGCAAGGTCCCAACTCTATGGTGAGCGCTCCGATGCGGTGGGCGCAGCGATGCGGGTGGCGATTGCGGGTGCGGGGCTGGCGGGGCTGGCCTGTGCCAAATACCTGAGCGATGCCGGTCATACCCCTGTGGTTTACGAAGCCCGAGATGTGCTGGGGGGCAAGGTGGCGGCCTGGCAGGACGAAGACGGCGACTGGTACGAAACCGGTTTGCACATCTTTTTTGGCGCCTATCCGAATGTGCTCCAGCTGTTTGCCGAGCTGGGCATTGGGGACCGGCTCCAATGGAAGAGCCATTCGATGATCTTCAACCAGAAGGAGCCCGCCGGCAGCTACAGCCGTTTTGATTTCCCTGATCTGCCGGCGCCGCTCAATGGGGTGGCGGCGATCCTGGGCAACAACGACATGCTCAGTTGGCTGGAAAAGATCAGCTTTGGCCTTGGCCTGGTGCCAGCGATGCTGCGGGGCCAGGCCTATGTGGAGGAATGCGACCAGTACAGCTGGACCGAATGGCTGCGCCTGCACAACATCCCCGAACGGGTTAACGATGAGGTGTTCATCGCCATGAGTAAGGCGCTCAATTTCATCAACCCCGATGAGATTTCCAGCACCGTGGTACTCACTGCCCTAAACCGTTTTCTCCAGGAGAAGAACGGTTCAAAAATGGCTTTTCTTGATGGCAATCCCCCCGAGCGCCTATGCCAGCCCATGGTGGAACACATCCGGGCCCGCGGTGGCGAGGTGCATCTGCAGGCGCCCCTGCGGCAGATCCAGCTGGCCGAGGATGGCTCCGTGGCGGGCTTCGCCATCGCCGGGATTAATGGTCAAGCGGCGCAAACCGTGCAGGCAGATGCCTATGTGAGTGCCCTGCCGGTGGACCCGTTCAAGTTGTTATTGCCTGAGGCCTGGAAAACAATGCCCTTTTTCAGTAAACTTGATGGCTTGCGCGGCGTGCCGGTTATCAATATCCACCTCTGGTTTGACCGTAAACTCACCAATATTGATCATTTATTATTTAGTCGCTCTGATCTGCTCAGTGTCTATGCAGACATGAGTAACACCTGTCGCGAGTACGAAGATCCAAACCGTTCGATGTTGGAGCTGGTGTTTGCCCCGGCCCACGAATGGATTGGTCGCCCCGATGGCGAGATTATTGCCGCCACCTTGGCGGAACTGGAGCGCCTGTTCCCCGAGCATTTTACTGGCGATAATCCGGCCCAGCTGCGCAAGAGCAAGGTGGTTAAAACCCCCCTGTCGGTGTACAAAACCGTGCCCGGTTGCCAGGCCCTGCGCCCCACCCAGGCCACGCCGATCCCCAATTTCTTTTTGGCGGGTGACTACACGCTCCAGCGTTACCTCGCTTCGATGGAGGGGGCTGTGCTGAGCGGTAAACTCTGCGCCGAGGCGGTGGCTGGCTGATTTGATGGTGCTCAGCCCAGCCGCCCCCGTGGCCCTTCCTGCCCTGGAAGATGCCTATGAGCAATGCCGCCGGGAAACCGAGCGCTGGGCTAAAACTTTTTATCTGGGCACCCTGTTGATGCCCCCGGAGAAGCGCCGGGCCATCTGGGCCATTTATGTGTGGTGTCGCCGCACCGACGAGCTGATGGACAGCCCGGAGGCCCAGGCCTTGCCTGTGGGTGAATTGGCAGCCCGGCTGGACCGTTGGGAGGATCGCACCAGGGCTTTGTTTGCTGGCCAGGTGCGCGATGGTCTGGATCGGGTCATGGCCGACGTGCTGGAGCATTTCCCCCAGCCCTTAGACCCTTACTTGCAGATGATCGAAGGCCAGCGCATGGACCTGCGCTGCCACCGCTATGCCAGCTTCCAGGAGCTGGAGCTCTATTGCTTCCGGGTGGCGGGCACCGTGGGCTTGATGACCCAGGAGGTGATGGGTCTCGACCCCGCTTACACCACTGCCCCCTGGAGTGAACGGCCCAACACCAGTGAGGCCGCCGTGGCCCTTGGGATCGCCAACCAGCTCACCAACATCCTGCGGGATGTGGGCGAGGATCGGGGCCGGGGCCGCATCTATCTGCCCCAGGAAGACCTGGAACGGTTTGGTTATTCGGAGCAGGAATTATTGGCGGGCACCCTCAACGACAATTGGCGGGCGCTGATGGCCTTCCAGCTCGAACGGGCCCGCCATTGGTTTGCCCGCTCTGAAGCCGGGGTGCGCTGGTTGGCGGCCGATGCCCGTTGGCCTGTGTGGGCCTCCCTAAGGCTCTATCGAGGCATCCTCGATGCGATTGAACGGCTCAATTACGACGTGTTTAACCACCGCGCCTATGTGCCCCGGGCTGGCAAGTTTTTAGATCTGCCCGTTTCCTATGTGATTGCCCAGGCCCGTTGATATCTGGAGAGATTTGCCAGCCATTAAAAATTATCCAGCCATTAAAAAGCAGCATCGATAAAGATATCAATGCTGCTAGTTATTTGGATTAATTGCTCGATGTGGGGCGCTTGGGCTGCCCAGCTCAGGCAGGGGCCTTTTGGTTGGCGAGCAGATCTTTCAGTTTGGCGAGTTCGCCGGCCCAACGGGGATCGGGGGCTTCTGCCGCAGGGGCATCACTGTGCACCACCTTGTCTACGGATTTACGGACGGGGGTGGGGCCGGCGGAGCTGGGGCGACGGTCGTTGTTGCTGGGGCTGCGGTCGTTGCTGCGGGTTTCGCGGCGTTCGGAAACTTCCACCCGCAGGGACTGGCCACCGTATTCACGGCCATTGAATTGTTCGATCACCGCATCGGTGAGCTTGGGGTCGTCGAGGTTGACGAAGCCAAAGCCGCGGCAGGCTCCCGTGTCGCGGTCTAGCACTGCCTTGAAGCGCACCCCGGCTCCCACGGCAGCAAAGAGTCCTTCCAGCTCCTTCTGATCAAAGGACTGGGGCAAGTTGCCAACGTAGAGACGGATGCTCATGGGAGAGAAAAGAAGAAAGCGAGGCGCCCAAACCGCGAACTGTTCGCGATTAAAAATGGCGCTGGAAATGGCTTTTGGTGATGTCCTTGGGGGGCGCACAGACTTTTAGCCATTAGCAGTTAATCACGGCGCAGGTTCCTGGCGCTGTCCATGTCGCAGGGGCGGCCAAAGGCCCTCTCTATGGCCAGTTTTTCCAGCAGTTTTCCTAGCTCTGGCCCTGGGGCCATTCCCAGTTCCCGCTGCAGGCTGACCCCATCAAGGGCCGGTTTCGGGTGGAAAAGGGGGTCGTTGGGGTTGCGCCAGCGCCCTAGCCAGCCTGGGGTAGCCCTGGGGGCAAGAAGCACTAGGGCTGGCAGATCTGCCTCCAATTCCCGGCAAAGTTGCAACTGAGCTGCCTCTGGCAGCTCCTGTCCCTGGGCTTTATTGAGGCGCTCCCACCAATGGCGCAACCGTTCGCAGCGCTGTTGCCACCTGCGGCTGGCCCGCAGCCGCCCCAGGGCCCGGGCGTCAAACAGCAGCGCCAGCCGGGCCAGGGGCAGGCCAGCCTGGGCTTCTGGGGCCGTGAGGGGCCCTGGGTTGGCGAGGCTTTGGAGTAACGGCAGGGGGTCAGTGCCGCCTAGGGCTGTGAGCCAGGGGCCCAGCAGCCCCAGCCCCAGGGCCAGGGCCAGGCCCTGGCCGCCCCCCGGGCAATGGGCCAGTTTTTCCAGTTCGGCCAGTACCCGCTCCGGGGCCACCTGGGCCAGGGTGCTGCCATGGCGGGCCAGCAGTGCTTGGGTGGCTGGCGCCAGCTCAAAACCCAACTCCGCCGCCAGCCGTGGTCCCCGCAGCAGCCGCAGGGGATCAGCCAGCAGGTTGGCCTCGCCCACGGCCCTGATCTGGCCGGCGGCCAGGTCGGCGAGACCGCCGCAGGGGTCCAGCAGCGGGGCGTTGGCGGCCAGGGGCAGGGCCATGGCATTGAGGCAGTAGTCGCGGCGGCCCAGGTCGGCCACCAGGTTGGGGCCTGCCTGGGCCGCCAGGTCAATGGTCCAGGGGCCCAGCACCACCCGGGCCATGTCGCGTTCTGCATCGAGCAGCACCGCCGTGCCGCGGAAGCGGCGGGCCAGTTGCCGGGCCAGGGGGATCGCCCCCGCCGGCACCACCAGGTCGAGGTCTGGATGGGGCCCCAGCCGCCCCAGCAGCCCATCGCGCACGGCCCCGCCCACCAGGGCACAGCCGGGGGGCAGCACCTCTGGGGGCAGGGGCCAGTGATGGGGGGTGAGCAGCTGGCGCAGGTGGGCGGCGGCGCTGGCCTTGGTTAGGGCTTCAACAGGGGGGCGCATGGGCTCATCTTTGCCCGGCCCGGGGCACAATTCAGCGGTGGGGCGGATCAAGCGGATGTGCATCTGTGTGGACTGCTTCTGGCTCGACCGCTGCCGCACTTATCACCAGGTGGAAAATCAGCATGGGGAACCGCATCTGGCGGTAGCCCCAGACTTTGAGCCCCAGGATCCGCGCATCCATGTGAGCCTGCGGCCGCTGGCGGAGAGCTGGGTTAGCGAGTGGGATGTGCGGGCCTGCGGTAGCTTCCGCGCCGACCCCGGCCACTGGCAGCGGCTGCGGCCAGGGCTTTGTTTGCCTCGCTAAGCCGCGCTAATTATTCCGCTCAGATTTTGTTGATGGACCGCTGCCGATGATCCGGGCCCTTGCCCTCCACAGCTGCAGCGACAGCCTCGGCGTTGCCGTTTGCCAGGGCGGTGCCAGGGCCAGCGCCGCCTTCCCCCTCGGCCGCAGCTTGGCCAATGGCTTATTTACGGCGGTGGAATCGCTGCTGCCGGCGGCCGCCTGGCCCCAGTTGAGCTGGCTGGCGGTGGCCACCGGCCCCGGCGGTTTCACCGGCACCCGCTTGACCGTGGTGATGGCCAGAACCCTCGCCCAGCAGTTACATGTGCCCCTATATGGCTTTGGCAGCTTTGCCCTGGTGGCCCGGAGGCGCCAGGCTGAATTGGCGGCCCTGGGGCCCCACTGGATCGGCCAGACCCTGGCCCGCCGGGGGGTGGTGGCGGCCCATTACGCCCTGCCGCCAGGGCCGGCCGGCGCCGCTGATCAGCCGGGGCTGATGCTCGAACTGGCCCCCCCCCGGCTCTGGGGTGCGGCGCCGCCGGCCCCCCTATGGGAGGTGGGGATGGATGCTGAAGCCGATGCGTTGCAGTTGTTGGAATTGGGGCAGCAGGCCTGGCGGGCGGGGGATCCAGGACCCTGGGAGCAGGTGTTGCCCTGTTACCCCACCTCACCGGTGCCGGAGTCGCCGCCGTGAGGGGGCTGGGCCGGGGCCTGCTGCGGCTGGGGGTGCTGCTGGGCCTGGCCTGGGGGGGCTGGACCTTGGGCCAACGGCTGCTCCAACCCCTATTGCCTCCCCCCCAGGAGATCTTTGTGTTGGGCGGAGACCTGCAGCGGGAGGAGGTGGCGGCCCAGCTGGCCAGCTACAGCCATCTGCCGGTGCTGGTGAGTGGCGGCAGCAACCCTGAATACGCCCGCTGGTTGTTTGGTCGCCACGGGCTCGACCCCAATCGGGTAACCCTCGATTACCGCGCCCGCGACACCCTTGGCAACTTCACTACCGTGGTGGATGGCCTGCGGGCCCGGGGGGTGCGGCACCTGTTGCTTGTCACCAGCAGTGACCACATGGATCGGGCCCTACTGGTGGGTCGCCTGGTGGCGGGCAGCCGTGGCATCCACCTCACCGCCGTGGCGGTGCCCTGTGGCAACCAATGTCACCCGGAACGCCGCAGCAAGGTGTGGGGTGATGGCCTGCGGGCCTTGGTTTGGGTGCTCAGTGGCCGCGACCTGCGGAGCGAGTTACAGGCTGCTCCAACAAGGTATTAATCGCCTCCTGGCAGGCCCGGGTGGTGGCCTCCAGGTCGGCCCGGCGTCGAGATGGCGGCGGTGGGATCAAGGCCCCCACCCGCACCCGCAGGGGCACCAGCCGCAGCCAGCTTTGTTGGGGCCCCAGGGCCCGGTGGGTGTTGACCAGGGCCACCGGCAGCAGCGGGGCGCCACTGCGGGCCGAGAGCAGGGCAGCCCCCAGCTGGGGGTTCTCCACCCGGCCGCTGGCCTGGCGGGTGCCGTCGAGGAATAGGCCCGTGGCCCAGCCCTGCTCGAGCCGGGCCAGGGCCGTGCGGATGGCCTCGCGGTCGCTGGCGCCACGGCTCACCGGATAGGCGCCCAGGCTGCGGATCAGCGGGCCCAGCACTGGCACCTGAAACAACTCGGCCTTGGCCATGAAGCTCACCGGCCGCGGCAGGGCATGGCCCAGCAGCGGTGGATCCAGGTGGGAGCCATGGTTAGCCACCACCACCAGCGGGCCGCTGCGGGGCACCAGCTCCATGCCTTCGCATTGGCCGCGAAATAGCAAGCGAAAAATTGGTGCCACTAACAGGTGATCCACCACCCGATAGCTGGGGCTGGGCCTGGCTTGCACCAGGGCGCTGCTTTGGGGATTCAAGCGACTAGGGCCCCCAGCCCCAGGTCGGCCAGGCTGCCCACCTGGGCGCTGGTTACCCCAGGCAGGCTGCGTTTGACCAGGCCACTGAGCACCGCCCCAGGGCCCACCTCCACCACCGTGCTGATGCCGCTTTGGCCCAGCTGGGCCATGGTTTCCCGCCAGCGCACCCCCGTGGTCATTTGCTGCCGCAGCCGAGCTTTCAGCTGCTCCCCGGAGTGGCAGGGGCTGGGGTCGCTGTTGCTAAGCACCGGCACGCGACTGTCGGCGAAGGGGATGCCCTCCAGCAGTTCAGCAAAGGCCGCCGCCGGCCCGGCCATGAAGGGGGAATGGAAGGCCCCAGACACGGCCAGGGGCATGGCCCGTTTGGCTTTAACGCTGCCACTAATCGCCGCCACGGCCTCTGGGCTGCCGGAGATCACCACCTGGGCCTCGCTGTTGTCGTTGGCAATTACCACCCCAGCGGTGGCCGCCACGGCCGCCTCCAGTTCCGCCCGGTCAAAGCCGATCAGGGCTGTCATCGCCCCGCCCCCGGCGGCGGCCATCAGCTCACTGCGCTGGACCACCAGGTGCAGGCCGGTTTCCAGGTCAAACACCCCACCGGCGTAAAGGGCCACCAGTTCGCCCAGGCTGTGGCCCGCCAGCAGCTCAGCCTGGCGGTGTTGTTGGTGGAGTAGATCCACCAGCAGGCTTTCCAGCACAAACAGGGCGGGCTGGGTGTTGCGGGTGTCATTGAGCTCGCCCAGGGGGCCATTGCCATTGGCGCTGCCGGCACAGATGGCCCCCAGGTCGCGGCCCAGCAGCTCCGAGGCCTGGGCAAAGCGTTGTTTGCCCAGGGGATGAGCCAGCAGTTCCTCGGCCATGCCCAGCTTCTGGGACCCCTGACCCGGAAACACCCATGCGTTGCCCATCAAGCCGCGGATCCACTGCAGATGAGGCTAGGGGGCAGCCATCAGCGGCAACTCAAAGCTTCGGGCCATGCCAGCGCAGTAGGGCCGCCCCCCAGCTCAGGCCTGCCCCGAAGCCACTGCTGGCGATCAGGTGTCCTGGCTGGATGCGGCCATCGCTTACCGCCTCATGCAGCATCAGTGGGATGGTGGCCGCGGAGGTGTTGCCATAGAAGGCCAGGTTGCTGAGCAGCTTGTGCTCCGGCACGCCGAGGCGCTCGCCCACCGCATTGAGGATGCGTTGGTTGGCCTGGTGGAGCAGCAACCAGTCGAGTTGGTTGGCCGCAATGCCGGTGGCCCCCAGCAGCTCCTGCAGCACCGCAGGCACCTCGCGCACGGCGAACTTATACACCTCCTGGCCGTTCATCTGGATTGGCTCGAAGCCGCCCCGCTGCACGGTGAGCCCTGGGATCAGATCCTGGCGGGCGGCCACCTGGCGCAGGCTGAGGCAATCGGCCTTGCGGCCATCGGAGGCCATGCGAAAGCCCAGCAGGCCATCGTCTTCAGGGCTGCAGGCCTCCAGGGCCACCGCCCCGGCCCCATCGCCAAACAGCACGCAGGTGCGGCGGTCGTCCCAGTCCACCCAGCGGCTCAGCTGGTCGGCACCGATCACCAGGGCCCGGGCCATCGCCCCGGTGCGCAGGTACTGGGAGGCGGTGATTAGGGCAAAGAGAAAGCCGCTGCAGGCGGCGGTTATGTCAAAGGCCACGGCGTTGTGGGCCCCCAGCTGGGCCTGGATGCGGGGGGCGGTGCCGAAGAGATCGTCGGGGCTGGAGGTGGCCAGCAGCACAAGATCAACACTGCTGGGATCCCAGCCCGCCCCCGCCAACGCCTCCCGGGCGGCGGCACTGGCGAGGCTGGTGAGGCCCTCCTGTTCGTCGGCAATGTGGCGGGCGCCGATGCCGGTGCGACTGCGGATCCAGTCGTCGTTGGTATCAACCCGTTGGCTGAGGACGTCGTTGCTGACGCTGGTGTGGGGGGTGGCGGCACCGCTGGCCACCAGGGAAACGCCTGCCAGGAAGCCTTCGCGCCTCACCCCACTCTCCCAGCTTGGGGCTCAGTCAACCACAGCCGCCAGGGGGGGTGGGGGGCTGGAGCTGAGCTGATGGAGGTTTTCCAGGGTGCCGTGGCTGGCGGCCGTGTGGGCCAGCCGCAGGGCCCCCAGCACCGAGAGGGCCTTGCTGCTGCCATGGCCGATCACGCAGAGGCCATCCACCCCCAGCAGCAGGGCGCCGCCGTGTTCGGCGTGGTCCAGGCGTTTTTTGATGCGGCGCAAGTTATTGCGCAGAAAGGCGGAACCCACCTTGCCGCGGCGACCCCGGGGCAGCTCCGCCTTGAGCACCTCCAGCAGCACGCTGCCCACGGACTCAAGGAACTTGAGCAAAACATTGCCAGTGAAGCCGTCGCAAACCACCACATCAAATTCACCGGAAAGCACATCACGGCCTTCGCAGTTGCCGGCGAAATGCAGCCTGGGTTCCCCCACCAGCAGCGGGTGGGTACGTAGGGCGAGCTCGTTGCCTTTGCACTCTTCTTCGCCGATGTTGAGTAGGCCGATGCGGGGCCGTGCCACCCCCAACACATCGCGGCTGTAGATGTTGCCCAGCAGGGCGAACTGGTGCAGATAGCTGGGTTTGCAGTCGGTGTTGGCCCCCACATCAAGTACCAACACCTGGCGACCTACATCTTTGGTGGGGAAGAGGGCGCCAATGGCGGGCCTTTCGATGCCCTTGAGCCGCCCGAGCCGGAAGATCGCCGAGGCCATTACCGCTCCGGAGTTGCCCGCCGAATAAACCGCCAGGGCTTCGCCGCTCTTCACCCGGTCCATGGCCAGATTGATGCTGGCATCGCGCTTGCGGCGCACGCTGGTGGCTTCGTCATCCATGGCCACGGAGGGGCCAGTGGGCAGCAACTCCAGGGCGCCCAGGGCAATGGCTTGATTGACCCGTTCCTGTAGCCCGCCCCGTTGAATGGCCGCCCGCAGCGGCGCCTCCTCCGCCAGGAACAGCACCTTCAGGGCCAACTGGTCGATGGCATCTAGGCAGCCTTCCAAAATTGGGCCCGGGGCATGGTCACCGCCCATGCCATCCACGGCGATGGCCAACCGCGGTTGCTTTGGGGTTGGGGCTTGGTCTGGGGTAAGGCCTAGGCGGGCCCGCCAGGGGTTGAGGGCGGTGCCGGCGGAGGCCACCAGGGTGATCACCGGTCCGGTGCGGCGATACCAAATAACCAGCTTGCGCATGGCACGGCCGGGCCTGGGCCGCCGGGATCTACCCGGCAGGGATTGGGGCTCCGCCATGGAAGGTCAGCCTCCGTCGCCGATGGCGCCGTCGATGATGCGTTGAAAAAGGTAACCGGTTCCGCGGGCCGTGAGGATTAGTTCAGGGTTGGCGGGGTCGTCCTCCAGCTTCGAACGCAGCCGCGAGATGTGCACATCCACCACCCGGGTGTCCACATGGCGCTCGGGGGTGTAGCCCCAAACTTCCTTGAGGATTTCGCCGCGGCTGAAGGCTTCTCCGGAGCGGCTCACCAGCAGCTCCAGCAGGCTGAATTCCATGCCAGTGAGCCGGATGCGCTCCTCGGAGCGGTACACCTGGCGTTTGTTGGTATCCACCCGCAGTTCCCCCACCTGGATCACCCCTGAATTGGGGATGCCGCTGCCGCTGGGTTCTTTTTCCACCCGGCGGAGCACGCAGCGGATGCGGGCCTCCAGTTCCTTCGGGCTGAAGGGCTTCACCACGTAGTCGTCGGCGCCCAGCTCCAGGCCGGTGATCCGGTCTGCCACATCGCCTAGGGCGGTGAGCATCACGATCGGCACATCCGATTCCTTGCGCAGCTCCTGGCAAACGCCATAGCCGTCTAACTTCGGCATCATCACGTCGAGCACCACCAGGTCGGCGGGCTGTTGGCGAAAGGCCTCCAAGGCTTCTTCCCCATCGGCGGCCGTTACCACGTGGTAACCGATCATCGTTAGCCGCGTTTCCAGGATCCGACGGATGCTCGCCTCGTCATCCACAACGAGGATGATCTCCTTGCCGTTAGGGGAAGGAGCAGCAGCCACCATGGTGTCCAGATATGCGATGGGACATTGCCACTACTCAACTGAAGCCCTCCCGCTTTTGTGTCGGGAAAGCCACCTTTCTTCATAGAACTTCTTGGCAAAAAGCACTACTACCTACGTTTGCCAGAGCTGTGGGGCCCAGTCGCGCCAGTTCTTTGGCCGCTGTTCCGGGTGCGGCAGCTGGAACAGCCTGGTGGAGCAGAGCGCTCCCCCCGTGGATGGCCGGCGGCGGCGGCCGGCCCCGGCCCTAGGGGGGGAACCAGCCCCCCGCCGTTCCGAGGCGATGGCGGCGGTGGGCCAGCGGCCCCTGCCGCGCCTGGCCACTGGCTTTGGCGAACTGGATCGGGTGTTGGGGGGTGGCTTGGTGCCCGGTTCCTTGGTGTTGGTGGGGGGTGATCCGGGCATCGGTAAAAGCACCCTGCTCTTGCAGACGGCGGCGGCCCTGGCCCAGGGGGAATCTGTTTTGTATGTGAGTGCCGAGGAGTCGGCCCAGCAGGTGAAGTTGCGCTGGCGGCGGCTGGAGCAGGCCTCCACGGAGGGGGATGGCCCCCAGTTGTTGGCGGAAACCGACCTGGAGCAGGTGCTCAAGGAATTGGAGGCCCTGCGGCCGGCGGTGGCGATCATCGACAGCATCCAGGCCTTGCATGACGCCGAGCTGGCCAGTGCCCCCGGCTCCGTGGCCCAGGTGCGGGAATGTGCGGCGGCCCTACAAAGGTTGGCCAAAAAGCTAGATATCGCCCTGCTGCTGGTGGGCCATGTCACCAAGGAGGGGGTGCTGGCGGGGCCCAAGGTGCTGGAACACCTGGTGGATGCGGTGCTCACCTTCGAGGGCGATCGCTTTGCCAGCCATCGACTGTTGCGGGCGGCGAAAAATCGCTTTGGCGCCACCCATGAACTGGGGGTGTTTGAGATGCGCGACCGGGGCCTGGTGGAGGTGAGTAACCCCAGTGAGTTGTTTTTAGGTAGCCCGGAGGGCTTGGCGGGCATGGCCACGATCGTGGCCTGTGAGGGCACCCGGCCCCTGGTGGTGGAACTCCAGGCCCTAGTGAGCACCACCAGCTACGCCAGCCCCCGACGCACCGCCACGGGCATCGGCACCAATCGACTGCACCAGATCCTGGCGGTGCTGGAGAAGCACCTGGGCCTGCCGCTTTCGCGGTTCGATTGCTACCTGGCGGTGGCCGGGGGCCTGGAGGTGGAGGAGCCGGCCGCAGACCTCGGCGTGGCAGCGGCGGTGGTGGCCAGCTATCGCGACCTGGCCCTGCCCGCGGGCACGGTGTTGATTGGTGAACTGGGCCTTGGCGGTCAGCTGCGGCCAGTGGGGCAGCTGGAGTTGCGGCTAAAGGAGGCGGCCCGCCTGGGCTTTCGCCGGGCGGTGGTGCCCCGGGGCAGCGCCGTGGGCCAGTCCGCCCTTGAGGTGCATGAGGCTGGCGGCGTGGCCGAGGCCCTAGTGGCGGCCCTGGGGGCAAATCTGAACGATCAGGATTAACTGGGATTGGCGCTTAGTTCCTCTCCAATAGTTTCTCTCCAATAGTTTTCCCAAAGCTTTGCTTTGTGCTCGGTTTTGCGTTTACCCCGGGTTAGGCCCATCAGCACCCTGGATTTTCTTTGAAGGAGTTTCTTTCAGGGACTTTTGCCAAGAATTTCTCCCCATGGACTCTTTCCCTATCACTCTTTCCCTATGCACTCTTTCCCTGGGGATTCTCTTTTATATGGTTGTTTTCTATGGCTCTTTTCCATAGTTCTCCTATATGGCTCTTCTCTGTAGCTCTTCTCTGTAAAGCTTCTCTGTAGCGCTTCTCTCTGTGGATCTCTTCTTTTCTGGCTATTTCGCTTTGACTATTTTCTCTGAGCATCTTCTCTGAGCATCTTGTCTGAGTATCTTCTCTGGGCATCTTCTCTGGCAACTTTTTGTGATCATTTCTCTGACAGCTTTTTATGATTAATTCTCTGTCGGCTTCCTGGGACGATTTCTCTATCAGCTTTATCTCTATCATTTTTTCCCCCTGTGGGCCTTTCCCCCAGGACTCTCTTCAATATGACCCTAGTCATAGGACCCTAGTCATTTTCCATAGAGTCCCACGGGGTATTTGCTTGGCTCCCCTGAGCTGCTCCCTGGTAAGTATTCGAGCAAGGCCCTAGGTCCTAATAATGGTTAATAGTTTTTATTTATTAGCTAACCATAAGGATTAGCTAATAAATAAGGAGCCAAGCCAAAGCCCCATTCAAAGCCCCATTCAAAGCTCCATTCAAAGCACCATTCAAAGCCCCTCGAAAGCCTCATCCCAAGCCCTATGCCAAGCCCCATACCAGGCGGAAGCCCCTTTTCAAAGCCCAATTCCATGCCCTATCGCAAGCTCAAGGCGCAGCCAAATCCCTGGCCAAATCCACAGATCTATCTCAAGCCCTAGTAGAAGCTTTATCCCAAGCCCAACCCTAAGCCCAAGCCCAAGCCCAAGCCCAAATCAAAGCCCAAGCCCAAATCAAAGTCAAAGTCCTAGCCAAAGTCCTAGGGAAGCTCTGGTCAACGAGGGTTTGACATCGGCCTCAGCGTAGAAATTTGATGGCGGATGAATTTTGAGATTTTTCATCCCAAACCCACTTTGTTTTTATCAATTCAAGGGACCTTTGTGCCTATTTTTGGTCCAATTCACGCCCAGTA
>CALRNU020000012.1:0-92608 GCA_943369595.1 Synechococcus sp. UW140
GTGACCTCTCCCTTACCAAGGGAGTGCTCTACCGCTGAGCTACAAGGGCATGTGGAAGGTGGGCCGGGTTGGATTTGAACCAACGTAGGCAGAGCCAGCGGATTTACAGTCCGCCCCCATTAACCACTCGGGCACCGACCCGAACCACATCCCAAGAACTTACCAGCCGAGGGGCCGGTTTTTGGCCCCGGCGGTGGGCGCCCCTACGATCGACCCAAGCCTCCCCTTAACCATGCGGATCCTGGTGGTCCATGGCCCAAACCTCAACCTGCTGGGCAGCCGCGAGCCAGGTCTCTATGGCAGCGACACCCTGGCGGCCATCGATGCAGAATTGGCTCAGCGGGCCCAGCGGCTCGGGGCCAGCCTCAACAGCTTCCAGAGCAACCACGAGGGGGCCCTGGTGGATCGGATCCAGCAGGCCCGCGGGGAGGTAGACGGCATCCTGATCAATGCCGGCGCCTACACCCACAGCTCCATTGCCCTGCGTGATGCCCTGCTGGCGGTGGACTTGCCCTTTGTGGAGCTACACCTCAGCAACGTCCATGGCCGCGAGGCCTTCCGCCACCACTCCTACCTGGCCGATAAGGCAGTGGGGGTGATCTGTGGCTTTGGTCCGATCAGTTACTACCTGGCCCTGGAGGGAATGACTGCCCACCTCAAGGCCAAGGGGCTGTGAGCCGCACCGCTGTTACCGCAATCCGTTGGTTGGCGGTCCCCAGCTCCGGGGCCTGGCTGGAGCAGGCCATTGCCAATCCCGCTGAACTGTTAATCGACCACGCCCATTGCGAACGCAAGGCCGCCGGTGCCGCCCTGCAATTGATGTTTCGGTATCCATCTAGCGAAGACCTGGCGGCGGTGCTTAGCCCCCTGGCCCAGGAGGAACTCGAACATTTTGATCGGGTGCTGGCCCTGCTCCAGCGCCGCGGCATTGCCCTACGGCCCCTGCCAGCTCCCCCCTACGGCGCTGGACTCACCAAGGAAATTCGCCGGGAGGAACCGCTGCGGCAATTGGATACCTTCCTGGTGGCGGGCCTGATCGAAGCCCGCAGCCATGAGCGCATGGCCCTGCTGGCGGACCACAGCCCCGATCCAGAATTACGCCAGCTCTATGGCGATCTGCTCGCCAGCGAAGCCCGTCATTTCGGTTTGTATTGGCTTCTTTGTGAAAGCCGCTGGCCGCGGCCGGTGCTGGTGGAACGGCTGGAGCAATTGGCGGCGCTGGAGGCAAAATTGCTGGAAAACCTTTGGCCGGAGCCAAGATTTCATAGTTAGGCCCCTGCTGTAGCCCCTGAGCCCATGCGTACCCCTGCCCTGCTTGCCAGCCTGCTGATCGGGGCCACCCTGCTGCCATCGGCCCCAGGGGCCTGGGCCCAGGAAGTTAATGCGCCCGCCGCTAATGCCCCTGGCGCTAACCCCGCCGCAGGCCTGGTGCTCTCCCCCGACCGCTACCGCGCCGTGATCGGCAACCCCCCGGCCGCCGGCAGCCGCGAGGAGGCCGACGACCTGGCGATCCTGCGCTGGAACCAACGCAGCCGTTACCCGGAAGGGGTGGTGCACAGCTGGCGTTTTCTTTACCGCAACCTCAGCAGCTTTGATGCGGCGGTGGGCTCTGATCTCTCTAAGACTTCTCCCACGCTTTTCAAGGGACTGCCCTCGTTTCTCAAGGCCATTGATGGGCTGAAGGATCAACTCAAGGACGCTGTGGCCCGCCCGCGGCCCTACGTGAGCCACCAGGAGTTCCAGCCCTGCCTGCCGCTGGAATCCACCTGGTCGTATCCCAGTGGCCATGCCACCTGGTACGCGGCCACAGCCCAGTTGCTGGCCGACCTGTTGCCGGAACGGCGGGAGCGGCTGCTGCAGGTGGGCCTGCAGGGGGGCTATGCGCGCACCTACTGCGGGGTGCACTACCCCAGTGATGTGTTGGCCAGCCAGCGGTTGGCGGCGGCGGTGGCCAAAGAGGTGATTGCCTCGCCCCAGTGGCAGAGCTTTAAGGGGCAGGTGCAGCCCGAAGTTCAGAAACTTTTGGTGGCCCCCCCCGCTGGCTTGCCGTTGCTCACCGATTGAACGGCGCTGGGGCCTAGGGCTCCAGCAGGGGAAAGCGGCTGGCGATTTGGTCGCCGGTGAACTGGGCCACCCAGCCTTCGCTGTTGTTAAAGAAACGCAGGGCGGTGAATTGGGGTTTTGCCCCCATGTCAAACCAGTGGCGGGTGCCGGCGGGCACGCTGATCCAATCGTTGCGTTCGCAGAGCACCTGCAGCACCTCTTCCGCTTCAGCGGCATGGATGCAGAAGAGGCCCCGGCCTTCCACAAAGAAACGCACCTCGTCTTCGGCGTGGATGTGTTCCGCCAGAAACTTTTGGCGCAGGGCAACGCGCTCGGGATGGTCGGCGTGGATGCTGATCGCATCTACGGTGCCGTAGCCCCCCTCCGCCTGCACCCGGGTGATCTCTGGGGCGTAGGTGGCCAGGATCTCGGCCTCCGGGGTGCCCGCCCCCAGGGGCGCGCGTGTGGCCCAGCGTTCAAAGCGCAGGCCCCGCTGGGCCAGTTCCGAGGCGATCAGCTCCGGGTCGGTGGTTTGCAGGCTTGGTAGCGGTTCAGCGCCGCCTTTTACCGGTTGATCGCTGTAAATGCAGAGTCGGCTCACGCTGGCTGGCTGGGCTTCGCTTCAGCCTAGAAAGGGGCCCCGGCCTTTTTTAGTTTTGACCGCTACCCCCACCGCTGGCCTCACCCTGGTGGGGGTGGGCCCCGGGGACCCGGAATTACTCACGGTGGCCGGCCTGAGGGCCCTGGAGGCCGCCACGGTGCTGGCCTATCCGGTGGCGCGGCCCGGGGCGGAGGGCATGGCCGCCCGCATCGCCGAGCCTTGGATCCAGCCCCAGCAGCGGCGGTTGCCCTTGGTTTTTCCGATGGTGGAGGCGGCGGCACCGCGGCTCGAGGCCTGGGCGGCGGCCGCTGATCTGGTGGCGCAGCAGGTGGCGGCGGGGGAGCGGGTGGTGTTCCTCTGTGAAGGGGATGTGTCTTTGTTTGCCAGTGCCAGCTACCTGCTGTTGGCCCTGCGCCGGCGCCATCCCGCCTGCCCCGTGCGCCTGATCCCTGGGATCACCGCCGCGGCCGCCGCCGCCGCCGCTGCCGCCTGGCCCCTGGCCCTGCAGCAGGAGCAGTTATTGATTAGCCCCACCCCAGATACCCCTGAGGAGCTGGCACTACTGCTGGCGGCCGCGGCGGCCACGGGCCAGCAGCTGGCGCTCTTGAAGCTGGGCCAGCGCTGGCGCTGGGTGCGGCCCCTGCTGGCCGACCGGGGCCTGCTGGCCTCCAGCCTGGTGGGGGAACGGGTGGGCTGGCCGGAGCAACGGCTACTGCCCGCCGCCGCGCTCGCCGCCAGCGAATTGCCCTACTTCTCCCTGCTGCTGGTGCGGCAGGGTTGGCCGGCGGTGCTGCCTTGAGCCTGGAGGCTCCGCTGCGCCCCCCGCAGCAGTTCTCTAGTGCCTGCGGCATCGGCGCAACGCATTAACGAGTGGCGCAGTTGCGGCGCGCCGGGGAAGCCCTGGCAGGTCCAGCCCAGGTGTTTGCGGGCGATCAGGAGGCCATGGTCGCCGCGCTCCTGCAGCAACATTTCCAGGTGTTCCTCCGCCAGGTGCAAACGGCCGAGGGCATCGGGTTCGCCGGGGTCGGGGCGGCCGGCTAGCACTGCTTGGATGCGGCCCACCATCCAGGGCGCCCCCATGCTGGCGCGGCCCACCATCACCCCAGCGGCGCCGGTGATGGCTAGGCAGCGCTGCGCGGCGGCGGGGCTACTGATGTCGCCGTTGGCGATCACCGGAATCCTTAGGGCCTGCCGCACCTGGGCGATCGCCTCCCAATTGGCCTCGCCCTTGAAGCCCTGCTCCCGGGTGCGGCCATGCAGGGTGAGGGCCTGGGCTCCGGCGTTTTGCAGTAGCTGGGCAAAGCCCACCGGATCAGAGGAGTTGCTGCACCAACCCAGCCGGGTTTTCACGGTCACCGGCACGCTTACGGCGGCGGCCACGGCCCCCACGATTTGGGCCGCCAGCTCAGGGCTGCGGATCAGGGCACTGCCCCCACCTTTTTTGGCGATCTTGGCCACGGGGCAACCCATATTGATGTCGATCACCACGGCGCCGCTGGCCTCGGCCCGCCGGGCTGCCTCCGCCATCGGGGCCGGCCGGTGGTCAAACAGTTGCACCCCTACCGGCCCTTTCTCCTGGGCCAGTTCCTCAATTTTGAAACGGCCGTGGCCCAGCTCCAGGCTGGTGGCATTAACCATTTCCGTAAACAGCAGGGCCTCGGGGGCCCAGCGGCGCACCAACTGGCGAAAGATGCGATCACTCACGCCCGCCAGGGGGGATTGCAAAACCAGGGCTGGGCTCATAACCGGCACCTTGGTTGGCTTGGCTGCCCTGGGGAGAACAAGTTCAGTGCAACCATTTGCAGGGGAGCCCTAACCGGTTTATTCATGCTGCCTGGCGCCACAAAGATCTTAAGAAGCCCGTTGGGAGCCCTGGCCTGCGGGGTTGGGGCAGTAATTATCAGCATCGCTCTGGCGCCCCCGCTGGCGTCCCAGCCCCTGCAGGTGATCCTGCTGCGCCATGGGGATAAGGACCCCAACCGCAAGGATTACAACCTCTCCCCCAAGGGATTCCTGCGGGCCATGGCCCTGGGGCGCCTGCTGCCCGCCTGTTTCGGGCCGGTGGAGCGCATCGGCACCTTTGAATTGAATCCCACTAACCAAAAGAACGCCCGCAGTTATCAAACGGCGGTGCCCCTGGCCGTAGCCACCGGCGTGCCGATTCAGATCTTCTGGGGTTCCCGCCAGGATTCCACCTTGGCCGCCCGCCAACTGCTGGCGGATCCCGCCTTTGAAGGGCGCTCGGTGGTGTTGTTTTGGGAGCACCAACGGCTGCCCCTGCTGGCCCGGGCCCTGGGTTGGCCAGGGCTGGCGGCGATTAATGACAATGACTTTGATCAAATGTTTCTGCTGCGTTTCAGCCCAGCCACCCCCGGCCGCCCCCAGGGGCAGCTGTTGAGCCAGAGCCAGTTGTTTGAGAGCGCCTGCTACCGCAATGGCATATCCCCCCTACCGGCAACTCCCCTGCCATGACTGATCAGTGCCCCGGTCCGATCAGCGATGGGCTGCTCTGGGAAATCCTCCACGACAAGCTCGAGGATCGGCAGGTGTGCCAGTTGATCTGGGAGCGGCTCGGCTATGTGCCCGCTGGCGAGTTGCCCTGGCCGGCGGGTCCCCATACCCCCGGCCCCTGGCGAGACGCCTATCCCACCGCCCCCGATTTCATTGCGGAGCGCCCCCCCACCGTGATGCTCACCCGCTCGATTCCGGCTGCCCACAAGCAACTGCTTAAGCAAGAGCTGGGCTTCAAGGGCTACCAGGTGGGGGAGCTGGTACCGCGCCGCACCCGGCGGGCCACGGCGGTTAGTTGGCTATTGGCCTGGCGGCGGCAGGGGGGTGACTACCCGGCCAGCGCCGCTGATTAGAGCTGAATTGTTACCGGGGTGCCCGGGTTCACCCGTTGGTAGAGCCATTGGGCTTGCTTGGTGGCCATGCGCACACAGCCATGGCTGCGGGGCACGCCAAAGGCCTCCCCGGCGGCCTCCTGCCAGGGGGCCCCATGTAAACAAATCATGCCGCCATCTAGGCAAAGGGCCCAGGGCACGCCAGCCGCCACATAGTCGCGGCCCCGCATGGTCACCGTTGCGTGCTTTGACTGCACCTGGCTGCGGAAGGTGGGGGTGGGCGAGCCAGCTTTGCCCGAACTCACGGCAATGGCCCGCACCAGTTCGGCACCGTTGTAGGCATAAAGCTTTTGGTCGGAAAGGTCAACCACAATGCTGGTGATGAGCTCAAACATCGCCCCGGCGCCAAAAGGCTTAGGCCACTGCTGTACTGCTAGCGCTTAAGATCAAAGGGCTTGCTCAAACAGCGCGAATTTCTTTGGCTTGATTAAGCCTATTAAAGGGAAAATAACCGGCTAAAAACATCGCTCTGGGGCCAAAATCAAGGCCGGTGGCAGCCGAGCAGAGATGCCGCTGTTAGCAAGTGAAGCTCAAGGGCATTGTTTAGAGCCCTGGGATTCGGCCGGGGTGGTTCAGTCTGTTATCGAAATAGGGGGGGAAGTGGATATTGCTGGATTAGGCCTTGGCCTGCAGGAAGTGCCCACCGGTGCCCCAGCCCCAGGTGCCTAGGCCCTTGGTTACGGCCATTGCCCCTAGGCATGGGCCAGCGGTGTTGAAGCTGGGGCCAAGGCAGCAAGCGGAGCAAGCTTTCCATCACTGGCAGTGCATTTGAATTGCGCTGGTGGTGGGAAAGTGCTTTTAAGGCTTACCTGTAGGGTCATAAGAACGGAATATATAAAGGAGAGGAGCCGTGGCTCTGCCGGTGGTGGCCATCATCGGGCGGCCCAATGTGGGCAAGTCCACGCTGGTGAACAGGCTTTGTCGCAGTCGCGAGGCGATCGTTCACGATGAGCCCGGCATGACCCGGGACCGCACCTACCAGGAGGGTTACTGGGGGGATCGCACCTTCAAGGTGGTGGATACGGGCGGTCTCGTCTTCGACGACGACAGTGAATACCTGCCGGAAATCCGCGAGCAGGCCCGGCTGGCCATGGCCGAGGCCTCGGTGGCCCTGGTGATCGTGGACGGCCAGCAGGGCATCACCGCCGCCGATGAAACCATCGCCGAATGGTTGCGCAGCCAGGCTTGCCCAGTGCTGCTGGCGGTTAATAAATGTGAGTCCCCCGACCAGGGGCTCTCGATGGCGGCCGAGTTTTGGGGCCTGGGCCTGGGGGAACCCCATGCGATTTCGGCGATCCATGGGGCCGGCACCGGCGATCTACTCGACAAGGTGCTCACCTTTTTGCCCCCCAGCCTGGGCGATGAGGCCACCGAGGAGCCGATTCAACTGGCGATTATCGGCAGGCCAAACGTGGGCAAATCCAGCCTGCTCAATGCGATCTGTGGTGAGAATCGCTCGATCGTTAGTCCGATCCGGGGCACCACCCGAGACACCATCGACACGACGATTGAACGGGAGGGCAAACCCTGGAAACTGCTTGATACCGCTGGGATTCGCCGCCGCCGCAGCGTTAGCTATGGCCCTGAATTTTTTGGCATCAACCGCAGCTTTAAGGCGATCGAACGCAGTGATGTGTGTGTGCTGGTGATTGACGCCGAGGAGGGCGTTACCGAGCAAGACCAACGGCTGGCGGGCCGCATCGAGGAGGACGGCCGCGCCTGCGTGGTGGTGGTAAACAAATGGGACCTGATTGAGAAGGACAGCCACACCCTTCCAGCCATGGAAAAACATCTGCGCTCCAAGCTCTATTTCCTTGAATGGGCGCCGATGTTGTTTATCTCCGCCCTCAAGGGCCAGCGGGTGGAGCGCATCTTCCCCCTGGCGGCCCTGGCGGTGGAGCAACACCGGCGCCGGGTGTCCACCTCCGTGGTCAACGAAGTGCTGCAGGAGGCCCTCAGCTGGCGCAGTCCGCCCACCACCCGCGGCGGCCGCCAGGGGCGCCTTTATTACGGCACCCAGGTGGCGGTGCGGCCCCCGAGTTTCACCCTGTTTGTGAACGAACCGAAGCTGTTTGGCGACACCTACCGCCGTTATGTGGAACGGCAGATCCGCGAGGGCCTTGGTTTTGAAGGCTCTCCGGTGCGGTTGTTCTGGCGGGGTAAACAGGAAAGGGATGCCGAGAAGGAACAGGCCAGGGCTGCGAATCGCTGATGGACTGGCTGCGTCAGCTGCCGATTGGCCAATACGTGGATGGGGAAGGCGGCTGGTTGCGCCGGCTGGATCCCCGCCTCAAATTTGCCTGGACCCTGGCCTTTTTGCTCACGCCGGTGCTGGCAGGGCCCGGCTGGCGCCTGGGCTTAGTGGCTTTGTTGCTGCTGGTTACCGTTGCCAGTGGCCTACCCCTGCGGCTCTGGCGCCGCAGCCTCCCAGGGTTGCTCGCCCTCAGCCTTTGCGTGGGGCTGCTGGCGGCCCTGCTGCCCAGCCCCCAGGAACGGCCCCTGCCGGTGCAACGGCCCCCCCAGGAGCTGGCGGTGGCGCCCCTGCCGGCGGGCCCCCGTTGGCTTCTGCTGGAGGCCGGTCCCCTGCGGGTTACCCGCCGTTCGGCGGAGCTGGGGGTTAACACCGCCACCCTTTTATTCACGGTTATCCATAGCGCCAACCTGCTCTTGGTGAGCACCCCGGCGGAGGAATTGGCCTGGGCCATCAGTGCCCTGTTGCAACCCTTGGTCCGGCTGGGCCTGCCCGTGGATCGGCTGGGTTTTGAGTTGTTACTAGCCCTGCGCTTTTTGCCCCTGGCCCAGGAGGAGTTCCAGAACCTGTTGCGGTCCCTGGCCACCCGGGCGGTGAACCTGCGCCAGCTGGGTTGGAAGGCGTCCCTGGGCTTGGTGCTTGCAGTGGGGGAAAGGCTGCTGGCCAATGTGCTGCTGCGGGCGGAGCAGGGGGCTGAGGCGTTATTGGCCCGGGGTGGCAGCTGGCTGGCCCCCCGGGACCTGCGGCTGCCCCCGCAACCGGCGGTCTGGTTGGATAGGGCCGGTTGTTTTGTGTTGCTGCTACTGCTGGCCCTAAGGCTGCAGTTCGGTGGCGTTTAAGCCGATTCCTTGGGAGAAGCCCCCAGTGAGTGCTGAGAGATATCTGAATCACCCCAGCTTTGGTTTGCTCTATCGGGTGTGCCCGGCGGGGGAGGCCCAGGAGGTGTATGCCACTCTCTATGCCCAGCGCATGTTTTTCCGGGTCACCCACCAACCCAGGGGGGCCAGTTTTGAGGCGATGCCGCTGCTAGATGCCCGCTTCCTGGCCGAACAGAATTTGATGCGGGAACGGCGTCAGCAGTCCGGTGATTTGGCGATGTGGCAGAAGTTATTTGATCTCACCTTTATTTGAGCTTGCTTTGATTTGATTTCATCTTTGAGTGAGTTGTTAGCTCTGCGTTTGCTCCTTTGCCCTGGCGGCCATGGACTCCCCCCTGGTTGAGCGACTGCATTTGTTGCGCCAGCAGCTGCCGCCGGCGGTGCAATTACTGGCGGTGAGTAAGGGGCGGCCGGCGGCTGAGATCCGCGAGCTCTACGCCGCCGGCCAGCGCAGTTTTGGCGAAAATCGCTTGCAGGAGGCCCAGGCCAAGCAGCTCGAGCTGCGGGATTTGTTAGAGCTCGATTGGCATTTCATTGGTCGCATCCAGGCCAATAAGGTGCGGCCCCTGCTGGCCAGTTTTGGCACCTTCCATGGGGTAGACAGCGCTGCCCTGGCGGAAAGGATTAGCCGGATTGCCCAAGAGGAGGGCCATGGGCCGCGGCTTTATGCCCAGGTGAAACTGCTGCCAGACCCCACTAAAACCGGTTTTGAACCCGAGGAGCTGCGGCGCCTCTGGCCCCAGCTCAGGGCCCTGCCGGCGCTCAGCTGGCTCGGGGTGATGCTGATGCCGCCCTTTGGTCTTGGGGCCGAGGCCCTAGGTGCCCTCTACGGGCAGGCCTGCCAGTTGGGCACCGAGCTGGGCTTGCCGGGCCGTTCCATGGGCATGAGTGGCGACTGGCCCTTGGCCGTGGCCGGCGGCAGCACCCTGGTGCGGATCGGCGGCGGTCTCTTTAACCAGCCCCCAAACCCGGATAAAATCCCACCAACCTGTGACTGAAAGGTTGCAGCGGTCGCTTCTGGACGCTATCTAGGAGCATCACGTCATGAGAGGTCCAGACGGTGTCGTTGTTTTCACGTCTGAAATCGGTGGTCATAGGCGATGACTACCTAGACGGTGACTACGATGACGACCTGGAGTACGACGAGCCCGCCGAACCCTCGGAGTCCGGCTTTAGCCGCGGCGGTGCCCTCGCCTCGATCGGTCAATTTGAAATGGGCGACAGCTTTGTGGGCTCCAACGTGATTGGGATGCCCGGCATTTCCTCCGCCGCCGCGGAGGTGATCGTGATGGAGCCCCGCAGTTTCGATGAAATGCCCAAGGCCATCCAGGCCCTGCGGGAGCGCAAAACCATCATCCTTAATCTCACGATGATGGAGCCAGATCAGGCCCAGCGGGCTGTGGATTTCGTGGCAGGGGGCACCTTTGCCATCGATGGCCACCAGGAGCGGGTGGGGGAAAGCATTTTTCTGTTTGCCCCTAGCTGTGTAACCGTCACCACCGCCAGTTCCGAGGAGTCCGCTTCCCCCAGCGTGATGAGCCGAGACACCAGTGCTGAGCAACCGGCAGCCCCCAGTCCCGCCTGGGGTCGCCAGGATGTCATCAACGGCTGAGCTATCCCTTGGGGTGATTGGCCTGGGCCGCATGGCCCAGGCGCTGGTGCAGCCCCTGCTAGAGCTCGGTGAGCTCACCCCCCCCCAGCTGCGGGCCTGTGTGGCCAGTGCCGCCTCGGCAGAGCAGTTGGCCCAGAGGTTTGGCATAGCCGTGGGGCTTGATCCCCGCCCTGCCCTGGGGGCCGATTTTGTGTTGCTGGCGCTTAAGCCCCAGCAGCTCGATGCTTTTTTGAGCCAGTGGGCCCCCATGGGGCCCCCCGCCCCCCGGGCCCATGGGGGGGCGCCCCTGCTGATTTCTGTGTTGGCCGGGGTGCGGCTGGAGCGGTTGCAGGCCAGTTTCCCTGGCTGGCGGGTGGTGCGCGCCGTGCCTAACACGCCAGCTTTGGTGCGCCAGGGCTTGGTGGGGCTTGCCTACGGGGAGGCGGTGGGCCCCAGCCAGCGCCAGCAGGTGCAGCGTTGGTTTGGCCAGGTGGGTGAGGTTTTTGAACTGCCGGAAAGCCAGTTGGATGGCTTCCTGGCCCTCACCTCCTCCGGGCCGGCCTTTGCGGCCCTGGTGGTGGAGGCCCTGGCCGATGGGGCGGTGGCCGCCGGTTTGCCCAGGGCCCTGGCCACCCCCCTGGCCCAGAAGATGTTGAGTGGCAGCATGGCCCTACTGGAGCAGCAGGGGCTGCATCCGGGCCAACTAAAAGACATGGTGAGCAGCCCGGCGGGCACCACCATTGCCGGCCTGCGGGTGCTGGAGCAGGCGGGCCTGCGCTCCGCCCTGATCGAAGCGGTGCTCAGCGCCTCGGAACGCAGTCGCGCCCTTCGTTAGGTTTTGCCGCCCACCCGGGGTTCGGTGCCCGCCAGCAGCCGTTGCAGGTTTGTGCGGTGGCGCCAAATCACCAGCAACCCCGCCAGCAGCCCCAGGGCCAGGTAGGCGGGCGGCGCGCCGGCGGCCAGCATCAGCAGCGGCAGGCTGAAGGCCGCCCCGAGGCTGGCCAGCGACACGATCCGGCTAAAGCTGAACAGGGCCAAAAAGATGCCAAAGCAGGCCAAGCCCACGGCCGGCACCAGCCCCAGCAGCACCCCAAGACCCGTGGCCACCGCTTTGCCCCCCTTGCCCCCCAGCCACAGGGGCCAGCTGTGGCCAGCCAGGGCGCCTAGGCCAGCGGCCACCACCCAGCCATGGGACGCAGAGCCCAGCAGGGCCTTGGCCAGCAGCACGGCGGCGGTGCCCTTGAGCACATCCACCAGAAACACCACCAGGGCCGGGCCTTTGCCCACCTGGCGCAGCACGTTGGTGGCGCCGGTGGAGCCCGAGCCCAGCTGGCGCAGATCGATGCCTGCACACCAGCGGCCCGCCAGGTAGCCGCTGGGGATGGAGCCGAGCAGATAGGCGGCCAGCAGCACCAGCCCTGGCAGGGCGGGGCCGATCAGGGGGGTGGTCACAGCAGCTCCTCTTCAAAGGCGAGTTCCTGGGCATCGGCGGCAAACACCAGCCAGAGCGGAAATTGCAGGATCGGGATGTCTACCGAGAGTTCCGCCGCATCCACCACGATGAAGGGCAATTCCCCCCGTTCCTCAAGGCGGTCGGCCCGTTCCACCAGGGCATCGGCCCGTTCAAATAGCACCACCCCACTGTTGGGCCCGAAATCCTCCCGGGTGAGCCCCAGGCAATCCTGCAGCCCCCGCCGCCATTCCCCCAGCCGTTCCGGTTGGCCGGCCAACACCAGGGTTTGGAAGCGGTCGCCGTAGAGCTCCCCCAGCACGCTGATGGCGGCGGAGGTCACCAGCACGTTGCGACTGCGGCTGCCGCCACTGGGTTGGGCCCCCCGGCCCCCCTGCTCCAGGAACCAGGTTTGCAACACCGCCACGGCGCTGTCATCAAGGCTGCGGCGCAGCTGCCACGGTTCGGCATAGAAGTCGGGGCTATCCCGGTAGCGGGCCAGGCGCTCGCCAATCAATGGCGCTTCATGGCTAAACAGGCCATTGGCAACGCTGGGGGCCACCTCTGCGGCCGCCGCCGCGCCGCCGCTGGCCTGTTTGTCTAGGGGGGAGGGCTGCACCGCCAGGGTTTCTGGCACCAGTTGCAGTTGTTCTGCGCTTTGGGCCAGCCCCTGGAGGGCGCCATTTAGGTACTCCTGGAAGGCCTTTACCCGTCGACTGACGCCATCGGCCTGGCCAACGAAATGGCTATCGATCTCTTTTTGCAGTTGCAATCTGCGCGCTTCCAGGCTGGTGATCTCGGCTTCCAGGTCCTGGCGCTTTTGTTGCAGCTCCTGGAGGGCCAGCTGCTGCCAAGGCTCATCCACAGCGCTTTGGGGGGCTGAGGGCAGTGTGACACCGCCAGGGCCAGGGGGGTTGAAATGTATTTCAAGATACAAAGTATCCCCCCTGGTGTCCCCTTGTCTCAGTCAGCTCGGGTATGACCAAGGGCGCAACTTCGTTGGCTGGTCCCATGAACCAGGGCGTATCTCTGCCGATGCAGCGGTTGATCCGTAGGCGATTGAGCAAGGCCCTAGGGGGCCAGGTGCAGTTGGTGAGTGCCCAGCAGGGGCTAGGTATCGCCAACTTGAACGGCTACTGCGTGGGGGCCGGGCAGTTATGGCACTTCCGTTTTATTCGGGCCGGGAAGGAACTTCGTCTCCAGCCCCATTTGCAATTTCAGCGCTGGGAACGGATGCCGCTGGCCTGTTGAGCTGGGGATCCAGGCGCTGGTTCAGTTCCCTGGCCAGGGCTGTGGCATCAAAAAGCATCGGCAGGAAATGGATGCTGTGCACCTCGCGGAAATAGAAAAGCACTGGCACTGGCGGCCAAAACACTCGCCAGCTCAGCCAATCCCCATAGGGGAAGCGGCGGATTTCCACCCCCTGGCGCACCACCACCAGGGCCTCTGGCTCAAAGCGCAGGCGCAACAGCGCCGTTTGCAGCAGCAGAAACAAGCCAAACAAGCCCAGGCCTGCCGCCGCTGGCCACCACACCAGCAGCAGGCCGGCTGCCAGGGCCAGCAGCCCCAGGGCCAGCCAGGGGCGGGGGGCGAGGGTTACCGCCGGCAGCGCTGGGGGGTTTTTTTCAGCCATGGGAAAGTTCAGCCATAGAGCAGTTGAGTAAGCACCACATCGGTGAGGGCGATTACCACCAAAGTCATAACCACGGCCCCGGTGGTGCTGGTGCCCACTTCCTTGGGGCCGCCCCGGGTGGTGAGCCCCCAGCCACAGGCCAGGATTGCGATTTCTAGGCCAAATACTGTGGCTTTTAGCAGCATTGAGGGCACATCACTGGGTTGCATCCAGGTGCGCACCGAAGTCCAAAAGACGTTGGGCGGAATCCGATAGAGGGCGGTGCTGCTCAGCTGGCCTGACCAAATCCCCACGATGAAGAAAAGCAGGCACTGCACCGGTGCCATCACCAGCAGGGCCAGCACCCGGGGCACCACCAGATACTCCACCGGATCAGTGCGCAGCATTGTGATCGCATCGATCTGTTCGGTCACTTTCATCGTGCCCAGGGATGCCGCATAGGCGGTGGCCACCTTGCCCGTGAGCAGGGTGGCGGTAAGCAGCGGCGCGATTTCGCGCGAGAGCCCCAGGGCGAGGATGCCGCCCACGGTGGAGGCGGCCCCCTGTTTGGTGAGTTCAGCGGCCACCTGGATGTTGAACACCGTGCCCGCGGCCAGGCCGGTGATCATCACCACTAGGAAGCTGGAGGGGCCGGCCTCCATCAGGTTGTCGGTGAGTTCCGAGAGATTCACCTTGCCCCTGGCCACGGCCGCCAGGGCCTGGCCACCGATTAGGGCACTGCTGCCCAGGCGCCTTAGCCAGCGGGGGGCTTTCACGGCAACACCCCATGGCTGTGCACCCGCCGCGGCCAGCGCCGCACCACCAGCAGCCCCAACACCACCATCACCGCTGGGATCACTCCCATGCAAAGCCGAATCGTGGTTAGGGCTGAATCCGGTTGCACCATGCCGGCGGCCGCCCGGTAGCCACTCAGGCTGAGGCCATTACCAAGCATGAACACACTGAAACCGATGCCGATTTTCTGAATGATCACCATCCAGGCGGTGTAAAGCCCGGCTGGTTTATCCGGGTCAGCATCGATGGCATCCGGCAGCAGCGACCAGGGGATCAAATAAGCGGTGGCGGCCCCCAGCCCCACCCCCATGATTGTGAGCACCAGCAGGATCAGGGCAACGCCGTTGCCAAAGGAGCCGAACGGGGCCAGGTCCCCGTTGAGGGGCCTCAGCACCATCGCCACCAGGCAGGAACCAACCCAAATCAGCGAGCCACAACGCAGGGCTGGAATGCGCCCCCAGCGGCTGCTGACCCAGCTCCACAGCTGTAAACCGGCCAGGGCACTGAGCTGAAAGGGCACCAGGATCCAGGTGCTCCAGCTTTCGGGCAGGTGCATCACCACCGAGAGGTAGAGCAGGGCCACGGGCTGCATCAACTGCAGGGCGCACCAGAGCAGCAGGTAAAGGCCAAGCACCTGGAGGAAACGGTTATTGCGGGCAATGCGCAGTAGTTGTTGGGCCAGCGGTTCTGGCTTATTGCTGGGGTGTTGGCAATTGATCGCAAAGGGTTTTAGACCCCAGGCACAGATCAAGGTGCCGCAGGCAATCATCAAGCCACTAATAATCCCCATGCGCTGGTAGCCGGCGGCACCATCACCATTGATCAGCCAGGCGGCCATCACGATGCCGGTGAGGCCCGCCAGGATTGAGCCCGTGAAGCGGGCGGCATTGAGGCGGGTGCGTTGGTCTACATCGCTGGTGAGCTCCGCCGCCAGGGCCGAGTAGGGCAGATTTACGCAGGTGTAAGTGGTTTGGGTGAGGAAAGCGATAAACACCAGAAAGCCGAATTTCATCCATATCCCGCCTGGCGGCACCCACCAGGTGGCCATTACAGCCAGGCCCAGGGGTATTGCCCCCCAGATAATCCAAGGCAGCCTTGGGCCGAGCCGGTGCTTGGTGTGGTCGCTGAGGAAGCCCACAAAGGGATCATTCACCCCATCCCAGATCTTCAGCACCATCAGCACTGAGCCGGCCATCCAGGGGGGTAAACCCACCACGGAAGTGAAGAACACAAATAGGTAGAAGCCCATCTGGGTGGCGGCCATGCCCGTGCCGGCATCGCCGATGCCATAGCTCCAGAGCAGTCGGCGTTGGGAGGGGCTTGTCAAACGAAGCGATTCAGGCGGCGCCCATCATGCTGCACAATGTTGGGGCCAATGGCCTCTGAGCCGCTGCTCCGAGCCCAGGGCCGCGGCCAACAACTGCGGGCGTAGTTTAGTGGTAAAACCTCAGCCTTCCAAGCTGATGATGCGGGTTCGATTCCCGCCGCCCGCTTGATTTTCAAAGTTTTAACGGAATATCCGCGGCCACCAGCAACATCAGGCTGCGGCTTTCCATGGGCGCCGAGGGGGGCCGCCAGAGGGGGGGCTCTTCGGGCAGGTCGTCGCCGGGGGGCAGGCCCGTGTCGATCACCCGCCGCCACCCGCAGGCGCTTTTGGGAATATCAAAGTGAAGCGCTTTGAAGTAGGCATTCAGCCCGCACCAGAGTTGTGGAGCCTGGTCTTCGCCGGTCAAGCTCCAGGCAAAGCAATGGGACCAGCTGGCCCAATCCGGTTTGTTTAGTTCCACCCCGTGCCAAATAGGTTCAAACGGTTTCTCAGGATTTATTAGCGGTTGTAGTTGTTGGCGCAGCCGCAGCAGCCTTTGCATAAACAGCACCAGGGCGTCTGCGTCGGCATCCCCCTGCCAGGCCATCCAGCCGAGGGGATTGTCTTGGCACCAGCTGTTGTTGTTGCCCCCCTGGCTGCGGTGCACCTCATCGCCCATCAACAACATCGGCACCCCGGGGGAGAGCAGCAGGGTGGAAAGCATGTTGCGCATTTGCCGTTGGCGCAGGGTGTTAATCGCTTTGTCGGTGCAAGGGCCCTCCACCCCATGGTTCCAACTGTTGTTGTGGGAGTCACCGTCGCGGTTGTCTTCACCGTTGGCGAGGTTGTGCTTGTCGTTGTAACTAACTAAATCGTTGAGGGTGAAGCCGTCGTGGGCGGTAATGAAGTTGATGGTGCGTCCAGGTTTGGCTGGGATGCCGCCAAATAAATTCGGACTACCGCTTATGCCTTCCGCCAGGTTCCAGGCGGTGCTTTCATCCCCCTTCCAGAAGCGCCGCAGGTCATCGCGGTAACGGCCATTCCAGGTGCCCACCCGTTTTGCCGGGAAATCAGCGAGTCGATAGAGACCACCGCAATCCCAGGGTTCACTCACCAATTTGAGGTCGGCCAGCTCCGGGTCGGCCTCCATCGATTCGTAGAGGGGCGGGTGATCTAGGGGGGTGAGGTCTTGGCCGCGGGTGAGGGCGGCCCCCAGGTCGAAGCGGAAGCCATCAACCCCTAACTCCAGGGCCCAGCAACGCATCGATTCCAGAATCAGGTGCCGCACCAGTGGGTCATTGGCGGCAATGCTGTTGCCACAGCCAGAAACGTCTTGGTATTTGCCGTCCTCGGCCTGGAGGTAGTAGTTGCGGTCGGCGAAACCTCGCCAGCTGAGGGTGGGGCCATCGCCGTGGCCCTCGGCGGTGTGGTTGTACACCACATCAATGAACACCTCGAGGCCAGCGGCATGGCAGGCCTGCACCAGGGCCCGCACCTGCTGGCGCCCCCCCAGGGGATCATCCCCAGCCACGTAGCCGGGGTGGGGGGCAAACCAACTGAGCGGGCTGTAGCCCCAATAGTTGAGCCGCCCAGCGGGGGCATCGTGGGGATCAAAGGCCATCGAAGGCAACAGCTCGATGGTCGTTACCCCCAGGCTGCGCAGGTAGGGCAGGGCATCGATCAGGCCGAGGAAACTGCCCTGGTGTTCCGGCGGCGCCGGGCTGTGCTCCCCCTTGGTGAAGCCAGCGGGATGCAGCTCATAGATCACCGTGTTGCGCCAGCTATGGCGGGGCCGCGGGAAGCGCTCGAAATCAAAGCGATCCCGATCGGTAACTACCGCCTTGAGGCAGCAGTCGGTGTTGGGCTTGTCGCCGGTGGCCGCCTCGCGGTTGTAAACGTTCCAGCCGGCGATGGCCCGGGCGCAGGGGTCGAGCAACACCTTGGCGGGGTTAAAGCCGTGGTTTCCCCGGCCCAGGGGGCCATACACCCGATAGCCATAGCAACAGCCGAGGCCCAACCCCTCCACGGCCGTATGCCAAAAGTCGCCGCTGCGGTTTTGTTCCCCGAGGCTGATGGTGAGGCTTGGTTCGGGGGCATCGCCGTGGTCAAAAATCAGTAGCTCCACCTTTGTGGCTAGGGGGGCGGCCACGCAGAAATTCACGCCCCCTGGGATCTGGCTGCTGCCCAGGGGCCAGGGGCGGCCGCTGCCAAAGACCATCGCTTTTTGCCCTTTTGAGGCTGACCGTAATCAGGCAATGGCCTGAAATGGGAGGAATGACGATTCAGTCACTTTTTCCTGGCCTTTGGGTTTTCCCCCCCAGCCGCGATAGCGCCGGGGGTAGCGCCTGGCTGTTGCACTCGTCGGCCGGCCGTTCGGTGCTGGTGGATGTGCCATTGCTTAAGGAGGATCACCTCGCTTTTCTCCAGGCCCAACCCCCGGGGCTGATTGTGCTCACCCATCGCCAGGGCCATGGCCGTTGTCGGCGCCTGCAACAGCAGCTGGGTTGGCCGGTGCTTGTGCAGGAGCAGGAGGCCTACCTGCTGCCCACCCTGGAGCAACGCCAGGTTTTTGGCACGGGTTTGGAGCTTGAGCCGGGCCTGCGCATGCTCTGGACGCCGGGCCCCAGCCCTGGCTCCTGCGTGCTGCATTGGTCCCAATCTGGCCGCGATGTGCTGTTCTGCGGACGTTTGCTCTGGCCCCAACGCCAGGGAGGGGTGAAATTGCAAAGGACGGAAGCCACCTTCCATTGGCCCCGCCAAAAGCGCAGCTTTGCCCAGCTTTTGGCCTGGTTGCCCGGGGGCTCACCCGCTGAGATCGCTTGCGCCGCAGGGCTTGGCGCCGTTGGTGGTGGCAAGTTGGTGGGGGATGGGGCGGCGGCCCTGGCCGGGGCCCAGGCATTGCTTGAATCGCCCTGATCGGGCAAAAGCACTGCAATTGCTGGAATATGTGGTTGCGCCCATCGGTCCTCTTCCATACGATTGGCGCGTTCCTCTCCACGGTGGGCGGGACTTTCCTTGCCCGTTCAGCATTCCGCTGGCTCGAGATTCCCGATTACCTCCCCCATGAACAAAGCTGATCTGGTCAACCTGGTGGCTGCTCGCACCGAGCTCACCAAAACTGATGTGTCCCAGGTGGTCGATGCGGCCATCGAAACCATCATTGATTCCGTTGTAGAAGGCAAAAAGGTTTCGATTCTTGGTTTTGGTTCCTTTGAATCGCGCGAGCGTTCCGCCCGCCAGGGTTTGAACCCTAAAACCGGTGAAAAAATCGCCATCCCCGCCAAGAAGGTGCCTGCCTTCACCGCCGGCAAGATGTTCAAGGACCGCGTTCAAGGCTGATTCAGCCCCTGACTGGCAGTAGCCCTTGCTTAATCAGTTACTGGAAGCGCTCCCTGCCCATACGCGGGGGGCGCTTTTCGCTGCCCAGGCCCAGCGCTCCCAGGGCCCCCGGGGCCGCTATGCCCCCAGCCCCAGCGGCCCCTTGCACCTGGGCAACCTACGCACGGCCCTGCTGTCGTGGCTCCAGGCCCGGCAGGGGGGCGGTGAGTGGCTGCTGCGGATTGACGACCTAGACACCCCCCGCAATCGAGCCGGAGCTGAGCAGGGGGCCCTGGCTGATTTGCAATGGCTCGGGCTGGCTTGGGATGGCCCGCTGGTGCGCCAAAGCGAGCGCCGTGGGCTTTACAACACCGTGCTTTCGGCCCTGCGCCGCTCCGGTTTGCTTTACCCCTGCCGTTGTAGCCGCCGGCTGCTGGCGGATCTTTCGGCCCCCCATGGGGCCTGGCCCGTGTATCCAGGGAGCTGTCGCCAGGCGGGCCATGGTTGGGGGCCCGAGGCCGGGCGTTTGCCCAGCTGGCGCCTGCGGTTGCCGGCGGCGCCAATTGGTTGGCAGGAGTTGGGTCCAGGGCCCCAGCAGTTGGATGGCGCCAGCCAGGTGGGGGATGTGGTGCTGCGGCGGGCCGATGGCTTTTTGGCTTATCACCTGGCCACCGCCGTGGATGAGCTTTGGCTGGGCATCAGCACGGTGGTGCGTGGCGAAGACCTCTGGCATGCCACGGGCCCCCAGGTGGCGCTGATGCAGCTGTTGGCCCAGGCCCCGCCCAGCTACTGGCATGTGCCCCTCGTGCGCGATGGCCAGGGGCAAAGGCTGGCTAAGCGGGAGGGGGCCACGGGCCTGGCGGGCTGGCGGGAGCGGGGTTTTGGCGCCGCCGAGCTGGTGGGCCAATGGGCAACGGAACTGGGTTGGTTACCGCCGGGTTCTGTGCTTAGCGCCCAGGAATTACTTCAGGAAATTTTTAGGAAGCGGCGCTGGTAGCAGTTCTTAAGGAAGGTTCCTGGATTAGGTGCTCAAAGTCTGACCAAACTGAACGAAGTAAATCAGCGCCATCCCATGGCTGAGCCACCGATCGAAAGTCTCCAGACCAAATCCCAGGTGCAATGCCTCAGCTGCGGTGGTGCCGGTGTGTTGCGGCTTGGCAGTGATCACTACCGCACCTGCCTGCACTGCTTGGCCAAGGGGGTGGTGCCCGCCCCGATGGAAACCATGGGCCTCAATAGGTTGGCCAGGCAGCAGTTGCTCAGCGCTTCTGTTTCGAGCGCCAAATAAAGAAGGCGGCGGTGGCTACCACTGCTGCCAGGGGGATGGCGCTAAGAAGCAGCAGAATGACGGCGGTCCAATCGGTGTACATCGAGTGCTGAAGAACGGACTAGGCGTCACGATTATCGGCCTAGGCCTGCTGCTTAGTTATGGGGTCCCAGCCACCGCTGGGGTGGTGTTTGACAACTGCAGCACCGCCGCCGATGGCAGCGTTACTTGCGACACCCAGCCCACGGGCAACACGGCCACTGATGCCATCGATGCCCAATACGGCCTAATGGATGAGGCCAGCCCGGGCTGGAATGAATTCATGCCCTACGAAGGTTTTGACGACGACTTCGGTGGTAATTGGACCTGATTCTCCAGGCGCCTTTCCAGCAACGCCGGCAGCGCAAGGCTGATCAGCACCAGGGCCAAGGCCCCGAGGCCAAATTTCACTACCCCAGAAAGCAGCTGCTCCAGGGGTAGCCATCGGCCCCCCAGCCAGGCAAGGCTCACCATCGAGCTAGACCAAAGCACCGCCCCGAGGCTGTTACAGAGCAGAAACCGCCGGTAGGGCATGCCCACGGCGCCAGCCATAGGACCAGCCAGCACCCGCAGCACCGCCACAAACCGGCCGAGCAGCACCGCCTTGCCGGCATTCGATCGAAAACCTTCCTGCAGTTTCTCTAGCCGTTCGGGGCTGATGCGCAGCAGCCGCCCCAGCCGTTCCATCAGGGGCCAGCCAGCCCGGCGGCCGACCCAGTAGCCGATGTTGTCCCCCAGGATTGCGCCACTGGCCGCGGCGCCCATCACCCCCAGCAGGTTGAGTTGGCCACTGCCGGCGGCGTAGCCACCCACCAGGGTGATTGTTTCGCCTGGCAGGGGCAGGCCAGCGTTTTCCAGCAGCATGCCCCCAAAGATCACCCCGTACCCCCAGCGGGAGAGCAGCTCCTGCAGTTGTTGGAGATCGAGTGATTCCATGGTTTATGCCACCGGCGCTACGACCGTAGGCACCGCAGGGGCCCCTGCGGTCGCCGTTGGTAGTCGAGTTGCAGGCTCCAGCTGGGCAGGGCCGGTGCCTCCAGCAGGGGGGCAAAGCAGGTTTCTGGGGGCAAGCATTTGTAAAAGCGTTCCAGCATTGCCCCTACGGCGCCGGCCGAAAGGGCGCCGCCCCCGACCCGCCGTTGGCGGGCCTCCGCCTGCAGGCGCCAGCGCCGCACCCTCCCAGGGTTTGGCGGTTCGAGCAATAAAAGGCCATCTAGCTTGGCCCAGATCGGGGCGTAGGGCTCCAGTAAGGGCAGCCCCCGGGCGCCCACGCACCAGCCCTCCAGCAGCAGCAGTTCGCCCTGGAGCTGGCGCTGGCCGCGGCGGTCGCCGGCGCCGCCGGCCAGGCTTTTGTCAAAACAGGGGGCCTCGGCCTGGCCGTGGCGGCGGAAGTCGTCAAGGATCTGGGCCAGCAGGGGCAGGTCGTGGCTGCCGGGCAGGCCCCGCTGCTGCTGTTGCAGTTGCGGTTGGGGCCAGTAGAGATCATCGATTGAAAGGCTGGCCACCCCAGCTATTTGCCTGGAGAGCCAGCTTTTACCGCTGCCGGGTGGGGCGCACAGCCCAAGGATGCGGCTGCCGCTGGCGTGCTGTTCCTGGCACCACTGCTGGATAAGGGCCCTGGCGTTGGCCGGTGGCATGGCTAATCGGGATCTAATGGGGATCTAATCGGGATCTGCCGCAGCGGCCGGGCTGCCGTGGCGCAGCAACTCTGCCCGCAGGGCTGGGGCGTTGAAGCCCGCCACGGAGATCAGTTTTTGGCGACTGGTGTCCCCGCGCAGGAGGCACACATCCCGTTTTGCCACCCCCAGCAGGGCGGCCAGATAACTAACTAGGGCTGCATTGGCGGCGCCCTCCACCGGTGGCGCCTGGAGCTTGATGGCCACGGCCCCGTTCCGCAGGCCCAGCACCTGGTTGCGACTGCTGCGGGGCAGCACCTTGATGGCCACTCCTTCCATGGGCAGAACCTAGGAACACCCCTGATAAGATATTGAGAGTCGTTTGCAAGAGGATTTGTTGGGGCATCAGTCCGATACCAGTCCCCTGTCGGCCCTGCGGCCTGGGGAGTCGGCCACCATCGAGTCGTTGGGGGGAGACCTCGGTTTGATGCGGCGGCTTAAGGCATTGGGTTTGGGCCAGGGTCAGCGGATTCACCTGTTGCGCCGGGCTTGGATGGCCGGTCCCCTGCATGTGCGGGTGGGCATGACCGAATTGATGCTGCGGCGGGTGGATGCCAACCACATTCGAATTGCACCCCGTACTACCCCCCAAGCGGCATGACTATGGCCCTGGTGGGCATGCCCAATTCCGGCAAATCCACCTTCTTTAATGGCATCACCGGCAGCCATTCGCCCATCGGTAATTGGCCTGGGCTCACGGTGGACCTGCACCAGGGCAATGTTCAGCTCCAAGGTCAGAACGTCCAGCTGATTGACCTGCCCGGCATCTACGACCTGCACGGCCTGTCGGAGGACGAAGCCATCGTGCGGCGTTTCCTGGAGAGCACCCCGCTGGATCTGCTGGTGCTGATCCTCAATGCCAGCCAAATCGATCGCCAATTGCGCCTAGCTCTGCAGGTGCAACAGCTGGGTTTGCCAGCCCTGGTGCTGCTCAACATGGGCGATGAGGCGAAGCGATTCGGCGTACGCATCAACACCGAGGCCCTCAGCCAGCGGCTCTCCCTGCCGGTGCTCTTGATCAGTGCCAAATACGGCGATGGCTTCCATGCTGCCGAGCAGGCCATGGCCGCCGCCCTGGCCCAACAGGCGGGCCCGCCGCGGCGGGCGGAAGAGCTGGAGGAGCGGCTGGGGGCCGGGGAGGCCGATTTGGAAGCTCGCTTGGCCGAGCTCCTGAACGCCTGTGTGCAGCTCCCCGAGCGCCTGCGTGATCAGCGCACCCGGCGCCTGGATCAGCTCCTGCTGCATCCGTTGCTGGGGTTACCGCTTTTCTTCCTGGTGATGTTCCTGATGTTTCAGGCCATCTATGCCTTGGGGGTGCCGCTGCAGGGGTTGCTGGCCCAGCTCTTAGATGGCTTTGGCAGTGCAGTGTTGACCCCGCTATTGGCCTGGGCCCCGGCCTTTGTGAGGGGGTTTTTGCTGGAGGGCCTGTACCAGGGCATCGGCACGGTGGCGGCTTTCCTGCCGGTGATCTTTCTGTTTTTCCTGGCCATGGCCGTGGTGGAAGACAGCGGTTACCTCTCCCGGGCGGCCTTCCTGATGGATGCGCTGATGGAACGGCTTGGCCTGGATGGCCGTTCTTTTGTGCTCTCTTTAATGGGATTCGGCTGCAATGTGCCGGCGATCCTTGGCACCCGGGTGATGCGCTCTAAGGGTTTAAGGATTCTCACCATGTTGGTGATTCCCTTCTCCCTTTGTTCAGCTCGACTGAACGTATTCCTGTTCATGACCGCTGCCTTGTTTGCCCCTAAGCAGGGGGCGGCGGTGTTGTTTAGCCTTTACCTGATTAGTTTTCTGGCGGCAATACTCACCGCCCTAATCTTTAAGGGGCAGTTCCCTTCTCGGGAACCATTGGTTTTGGAATTGCCCCCCTATCGCTTCCCCACCCCCAAGCAGATGTTTGGGCGTTCCTGGGGAGAGGTGCGGCATTTCTGGTTTTGGAGCCGCAAGTTCATCATTTTCGGGGTGGTGGCGGTTTGGTTGCTCAACAACTTGCCCTTTGGGGTGGCCCCCGCCTCAGAGCAATCCCTATCCGGATTGCTAGGTGCTGCCCTGCAGCCCCTGCTGCAGCCGATCGGCATCAACCCCAAGCTCACCGTTGCCCTGGTGTTTGGTTTTATCGCCAAGGAAATCGTGCTGGGGGGCCTGGCGGTGATCTACAACCAGGCAGATTCGGTGCAGTTGGGCCATGCCCTAGCCCGAGACATCTCCTGGACCCAGGCCTACAGCTTCATGTTGTTCACCTTGCTATACACCCCCTGCCTTTCCACCGTGGCGGTGATCCGCAGCGAGTCAAAACGCTGGGGGGTCACCTTGTTATCTGTGTTCTGGTCGTTGCTCTTGGCCTGGCTGGTGGCCTTCATTTTCTTTCAGGGCAGCCGGCTAATGGGCTGGGCCTGAGGACTTAACCCAAATAGGGGGTAGGGGTCCACGGCCAGCATCTGATCCCCCTGGCGCTGGCGCCATTCGAAGTGCAGATGGGGCCCGGAGGCCTGGCCGGTTTGGCCAACCCGGCCCAGCAAGCTGCTGGTTTCCACCCACATACCCGGCTCCACATCCACCGCCGAGAGGTGGCCATAGAGGCTTTGGCGCCCGGCGCCGTGGTCCAGCACCACGGTGATGCCATAGCCGGAAATCGTATCCACCAGCAGCACCCGCCCGGCCCTGGCCGGGCGCACCGGATCCCCCTCCGGGGCCACCAGATCCACCCCCGCATGCATGCGCCAGCCCCGGCGCTGCTCGGAATAGCGCCATTGAAAGGGGCTCACCTCCCAGGCCGCTTGATCCAGGGGGAAATTCAACGGGGGCTCGGCTCCGCTTCCATCCTTGGGGGCAAGCCAGAACAGGCGTGGGGGAGGCAGCGGTAAGGGGTTGAAATGGCTACGCAGCTCCGGTGGCAGCGCCCGGTTGCTACCCAGGTCGGCCACGGAAACGCTGGCGGGAATCGGCGGCGGCCCAGCGCCGGCGGCCCCCAGGGCCAGCAGAGCAAAGCTGAGGCCTAAGCCGCCGTTAATCCATGCCCTTGGCCTTTGCCATTCCCCCATCTGCCTGGGCCGAGAGGCCCCGTTGTATCGGCCCTAGTGGCCCCGGGCCAGGGCCAGCAGCAGCGAGCCATTAATCAGCACAATCAGGGCGGCGGAGGCCCAGGCCAAGCCCAGTAGCCAGCGGGGGGCCTGCAGTTCGCCCATCAAGCCCCGCCGGCCGCAAAACCACACCAAGGGGATCACGGCAAAGGGCAGTTGCAGGCTGAGCACCACCTGGCTGAGCACCAGCAGCTTGTTGGTGGCCTGGTCGCCCAGCAGCAGCACCGTGGCTAGGGCCGGGACCAGGGCTAGCCCCCGGGTGATCAGCCGCCGTTGCCAGTCGGGCAGCCGCAGGTTGAGGAAGCCCTCCATCACCACCTGGCCGGCCAGGGTGGCGGTGAGGGTGGAGCTTTGGCCAGCGGCGAGCAGGGCCACCGCAAATAGGGTGCTGGCCAGGCCGCTGCCCAGTAGGGGGGTGAGCAGCCGGTAGGCCTCACTCAGATCGGTTACCGGAGGCAGCCCCCGCCCATGGAAGCTGCCCCCCGCCAGTACCAAGATCGAGGCATTCACCAGAAAGGCAAAGCCCAAGGCCAATGCCGCATCCAGGCTGGAATAGCGCAGGGCCCAATGGCGGGCCCGGGGATGGATGCTCCAGTGGCGGGATTGCACCAGGGAGGAGTGCAAATAGAGGTTGTGGGGCATCACCGTGGCACCAAGAATGCCGGCGGCCAGGTAGAGCTGCTGGCTATTGCCCAAGTGGGCCGCCTGGGGAATAAAGCCGGCCGCCACCTCCCCCCATGGGGGTTGCAACAGGAATATCTCCACGGCAAAGCAGGCCCCCACCAGCAACACCAGGGCGATCACCAGGGCCTCCAGCCGCCGGATCCCAAATTGCTGCAGGCTCAGCAGCACCAGGGTGTCTAGGGCGGTGAGGGCCACCCCCCAGGGCAGGGGCAGCTGAAAAAGCAGCTGCAGGGCGATGGCGCTGCCCACCAGTTCAGCCAGGTCGCAGGCCACAATCGCCCCTTCCGCTAGCAGCCAGAGGGGGATCCGCCAGTATTCCGGGAGGTAACGGGCGCAGGCCTGGGCCAGGTCTAGGCCGGTGGCGATGCCGAGGCGACAGCAGAGCGATTGCAGCAGCATCGCCATCAGGCTGGAGATCGCCACCACCCACAGCAGCTGGTAGCCAAAGCTGGAGCCGGCGGCCAGGTCCGTGGCCCAGTTGCCCGGATCCATGTAGCCCACCGCCACCAGGTAGGCGGGCCCCAGCACCCGCATGAATAGCCGCAGGGGATGGGCGTTGCTATTTACTTCCACCCCCCTGGGGGACCCCGGGGCCTTCATGGGCGGCGGCCACAGTCATCGCTGCCATAGGCCCGCAGCAGCCGTTGCTGGCCCCAGAGCTTGAGCTGTTGCACCCGGGCGGGATCGTCGGTGGCAGTGGCCAGCTCCACTTTTTGGGCTAGTTCAACGCAGGCCTCTTCCAAGGTGGCGGGCATGGGGGCCAATGCTAGTAACGACGCAAACAACACACCCATGGCTGCCAGCCCCTGCTAGCGGCGAGGATAGGTGGGTTGCGTGGGGCCCCATGGCTGGCATCCGGCCGCTGTTGATTACTGCCACCGCAGCCCTTGGGCTTTACTCCGGGGGAGCCGCTAGGGCCGCCGCGGCCCCTATGGCGCCGCGGCCCTGCCCAGCTGCTGCCACGGCGGCAGTGCAGAGGGCCCTCGATGCCGATCGCCAGAAATGGTCTGCAGAAATTTTGGGCAAGGCCCGCACCCCCGAGGAGAAGGCTTCGGCCCAGCGCAGTCTTGAGGCGCTTTCCGCCCTCGAGAAGGCCAAGCTCACCGAACTGGTTTTGAAAAAGCACAGTTGCTTGCTCAGCCTGTCCTGAGGCCGGAACTAAGCCACCTTTAATTAATTGGGGGAGGGATTAGCTCCCCCTCCCGTCACCTTTTCAAGGGTGAGTCGGGTACCCGTATGCGACCGGTCAAGGCGCGCAGAAGGGGTATTTCCATGGTGGGGTCCGGGGGCAGGGGCTGCTGAACTTTCAGGGAATATGCGGTGCCACTGCAGCAGAGGGAGCCTGGGCTGATTAATGCTTTGGGTCAAAGGTTTCTGGACAAAGCCGTTCCAGGGCCCGCAAGCCAAGGCCCACCAGGCAGGGCCAGGGGGGACAACGGGGGCCCAGCAGTTGCTCCAGCGTTACGCCAGGGGGGCGGATTGGATGGCGGCCATTCAGCCCCAATCCAAAGCGCACGTGCCGGATTTCCCCCCCCCGCCACTGGATGGCCGTAAGCACCCCCGCCAACTTGCGGTTTTCCACCATCAGGTCATTGGGGGGCTTGATGCTGGTCTCCAAGCCCAGCAGCCGCAGTTCCGCCGCCAGGGCCTCCACCACCAGTAACGGCAAGCGTTCGGCCTCGGGGGCTGCCCCGCCCCAGGGGAGCGCCGCACTTAGCCAGAGCCCGCCGGCGGGGGATTGCCAGCGGCGACCGTGCTGACCGCGGCCCTGGCGTTGGCGCCTGGCCAGCACCGCCACCGGCAACGGCACCCCCGTGGCCAGCCAGGCACTTAATAAATCTTCCGTGCTGCCGCAAATGGGCACCAGCCGCAGGCGCCAGGGCAAGCGCAACTGCCCCCGCTGGCGGGCCAGGAGGGCGCCGCCATGGCTTAGGGCCATTGCTCTAGGGCCATTGCCTTAGGGCAGCCCCAAGCCGAGCGGCTCCCTCCTGCAACACAGCTGCTTCTGCCACTAGGGCCAGCCGCAGCCAGCCCTCGCCCCCAGGGCCAAAGCCCACGCCGGGGGTGAGGGCCACGCCACTGCGTTCCAATAATTCAGCGCAGGCCGCTTCACTGCCTAGGCCCAGTAGTGCTTCTGGTAGGGGCAGCCAGTGATACAAAGCCATGCTGGCATCGGGCACCTGCCAGCCCTGGGCCCTGAGCGCCGTGGCCATGGCATCGCGGCGGGCGCGATAGATGGGCAGCAACTGGGCCGGCCAATCGGCAAATTCTTGGAGGGCAGTGATCGCGCCGGCCTGGAGGGCCAGGGATTGGTTGAAATCAACCACGGCCTTCACCTGGGCCAAGGCCTCGATCAACGGCGCTGCCCCCACGGCAAAGGCCAGCCGGAAGCCGCCCAAGCACCAGCCCTTGGAGAAGGAGAAAAATTCAATGCCAGCCTCGCGCCAACCCTCGCAGCACAGCAGGGCGGGGGCTTGACCCTCCAGGGCTAGATCCACGTAGGGGTTGTCGTGGGCTAGCACTGCCCCACTGGTTTTGGCCAGGGCGAGGGCCTCCTCTAGCCACTGCTGTTGCCCCACCGTGGCGGTGGGGTTGTGGGGGAAGCCCAGCACCAGCAGCTTTAGCTGGGCGATTTGGCTGGGGCTTAGCTGCCCCCAGCAGGGTCGCCACCCCTGGTCTGCCCGCAGGGGTAGCAGCACTGGTTCGCCCCCGGCCAGCAGCACCCCACCGCGGTGGCTGGGGTACCCGGGGTCGAGCAGCAGCGCTTTTTCGCCAGGATTAAGTACTGCCAGGGGCAGGTGGGCGGTGCCCTCCTGGGAACCCACCAGCAGCAGCACCTCCCGCAGGGGATCCACCGTTACGCCAAACCGTTGCTGCACCCACTGGGCCGCCGCCTCGCGGAAGGGCAGGGTGGCGGCATTGAGGCAATAGGAGGAGCTGGCTGGGGCGAGCAAAGCTGCCGCCATGGATTCCAGCACCGGCAGCGGTGGCGCCAGGTCAGTGCTGCCCAAGGAGAGGTCCAGGAGCGGTCGCTCCTGGCAGGCATCTGAGAGGCCATAGCTGCGTTTGCGTTGGTCCATCCGGGCGAAAACGCCCGAGCCCAGCAGCCCCAGGCGCTCAGAGATGGGCATCAAGGAAGGCCTGGAGCTGGGGTTTGGCCACGGCCCCCTCTTGGCGGGCCAGCTCCTTGCCTTGGCTGAAAAGAATCAGGGTGGGAATGCCCTGCACCTTGTAGCTGTCGCGGATGGCGGGGTTGCCATCTACCTCCAGCTTGCCAACGGTCAGCTGGGGGCCATAGGTGGCTGCGGCCCAATCCATCAATGGGGCCACCAGCCGGCAGGGACCACACCAGGGGGCCCAGAAATCGACTAGCACCATCCCCTCCGCCTGCAGCACCAGCTCAGAGAAATTGGCGTCGCTGAAGGTGTGAACTGTCACGGATTTGGCAGGGGCGTTAGGCGGAGATTGTATGGAGCCCTAGGACCATGAAATGGTTTAGAGGCTGTCGATTGAGCGCTTTAGCTGTTCAAGTTCCTGGTCCACTTCCGCCGCCTGGGCAGGCTGCAGCTGGGGTTTTTTTGTTTCGTCTGGCAGGGCCACAGGGGTGGGATTGAGGCTGGCCTTGAGGGCCGCCAGTTCGCTGTCCACATCACCGCCGGCCTCAAGGGCCTGGAAGCGGCTATCTAGGTCGCTGCCGGCAATTTCAGCGGCGGCTTGGCCGCGGGCCTCCATGGCCTGCACCTTTTCTTCCATGCGCTCAAAGGCAGCCATGGCCGAGTCAGTGTTCAGACCCCCCACCGCCCCTTGAAGTTGTTCCTGGGCCTGGGCCGCCTGGGCCCGGGCCTTGAGCATGTCTTTCTTGGTGCGGGCCTCAGCAATCTTGCCCTCAAGGGCCATCAGATTTTTCTTGAGGCTTTCCACCTGCCCGGCCTGGGTGCTCAGCTGGGTGTTGAGGGCGGTGGCTGTTTCCTGGTAGGTCTTGCGGCGGCTGAGGGCCTCCTTGGCCAGGTCCTCCTCCCCTTTTTTGAGGGCCAGTTCGGCCCTTTCGTACCAGGTTTTTGACTGGGCTTCCGCCTGTTCGGCCTGGTTCTGAATACGTTTCTGGCTGGCGATGGCAGTGGCTACTGCCTGGCGCAACTTCACCAGATCCGCCTGCATGTCGGATACCGACTGGTCAAGGATCTTGCTGGGGTCTTCAGCGCGGCCGACCAAATCGTTGAGGTTGGCGCGGAACAGACGGCTCAGACGGTCAAAAAAGCCCATGGGGCCAGCGGCTAGCGGCAACCCTCTGACCCTAGCCAGCCTTGACCCTGAAACCTAGAGGCATGGCCAGTAGGGATGGCCGCCCCCCTTAGCCTCTAACCATGGCCATAGCTCCGCCCAGTCAAACCAGGCATTTGGGCCAGGTTTCAGTGCTGATGCCAGCGCCGCGCCCCGGCGCCAGTGCCCTGGCCCAGTGCCTGAAGGCGGTGGAGCGGGACTGGCGTAGGGATGGTCACCTGGCGGCCCTTTGGCAGGCCTGGCCAGGGATCGCCGGCCCGCAGCTCGCCCCCCATTGCCGACCGCTGCGGCTCCAGGGGGGCATTCTCTGGGTGGGGGTAGAGCAACCCCAGTGGCTGTTGGCCCTGCGCTATAGCCGCCACCAATTGCTGGGCGCCCTGAGGGCCTCTGGCTTTCCCCTCAAGAACCTGCAGCTGGAACAGCGGCAACCGCCAGCGGCGGCGGCGGTAACCACCAATATCAATCAGGCCAGCTGGGATGAGCATCCCAGCCGGGTGGATCGCCATGGCATGGGCAGCTGTAGCCGTTGCGGTGCTCCGGCCCCCATGGGGGAAATGCAGCGTTGGGGCCACTGCTCCTTCTGCCAAAGACAGATGAACTAAAGGTTTCTTCGTTTACTTTTTAGCGGGTAGTGGAGGGGGAACGGATCGGCCGCAGCGCATCAAAGGCCCGGTCGATTACATCAGTTAATAGGGTGATTACCCGCTTTTCCCTGAGCACGAGGTTGGCTGTAAGCGTTTCTCCGGCCTTGAGGGAATAGGAACGACCGTTTTTAGTTAGCACCTGCTTGGAAAGTTCAATCAATACCGGGAAGCGCGGTTGTTGGTTTTGTTGATCTGGCGGTAGCGCTTCGTTGGCGATCCGGCTTACTTTTCCCTTGACCGAGCCAAATTCAGTAAAGGGGTAGGAGTCCATGCGCACATCAGAGGCCTGGCCCAGCTTCACAAAACTAATGTCTTTGCTGGTTACAAACACCTTGGCCCGCAGGGAGTCAGAGGGCACAACATTCATTATTGTTTCATTTGGCGCCACCGCATAACCTTTGCTGCTGGTAACCAGATCAAAAATTACTCCCTTAACGGGGGAGCGCAGCAGCTCCGTTTGCATCTGCTCCCTCACTTCTATGCTTTGACGTTCCAGGTCTGAAAGTTGCCGCTCACTTTCTTTCCTTTGTTTAAGTAAATCAGATTGAACTTCATGCAATTCTGCGTCGGTTTGGCGTATGGATGCTTCTGTTTGGGCGATTTCAGATCTTAATTCTTGGGCCTTATTTTTTTGTTCCATGTATTGGACAACTTGAATGCCCCCCTGTTTGGCTAGGGGTTCGATTCTACCTAGGATGTCTTCTTCGTTGCGCAGGGTAAGCGTTTGGCTGTTGCGCTTGGAGACCAGGCTTTCGCGTTTGGCTTTTACATTGTCTAAACGGGCTTCGGTGCTGCTTACCTGCTGGCCAAATCTTTGGCGTTCCAGGCTTAATTGGCGGCCCACATTACCTTGCTGGGCCACGGATTTATCGGTGTCAAAGCGAACCAGGGGCTGGCCCGCCTCCACCTGCTGCCCTTCTTTTACAAAAACCTCCTCCACTACCGCCGCTTGCACGGCCTTGATCGGTTTCACAGTGCCGGTGGGTTCCAGGTCCCCCTGGGCCACCACCACCTCGTCAATCTTGGTGAACAGGGCAAATAGAAAGGCAAAACTGGCGGTGCCGATCAGGGCCCAAACCAGGGTGCGACTCCATGTGGGTGCCGGCCGCAGCCTCACATCCTGCAGGTCGCTGGAACCACGGCGTACAAGTTTGCTCATACCAGGGCAGCCTCCTGCTGACGGAACAAGGTGGCGTATCGGCCGCCTATGGCCATTAGATCCTCATGGGTGCCCTGTTCCACCAGGGCGCCCTCATGCATTACCAGGATTAGGTCGGCATGGCGCAAGGTGCCTAGACGGTGGGTGATAAATAACACAGTGCGACCCCGATAGGCCTCACTTAGGTTGCGGGTGAGCTGTTGCTCTGTGTCCACATCTAGGGCGCTGGTGGCCTCATCCAGCACCAGTAAGCGTGGCTGTTTGAGCACCATCCGGGCAATGGCCAGTCGCTGGCGTTGCCCCCCGGAAAGGCCGGCACCCCGCTCCCCCACTGAGCTGCTGTAACCGGCTGGCAACTGCTGGATGAAATCGTGGGCACAGGCCACCTTGGCGGCGGCCATGATGGCTTCAAAATCAGCATCTGGCCTGGTGAGGGCGATGTTTTCCTGCACCGTGCCATCGAATAAGAGGCTGTCTTGGGGCACCACGCCAATTTGACGGCGCAGCGAATAAAGATCCACCTTGGAGATGTCATAGCCATCCATGCGAATGGTGCCCTCCAATGGGTCGTAGAGGCGGGTGAGCAGTTTCAGCAGCGTGCTTTTGCCGGAGCCACTACTGCCAACGATGCCCACAAAACTGCCGGCGGGAATATCCACATCCACATTCAAGAGTTGCAGCGGGCCATTGCTGGCGAAGCGGAAGTTGACCCGTTCGTAGCGAATCGCCCCAAGGACTGGCGGCAGGGGCGGTAATTGCTCGCCAGCAATTTCAATCTCCTGGGGATGGTCAACAATGTCAGAAAGTCTTTCCAGCGAGAGAGCTGTTTCCTGGAAGTTCTGCCACAGGGTGGCCAACCGCAGCAGGGGTCCGGTTACATAGCCAGAAAGGATCCGGAAGGCAATCAACTGGCCAAGGGTGAGTTGGCCCTGGAGCACCAGGCCCGCCCCCACCCAAAGCACCAGCAAGCCTGAAAGTTGTTCAAAGAAGTGGGAGGCGGAACCGGCCGCTGTGCTGGTAACGGTATTGCGGAAGCCGGCCGAGATCTGGCCCCCATAGAGCTGTTGCCAGCGCCAACGGCTATGCAGTTCCATCCCCTGTCCCTTAACTGTTTCCATGCCCCCAAGGGTTTCCACCAGATGGCTTTGCACTCGGGCATTGGCTTCCGCCTGCTCCCGCAGCTGGGCCCTGATGATTGGTGCCGCTGCTGCCGTGAGGCCAATGAAGAAGGGCACCACCCCAAGGGCCCAGGCGGTGAGCATTGGGCTGTAAAGCAACATCACGGCGATATAAATTACCGAAAACACCGCATCTAGCACCACAGTCAGAGCGGTACCGGTGAGGAAGCGCCGGATCTTTTCCAATTCATTGATTCGACTAGCCACTTCGCCCACGGGCCGCTTAGCGAAATAGCTCAGCGGCAAGCGCAGCAAGTGGTCAATGATTGTGGAGCCGAGGGATATATCGATGCGATTGGTGGTGTCACTAAATAGATAGGTGCGCAGGGAACCGAGCAAGCCTTCAGCTACGGCCATGGCCACCAGCAGGGAACCGAGCACATTGAGACTCTTTAGGTTTCCCTGGGAAATCACCGCATCAATGATCTGTTGAATCAAAAGAGGATTCAACAGGGCAAATAGTTGCACAAAAAAGCTTGCCACCAGCACCTGAATAAGGATGCCGCGGTGCTGGCGAATGGCTGGAAGAAACCAGGAGAGGCCAAAGCGGGCCTTAGGGGTGGAGCTGGCCCGCTCCAGCGTGAGCACCGCCATGCGGCCGTTCTCATCGAGCAGCCCTGCTAATTGCCCGCGGGGCAAGCGCCGTTGGCCGGCGCGGGGATCGCCGATTAGCAGCCCAGAGTTATCCACCTGCCAGATAACCAGGGGATGGCCGTTTTCCAAGGCCACCGCCGGCAGGGGCAGCCTGGCCACATCAGCTTCGGCCACTTCTAGCAACGAGGCCCTCAGCCCCAGTAGATCCGCCACCGCCGCCAGCTGCAGCAGGCCGATGCCCTTGCCCTCGGCCCGTTGCAGTTGATCTTCAAGGATGCGTCGGATGATGTCCCGCCGGAACGGAAGATCAAAGCTGCGGGCCAGCATCCGCAGGCAAGCAAAAGGTTCGTCCATGGGCCCTTGGCCCTCCACCTGGGGATAACTGCCGTCATCGCCAAGGCGCCCATACCAATCCTCGAGGGCCTCCATCTGATGGAGCTGGGGCACCAGTTCGCTGCCATCAATCCACTCCGGCTCCAGCACTTCGCCTTGGCTCACCACCAGGGCATCGGGCTTTGCACTGGGCGTAGGGGCGCAATTGCTGGGGGGCCAAGGTTGGGGCAGGGGCAATAGACGAATCGGCAGGCGGCCCTTGCGCTCAAGCACCAGGCCCGGGCTGAGCTGTTCACCTACGGCATGGTCTTGGGCCGCATCATTGCTGAGCAACCAGTTGCCCTCTGGGACCACCGGTTGTTGGCCCCCAAGGCTGATGGCAGGGGTGGCAGCTGCTTGCTGGGCCCAGTTCCTCAGCGCAAGACCCCGGGGCAGGTCTGGACGGGAGGAGGCTGAAACCACCGCATAGCGCTCGGCTACGCCGCCATCGGCAAAAAATTCTTGAAAGGAGCGCTGTTTTTCAAATAACTCCAAGAAGGTTTGGGCCGGTAGAAACCAACCGCGGCAGGCCACAGATGCAGATAACACCTGGCCGGGCACCCCGCGCACCAATGCCAACCAACCACCAATGGCCCCTGGATCCAAGCGGGCCAGGGTGAAGGCCTCACCGCGCTCGTCCTGGCCCAATAGGCGCAGTTGCCCCTCCACCAAAATCAAGATGCCGGGGGGCAATTCATCAAAACCGTGGAGCCTGGCGCCGGGGCGCAGGGCAAGGGGCTTCAGCCGGGGGGCCAGGTCGGCCTGTTCCATCGCCCCCAAGGTGCGAAAGGGCGCCACCGTAGATAGCAGGTCAAGGGCAGCTGAAAGCGACATTCCTAATCAGCCGGCCAACAAATCTTTGGTGGAATTATGGGGAGTCAGCCGTTCTTTGACTTGGCTCCTGAGCCAGTCTTCCCCCTGCTCCAACATCAACCGACTCGCCATCGACTCATCCAGTTGGGAGCCACGTAATTCCTCTAGACGCACAATGATCCACCAGCTTTCTAGTTGCTTGGGGGGCCAGAGCTGTCCCGGTTGGCTTATTTGTAATAACCGGGCCAGGGCCGGGTGGGGAGTGGAGAGCGGCACTGGACCCACCAGGCCACCGCTGCGTTGTTCAGGGCCCTCGGAATAACGGCCGGCCAGTTCAGCGAAGGAGGCCTCCCCCTCCCTTAGTTGCTGATGTAATTCCGAAGCTAGTTCTCCGTCTTTAAGTCGTAGTAATGAATAGATCACCTGGTCAAATTCGCCCTTGCGCCGCAGAAATTCGGTTTCAACTTGGGCTGTAAATCTCTTGATACACCAGCCTTGCCAGCGCTGGGGTAGCTCGGCCATGGCCTGAAGATCCGTTTCCTTGAGGCCTCGCTCCAGTAACCAGCTTTCCCGGTGGTTTGGGTCTTGCAATTGCAGTTGCTCCAGCAGAGCCGCTAGGGCCTGGGCTGCTGCCATGGGTTCCAGGGGCGGGCTGGCTTGGCTTGCTTCTGCCATCAGCCGATGGCGCCAGGCCGCCTCCAATAAACCGGCCCGGGCCAGTTCTGCATCGCTAAAAGTGAGCTTCTCTGACACTGACCCAACAGTTATTGCCCCTTTAATAGCAGCAACGCTCAATAGCGTTCAGGGTTGGGCAGGCGCCAGGTGGACGGAACCCCTTGGCGGACCAGGGCAAGGGCCCTTTGGTTTAGGGCCGGCCGGCCCACCCGCCAGAGTTGATAAATTCCAGAGCGGGTGATGGTGCCATGGGGCACCGAGCGCCAGTAGGGCAGTGCCGCCGTGGTGCTATCGATAACCACAAGCAGGGTGCGGGATTGCCCCGAAAGCCTCTCGCTGAGGTTGCGGAGGCCCGAGGCTGGTCTGCCTTCGTAGATCACCACCTGGCGCGTGTAGTAATGCAATGAAGGCTTATTGACCCCCACCATCACCAGCGGTTCGCCGGCCTTGATCGTTTTGTTTACTGCGGCGGCGATTTGGCGGACCGGTCGCTGGCGGATTTGATCCCCCAATGCGGCGATCGGCTGTAGGCCCAGGGGTTGCCAAAGGATGAGGGGGGCCTGGAGGGCCAAAAGCCACCCAGGCCCCACCCCAGCTTGGCCAGCCCCCGGCCAGAGCAAAAAACCAGCTCCCCCCAGGGCTGCCAGTAGAAAACAAGCGCCACTGCGTGGCACGGCCCCGGAGGCCAGTAGCTGGGCTGCCATCCCAGGCATCTCTGGGTCATGGATAAGCGGAACCCAAAGTGGTGCCGCCCCAAGGCCCGCCCCGAGCAGGGCGGCCAGGGCCACCGATCCCCAGCGTGCCCGTCCCAGCCAGGGGGAGGGGGCGCTGGCTAGGGCCACCAGCAGCGCGATTGCCGGCAGGCCAGGCAACAAATAACTGGCAAGTTTGGTAGCTGAGAGCGAAAACAGCCCCACCACCACCACTAACCAACAGAGGGCAAACCGTTGCAATGAAGCAGCTGGCGGCAGGGGTCGCCGCTGGGGTACCCCTTGGAAAGCCTCCCCCAGCCCCAGCAGCAGCAGCGGGGTAACCGGCAGGCTGGCGATCACCAACACCGGCAGGTAAAACCACCAGGGGCCGGCATGGTGGTTCACCACTTGGGTGAAGCGCTGCAGGTTGTGATAGCCAAAAAAACTGTCCCAGAAAGGTTTTCCCTCCCGCGCCCACTCGAGTCCGTACCAGGGCAGGGCCACCGCCAGGCTCAGGGCTAGGCCGCGGCTGGGGGCCAGGGCCCGTTGCAAGCCGCGAAGATCCCGCTGTAACCAGCCAAAACTGGCCAGGGTGCCGAAAGCCAGCACCAGGGCCACAGGTCCTTTTGTGAGTACCGCCAGCCCAAGTGCCAGCCAGCTGGCCCAGGGCCAGCCCCGACAACCCCTGGCGTAGCTGCGCCAGAACCCAAGCAGGGCCAGGGCCAGACAGGCGCTAAGCAGGGGATCGCTCACTGATACCCGCCCCCAGATCAACACCAGGGGCGAGAGGGCAAAGGCAAGGCCGGCGCTAAGTGCTTTCCAAGGATCCCCCTGGCCCGGAGCCCCGGCTAGGGCCACTGTGAGCACCAGGGCCAGCATCACCCCCACCATCGCCAGGGCCGAGGGCAGGCTGGCGGCCCAGCTGCCCAGGGGGTCCCACTGGCGGGGCAGCAGGCTTAGGGCACCAATTAACCAATAGATAAGTACGGGTTTGTCGAAACGCGGATGGCCATTAACCCGGGGGGTTAACCAATCACCGCTGTCGGCCATGGCTCGCCCTGCAGCGGCAAACAGGGCGGGGGTTTCATCCACCTGGCCGATGGAACCGAGGCGCCAAATGAACAACAGAGCCCCCAGGGCTGCGGTGAGCCCCAGCAGCCAAAGAAGCCGTGGCGAACGGGTCACGGACGGGGCAGAAGTTATTGGCTGGCCAGCCTATGTGTGCTTGGTGTCCAGAGACACCAAGTCACAGTCCACCCCCAAGCGGTTTAGGGCCTGTTCCAACAACCTGCCGGGGGCTTGATAGAGGGGAGGTGTGCGCTGGGGACCTTCGGAGGTGTTCAGATAGGCGCCCATGTCGCCGGGGGCTGCCCCTAGAAAGCGAGCCAAGGCCCATTGGGCTTCGAAAAGAGGGGTATTGCTGCGGCAGCCCCTTAGCTCCAGGGTCCAGCGGGGGGGCAGCAGGCTGCCGTTTTCCACCTGGCGCAGGGCCGCCAAACTGCCCAGCACCACCAGGCGATCCCCCTGCTGCAGCACCCGCTCGGGGTTGGGCAGGGCAATCGACTTGGGGTCCCCCTTCCCAATCAGCACCAGGGGAATCAGGCCATAGCCACCGGCTACCGCTGCCAGGCTCAGGCCGTGGAGGCTGTCGGCGGTGTCCACCCGGTATTCGGTAAGCAGCAAATTTGCCTCCGCCAGCCTTAACACCCCCCGCACCCGCTCCCCCAGGGCCGTGGCGACCACCGCATCGGCTGCCACCTCTAGGGGGTTGATTACCTGCATTCCCTCAAACAGCACATTGAGGTTGCTGGTCTCTGAGAGGGAATGGGACTGCACCGCCAGCCGCACCCCCGGCCAGCGCTCCTGCAGCTCCAGGGCGATGGCCAGATTGGCCATCAAATCGTTGGAGAGCACCCCCACCGCCTGGCAGGGGCAATGGCGCAGGGCCCGAAGGGCGCGGTCCAGGCTGCGATAAGCCACCGCCTCGGGATCACCATCCGCACTAAGGCCTTGTACCCGCACCACTTGAAATTTCTGCAGCCGCAGATGCTGTTCCAGCCTTTCGGCCAGCCGTTCCCCCTCCAGTAGCAACACATAGGGGGTGTGGGCCGGCAGGGGCCGTGGTTCCTGCCGGCCGATGCGGGCTGCCAGCAAGCGATCGAGGATTAAGGCCACCAGCCAGGCGGTGAGCAGCGTTCCCCCCAGGGCATACACCAGGCTGAGGGCCGCCAGGGGGAAATTGGCCGGCCCCAGCTGGGGGCTGGCGGCGGGCACGATGAAACTGAAGGCGTCTAGGTATTCCCCCTTAATCAGGGCCAGGGTGAGCATCAAGCCGCGCAGGGGCGAGCCAGCCCCAAACCAGTGGCTGCCTAGGGCCACCAGCAGCATGAAGCTGCCTAAACCCCAAAACAGCAAAGGATTACGGCGGTTAAAAAGGCTTTGCAGCCATTCCCCACATCCCTCCCCCAAAAAGCGCAGTCGAGACCAGCCGGCGGCTAGCCGTTGGCGCCGGGAACGGGGGTTGGTTTCCAAGGTGCTGGCAAGCTCGAGCCAGAGCAGTCGGTCGCCGGGCCCGGGGCGCCCATCGAGGTCCCACCAGCCGCTGGCGGGCGGGCCAGCGGGCCCTGCTTCGGCGGGGAACCATTGCACCAGCCTTTGGCGCCGGCTTAACAGATCAAAGAGGTCATGGCGGGCGGGCCGCTGCTGCAGGCTGCTGCGCACCACAAATAAATCCCCTTCCAGCTCAAAGGCCGCCTCGGTGCCATCGGGGCGCAGGGCATTGGCAAATACCCCAGCGGTGAGCAGCTGGGGATCCATGATCGCCAGCCCCGGCAGCCGGGCTTGCAGCTGCCGCTCCAGCTGGTTGCTGCCGTTTGCGCTGGAGCGCACCACCAGCTGGGCCCTGGGGTTTAAGAGCCGCACCTGCAGGGCCGCCTCCAGATTCACGCCACTGTCTTGGCTGAGCAGCAGCACCGCCCGGGCTTGGTTTACCCCAGCCTCCAGCAACACCTTGGGGTGGCGCATGTCCCCCAGCACCAGCCTGGATTCCAGCCGCTGGCCTAGGTCGCCATCTGCCCACACCGGCGGGCTTTGGTCTAGGCAGCGGATGGGCAGATCAAATCCCATCAGGCTGGCCAAACAGGCCTGGCCCAGCCCCCCAAGGCCACACACCAGGATTTCGCCAGGGGGGGTGTCCGGGCAGGAATCCATGGGGGCAGCCATTTATTAAGCCGGGCTGAGGCTAGCCAGGTTCCAGCAACCAGGCCTCGACTCGCTCGGCGAAGGCCTCGAGGCTGAAGCGTGCCTGGGCTCGGCTGCGGCACACGGCCCGATCCAGGGCCAGCACCTGCGGTAGGGCCGCCCCCAGGGCCCCCACCTGGTCGGGCTCCACCAGGGCGCCAGTCACCCCTGGCTCCACCAATTCGGCTGGCCCCCCGCGGCGGTAGGCCAGCACCGGCACCCCGCAGGCCATGGCCTCCACCAGCACATTGCCGAAGGCTTCGTTCCATTTGGGGGTATTCAGCAGGGCCGCACACTGGCCCAGCTGCGCCTGCAACTGCTCGGTGGCTAAAAAGCCCCGCCACTGCAAGGTGCCGGCGGGCACGCTGGCCTCCACCGCAGCCCCGTAGGCCGGGTCCTCCAGCAACCCCCATACGGCCAGGGGCCAGCCCCAGGCCGCCGCCGCCTGGGCGGCATCCTCCAGCCCCTTCTCCGGGGCGATGCGGCCCACCCAGCCCAGCAGGGGTTTTGGCTGGGCCTGGAAGCTGTAACGACTGAAATCAAAGCCGTTGGCCAGGAGCCGGGGGGGGGTAGGTAAACGAAAGTCCGCCGCCTGGGCGGCGCTATGGAAACCGAGGCGCTGGGGGTAGGCCGCCGCCGTGGCTTCGATCACCTCATCCATGGCCTCGGCCACGCTGCCCATGCTCACCAGATGAAAAAGCGGCGTACGGAACTGGGGGGTGAGCCAAAAGGGCAACCAGTCGTAGCCAAGGTTGAGCACGGCATCAAACTGGTCCTGCAGGGCCAGGGCTAGGGCCCAAAAGCGCGGCAGTAATGCAGCCACAGGTATCTGGATCGCCCCCTGCCTTTGTTGGTGTTGCCAGCTGGGCTGGGGCAAGCCTGGCTCCAGCAACAGCTCCACCCCAGGGGGCAAAGCCATTTGGCTGCCCTCGGCGGCGATCAGGCTGAGCTGGTGGCCGCGGCCAGCGAGGCCCTGGATCAGCCCCGCCAGGGTTAGTTCCACCCCCCCCCCCAGCCCCTGGCCCAGGGGGCCTAAGGGGGTGGAAACCAGCAAAATCCTTAGGCCTGCCATAGCTCCGCCCGACGGTTAATCAGCAGCACCGAACCCAGGGCCAGGGCCACCCCCAGCCATTGCACGGGCTGGAGGTGTTCCCCCAGCAGCACCAGGCCGGTGCTGAGGGCAAATACAGGGGTGAGGAAAGTAAGTGAAGTAAAGCCGGTGAGATCACCGCTGCTGGCAAACCAAAAGAACAGGCCGTAGGCGAGGGCGCTGCCCAGCAGGCTGGCGTAGGCCACCAGCCCCCACTGGGCTAGGGAAAGCTGGGGCCAGAGCCGCAGCGGATCGGCCAGGGGCCCTCCCAGGCTCAGCGCCAGCAGCGGCAAGCCCCCCAGCAGCATGTGCCAACCGGTCACAGCCAGGGGATCACTGTGGCGGCAGGCCCAGCGCGATAGCAAGGTGCCAACCGCCATGGCAGCTGCCGCCAGCAGCATCAGTAGTCCCCCGTGGCTTAGTCCGACTCCGGCCGCCACGGAGGGGCCCTGCAACCACCAATGCCGCAACACCTCCGGAGGCAAGCCCAAACAGAGGATCCCGGCCAGCCCCAGCAACAGACCCACCCAGCCAAAGGGATTGATTGCCTCCCCCAGCAGCGCCCGGGCCAGCAGCGCCACCAGCAGCGGCTGGGAATCAATCAGCACTGAGCCCAGGCCGGCACCGGTGTCTGCCAGGCCTTCGGCTAGCAGGCCCTGGAATAGGGCCCCATCCACCAGGGCAAAAGCCAACAACCAGCCCCAGTCGCGGCGGTCCACCGCCAGGGGGCGCCCCATCAGCCCCACCGCCCCTAGGAGCACCACTGCCGCCGGCAACAATCGCAACCAGGCCAGGGTGAGGGGCGACAGCTCCGTGAGCAGCGCTTTCATCGCCGCCATTGCCGTGCCCCAAAGGGCAAAGGGCAACAACATCGCTATCCAGCGCAATAACGCAGGCACCGCAGCGCTACAGGGGGCACGAGCCTAGGGGCGCGGGCTGCATAGGATCCGCCCATACCTAGCTCCCCCCTGCCATGCCCTGGCCCCTGCGCCGCCCGCGGCGAAAACGGATCGCCCGCCTCTGTTTGGAGGGGCCCATTGCCGGAGCCGCCCGCAGCCGGGTGCTCAAGGCCCTGCGCCAGGTGGAGGAGCAACGCTTTCCGGTGTTGTTGTTGCGGATCGACAGCCCTGGCGGCACGGTGGGCGACAGCCAAGAAATCCACCAGGCCCTGCTGCGCTTGAAGGCCAAGGGCTGCAAAATTGTGGCCAGCTACGGCAACATCTCCGCCTCGGGCGGGGTTTATGTGGGTTGTGCCGCCGATCGAGTTGTTGCCAATCCCGGCACGATCACCGGCTCCATTGGGGTGATCCTGCGGGGCAACAATCTCGAAAAACTGCTGGAACGGATTGGCATTCGCTTTGAAACCGTTAAAAGCGGCGTCTTCAAAGACATCCTTTCCCCGGATCGACCCTTGAGCGACGCTGAGCGCAGCATCCTCCAGGCCCTGATCGACAGCAGTTATGGCCAATTCGTGCGGGCGGTGGCCGAAGGCCGGGGCCTTAGTGAAGAAGCGGTGCGCAGCTTTGCCGATGGCCGCGTTTTTAGTGGGGCCCAGGCCCTGGAGCTGGGCCTGGTGGATCTGCTTGGCGATGAGGACACCGCCCGGCGGGAGGCTGCCCGGCTGGTGGGCTTGGATGAGGAGCGCAGTAAACCGGTCAACGTGGGCCAGCAAAAACGCGGGCTGTGGCAGCGCCTGCGCCAGCAGCTTCAGCTCGAATTCGGGATGGGGGGACAACCCCTCTGGCTATTCCAGCCATGAGTGAGACCACCCTTACCTTGCGGGCCCTGCGGGGGGCCACCACGGTGCCGGCCAACACCCAGGCCGCCATTGGCGAGGCGGTAAGAGAATTGATGGAAACCATGGTGAGCCGCAATGGCCTAGGGGGGGAGCAGGTGTTGACGGCGATTTTTTCCGTTACCGCCGACCTCGATGCCCTGTTCCCGGCCTCCGTGGCCCGCCAGTTGCCTGGTTGGGACGAAGTCGCCCTGTTGGATTGCCAGCAGATGGCGGTGGTGGGCGACCTGCCCAGGTGCATCCGAGTGAAGGTGCAAGCCTGGCTGCCGCAGTCCCAGGAGCTTTGCCACACCTACCTGAGGGAGGCCCAACGGCTGCGACCGGACCGATCCAGTCACAACTGACAGATTTGGGGCCGGCCCAAGCCCCCCCAAGGGGCCGGGGCGCTCTAATAAGAATCAAGCCACTTTCTTGGAGGCTTTAATGGCCCGTTTATTTCGTCCGCTGGCGGGTCTTGCCGCCGCTGGTTTGCTGGCCTTGGGCAGCGGTGCGCTACTCGCCCGCCAAGGGGCCAAGGCCCAGGGCTCCGTGGGCACACCTTCGATCTTGGAATTCCGCTGGGACAGCAACAAGGATTTCAAAAAGCTCTACTACTACGTTTCCGACACCGAGCGCAATCGTTGGGCGGAATACTTCCTGGTGCTGAGGGGCAAGGACCGCAAGGCGGCGATTCTTAAGTTGTCTATTACTGTGCCCAGTTACTTCAATACTTCGATTGATATCCAGAAGGTTAGTCTCAAATATTGCAATGTTGGCGGCTATGCCAAGCGCACTAAATGTGAAGAGAAAATCCCAGCAGAGGTGAAGCTCACCGACAACGGCAAACGCATTGATATTTACCCCACAACCCCTGTGCCCCCTGATAAATCAATCGCTGTGGTGTTTACCGTTCCCAACCCTTTCAACAGCGGCATGTATCAGTTCAATGCCTTGGCCCAGGCCCCTGGGGACATTCCCATGGCTGGCTATTTAGGTAGTTGGGTGATCGAAATAACCAATTGAACCCGGGGCCTGGCTGATAGGCTTGGAGATTGGCTCCAAGCCACCCTTTACCGTCCACCGCCATGACCAAGCGCACCCTTGAAGGAACCAGCCGCAAGCGCAAGCGCGTGTCCGGTTTCCGCGTGCGCATGCGCACCCACACCGGTCGCCGAGTGATCCGCACCCGCCGCCGCCGCGGCCGTGCCCGTCTGGCGGTCTGAGCTTCCCCAGCTGCCGTGGTTCTGCCCCAACGGCACCGCCTGAGGGGCCGAGGGGTATTTGATTACCTCTATCGCCAGGGCCGTGCCCATAACCGAGGCCCCTTGCTACTGCGGGTGGTGCCCCCCAAGCCCGAGCTGCTCAAGCCGGAACTACGCCCAGGGGCCAAGGATTTTCGTTTTGCCGTGGTGATCAGCACCAAGGTGAGCAAGCGGGCGGTGGTTCGCAATCGCCTGCGAAGACTTTTCCACGATGCCTTTACCCAATGGGCTCTGCAGGGGGCCCAGGGGACAGCTTCCCAGCTGGCGAGCCGAGCCCATTGGTTGCTCCTCAGCCTGCGGCCGGAGGCGGTCCAAGTCGATCCCCACGATCTCCTGAGAGAATGGTGGGTGTTGATGCAACAAGCAGGTCTTAGTAATGACGGCGTCCCCCAGTCTGGGCCTGAATGAAGAGCTCTTTTATGAGGGGGGACCGGCCAGGGGTGACCTGATCGTGAACCTGATTTTCGGGGCCACTTTGATCGGTTTGCCCTTTGCCGTGGGCGCCATTGTGCGGGCCCTGTGGCTGCGGTTCACCATCACCAACCGCCGCGTTTCCGTAAGCGGTGGCTGGTTGGGGCGGGATCGCAGCCAGATCAGTTTCAGCCAGATCAAGGAGGTGCGGGCGGTGGCCCGCGGCTTCGGCGCCTGGGGCGACATGTGCCTACTCCTCAAGGACGGGGCCCGCTTGGAAATGCGGGCCGTGCCGCGTTTCCGCGAAGCGGAGGCTTTCATTAAGGAGCGCATGGCCGAAGCTGCTGCCAAGACCCAAGCTCCCTCCGGCTTTGCCGTAGCCGCCCCCAACGGCTAACCCGCCCTCAGGCACACTCAACCCCATCGCCTAGCACCCCGCCGTGATCGGCTACATCTCCGACAACCTCCTGCTACCAATCCTGGATTTTTTCTATGGATTGGTGCCCAGCTACGGCCTGGCGATCATTGCCCTCACGGTGGTGATTCGACTGGCGCTGTTCCCGCTCAGTGCCGGCTCGATCCGCAATGCCCGCCGCATGCGCATCGCCCAGCCGGTGATGCAAAAACGCCAGGCCGACATCCGGGCGAAGCACGCCAGCAACCCCCAGAAGCAGCAGGAGGAGCTGGGCAAGTTAATGAAGGAATTTGGCAGCCCCCTGGCGGGTTGTTTGCCCCTGCTGGTGCAGATGCCCATCCTTTTTGCCCTGTTTGCCACCCTGCGGGGTTCCCCCTTCGCCGATGTGCCATACACCCTCAATGTGAAGGTGGTGTCCAGCGACCAGGTGGCGGCGGTGGAGGCCAAGCCCTTTGCCAGTGCCAGCCATTCGATCTTCATCACCGAAACCGACCACGTGCCCGTGGTGGCTGCCCTGCCAGGGGGCAACCGCCTCGGGGTAGGCGAGAGCGTGAAGGTGCAGTTGCAGGCCAAGGATGGCAGTGAATCCCTGGCGGCCATCGAGCAAAGGCTTACCCCCAGCATCGACCTCACCCCCCAATGGAGCATTACCAAAGGGGAGGGAATCGTGGCGGTGAATGCCGATGGCACCCTCAAGGCCCTTGCCCCTGGCGATGCCACCGTTGAGGTGAAGATCCCTGGCCTGGCGGCCCGCAGTGGTTTCCTGTTCATTAAGGCCCTGGGCCAGGTGGGCTTCCTCACCGATGGCACTGTCAACTGGGATATTGCCGTGCTGGTGGCTGGCTTTGGCATCAGCTTGTTTGCCTCCCAGATCCTTTCCGGCTGGGGCATGCCCGCCAATCCGCAGCAGGCCACTGCCAACAAGGTGACCCCGGTGATGATCACAGGGATGTTCCTGTTCTTTCCCCTGCCAGCCGGGGTGCTGCTTTACATGGTGGTGGCCAACATTTTCCAGGCCCTGCAGACCTACATCCTGATCCGCGAGCCCCTGCCCGAAAACCTCCAGGCGATCCTTGACCAACAGGTTTCCCAGCAGACCGTGACCGCCAATGCCACCGCCGTGACCACCGAACGGCTCCCCTTTGAGCCCAAGGGCGGCAAGGGCTGATGCGGCCGATTCCCCTGCAGGAGCTGAAGCTGCTGGGGGACGGCCAGCGCTGGCAGGTGGATAAAAAGCTGGCCCCCCTGGAAAGCCTCGGCCCGGTGCAGGGGGTTGTAACTGCTTTGCACCGCGGCAACGACCTCTGGGTGAGCGGAGAAGGCCGCACCCAGGTGGAATTGTGCTGTGACCGCTGCCTACAGGTTTTTGTTTATCGGCTGGCGGCTAAGGCGGAGGAGGCGATCGCCCTGGGGGATCCCACGGCCCCCGATGACCCTGAGGTGCTGCAGGAACTAGGCGGCGCCAGTCCCATGGAAACCCTTGACCCCGCAGGCAGTTTTGACCCTGAGCATTGGCTTTTTGAGCAGCTCAGCCTCCAGCTGCCGCTCAAGCGCCTTTGCAGCCTTGATTGCCCCGGGATCCTGCCGGAGGAGGTGCGCGGCCCGGCCCGGCCTGACCCCATTGCCGTGGATCCCCGCTGGTTGGCGCTGCAGCAGCTAATGGTTCCCCCGCTAGGGGAGCAAAGCTCGCCCGGGGAGCTAGCCAGCGAACAATGAGGGCCTGGATTGATCAGCTTGACCTGCTGATTCGCAGCCGCACCCCCATCCTCTGGATCCGCCAGCAGGAGGAGGAGCGTTTAAAGCGATTGTTGGCCCAGGCCGCCCAACGGCTCGAGCAAAGGCTATTGCTGCAGTGGGATTTCGTGGCGGGTTTGCAGGGGCTGGCCAACTACCAGGGGCAGGCTGCCCGCAATCCGATGGCCGCCCTCGATAGCTTTCGGCTGGTGCCTGAACCCCAGGCGGCAATCCTGCTGCTGTTGGATTTCCACCGCTTTGTGGACGACAGCGCCATCTGCCGGCGCCTCTGCAACCTGGCCACGGAGCTGCGCCAACGGCCGTTCACCTTGGTGATCTCCGCCCCAGATCTGGCCCTGCCCCGGGAATTGGAGGCGAATGTGACCGTGGTGGAGCTGCCCCTGCCGGAGGCAGGGGAAATCCGCCTGCTGCTGGAGGGGATCGCCAGCGCCAGCCAAAGCCCCCTGGAGGCCAGCGCCCTGGAGTTGCTGGTGCGCAGCTGCCGCGGCCTGCCCGAACAACGGATCCGCCAGCTGGCGGCCCGGGCCCTAGCCCGCCACGGGGGCCTGGAGGCCGCCGATCTCGATGATGTGCTCGAGGAGAAACGGTTGGCCCTGGCCCGCAGTGACCTGCTCGAGTATTGCCCCGCCGCCGCCGACCCCAGCGAAATCGGTGGGCTTGACCAGCTGAAACGCTGGCTGGAGAGGCGGCGTTTGGCCTTTAGCCCTGAGGCCCAGGCCTATGGCCTGCCCCATCCCCGCGGGGTGCTGTTGGTGGGTCCCCAAGGCAGCGGGAAGTCGCTTACCGCCAAGGCGATCGCCCACAGCTGGGCGATGCCACTGCTGCGCCTTGATTTGGGCCGCCTATTTGCCGGCTTGGTGGGGGCCAGTGAGGCGCGCAGCCGCGAAATGATCCGCACGGTGGAAGCGATGGCCCCCTGCATCCTTTGGATCGATGAGATCGATAAGGGCTTTAGCCTCGATGGCCGCAGTGATGGGGGCACCAGCCAGCGGGTGTTGGCCACCCTGCTCACTTGGATGGCCGAAAAGAGTAGCCCTGTGTTTGTGGTGGCCACCGCCAATGCGATCGATAAGTTGCCGCCGGAATTGCTGCGTAAGGGGCGCTTCGATGAAATCTTTGTGCTGGATCTGCCCACATCTGCCGAAAGACGTCAGATCCTTGATTTGCACCTGCGCCGCCGCCGCCCCAGCTACAGCATTCCCCTCGAGGTGCTGGTGGACCGCTGTGCCGGTTTTTCCGGGGCCGAACTGGAGCAAATCGTTCTTGACGCCATGCTTATGGCCTTTAGCGAAGGTCGAGAATTCGGCGAAGCCGATCTGATCACCGCGGCGGCGGAATTGGTGCCGCTCAGCCGCACCGCCCGGGAACAGATCGAAGCTTTGCAAAGCTGGGCGAAGCAAGGCCGGGCCCGGCCGGCCCACTAATCAACAAGATTGCGGAGCATTACGAATACCCACAGGCGGTAACGAAGCCGGCTTCTTTTTTGTGTTTGGCCATACATCTGCCTACGGTCGTTCCAATCTCAGTGCCGCTTTGAACCTCCCCCCCAACCGCGTTGAGCTCACCAATCAGCTGGCCGTGGCCGCCCTTGGGGCCGGGGTGATTACCACCCTGGCGGTGGCCCAAGGTCAGTCCCCGCTCACGGCCCTTGGCATCACCCTCTTTTCGGCCATGGCTGCAGTAGCTGTCGGTCAGGTGCTCTGAAGCCTTGAGCCTCACCCTGCGGCAGCAGATGCCTGCCCTGGCCAGTAAGCATTACTTCAACTACGGCGGCCAGGGGCCCCTACCCACCCCCTCCCTGGAGGCGATGGTGGCCAGTTGGCAAAAGTTGCAGCAGCTGGGCCCCTTCGGCCGGGATGTGTGGCCCTGGTTAACCCATGAGCTGGGGGCCCTGCGCAGGGCCCTAGGGCAATTGTGTGGGGTGCCGCCCCAGCGCTTGGCCCTCACCGAAAACGTAACCAGTGGCTGTGTGCTGCCGCTGTGGGGCCTGCCGTTTGAGCCGGGCGATCGTTTGTTGATCAGCGATGCCGAGCACCCGGGGGTGGTGGCTGCCTGCCAGGAGCTGGCCCGCCGCCAGGGGCTGGAAATTGATTATTTCCCGGTGCAGCAGGTGCGCACCGATGCTGAATTGCTTGAGTCCTTAGGGCAGGGCCTCCAGGGCCGCACTCGCCTGGTGGTGCTCTCCCACCTGCTCTGGAACAGCGGCATCCCGATGCCGATTGCTGCGGTGGCCCAGGTGCTCGAGGGCCAGCGCCGGCGCCCGTGGCTGCTGGTGGATGCGGCCCAATCGGTGGGCAGCATCGAGTTGGGCGCGGCCCCTGCCGCCGCAGATATCTTTGCCTTCACAGGCCACAAGTGGTGTTGCGGCCCGGAGGGTCTTGGGGCCGTGGTGCTTTCCGAGCGGCTGCTGGCGGAAGCAAGTCCCACCCTGATCGGCTGGCGCAGCCTTAGCCACGAAGGGGAGGCTGGCAGTGGCTGGCATCAGGATGGGCGCCGTTTTGAGGTGGCCACCAGCTGCGTGCCGCTCGGGGCGGGCCTGCGCCAATCGCTGGAGCTACTAGAAGGTTGCGGTAATGCCGCCCAGCGGGAGGCGGAGATTTGCCTCAGAAGTGGGCAGCTCTGGGGCGGACTCCAGGCGATCCCTGGGGTGAGAACCCTGGTGGAGGCCGTCCCCCCCCGCAGTGGGCTGGTGAGCTTTGTGGTGGAGGGTCACCAGCCGGAGCAGTTGGTGAATCGTCTGGCTGACCGGGGCTTTCAGTTGCGCAGCCTTGGGGATCCCCACTGCCTGAGGGCATGTACCCACCTCACCACCAGCGCTGGGGAAGTGGAGGCGCTGCTGCTCTGCCTCGAGGGTCTTGTGCATCAAGGCTGACGACCTAAGGTTGCTTCACCTGGGGGAACTCCCATGCTCCACGAGGCGCAGACCAGCTTCCTGCATCCGCTCTCAGTGGTGGAACCCAGCGACGACCCAGAAATTTTGCTCTTTAACGCCTTTGCCCTGGCGGAAGAGATGGTGGTCGCTGCCCTCACCGAAGACCAACTGGATGAAAACTTCCGGGTGGTGCGGATCCTCTACGAAACAGGGTTACCTGGCTCCCATGTGCAGGAGCTCTTTGAGGAAATCCGCCTGGGTAATCGTCAGGCGCTGCTGCGCTTGATCGAATACGTGGCCGATGCCCTGGTGGATGAAAGTGAAGCCGCCGATGGGGAAGGGGAAATCCCCACGGCGGCATAGGCCGTCTTTAGGAGGCTTCCCCCTCCAGCAGATGGCGATACACCCAACCTGCCAGCAGGGCGCCCAGGATCGGCGCCAGCCAGAACAGCCAGAGCTGACCAATCGCTTCGCCACCCACCCAAAGGGCTACCCCGGTGCTGCGGGCAGGGTTCACTGAGGTGTTGGTCACGGGGATGCTGATCAGGTGGATCAGCACCAGCGACAGACCGATGGGAATGCCGGCAAAGCCCACCACCGCCCGGCGGTCGGTGCTGCCAAGGATCACCAGCAGAAATATGAAGCTGAGCAGCACTTCAATGGTGAGGGCGGGCAGCAGGCCATAGCCCCCGGGGGAATGCAGGCCAAAACCATTGGTGGCCAGCGGATTGCCACCGGTTAGGGCAAAGCCAGCGCGGCCACTGGCGATGGCATAAAGGGCGCCCCCAGCGAGGGTGCCGCCCAGCACCTGGGCAACGATGTAAGGCAGCAATTCTTTGCTGGGGAACCGGCCGCCGGCCCAGAGGCCAAAACTAACGGCGGGGTTGATGTGGCAACCGGAGATGTGGCCAATGGCGTAGGCCATGGTGAGCAGGCTGAGGCCGAAGGCCAGGGCCACCCCGAGGAAACCGAGGCCCAGGGGATTGGCGGCGGCTGAGTCGTAGGGGAACACGGCCGCCAGCACGGCGCTGCCGCAGCCAGCAAACACCAGCCAGAAGGTGCCGATTAGCTCAGCTAGAAATTTTTTGGAAAGGGGAACACCGGAAGCCATAGGGAAAAGTCAACCTCAAACAATTTGGCCCCCGGGATTGTTGCAGGGGTCAGCCCAAAGTGCCTGCCTTGGCCAGGTATCGGGCGGCTTCCTCGCGGTCATCGAAATGAATTTTCTCCGTGCCCACAATCTGATAGTCCTCATGGCCCTTGCCGGCGATTAGCACCAGGTCGCCAGCGCTGCCCAGGCCAATGGCCTGGCCGATCGCCAGGCGCCGATCGGCCTGCACCTGGAGGGCTGTGCCAGCGGGGATGCCCGCCCGCACGTCCGAGAGGATCTGTTGGGGGTCCTCGGTGCGGGGGTTGTCGGAGGTGAGCACTACCTGGTCGGCCAGGCGGGCAGCGATTTCACCCATCAACGGTCGTTTGCCCCGGTCCCGGTCCCCCCCGCAGCCAAACAGGCAAATAAGTTGACCCTGCACAAACGGCCTACAGGCCCCCAGGGCGTTTTCCAGGCCATCGGGGGTGTGGGCATAGTCCACCAGCACCGCCGGCTGCTGGGGGCCACTGGGCACCCGCTCCATGCGGCCCGGCACCCCCTGGAATTGCCCCAAGCCCGCCAACAGGGCCTCAAGGGGTAAGCCCTGTTGCAGTAATACCCCTACGGCTTGGAGCAGATTCATCAGATTGAAGCGGCCCACCAGGGGGGACTGGAACGGGGCCTCCCCCAGGGGGGTCACGATTAAGCCTGAAACGCCAGTGGCGGAAAACCGCAGCTGTTCCATGCGCAACTCCGCGGCTGGATCCTCCAGGGAACTGCGCCAGCAGTTTTCCCCCAGGCGCATGGCCAGGCGCCGCCCATGGCGATCATCCAGGTTCACCACGGCTTTGCCCTTGAGGTAAGGGGCCTCAAATAACTGGGCCTTGGCTTCGAAGTAGGCCCCTAGGGAGGGGTGATAGTCGAGGTGATCTTGGCTGAGGTTGGTGAACACCGCCCCCCTGAAACCACAACCGGCCACCCGCCGTTGCTCGAGCGCATGGGAACTCACCTCCATGGCCACCAGTCGGCAGCCGGCGCCGAGGGCCGCCGCCAGCTCGGCTTGCAACTGATCGGCGAAGGGGGTGGTGTGGGTGGCTGTGCGGCTATGGCCAGGCCAACGGTTGGTCAGGGTGCCAAACAGGGCCGTGGGCCAGCCGGCGCCGTTGGCGAGATGTTCGATCAGGTGGGTGGTGGTGGTTTTGCCGTTGGTGCCGGTAACCCCGATCAAGGCCAGCTGGGCACTGGGCTGGCCCCAAAAGGCAGCGGCCAGGCGCCCAGCGCTTTCGGCCACCGGATCGGCCACCACCAGCACCGCATCCCCTGGGCCAGGCGGATCCTGGGCTGCGGCCCCCGGGCCAATTACCGCTGCACTGGCGCCGGCCTGCAGGGCCGCTCGCCAGAAACAACCGCCATCCACCCGGGCCCCCGGCAGGCCAATGAACAGGGTGCCGGCCCCCACCCGCCGCGAATCACAGGTCACATCGCTAACCACTGGATCTGGTAAGCCCTTGGGTACCAGCAGGCCCGCATCACGGAGCAGGGGATGGAGGCGGCCCAAGGGCGGCGACTCAGGGGCAGGGGCGCTCATGGGGGGCCGCAGGGAAAGGATGCCGAAAGGCGTTTTAGGTGGTTAGAGCTTAGAAATCTGTTGCCGTAACCATTTAGCCAGGGATTCTCCCGCCAACCGCGGTGGCACCCGAGGTAACTCCTGGGGCTGGCCGTTTGGCGTGGGCACCATCAACACCGGCACCTCCAGGCCATAGCGACTCTGGAGGGCCGGATCAGCATCCACGTCCACCAGCTGAACTTGGGGGGCGGGTTCCAAGCCAGTCAGCCTTTCGGCTAAGCCTTCGCAAAGGCAACAACCCTGGCGGCTGAGCAGCATCAGCTTCATTCCGGCACCGGGTCAAAGCCCCCCTCCGTAAAGGGATGGCAGCGCAGTATTCGCCCGAGGCTGAGCCACGAGCCCCGCCAGGGGCCATGGCGCTGGATCGCCTCCACGGCGTAGCCACTGCAACTGGGTATGAAGCGACAGCGGGGCGGACCCAGCAAGGGCGAAATCAAGCGGCGATAGATGGCCAGCAGCCCCAGCAGCAGCCAACTCAACGGCCTCCAGCTAGCCCCGGGCCCAGGGGAAGGTAAGGTATCGGATTGATTTGTTGGTGCTTCACACAAGGGAGCAACTGCCGATCGAAACCCCATCCTGACGTTTCACTGAATTTATGTCTCGCTACCGCGGTGCTCGATTGAGGGTGACGCGGCGCTTGGGAGACCTTCCCGGTCTCACCCGTAAGACTGCTAAGCGGTCTTATCCCCCCGGTCAGCACGGCCAAGCCCGTCGCAAGCGCTCCGAATACGCCATCCGTCTCGAAGAGAAGCAAAAGCTTCGGTTCAATTACGGCATTTCTGAACGGCAGCTCGTTCGCTACGTCAAGAAGGCCCGGGCCCAAGAGGGCTCCACGGGAACCAACCTTCTGAAGCTGCTGGAAGGTCGCCTCGACAATGTTTGCTTCCGCCTGGGCTTTGGCCCCACCATCCCCGGTGCCCGGCAACTGGTGAACCATGGCCACGTGACCGTGAACGGCCGCGTGGTGGATATCCCCAGCTACCACTGCCGCCCCGGTGACGTGGTTGCCATTCGCGAACGTAAGCAAAGCAAATTGCTGGCAGAAACCAACCTGGCCTTCCCTGGCCTGGCCAACATTCCGCCACACCTGGAGTTTGAAAAGGCCAAGTTGATCGGCAAGGTCACTGGCAATTGCGAGCGCGAATGGGTCGCCCTCGAAATCAACGAACTGCTGGTGGTGGAGTTCTACTCACGCAAGGTCTGATCCCAGGGATCGCCCTGCTCCGGTCCCAAAGACCAAAAAGGCCCTCGCTTTTTGCGGGGGCCTTTTTTTATAAGCTCAATACCTACTTGATAGGTTAGCTGCTAGGGCTTAGCTAAGTTTTAATACTCTGGCAGCATTAGTTGAGCATACTTTGATGCGTTGCTCCTCATTTATGTTTGCATTTTCAATCCAGTCGGCAGAAATCTGAATGTCTTCATAGGGATAATCCACGGAGAACATCACAGCTTCATCGCCCATGGCCTCTAGGGCGCAGCGCAGGGCCGCATCCGCACAAACCCCTGATGTTGTAATAACTACATTTTGTTTTATCGTTTCAGATGGCGGTTGGCTGAGGGCCCTGCCAACGGTGGTCACGGCGGCGGGACTGTCTAATCGCCAAAGCATGTAAGGCAAGGTTTCTCCCATGTGGCCAAGGATTACCCGGGCCTGGGGATAGCGGTCAAAGAGACCTGAAAACACAAGCCTCAACATATGGGTAGAGGTGTCGCAAGTCCAGCTCCATACTGCCCCCTCCAATTCCGGATGGCCGTGGAATGCCTGGGGGTGATCCGCGGGCAAGCCTGGATGTAAGTAAAGCGGCACATCAAGTTGTTCTAGCGTTTGCCAAAACCGCCCGAACGGGGGCTCGTCAAGATAAGCACCGTTAGTGCTGCCATTAATAAGGGCACCAACAAAGCCAAGTTCCTCAACACAGCGCTTCAATTCATCGCAAGCAGTGTCAACATCCTGCAATGCCAAACAGGCAAATCCCCGAAAGCGTTCTGGGGCAAATTCAATATGTTTTTTCAGGCAGTCATTGGCGCGACGGGCCAGCTCAACCGCGTCTGAGGTGGCTTTAATGGATTGCACGCCGGGGGCGGTCTGGGAAAGTACCTGAATTGAGATCCCAGCGCTATCCATTGCTTTTAGGCGCTGCTCAGATACTGCCGGTAGGGCTACCTCAATGCTGCGCAGCACATCGGGGTCAAAAAAAAACACGTCTTTGATGGATGGCTCAAGGCCGGGGGCGCAGAAATGCTACTCAAGGGCGATCTTGTTGGCAATCTTCTGCATTTACTATGGATTAAAGAACCAAGCCTTAGGCTAGCACTGTAATTAGCAAAGGCAATGCATTTAATTTGCCAGATGCAAGGAGTTGCGCTATGAGCGGATAATGTAATTGAATGTTGAAATAAAATATTGCGATCTGATTGCAATATTCAATGCAATCAGATCGCAATTTAACTAGACATTAAATGTTAGCCATTTATTAGATTTTCTAGGGCTGCCGTCACATCCTGCTGGCGCATTAATGCTTCCCCCACCAACACCGCCTCGGCGCCTGCGGTTTGGACCTGGTCGAGATCTGCGCGGTTGAATAGGCCTGATTCGCTCACTAGCAGTGCCCCGGTGGCGCGGATCTGCTCGCCGTAAATGGCCATGAGCTGGGCGGTGGTGGCGAGATCAGTGTGGAAAGTGCTGAGGTCGCGGTTGTTGATGCCGATCAGGGTGTGGGCCGCCGCTTGGGGCTCCTGCCAAACGGGCAAAGCCAACACCCGTTCCAGTTCTGCGCCGTCGTGCACCTCGATCAACACCGCTAGGCCGAGGCTGCGGGCCACCTTGAGCAGATAAACAAAGTCTTGGTCCGTGAGGATCGCCGCAATCAGGAGGGTGGCGTCGGCGCCGGCGGCCCGGGCTTGGTAGAGCTGATAGGGGCTGAGGATGAAGTCTTTACAGAGCAAGGGCAGCTCCACCGCCTGGCGCACCTGCACCAGCACCTCAAAGCCCCCCTGGAAAAACTGTTTATCTGTGAGCACCGACAGGCAGCTGGCACCGCCGGTGGCATAGCCCTTGGCAATGGCCTCGGGATCGAAATCTTCACGGATCACCCCCTTGCTGGGGCTGGCCTTTTTGATTTCAGCGATCACCGCCGGTTTACGGCCACTGGCCCGCAGGGCGCCAACGAAATCGCGGGGAGCCGGTAGGAGCGCCACCTGCTCTTTGAGTTTTTCTAAGGCCAGGCGCTCCCGGGCCGTGGCCGTTTCCCGGTCTTTAGCCCACACAATCTCCTCAAGGATGTGGCGGGGTTTTTCCTCCGGCAGGGGAACGCCGTATTCCAGATAGGACACCCGCACCTTGGGGCTGGGGGGCCGACGACGGATCTCCATGGGGCTCAGGCGGTAAGGGCGTGGGCGGCTTGCTTGTAGGCCACTTCCACCACTTCGCTCAGGGTGGGGTGGGTGTGCACCTCATAGGCCAGGGTGCGCACGGATTGGCGGCGGGCAATGGCATTGGCCACCTCCTGGATCAGGTCGGCCGCATGTAAACCATAGATGTGGGCCCCGAGCACCTCGCCGTTGTCCTTGCGGAATAACAGCTTCATCAGGCCATCGCTTTCCAGCTCGGCCAGGGCCTTGGAATTGGCCTTGAAGTAGCTGCGCACGCTGCCCAGTTCAAAGCCCTCAGCGGCCGCCAGCTCCTTCGCTTCTTGCTCACTTAGGCCCACGGAGCCGATCTCCGGATGGGTGAAGGTGGCCGCCGGAATTGAGCGGTAATCAACAATGCGCTCAGCCCCACAGATGTTTTCCACCGCCACCATCCCCTGGGCGGCGGCGGTGTGGGCCAGCATCATTTTGCCGGTCACATCACCCACGGCCCAGAGGTGGGGCACCGGCTCACCGCCGGCCAGCACCCGCATGCCGCCGTCTACGGGAATGAAACCCCGTTCGGTTTCCACCCCCACGGAGCTGAGGTTGAGCTCGGCACTCACCGGCACCCGTCCGGTGGCCACTAGCACCGCATCCACCTCCAGCACCTCCACCAGCTTGCGGCTTTTGGCATCCACCAATTCGATCCGCACGGGGTTGCCGGGGGTCACCTTGCTGGCAAATACCCCCACCCTGGTTTCAATGTCGCGGCCTTCAATCAGCTTGCGGGCGGCCAACTTGGCGATGTCTGGATCGAAGGTGGGCATCACCCGATCCAGGGCTTCGACCATGGTTACCTCACAGCCCAGGGCTGTGTACACATCAGCAAATTCCAGGCCGATGTAGCCGCTGCCGATGATGGCGAGCCAGGGGGGCAGGCTCTCCAGCTTGATGGCATCGTCGCTGGTGAACACCGTGACGCCATCAGTGCTTATCCCCGGCGGCACGAAGGGGTCGGAACCGGTGGCGATCACCACATCGCGCGCTTTCAGCCGCCGTTCGATGCCGCTGGCCTCGCGCAGGGCCACCCGTTGGGGCCCGTCCAAGCTGCCCACACCCTTAAGGATGGTGACCCCGGCCCGCTCCAGGGCTTTACCGAGATTGCTGCGGATCGTGGCCACCAGCTGGGCCGCATGGTCGGCAATCCCCTGGCGATCAAAGCTGAGTGCCCCAGCGCTGATGCCAAATTGTTCCAGGTGGGTTCTGTCCCCCAGCTCCCGCACCCGGCCACTGGCGGCCAGCAACGCCTTGGAGGGCACGCAGCCGCGGTTAACGCAGGTGCCCCCCAGGTCGCGGCTTTCAATAATGGCGGTGCGCAGCCCCTTTTCGGCCCCATGCTTGGCCGCATCAAAGCCGCCGTAACCAGCCCCGATCACGATCAGATCGAAGTCAAACTCCCCTTCGAACGCCCCAGCAGCAGTCAACGGCCCAGCTCAGTTGTAGGCGATTCTCCCCTGCCACCGGCCGGGCTGAGCCGCTGGCGCCAACGTTCTAAGAGCAGTACTCCCGCCGCTACGCCCACATTCAGGGATTCCACCTGGGGCCCATGGGGAATTGTCACCGGAATCACCCCTGGGCTTAGTAGCTCTGGATCGATGCCTGCCCCTTCGTTGCCCGCTAATAAAAGTGTTGGCTGGCACCAATCCAGCTCCCAGTAGGGGCGTCCCCCCTGGCCCACGGCCGCCAGCAGCTGGAATCCCTGAGCCGCCGCCAGGGCCAGGGCTGGGCCAAGGCTTTCCAAGCGCTGCCCCTGCAGTTCCAGGGCTGCTCCAGCGGAGGACCGCAGCACCTTTGGCTGCCAGGGATCGGCCCCACCCCCCAGCCAGAGTTGATCCACCCCCGCCGCCAGGGCGGTGCGCATCAGCGTGCCGAGGTTGCCGGGATCTTGCACCCGATCGAGGGCAAGCACAAATTCAGCGCCTGGGGCAAGCACGGGCTCTGACCCCTGGCCTGCCCCGGGGCAGGCCAGCAGGGCAATGACCCCATCGGGGGTCTCGGTGGTGGCCATGGCCGCCAGTACCTCAGGGGTTACTGGCTGGAGGGGCAGGGCCGGATCAAGCCAGGGCTGACTCCCCAGCCAGCGGGGGGTGGCTATCAGCAGCTTGGGCAGGAGGTTCAAGCGCTGGCATTCCTGCCACAGGTGGCTGCCCTCCAGCAGCAGCAGGCCCTGGTCCCGGCGGCCGCGGCCCTGGTGCAGGGCCCGCACTTGGGCCACCAGGGGGTTGCGCCGGCTGCTGATTAATTCAGCTGCCATGGGCCCCTGGGCTCAGATCTCCTCAAAACGGCGCATGTGTAAATCGCTTTTGACTGTGATGCCTTCCTTAGCTAGGTCCATGCCCTTAACCGAGGCCACAGAACCCTTAATCCCTTCAGCGCGCAGGTTTTCCACCAACTTCTTGATCACTTCCTCTTCCACCTTGGCCTCATCAAGGGCGTCGGGGGTAAGTCTTTCCAAGAAGCGACCCACTTTGGATGCCACCAGCTCGGATGCATTGCTGATTTTGAGAACGATCACAGCGGTGGAATTAGGTCACTGGAGGATGGGAAGGTTTTATCACTTCTGGAAGCCGGATAGAGCCGAATGCCAGGGGTTGGAATTAATGAAGTGCGGATGGGGAGACTTGAACTCCCACGACATTGCTGCCACTAGTACCTGAAACTAGCGCGTCTACCAATTCCGCCACATCCGCGGGCGATACCGACTATCACTGGGATTTAACCCTAATGATGGGGCTTTAACGGCCGTTCGGTAGTTGAAGACCATAGCCCACCAAGGTCCCTTGCCTCTGAGGGGGGATTAACTTGGCGGCAGGCCATGAGACAGTTTAGACCCCGGCCCTCTAGACGGTCCCAGGCCTGATTGTCAAGATGTAGCGATGCCGGCGGCGCCTCTGCTTATGACCCTCACGATGACGCCGACCCAGCAGCTCCTTGCCCCCCAGCTGGAAATCCGCGGCGGTCGCAAACTCTCCGGTGAAGTGCGCGTATCGGGGGCTAAGAATTCAGCGCTGGTGCTGATGGCCGCCAGCCTGCTTACGGAAGACGGCCTGCGGCTCCGCAACATGCCGGCCCTTTCGGACATCGGTGGCATGGCCGACATCCTCGGGGCCCTGGGGGTGTCTATCGACCGGGGCAGCGACTGGGTGGAGCTGAAGGCCCACAGCCTTAATCAGGCTTCCCCCCCCTATGAATTGGTAAACAGCCTGCGGGCCAGTTTCTTCTGTATTGGTCCGCTGCTGGCCCGCCTGGGGGTGGCGCGGGTGCCCCTGCCCGGCGGTTGCAAGATCGGCGCCCGGCCGGTGGTGGAGCATGTGAAGGGCCTTAAGGCCCTTGGCGCCCAGGTCACCATTGAGCACGGGGTGGTGTCAGCGGTGGTGCCAGGCCGCGGCCATCGGCTTACCGGTGGTCGCATCCACCTGGATTGCCCCAGCGTGGGGGCCACCGAAACCTTGATGATGGCCGCTGCCCTCGCCGATGGGGAGAGCGTGATTGAGAACGCCGCCCAGGAGCCAGAAGTGGTGGACCTGGCTGGTTTGATCATTGCCATGGGCGGCAAGGTGCGAGGCGCCGGCACCCCCACCATCACCATCGTTGGCATGGAGCGGCTGCACGGGGCCGACTACATGGTTATTCCCGATCGGATCGAAGCAGGAACCTTCCTCTTGGCCGCCGCCATCACCCGCTCCAGCCTGCGGGTAACCCCGGTGATCCCCGACCACCTGCGGGCGGTGCTCAGCAAGCTGGAGGAGGTGGGCTGTCGGCTCGAGCCCGATGGCATCGGCATGACGATCAGCGCCGACCACATCCGCGCCGTAGACCTGCGCACCCAGCCCTTCCCCGGTTTCCCCACCGACCTGCAGGCCCCCTTCATGAGCCTGCTGGCCACCGCCTCTGGCACCAGCGTGATCACCGAAGCGATCTTTGAGAATCGGCTCCAGCACGTGGGTGAATTGCAGCGCATGGGCGCTGCCATTCGCACCCAAGGCAACATTGCCTTTGTGGAGGGGGTCCCCAGCCTCAGCGGCGCCCCCGTCACCGGCAGTGACCTGCGGGCCTCAGCGGCGATGGTGCTGGCAGGCCTAGTGGCGGAAGGCACCACGGTGGTCCAAGGGCTGCACCACCTAGATCGCGGCTACGACAACATTGAGGGCAAGCTCAATGGCATCGGCGCTTCGATCCTGCGCAGTAACGGTTAATGGGGGCAGTCGGACTCGAACCGACAAAACCGAAGTCGGCGCATTTTGAGTGCGCTGCGTCTACCAATTCCGCCATGCCCCCGAACCCTGATTCTACGGCCGTGATGGCCACCTACGCCAGATTTCCGCTCAGCTTTGAGCGGGGCAGGGGGGTTTGGCTCCAGGACATCGCCGGTCGCTGGTACCTGGATTGTGTGGCGGGCATTGCCACCTGCAGCCTGGGCCACAGCGATCGCCGCCTGCGTAAGGCGCTTACCCGACAGCTGGGTCGGCTGCAGCACGTATCAAACCTTTACCAGATCCCGGAGCAGGAGCAACTGGCCCGTTGGCTCACGGAGCACAGCTGCACCGACAAGGTGTTCTTCTGTAATTCCGGCGCCGAGGCCAATGAGGCCGCCATCAAGTTGGCCCGTAAATATGGCCACAGCCGTCGCCAGGTGGATCACCCAGTGGTGCTCAGTGCCAGGGCCAGCTTCCATGGCCGCACCCTGGCCGCCGTTACGGCCACCGGCCAAGAGAAATACCACTGCGGTTTTGAACCGCTGCCGGAGGGCTTCGCCTACTTCACTTACAACGACATCGACAGCTTCAACAGCACCCTGGCCAGCCACGGCGATCGGGTGGTGGCGGTGCTGATCGAGCCGCTCCAGGGGGAGGGGGGCGTGGTGCCTGGTAACCCTGAGTTTTTCCGCCAGCTGCGCCAGATCTGCAACCAGCGCCAAATTTTGTTGATCCTTGATGAGGTGCAGGTGGGCATGGGACGCAGTGGCCGCCTCTGGGGTTATGAGCAGCTGGGCATCGAGCCCGATGGGATCACCGTTGCCAAGGGTTTGGGCGGTGGGATTCCCATCGGTGCCCTGGCGGTGAAAGCTAAGGCCGATGTATTTGCAGCCGGTGACCATGCCAGCACCTTTGGCGGCAATCCCTTCTCCTGTAGGGCTGCCCTCACCGTGGCGGCTGAATTAGAGCGGCGCCAGCTGCTGCCAAAGGTGGTTGAGCGGGGTGAGGAGCTGCGGGCTGGCTTGGCCCGGCGGGTGGCCCACCATCCGGAGCTGCTGGCGGGGGTGCGGGGCTGGGGCTTGATCCAGGGCCTGCTGCTGCGCGATGGGGCCGCCACCGCCGGGGACGTGGTTAAGGCCGCCATGGCGGAGGGTTTGCTGCTGGTGCCCGCCGGTCCCCAGGTGGTGCGTTTTGTGCCCCCCCTGGTGATTAGCCAGCGGGAAATTAAGCAGGTGCTGAGGCGCCTTGATAAGGCCCTGGCCCGGCTGGGTTGATTAATTGAGACTCGTAATCCTTGGGACTCCCTGATCCGGTTGAGCTCTCCGACCTGCTGGAACCCTTCAGCCGGCGGGGGATCGATCTGGCCCTGGGACGGCTGGAGGCCGCCCTGGCGGAGGCGGGCCATCCCGAACGGCAATTTGTTGCGGTGCAGGTGGCAGGCACCAATGGCAAGGGGTCGATTTGCACCTTTCTGGGGGCGATCCTCCAGGCGGCGGGTTTGCGCTGCGCCATTTACCGCTCCCCCCATCTGGTGAGTTGGTGTGAGCGCTTGGAGCTCAATGGCCAATGGATCAGTGGCCCCGACCTGCGCAGGGCCGTAGCGAGTTGGCAGCAGTGGGGGGAACGGCACCGGCTCACCCCCTTTGAGCTGCTCACCGGTGCGGCCTTTTCCCATTGCGCTGGGGCCGCCATCGACCTGGCGGTGTTGGAGGTGGGCCTGGGGGGTCGGCTTGATGCCACCACCACCCATCCGGATCGGCGGGTGCTGGGCATGGCCAGCATCGGCCTTGACCACTGCGAACACCTGGGCTCCAGCCTCGGGGCGATCGCCGCTGAAAAGGCGGGGGTGTTTCAGCCTGGGGCGGTGGCGATTAGTGGTCCGCAGCTGCCAGAGGTGGCAGCGGTACTAGCCCGGGAGGCCCAGGCCCGAGGCACGCAATTGCGTTGGGTGGAACCACTGGGAAGCGATCAACCGCTTGGGTTGGCGGGCCAGTGGCAGCGCACCAATGGCGCCGTGGCCCTCGCCATGGCAGAGGCCCTGCGGGGGCAGGGTTGGCCGATCCCGGCGGCGGCCATCAACCAGGGGTTGGCGGAGGCCCGCTGGCCGGGCCGGTTGGAGTTGTGCCGCTGGCAAGGCCAGGAGTTGCTGGTAGATGGGGCCCACAACCCCCCTGCCGCCGCTGCCCTGCGCCAGGAACTAGATCACATCAGCAGCAGCACTAAGGGCGCCCCTGGCCCCCGCCGTTGGTTGCTCGGTATCCAACGCCATAAGCAGGGGCCAGAGATGCTGGCCAGCCTGTTGGGCCCCGCCGACCAAGCCTGGATCGTGGCGATTCCAGGGCACCCCAGCTGGAGCGCTGCGGAGTTGGGGGCGGCGGTGCCAGGCTTGGCCGGCCAGCTCAGCGTCGGGCCGAGCCTGGAGGAGGGGCTGGCCCAGCTGATGGCCCCCGAGGGGCGACCCCTGGCCCTGCCGCTGGTGGCGGGTTCCCTTTATCTGCTTGGGGCATTACAGCCGTTGTTGGAGCGCCCAGATTGCCGCTGAGTTGCCCTGAAGGCCCCACAGTGGACCTAGCCGCCTCTTAAGCGTGATCCCTGCCTTGGCCCGCCGTTGTTTTTCCCTGGCGGCCCTGCTGTTGCTTGGCTTGGTCATCGGTTTTGCCCCCCTGGGGGCGGCGGCCAGCAGTTATATGGAAAAGATCGATTACACGCTCACCAACCAGAGCAACGGCGATTTCCACGGCCAAGCCCTGGAGGGCAGTTCTTTTGCCGGGGCCCAGGCCAGGGGCGCTGATTTTTCCGGGGCGCAATTGCAGGGGGCGATCCTCACCCAGGCGGCGTTCACCGGGGCCAATTTTCGCGGGGCCAACCTCAGTGATGCCTTGATGGACCGCGCTGATTTTGCCGGCAGCGACCTGCGCGATGCGCTGCTCAACGGCGTGATCGCCAACGGCAGCAGTTTTGCTGACGCCCAGATTGAAGGGGCTGATTTCAGTGAAGCGCTGCTGGATCTAGGGGACCAGCGGCAACTCTGTCGCCGGGCCACCGGCATCAATCCCAGCAGCGGCATTGCCACCCGCGACAGCCTTGGTTGCGGCTGAGGGGCTGCGGGGCCCTGCCTTGGTGGTTAGCCCGTTAATTTGCCGGGATTGAGCAGGCCAGAGGGGTCATAGCTGGCTTTGGCGGCCAGCTGATCGGCATCCCCCTGGCCGAGGCCGCCGCCTTCAACGGTTAGGGCATGGGCGTTAAACACCAGGCCCCCCGCCTGGCGACAGGCGTTATTCAGCTCCTCCAATTGGGCTTCCCCTTGCCAACGGAACAGGGGCAAACCCACCCAGCGGGGCCGACCCCCCTGGCGCACCCGTTCCAGGTGCCAATGGAGCCAGCCGGGCCAGCGGGCCCCCAGGGCCTCCATGAAGCTGGAAGCTGGCTCCGGCAGCAACACCAGCTGATAGCTAAAGCTGGGATCGTGGGCCCGCACCTGCAGGGTGGTGTGGTTCCAGCAGAGTTCCCGCAGCAAAAGCCCCCGGGGCGGCCACTGGGGCCTTTGCCAGAGCAATTGCCCCCCGGCGGCCCGGGTGAGGGCTTCAATCAAGGGCACCGCAGCGGGGCTGGCCAGGAGCAGCAGTCGATCCCCTGACCCGGCCGCTAGGCCAGCTAAGTCAGGCATCCATTCCACCAGGCGCCTTTCCAGGTAGCAGAGCTGATCAATGTCCAGGGCCGCTGCAGTGAGCTCCTCGCCCAGGGCCAGGGCCGAGGCCCGATCTGGTAGTTCCAGCACCAGTTCCTGCCAGTCCTGCCAGGGGGCTGTGGGCACTGTTATGGCCGTGAAGATGCCATTGGTGCCGTAGGCATGGTTGAGGGCCTGGGCTTCGATCGGTCCCAGTTGCACCAGCTTTGGCTCGGCCTCCACCGTCACCACCTCCAGCCCCAGCAGGTTGCCGCGGTCCCGCAATAGACCCCAGCGCAGGCTGCCCACCCCACTGGAGCCGCCGGCGATGTACCCCCCCAGGCTGGCGCTGCGCCAGGTGCTGGGGCTGAGCCGCAGGGCCCAGCCCTGGGGTTGTAAAAAGCGATCCAGTTCCAACAGGCGACAGCCGGGTTCGGCCGTAAGCACGCCGCTGGCGGGATCAAAATGCCGCACCTGATCTAAGCCTGAGGTGTCCACCACCAGCCCCCCCTCCAGGGGGACGCATTGGCCGTAGTTACCTGTGCCCGCCCCCCGCAGGGTGAGAGGTACCTGATGGCGATAGCACTGGGCAGCCACCCGGAGTAACTCCTCCTTTCGGTGCACCCGCACCACCAGCTGGGCGACACAGCCCTGCAGGCGCTGGGCCAGCAGCGGTGAATAACTGAATTGATCGTGGGAAAGCTGGCTGAGTAGCGGTTCAGACCAAACCAGGTCGAGCCCGGCCAGGTCGGCGCCTAGGGCTTGGATCGTTGCTTCAGGAACCATCGCTGCGCTCCGCCTTCAACACAAAGAACTGACCAGCGATGGCAAGGGTGTCGAGCTCATAGCTCGGTAACGACAGCTGGGGAATCAAGGCACCCCCTGCCACCCGGGTGGTGTACAGGCTAAACAGGCCGAAATTATGGCGTTGGCTCAGTTGGGCCGCCAGCACCCCTAGGGGTTGGCGCTGGGAACGAATCAGGGCGGGGCAGTTTTCCACCACCATCTGCAAGAGCATTGGCATCCCCCCCGGTCGACAGAACTCCCGGGAGCCCCGTTCGGCCAATTCGGCTCCGGCAAACTCGCGAAAATCCGCCGGGCCTGGGTTGGTGAAGGCCAGCAAACTACCGGCCGCCCCAAGGGCAATCAGCAGGGGAATGGGAGGACCACCAGCCAAGGGAATGGAGTGACGCGCTGGTACATTGTCAGATCCATGGCGGGCGTCGCCAAGTGGTTAAGGCAGCGGCTTGTGGCGCCGCTATTCGGGGGTTCGAGTCCCCTCGCTCGCCCTTCACTCGACCCAGGCAACTCCTTTTTTAGGGGCTTGCCAGCAGGGCTTCCAACAGGAACCCTGCCCCCCCACGTACGGCATCGGCACAGGGCAGCCCGGTGAGGGCCGCCGTTTGGGCGATCGCTTCCTCTGCTGCGGCAGGGCTCAGCAGCGCTGTATTCAGGGCGATTGCCGCCACCCGCGGGGCCCTGGCCCCGTGGGGAAGGGCGAGGGCCGCCAGGGCTTCGCAGCTGGCGATCACCTGGGGTAGGGGCGGAATCGCCACCGCCGGCAGATTGCGGATGCTCTCTTGCTGGGCGCGATGCACCAGCAGCAGGCCGGTGGGCTGGCTGCCCCGCAGCAACGGCAGGCTGGCGCTGGAGCCGGGATGGCAGAAGGAACCCTGGCCTTCCACAAACAGCAGCGCCTCTGGGCCAGCCCCTTCTGCCGTGGTTAGTACCGCCTGTTCCACCGCCCCGGCGGCGTAGTCCACCCGCACGGCATCAAGGGCGATCCCAGCGCCGGCGATCAGGATTCCCGCCTGGCCGGTACCCACGAAGCGGGCGTCAAGGCCCCGCTGCCGGGCGGCGCTGGTGAGTTCGAGGGCGGCGCTCATCTTGCCCACTGACATGTCAGTGCCCAGGGCAAGGATTCGGCGGCAGGGCAGGGCCGCCGCCCGGGCAGCGGCCACCTGCAGGTTTGGCGGTTCCTGCCGCAGGTCCCAGATCCAGCGCCCGGGCTGCACGAGGGCGGCCAGGGTTGGATCGTCCCCCAGGCGCGTATGCAGGCCACTGGCCACACTCAGCCCAGCCCGCAGGGCTTCAGCTACGGCCTGGTGCAGGGCCTCTGGCAGGCGGCCGCCGGAGGGGGCTAGGCCCACCACCGCCACCTGGGGCCCGTAGACCATGGCCTCCGCCACGGAACCAAGCACTGGCACCGGCCGGGGAATGCCGGTGAGCAGCGGTAGGTCTGCCCCGGCATGGGCTGGGTCCAGCACGGCCACGATCGGCCCCTGGCGGTAGCGCAGGAAGGCCAATCCGGTTTTGCCGGAGAGATCGGTTAAACCGCCGTGCTGCAGCAGCAGCACCGGCGCATCCGCCGTCAGGCGGTTGGCCATCAGCATGGCTGTACCCCCAGGCCCGGCCGTTCGCTGGGCAGCAGCAGATCACCAATGCGCTGGGGCCCTGCGAAGGGGTCATCCAGCAGGTTGAGGTGGCTGTCTAGGTCGGGCCATTCCACCAGGGGCAATAACTGGGCGGCGGCGCCATTGAGCAGGCTGCTGTCGGAGTAGCAGCCCAGCATCAGCTTTAGGCCGAGCCTGCGGGCGGTGCGAGCCATCAACAACGCTTCGCCAAGCCCGCCGGTTTTTAGCAATTTCAAGTTCACCCCTTGCACGTGGGGGGCGAGCCGCAGCAGATCCTCGAGGGTCCAGCAACTCTCATCGGCCACCAGGGCGATCGGGGCAAGCCCCTGCAGGGCGGCGAAATCCTGTTCGTCCCCCGGGCGGGCGGGCAGGGGTTGTTCCACCAGCACCACCCCCCGCTCGGCCAACCAGGGAATCATTTGTTTGGCTCCGGCCAGGTCCCAGCCGCCATTGGCGTCTACCTGTAATTCGGCGCCGCCCAGGGCTGGCCCCAGGGCCTCCACCAGGGCCTGGTCTTGCCCGATGCCCGCGGGACTGCCCAGCTTTAACTTCAGGCGGCTGGCGGGCAGCAACTGGCGCCAGAGCTGGAGCCGCTCCAACATTTGGCTGGGCGCCGCCAGCCCCAGGGTGACGCTGGTGGGTTTACAGGCTTGGCGATCCAGCCCCCAGAGGCGCCAGAGCGGTTGCCCCAGCTGCTGGCCCCACAAATCGTGCAGGGCCAGGTCAATGGCACAGCGGGCGGGGCCGCTGAGGGGGGCCAGCAGGGGTTCCAGGGCCATGAAACAGCTGGGATCCTGCTGCCCCAGCTGCGCCTCCAGGGGGGGTAGCAAGGGCCGCAGTTCCGCCTCCAGGTCCCCCAACTCGTAGGCCCGCTGGCCTGTGTCAAAGCCGCCGGTTTCGCCGCGGCCCACCAGGCCTTGGTGGTGGATTTCCAGCAATAGGTGTTCCACCGCCGCGGTGGTGCCACGGCTGATGGTGAGGGGCACCAGCTTGGTTAGGGGAAAACGCCGCAGCTGAAATTGCATTGGCAGCCAAGCCAAGACCCACGCCTCTCAGGCTGCCATGGCCCATGGTTGACACTGGAGCTTGTAAGGCTCGCTAGCCCATTCTTCAGCCCATGGCCCACTCCACCCGGGGGACCTACTGGATCACCACCTTCGGCTGCCAGATGAACAAGGCAGATTCCGAACGGATGGCGGGCATCCTTGAGGTGATGGGCTATGCCCAAGGCAGCGCCGAAGACCAGGCTGATCTGGTGCTCTACAACACCTGCACGATCCGCGATAACGCTGAACAAAAGGTTTACAGCTACCTGGGCCGCCAGGCCCAACGCAAACGGGAAAACCCTGGGCTCACTTTGGTGGTGGCCGGTTGTGTGGCCCAGCAGGAGGGGGCGAGCTTGCTGCGGCGGGTTCCTGAACTTGACCTGGTGATGGGTCCCCAGCACGCCAACCGCTTGGAAAGCCTGCTCACCCAGGTGGAAAGCGGCCAACAGGTGCTTGCCACCGACGAACACCAGATCCTGGAGGACATCACCAGCCCCCGGCGGGAAAGTGGTTTATGTGCCTGGGTGAACGTGATCTACGGCTGCAACGAACGCTGCACCTATTGCGTGGTGCCGGCGGTGCGGGGCAAGGAACAATCGCGCTTGCCCGGGGCGATACGCCTGGAGATTGAGGGGCTAGCGGCCCAGGGATTCAAAGAGATCACCCTGCTGGGCCAAAACATCGATGCCTACGGCCGCGACCTGCCGGGTATCAGCAGCGAGGGCCGGCGCCAGCACACGCTCACGGACCTGCTCCAGCAGATCCACGACGTGGAGGGCATTGAGCGGATTCGTTTTGCCACCAGCCATCCCCGCTACTTCACCGAACGGCTGATTCGCGCCTGCGCCAGTTTGGAGAAGGTGTGCGAACACTTCCATGTGCCCTTCCAAAGCGGTGATGACGAGCTGCTCAAGGCGATGGCCCGCGGTTACACCGCCGATCGCTATCGCCGCATCGTTGCTCAAATCCGCCAGTTGATGCCCGAGGCGGCCATCAGTGCCGACGCCATCGTGGGCTTCCCTGGGGAAACCGACGCCCAGTTCCGCCGCACCCTGGCCCTGGTGGAGGAGGTGGGCTTCGATCTGTTAAACACCGCCGCCTATTCCCCCCGCCCCCACACCCCCGCCGCCCATTGGCCCAACCAGGTGGAGGAGGCGGTAAAGGTGGAGCGCCTGCAGGAACTCAATGCCCTGGTGGAACACACGGCCCGGCAGCGCAGCGGCCGTTACCTGGGGCGCACCGAGGAGGTGTTGGTGGAAGGGGTCAACCGCAAGGACCCCAGCCAGTTGATGGGCCGCACCCGCACCAACCGGCTCACCTTTTTCCCCGCCGAGGGCCATGGGGTGGGGGACACGGTGCCCGTGCGGATTGAGGCGATCCGTGCCTTCTCTTTAACGGGCCGAGCCTTGCCACGGGCGGCACTGGTACGTTGAGGCCCCCGAGCCGCCCCCTTGGCCCCCGTAGCTCCCCCTAGCCGCCCTAAACGCCCGGTGGTGGGTCTTGTGTTTGGTGGGGCCTCCGGTGAACACGAGGTGTCGATCCGCTCGGCTGCCACCGTGGAACGGGGCTTGGCCAGTGGTGCCAATGCCGAGCGCTACCAGCTCCAGCGTTTTTATATCGACCGCAATGGTTACTGGTGGGGGGAGGCGATCGCCGCCGAGGCCCTGGCCACGGGCCGGCCCCCAGCCCCAGAAAACTTGCCCCATCAGCCGTTGCGGCCGGGCTTCCAGGGTTTTCCCGACGGGGCCCTGGGGGTGGATGTGTGGTTTCCGGTGCTGCATGGCCCCAACGGCGAAGACGGCACTATCCAGGGGCTGTTCAGCTTGATGCAGGTGCCTTTTGTGGGGTCCGGCGTGCTGGGCTCCGCCGTGGGCATGGACAAATTGGCAATGAAGGCGGCCTTTGCCGCCGCCGGCTTACCCCAGGGGCCCTACCAAGCAGTGGCGGCCGGGGAACTGACGCAGCCTGAGGCGCTGTTGGATCGCCTGGTCCAGGCCCTGGAGGGCCCTTGGTTTATTAAACCGGCCAACCTTGGCTCCTCGGTGGGCATCAGCAAGGCTGAAACCAGGGATGAATTGTTGGCGGGGCTGCGGCTGGCCGCCAGCCATGACCCGCGGGTGATTGTGGAGCAGGGCCTGCGGGTGCGCGAGCTGGAGTGCGCCGTGCTTGGTCGGGAGCAACTGCAGGCATCGGTGCTGGGGGAAATTTGTTTTGATGCCGATTGGTACGACTACGACACGAAATATTGCGAAGGTCGCAGCCGCACGGTGATCCCGGCGGAGCTGCCAGAGGCGGTGGCCCAGCGGGCCCGGCAGCTGGCGATTGCGGCGGTGCAGGCAGTGGGGGCCAGTGGCTTGAGCCGGGTGGACTTCTTTTTTGAAGGCTCCAGCGGGCGGTTATTGATTAATGAAATCAATACCTTGCCGGGCTTTACCAGCCAGAGCATGTACCCCATGCTCTGGGCAGCCAGCGGCCTGCCGCTGGAGGATCTAGTGCATCAACTGGTGGAGTTGGCCCGATGACCCATGCCCTGCTCTGGCTCCCGCTGCTGGTGGCCTTCCTGGTGTTGATGGCCTTGGGCTGGCTTGAACGCAGGCGCCAACGCCTGTTTCTGGAATGGGCCGCCGGGGCTGAGTTGTCCAAGCTGGATGGCGGTGGGGCGGTGCGCCTGAAGGATGGCCGCCTGGAATGGAGCAGTTTTGAGGCGGGTCAGCTCAAACCCCAGGGGGTCTTTGAGGTGTCGAAACTGGAGCTGGTGGAGCTGCTCTCCCTGGGATCTGGGGATGCCCCTCTCACGGAGGAAAGCCATGGCAACTGCCGGTTGCGCCTGATTGGCGCTGGCCGCGAGCAAGACTTGCACTTCTCCGATGCGGACCGGGCCCGGCGCTGGATTGATGAATTGATGAGCCGTTCCCGCTGCGAAATCTGATGGTGGAGGGTGTGCAACGGCGCAAGGAATTGCGCCGCAAGAAACGGCTTGACCTCCTGGCCCAGCTTTGGCGCCTGCTGGCCCTGGTGGCCGCTGCGGCCGGCCTGGGTTGGTTGGTGTTACGCAATGGCTGGACCCTGGAGGGGCCCGCCCAGGTGCAGGTGAGCGGCGCCGCTGATCTGAGCCGCGATCAGGTGATTCAGGCCAGTGGATTGCATTTTCCCCAGCCACTCCTGCAGCTGGATCCAGCCCGGGTGAAATCGCGACTGGCGGCTGCCCTGCCCGTGGAGCAGGTGAAAGTGCAACGCCAAATGCTGCCCCCCAGGCTCACCATTCGGCTCAAGGAAAGGGAGGCGGTGGCCCGGGCCCAGCGCCGGAGTGCTTCAGGGCCTGAGCAGGGGTTTGTGGACCGCACCGGCCGTTGGATCAGCCCCCGCCAGCAGGCGGTAAGTGGCGCCTCCCGGTTGCCAGGCCTCACAGTGGTGGGCTGGCAGGAGCGTTACCAACCCAGCCTGGAGCTGCTGCTAAGTGGGATACCAGAAGCTGCTGAAGTGCGGCAGTTGCGCTTTGAAGCCAATGGGGAGCTCTGGTTGGTAAGCGGTCGGCTTGGCAATGTGCGCTTTGGGCCCCTGGATGATCGCCTGGGCCGGCGGGTGCAGGTGCTCACGCATCTCAGCAGCCAACTGCCGAAAAGCAGTGGTGCCGCTGGGGCTAGGGCCCTAGACCTGAGTGATCCGGAGCACCCGGAGTTGGTGATGGGGACATCACGGAAATAACATTTTTAAAAGGTTGCGCTTTCGTCTTAAACGGGCAATCCTGTTCGGATATTCCGTGACCCTGGGCCGTCCCCTGGATAATGCATCAACCACTAAACGGCGCCCGCCCGGCCATGGATAGTTACCAAGCCAAGGCCCAAGAGGGGAGTGACGCTACCCGTAGCGTCCTGGCAGGCCAGGGGATTGTCCCTAGCCAAACGGCCCGGATCGAAGTTATTGGCGTTGGTGGTGGCGGCAGCAACGCCGTGAATCGCATGATCGCCTCGGAGCTCCATGGGGTGGGCTTTTGGGTGCTCAACACCGATGCCCAGGCCCTACTCAATGCTTCAGCCAGCCAAAGGGTGCAGCTGGGTATGAAGCTCACCCGGGGCCTAGGGGCCGGCGGCAACCCGGCCATAGGTCAGAAGGCGGCGGAAGAATCCCGGATTGAGTTGCAGCAGGCCCTCGAGGGCACAGATCTGGTGTTTATTACCGCTGGCATGGGCGGTGGCACCGGCACCGGTGCGGCACCGATCGTGGCCGAAGTGGCCAAGGAATCGGGGGCCCTCACCGTGGCAATCGTCACCAAGCCCTTCACCTTTGAGGGGCGTAAGCGCATGCGCCAGGCCGAGGAGGGCATCGCCCGCCTGGCGGAGCATGTGGACACCCTGATCGTGATTCCCAACGATCGCCTCCGGGATTCAATCTCCGGAGCCCCCCTGCAGGAGGCCTTTCGCACGGCCGATGAGGTGCTGCGCAGCGGCGTCAAGGGCATCAGCGACATCATCACCAAGCCGGGCCTGGTGAATGTGGATTTTGCTGACGTGCGTTCGGTGATGGCTTCAGCCGGCACGGCCCTGCTGGGCATCGGCATCGGCTCCGGCCGTTCCCGGGCCACGGAGGCCGCCATGGCCGCCATGAGCAGCCCCCTGCTGGAATCGGCCCGCATCGACGGAGCCCGGGGCTGTGTGATCAACATCAGCGGCGGCCGCGACATGACCCTTGAAGACATGACCACCGCTTCAGAGGTGATCTACGACGTGGTGGATCCCGAGGCCAACATCATTGTGGGCGCCGTGGTGGATGAGCAGTTGGAGGGCGAAATCCACGTGACCGTGATCGCCACTGGCTTCGAGGGTGGTGGCATCTACGTACCCCAGCGCCAACATCACAACGCCCTGCTGGAAACGCCCGCCAGGGAAAACAGCCAGATTCTTGATAGCAGTGGGGTCCGGATCCCCTCATTCCTGCTGAGCCGCCAGCAACGCAACAACCAAAATTAGGGCTGTGGGCAGCTGATTTGATTAGGTGACCCGGAGTCCACGCCTGCCTCGAGCATCCCGTGTGGCTGCCGCCTTCCGGTTCTGACCAGGTTTAGGCGTCGGAGCCGCATGGATCCGAGTCTTTTAGATGCTAGCAATAGCTGCGGCCTGGAGTTGCCTTGAGCCTTACCCCCCCCCAGCTCCCCCTGCTGTTGCAGCGGCGCAAGCAGGAACGCCAGCCGATCACGGTGCTCACCGCCTGGGATGCCATGAGTGCCAGCTGGGCGGAGGCGGCCGGGGTGGATCTGGTGCTGGTGGGGGATTCCTTGGCCATGGTGAGCCTGGGCCACAGCACCACCCTGCCGGTGAGCCTCGAGGCGATGCTGCACCATGCGGCGGCGGTGGAACGGGGCTTGGCCCACACGCCCATGGTTTGTGACCTGCCCTTTCTCAGTTATCAATGCGGCGCCGACCAGGCCGTGGCCGCCGCCGGCCGGTTCCTCAAGGAAACCGCATGCCTTGGCGTGAAGCTGGAGGGGGCCGAACCGGAAACCCTGGCGGTGATCGATCGGTTGGTGCGCAGTGGCATCCCGGTGATGGGCCACCTGGGGCTCACCCCCCAGTCGGTGCGCCAGCTGGGCTATCGCCGCCAGGCCACCGAACCCCTGGCCCAGGAAAGGCTGCGCCAAAGCTCCCTAAACCTGCAGGCCGCCGGCTGCTTTGCCCTGGTGCTTGAACACGTGCCCGCGGAGCTGGCCGGGCGGCTGCGGCGGGAGCTGCTGCTGCCGGTGATTGGCATCGGGGCCGGCGACGACTGCGATGGCCAGGTGCGCGTTAGCGCTGACCTGTTGGGCCTCACCCCCCAGCAGCCGCCCTTCTCCCCGGCGCTACTGCCGGGGACCCAGCTGTTTAGCGAAGCCCTGCGGGGCTGGGTGCAGGCGGTGCAGGCCGATCCTGCCCAGCACCCTGCTGGTCCCACCAAACCAACAGATCCCGCAACACGGCATTGCTAAGACTGAACCCCTCCGGGGGCACCAGGCGCAGTTGTTGCCCCTCCAGCTGCACCAGGCCCCGCTCCAGCCAAGGGGCCAGCGGTGCCGCCAGGGCCTCGGCCAGGGGCTGACCCTGGGGCCAGGCCCCCGTGGCCTCCAACCAGGCGAGGTTCACCCCCTCCCGGCGGCGCAGGCCCACCAGCAGCAGTTCATCGAGGGGGGGCAAGGCCCCCACCTCTGCCAGCCCCTCCCTTTGGGCCCCGGCCCGCTGCTGCAGCCAGGCCCCATAGGCCTCCCGGGTGCGGGGCCTGGCCAGCCGTTGGCCATCAACGCCGGCGGTGGAGCCCAGGCCGCAGGCCCACCAACTGGCGCCGCTCCAATACACCCGGTTGTGGCGGGACCCATGGCCGGGCAGGGCCCAGCTGCTGATTTCGTAGTGGCCGTAGCCCGCTGCCGCCAGCTGTTGGTGGGTGAAGGTGAGCCGTTCGGCGGCGGCCCCCTCCTCCGGCAGGGCCAGGGTCCCCTGGCGTTGGCGCCGCTCAAACACGGTGCCGGGTTCCACGATCAGGTCGTAGATCGAGAGATGGGGGGGCGCTTCCGCCAGGGCGGCTTCCAGGTCCTGCTGCCAAGCCGCCGCGCTTTGGTCGGGCAGGTTCACGATCAGATCAAGGCTCCAGCTGGCCAAGGCCCCATGGGCGCTGGCCGTCCGCAACCAGCCACAGGCCTCCCGGAGCTGCTGGGCGCTGTGCCTGCGCCCCAACCCGGCCAGCACCCCATCGTTGAAGCTCTGGCCCCCCAGGCTCACCCGATTTACCCCCAGGGCCAGCACCGCCTCCAGCCGGGCTCGATCAAAGCTGGCCGGGTCCATCTCCAGGGTGACCTCGGCCCCTGGGGCCAGGCCCCAGTGGTCCCGCACCTGCCCCAGCAGGGCCCCCAGCTGGGCTGGGCTGAGGATCGAAGGGGTGCCGCCGCCCACGTAGATGGTGGATAGGGGCGGTCCGGCGGGGGCGGCGGCCAGGTCTTGCTGTAATTGCTTGAGGTAGTTGGCCACCGAGGCGGAATGGGCACCGTCGGCCTTATCCCCGAGGGGCACCACAGGAAAATCGCAGTAAAAACAGCGCCGATGGCAGAACGGGATATGGAGATAGAGGCTGCGGGGCAAGCGCCGATGGGGTGGAAGCGGCACACTCATGGCAATCTCCCCATGGGCCCCTTGGCCTTCTGCTGGATCCCCAGGGCTTGATGGTCGACGCGCTGATCCTGATTCTGTTTCTGATCTCCGGCGCCGCCTCCGGCTGGCTGGGGGTGGACCTGCTGCCGGAAAGGCTGCTGGTGCAGGTCACCAACCTGGAGGGGTTGCGATGGGTGCTGGGCGGTTTTGGCGCCTTCTTTGGCCTCTTGGCTGGCTTTTTCTTTCAGCAGCTGCGCCAGAAATTGATGCGGCAGGTGCGCACCATGCCCACCGACCTGCTGATCAGTCGCGCCCTGGGGCTGATCCTGGGGCTGCTGGTGGCCAATCTTTTGCTGGCGCCGATCCTGTTGCTGCCGCTGCCCTGGGAGGTGGGTTTCGTTAAGCCCCTGGCCGCGGTAATGAGCAATGTGTTCTTCGGGGTGAGTGGCTACAACCTGGCGGAGGTCCATGGGCGCACCCTGCTGCGGCTGTTTAACCCCACCAGCGCCGAGGCCCTGCTGGTGGCCGATGGGGTGTTGCAACCGGCTAGCCCCAAGATCCTCGACACCAGTGTGATCATCGACGGTCGGATCAAGGCCCTGCTGGATTGCGGTTTGCTCGAGGGCCAGGTGATCGTGGCCCAGTGTGTGATCAATGAGCTGCAGCAGCTGGCCGATTCGGGCAATGGCGAAAAACGCGGTAAGGGCCGTCGCGGTTTGAAATTGCTGGCCGAACTGCGCGATAGCTACGGCCGGCGGCTGGTGGTGAACAACACCCGCTACGAGGGGGAAGGCGTAGACGACAAGCTGCTGAAACTGGCGGAAGACACCGATGGCTTGCTGGTGACCACTGATTACAACCTGGCCAAGGTGGCCCAGGTGCAGAACCTGCGCCCCCTCAACCTCAGCGAACTGGTAATCAGCCTGCGGCTGGAGGTGCAACCGGGAGATTTGCTCCAGCTGAAGATCGTGCGGGAGGGCAAGGAGCCAGACCAGGGGGTGGGCTACCTGGAGGACGGCACGATGGTGGTGGTGGAGGGGGGCCGTGGGGGCATAGGGGAGCGCTTGGCCGTCACCGTGACCGGCGCCCTGCAAACCCCGGCCGGGCGCATGGTGTTCGCCCGGGTCACCGACCCTCGCTAGGCTCACGGCCTTCGCGTCCGCCGATGTCCGCGCCCTTAGACGCCTTCCCCCCCCGGGCTGTGTCGGCCCCCTACTACGAAGGCGGCGGTGCCAGCTTCCGCACCCCCCCCCCAGATCTGCCCTCGCTGCTGCTCAAGGAGCGGATCGTTTATCTCGGTTTGCCGTTGTTTTCCGACGACGACGCCAAGCGGCAGATGGGCATTGATGTAACCGAGCTGATCATTGCCCAGCTGCTCTATCTGGAATTTGACAACCCGGATAAGCCAATTTTCTTCTACATCAACTCCACGGGCACCAGCTGGTATTCCGGCGATGCCATTGGTTTTGAAACCGAGGCGTTTGCAATCTGCGACACGATCCGCTACGTGCGGCCGGCGGTGCACACCATTTGCATTGGCCAGGCCATGGGCACGGCGGCCATGATTCTTTCGGCGGGCACCAAGGGCCAGCGGGCCTCCCTGCCCCATGCCTCGATCGTGCTTCACCAACCCCGCAGCGGCGCCAGGGGCCAGGCCACAGACATTCAGATTCGGGCCAAGGAGGTGCTGCAAAACAAGCGCACCATGTTGGAAATGCTGGCGGAGAACACCGGTCGCAGCGCGGAGCAATTGGCGGAGGATTCCGACCGCATGACCTATCTCACCCCCCAGCAGGCGGTGGAGTACGGATTGATCGATCGGGTGCTCTCCAGCAAGAAAGATCTGCCCACCCCCCTGCCGGCCAGCTGAATGCGGCCCTAGGGCTAGCTGCCCCGTTTCCTTTTTTTAATTCCCCCCTCACTTCCTAGCCATGCCCATCGGCACCCCCAGCGTTCCCTATCGCCTCCCCGGCAGCCAATACGAGCGCTGGGTAGACATCTACACCCGTTTGGGGGTGGAGCGAATCCTGTTTCTGGGCCAGGAGGTAAATGACGCCGTAGCCAATGGGCTGGTGGCCCAGATGCTCTACCTCGACTCAGACGACAGCAGCAAACCGATCTATCTGTACATCAATTCGCCTGGGGGTTCTGTGACCGCTGGCCTGGCGATCTACGACACGATTCAATACGTGAAATCTGAGGTGGTGACCATCTGTGTGGGCCTGGCGGCCAGCATGGGGGCCTTCCTGTTGGCGGCTGGCACCAAGGGCAAGCGGCTGGCTTTGCCCCATAGCCGGATCATGATCCACCAGCCCCTGGGGGGCACCAGTCAACGGCAGGCCAGCGACATTGAAATTGAAGCGCGGGAAATTCTGCGGCTGAAGGATCAGCTCAACCAGCAAATGGCAGATATGACCGGCCAGAGCCTGGAAAAAATCACCAAGGACACCGACCGTGATTACTTCCTCAGCGCCCAGGAGGCCAAGGAATATGGCCTGATTGATCGGGTGATCAGCAATCCGAACGAGGCCTAGGATCTGCGGTTTGCTTCCCCCGTAGACCGGATGGCCACCCTTTATTACGACAGCGACGCCGACCTCAGCCTGCTGAACGGCAAAACGGTGGCGATCATCGGCTACGGCTCCCAGGGCCATGCCCATGCCCTGAACCTCAAGGACAGCGGCGTGAACGTGCTGGTGGGCCTTTACGAGGGCAGCCGCTCCGCCGACAAAGCCCGGGCCGATGGCCTGGAAGTGCTGACCGTGGCCGAGGCCTGCGCCAAGGCCGATTGGATAATGGTGCTGCTGCCTGATGAGTTTCAAAAGGCGGTTTACGACGCTGAGATTGCCCCGCACCTGAGCGCCGGCAAGGTGCTCAGCTTTGCCCACGGCTTCAACATCCGCTTCGGTTTGATCGTGCCGCCCGCTGATGTGGACGTGGTGATGGTGGCCCCCAAGGGTCCTGGTCACACCGTGCGCTGGGAATACCAAAACGGCCAGGGCGTCCCCGCCCTGTTTGCCATTGAACAGGATGCCTCCGGCCATGCCCGCGCCCTGGCGATGGCCTATGCCAAGGGCATCGGTGGCACCCGCGCCGGCATCCTTGAAACCAACTTCAAGGAAGAAACCGAAACTGATTTGTTTGGCGAGCAGGCGGTGCTCTGCGGCGGCCTAAGCGAACTGGTGAAGGCTGGTTTTGAAACCCTGGTGGAGGCTGGTTACCAGCCCGAGCTGGCCTACTTCGAGTGCCTGCACGAAGTGAAATTGATTGTGGATCTGATGGTGAAGGGCGGTCTTACCGCCATGCGCGATTCGATCTCCAACACCGCCGAATATGGCGACTATGTGAGTGGGCCCCGCTTGATCACCGCCGACACCAAGGCGGAGATGCGCAAGATTTTGGCCGAAATCCAAGATGGCACCTTCGCCCGCAACTTCGTGGCCGAATGTGAGGCCGGCAAGCCCCAGATGACCGAAGTGCGCAACCGCGATAGCCAGCACCCGATTGAAAAGGTGGGTAAGGGTCTGCGCTCAATGTTCAGCTGGCTCAAGGCCGCCTGAGCCCCAGCCCCCTGGCCCACCAGCTGCCGATTACGCCGCTCCTGCCCGTACTGCTGGTGGCTGCCGCCAGTGGCCTCGACCGCCTAGCTGGCGACCCCCGCTGGTGTGTGCATCCGGTGCAGGTCATGGGCGCCACCATCGGGGCCCTGCGCCAGGGGGTGGAGACCTGGGCGGCTGATCGCCCCTCGAAGCTGCGGTGGGGGGGGGCGCTGCTGGCAGCCGTTGTGGTGATTGCCAGCGCCGCTGCCGGCTGGGCCCTGGAACAACTTTTGCGGCTCAGCGGTGGCCCTGGGGGCTGGCCGGGCTGGCTTGCCATGGGGTTGGTGGTGGTGGGCTTGGCCAGTGCCCTGGCCGGCCGCAGCCTGCGGCTGGCGGTGGAGGCGGTGCTGGAGCCCCTGGCCCTTGAGCCGCCGGATTTGTCCCAGGCCCGCCAACGGCTGGCCTGGATCGTGGGCCGGGATGTGGAGGGGTTACCCCGGCAGGAACTGTTGAGGGCCGCGGCGGAAACCGCCTCAGAGAATGCTGTGGATGGCCTGTTTGCGCCGCTTTTTTGGATGTTGATGGGCGCCTTTGTGTGGGGCCTGGCCCCCCAGGCTCCGGGTCCCCTGGCCTTTGCCTGGGCCTACAAGGCCAGCAGCACCCTTGATTCGATGCTGGGCTACCGCACCGGCCGGCTGCGCTGGCTGGGCACCGCCGGGGCCCGGCTCGATGACCTGCTCACCTGGCTGCCCTGCCGGCTCACGGCCCTAAGCCTGGGCCAGCTAGCCCCAGCCCTAGCCGATGGCGCCTCCGATGCTTCCCCCAATGCCGGGGTATCGGAGGCGGCCTATGCCCATGCGGTGGGGGTGCAGCTGGGGGGGGCGAATTATTACGGCGGGCAGCTGCGCCAAAAACCCCTGCTAAATGCTGGCGCCGGGCCGGTCACAGGGGCCTCAGTGCAGCAGATGCTAGGGCTGAGCCAACGCACGGCTTTGATCTGGTTGGCTGTGGCCAAGGGCTGGGCCCTGCTATGGGCAGCGGCCCAAGCGCTGGATCAGTAGGCGCCCTTATCTGAGGGGAAAAGCACCACTCCGATGGTGCAGATCAGAATCCTGAGGTCGAGCATCAGCCCTCCCCGGCGCACATAGGCGAGGTCTAGCTGCACCCGGCGGCGGTAGCTGAGGTTATTGCGGCCAGACACCTGCCAGAGCCCCGTGAGACCTGGGCGCACAGACAACACCGTGTCCATGGCTTCCCCGTAGCGGGGAATCTCCGCCTGCACGATCGGCCGCGGCCCCACCACACTCATTTGACCGCGCAGGATGTTGATCAGCTGGGGTAATTCATCGAGGCTGGTAACCCGCAAGAATTGGCCGATCGGAGTGATACGTGGGTCGTTCTTCAGTTTGTGGTCTTTGGCAAATTCCGCTTGGAGTTGTGGGGAACTTTCCAGCAGAGATTTAAGTCTTTGGTCTGCATCCAATTCCATGGTGCGGAACTTGATGCAACCAAAGCGGCGATAGCGGCGGCCGATGCGTTTCTGTACAAAAAAGATCGGCCCCGGGGAGGTGATTTTCACCAACACGGCGATGGCTAGAAATAGCGGTGCCCCGACGCTGAGCAGGGCCAAAGCAAAGCTGATGTCGCCGCTGCGCTTCAGGGCGGCCATGGGCCGCACCCGCCGCCGGGGGCGGCGCAGGGGCGCAAGGTTGCTTAGACCCGAAACGGACCCTGGCGACTCCAGGCCCCCGAGGGGGGTCAACAAGCTGGGTGGTCGCGAGAGCATCGCCTCCACGGGTCTCATAGCACCGTACAAATGGGGCAGAAGTGAACCCAGGCCCGCTAGGTCAGCTAACCCACAGGCACAGAGCCCAGGGTTCCCCTGCGGTGCTGGTCCCACCAGTCCAGCAAGAGGTCACTTAAGCGTTGGCGAAAGACAGCTGGAGCAAAGGATTCGGCCTGGAGCCGCAGGCGTTCGGCGGGTAGTTGTTGCCAGAGTTGCCCCGCCTCGAAGGCCGCCAGCGCCCCCTGGAGATCAGCCAGTTGTTGATGCGGAAACAGCATTCCGGTGGCGTTGCTGGGGTCCTGGCGCAGGCAGCGCACTGAATCCAGCAGCCCCCCCTGGCCCAGGCCAATCACCGGCGCCCCGGCGGCCATGGCCTCCACCGGGGCAATGCCGAAATCCTCCAGCCCGGCATACACATAGGCACGACAGCTGGCCATTAACTGCTCCACTTCGCTGGCGGCGCAGCGGCCTAGAAACTGGGTGGAGGGCCCGGCCAGGGCCTCGAGGCGTTGGCGATCTGGGCCATCCCCCACCACCACCAGGGGCAGATCAAGGGCGCGGCAGGCCTGCACCACCAGATCCACCCGCTTGTAGGGCACCAAACGGCATACGGATAGATAGAAATCTGCACGGGGTTGCTGCCAATCGAAGCGCTCCACCGCCACCGGTGGCGGTAGCACCGTGGCGCGGCGGCCCCAATAGCGGGCGATGCGGCGGGCGGTGAAGCGGGAATTGGCGATTAAGTGATCGGGACGGCTGCTGCTCAGCACATCCCATTGGCGTAATTGGTGCAGCTGCCACCGCACCCACGGGCCCAGGGGGCCACGGGCGATTTTGGAGCCGCGCAGGTAGGCCTGCATCTGGTCCCAGGCGTAACGCACCGGGGTATGCACATAGCTCACATGCAACTGATCGGGACCGGTTAAAACCCCCTTGGCCACCAGGTGGCTGCTGCTGAGCACCATGGGGAAACCAGCGAGGTCCAACTGTTCGATGGCCAGGGGCAGCAGCGGCAGGTATTGCTGCACATGGCTGGGGCCAAAGGGCAACTGCTGGATGAAGGAGGTGCGGATCGAGCGGCCCGCCAGCCAACTCTGGGGCAAAGCACTTTCCCCATCCACCAGGGCAAATAGCTGGGGATTGAGCAGCCCATCAAGTTCGCGCACCACCAGCTCGGCGCCCCCCACCGAGCGAGGGCTAAACCACTCGTGCACCAGGGCTGTGGGGAAAGGAAAGAGGCTCATTGGGGCGGAGCGTAGGCGGGCCCCAAACGGACCCAGCACTACGAAAGCTCACGGGTTCTTGCGGAGGCCAGCCTGGGCCTGCAAGCTGGCGGCAGGTTTTGGGCCCCATGGCGCTGTATTCCCTGCTGGAGGAAGCCCTCAAGGAAGAGCCCATCGGCAGCACCGATCGATTTGAGTGGCATGCCACGCAGGTGGGGATCGCTGCCCTTTGGACAGCCGGTGCGATACCAGCCCAGCCCCCGTTTGACCTGGCCCTGCAGGAGGGGTTAGCGGTGGGCCTCGACCTCAGCCGGGAGGAACGTGAGTTCCATCAGGTGCGCCAGGGGTTGGTATTGCTGTTCCATAGCTAAGCTTTAATGATGGATCAGGAACTACTTCTCCCGATTATTGGTGCTGGCGTGCTGGTGCTGATTGTGGTGGTGGGAACTGTGCTTGTTTTTCTTGGTCCCAGTGACACTCCCCGTGGCAAGCGTTGATGGCTTTTCCGATGACCCCTAACCGGATCCGCGCCGGCCTGATCCCGCTGGCGGCCGTGGCCAGCCTCAGCTGGTGCCAGCTGGCTCAAGCCCAGAGCTGCAGTTTTTTGCCCGTAATTGGCGGCAATGGCGGCATCAATGTGGCAAAACGAGTGGACGCCCCAAAGGTTTCCCCTTTTGGCATGTTGCTGGGACGGACCAACTGGAACACCGACTTTGCGGTGAATCAGCCCTACCAGAGTTACAAGCTATTTTTTACTGCCCAGTCTAGTGAAAAGGCCCGGTATCCGATCACGGCCTTTTTAAAATTCAGTGACGGCACAAACTTGCAGGTTGTTAACGAATTGATGGTGCCTCCCCTAGGTCAAGGGGCGATGTTTGGGCCGTTCCAGGCGGTGCCTGGCAAGGAGATCAGCCAGGTGAACTTCAAGATTGGCGCCAGTGCTGACCCTGGCAGCACTGGATTTAGCTATCGCATCTCTGTGCAGGGTTGCAATTAATAGGCTGGGACACCCATGGGTGGATTTGCTAGGTTAATTCTCTGCAAAGCTGTTGAATCAGCAGGTTGATTTAGCAGATTCAGGCAAAAACCCTTGTTACCAGTTCCACCACCAGGTAGCCAAATATGGCAAATAAGGCCAGCAGGGATATGGAAGCCACGGACTCCGCTCAAATCTGAACACAATCTAAAGCCCCTCCCCCCATTGCGAAACCCTTTTGTTTCGCAATGCAATCGTCCAATGCTGCAGTTGGCACAACCCCCCCCCTTTTTTTTTTGGCATGGGCCTGGCGTTGGCTTGATTTATTTAGGCTGATTGCTGAAGCCTGAATATTCCCGGCAAAGCATTGCAAGTTGAGTGTTGTAAGTTAATTGTTGCAGTTAAGGTTGGAAGGTCTAAAGTGGCAATCTGGAGGATAATTTCAAAGCAGTTTGCGGCTAATCTTAATCGCTAGATTTTGCTTGCAAAGTTTTGATCTTTAAGTTTGGAGATTCCCCGCTTTAGCACTAAATATCTAGCGCTAGATATTTAGTGCTAGATATTCGGTATTAGTTATTTAGTTCTGCAGGCTTGTCTTTTCAGCTGGGACCCAGTGGGGACAGATATCGATCAATTGCCAGGTGGGGCTAAGCACGCTGCCCCATAGGTGGCAGAAGGGGTTGCTGGTTTCGCAGCCGGAGCAGTGCCTGCAGATCAGGCATTTTGCGTAAAACGCCGACAAGGGAGGCGAGGCAGGATGGAGAAATATTAATACATCTTGACTCTGTCGAGCACTTCGCTTTTGAGTCTAGGCCCAAATCAAGGCGCTTTCTCGAGTTTCGCGGATATTTGAGGGCTCGTGCGGCATGGCTTGCGATATTGCTGAGTTCTAGTCCTCAATCATTTAGCAGCTTAATTTCTGGATTCTCTATCGCAAGGTTATAAAGTCTTTCGTGAATTAGTTCACGAAGTCTAATTATTTCTAGGTTTGCTGAGAATTCCCGGTGCACAACAATTGCTTCTCCAGAAGTGAAGGGCAAGTTTAGGGGAAGCCTAACTAGGTTCTCGCCGCTTATTTTCATGCTTAAGACAGTGCCATAACCAATTGTGAGATCAGCCTCGCTTTTGCCTTCCCATAGTCCTCTTTTATATCGGGCCATGGGGATAGGGTCATTCCAGAGGCCAATTTTCTTCAGGGATTTTTCTACAATTGGATATTCACCCCTTGGCAGGGCAAGCGTGGGATACATGGCAATGTCATTAAATGATAATTTAGACTTTTTAGTTAGCGGGTGGCTTGGATTTGCCACGAAGAAAACTGGCATCGATGAAAGGGGAAAGGCAGTTAGTTCTGTGTCATCTGGTGAAGGTATATCCGGGAGCCCAGTGATGCAGGCGTCAACAATTCTTTCCCTGAGAAGCTGAAAATTTCTGCGTATTCCTACAATATTGCATGGGCCCATTAGCCATCTTTCTGGGGTAGGGGTGCAAAGTAGTGGCCCAGACCAGTAGGTGGCATCTAGTCTTAGCAGTCTGCTTCCCATCCATCTCGCCTTTTGATGAATACGACGCTCCATAAATAGTAATTTTGTATCGCCAATGGTATCCCACTCGCCATTAATGCGCTTAAGTTCAAGCCTGAAAAGATCAAGGCATTTCTTAGTCTGTCTGTTAATCGTAGACATGCTAAATTTAAATATATTCGCCGCTTCTTCTGTTGTTCTAAGCCATTGGATCGCGTCGAGGCAGGTTAGGGCATCTTGGTCAACCACTCGGCCCATACGTGGGCTTCAATTATATGCCAGGACAAGCAAATAAAGTCAAGGCTTTTAGATTACGTAGCCCACAGAAGTCTATGCTCAGGCAAGGGGCATATATGGGGATTTGATTTTTAATCTTTCCGATTATGCCGCTGCTTTATTAGGATATTTTGGCTATGGGTTCACAACTGGGTTTGGAATTCCAATGGTTTTCAATTTATATTATCTAGAGGCCTTTATGGATTGCAACTTTGCCATAGACGCAGCTAAGAATATTGGGGCCCAGGGGACTTTCGAAAAAGTTGCGAAGGTTTGCTGGATGCAATCTAGTCGGTTTCGTTAAGAAATTTTGGTGCTAGTTTCCAAGCTATAACAATAGCTGCCAGTCCATAGGTAGCAAAAGTGGAAGCTTGCCCTATGGAACCGTTTTCATATAGATCTGCCCCCAGTAGAGCGAAGTCCACCAGTGAGGCAATGGTTCCCCAAATCATCACCCAAACACTCACATAGGCTATGCCTTTGGCTGTTTTATTCATGCTTGAGCTGCCGTTGGCATAATTTTACGGATGCCAGATTAGTTTAACATGATTTTGCTTATAGAATTTCCAAGCCCAAGTTTGCGCTACCTAAATGCAAGCTTGGGCACCCATGCCATGGGCGTTTACTGGCAACGCCCATGGATGGCCACCACTTGCTGACCTTATATTAGCAAATTTGTATTATTTAATTGATTGGCATTTATACCAGGAAGAAATACCCGCTGGCCATTGAAATCTAGATCAATATTAGTACCGCCAGCCACTGCCACCTTATGGGAAGCTTTAGCCTCTCCCCAGAATCCCCTCAGGTCTAAGATGTCCTGGCTGGGATTAAATCCATTGATCGTTAGGTTGCGTCCCCAAGCATAGGAAAGCTTGTAGGTTTCAGCAAAAGAGTTGCTTGCGGTTAGTAGGGTATCAGCCGCTGACACATTTATGTTTTTTGATCCCACTGAATTGGTTATGGGGTCAATAATTGGAACTTTTGGTGTGACTATTGGCGAAGTGGTCACTCCAGAATTTATCAGAGGATCCGGCGGAATAGCTGTAGATTTGGCTATGGATCCAGTTACTAGTAAATCAGACGCTTGCACAGTTTTTCCTGGGGGAATTGTCCCTTGTACATAGGAACTGCTCGAAGCCCCAGCACTTAGGGTGAGGCCCCAGCTGGGTGGCTTTAAATTTACCTGCCATGTGCCGTCAGTTAATTGAGTTTGTGTAACGCTGAAGTCACTGATATTTCTCAATTGGTAGCGACTATTTATTGTGGCACTCCATTGACTAAGGGCACTATTACCAGTATTGCTAACAATAATCTGCCCTTCGAATGTTCCATTCCATTGACCGCTTAGGCTTAATTTGGCAGTTAGTTCAGTTGAAGCTGGGGATTGGGTTGGAGTGGGAGCTAACGGAGAAGGGGTGGGGGCAATTGGGGTTGCTGCAATGGGTGTTGGCGAAACTATCGTTGGTGATCCTGTCCCTTGGCTGAAGTTGGGGTCTTTGAGAATTTGTGCTAAGTCAAAGGCACTATTTCCTCCAACTATGTAGTCAAAAGATAGACCTGATGCCACTGAAATGTCAGCAAAACTTTTGCCATTTAACCAGTAGTCAGAAGCGGCCTTAACCAGGCTATTTGTGTCACCTGTGGCATCGTTAGATAGATCCCAGAACATGACACCACCAAGCCCTTTCTCGCGAGCCCAGGCACTTTTAAGGGCAATTGTACCTGGTGTTTCAAATGAACTATATATTTTTTGAGCTTGGTTCCATAGATATGCCGCTTGGGCATTGTCATCCCAGATCAGTTGCCAGCCTCCGGCACGGTACTGGTTAAGTAAATCTTTGTAGTCGTATACTCCTTTCTCAAAGGAACCTGGGGCTGCTCCAGCACTGGCATCTTTGTAGCCAAAATCTGCAACTCCGTAGTCATCGGCACTGGCTTGTACGCCTGTCCAAGCCCTTGTGTAGAGAGGATTGCCAAGCACTATTTTGCCTGCTGGTACTCCATTGGCTAAGTAAGCATTCACAGCTGTGCCAATGTCGTAGCCGATCGGATCTCCTGTAAGGGCAGACTGGTGACCAGTTGAGTTCTCCCAGGTTCCGTGGAAATCGTAGGACATTAGATTAAAAAAATCTACATATTTGGCCAGTTCAGTTAGATTCATGCCTGGAATCTTGTCTACCCCTGCTGGTGATGCCACGGAGATTTCATAATAACGACCACTCTCAGTGCCTAGGCTGTTTAGCTTGCTTCTAAGTAGTTTAAGGGTCTCTGCGTAGTTAACTCCATCCTGGGCAGATGTGCTGTTTCCGGCTAGGCCGCCACCGCCCGGGTACTCCCAGTCAAAATCAACGCCATCAAACATATTGTATGTCTTAAGGAAGTTGATTACGGAGTTTGCAAATACTTCTCGTTCGGCGGCAGTGTCGAGGGTGGTTGAGAAGTTATCTGATAATGTCCAGCCGCCAATTGCTATGCTGGTTTTCAGCTTTGGATTTAAACTCTTAAGTTCTGCGATCTGATTGAAATTGCCGAATACAGTTTGATTGGCACGGGAATCACCAGCTGGGTAGTAGTAGCTGTCTGCCTTGCCGGCAACTGCATCGGCAGGGTTTGTGAAGCGTTTATCTGTGGCTGCATAGCTATCAAATAGCGACACTTGCCCCTTGCTGTCGATCCTTGCAAATGCATAGATCAGGTGAGTGAGCTGATTGACTGGGACGTCCGCGATTTGAAAATTACGGCCGTAAATCCCCCATTCAGGAAAGTAAGCCGCAACAATGGGTTGCGAGACTGGGCTGCTATTCGTCATTTTCAGCTAATGGCGTGGTCTGGATAGCCGCAAACTAACAAGCGATGCTTGCAACACCTGTTGGCTGGCTAACAATAACTTAGCTGCATATCTGCTGCGGTTGACACTCATTTTGCTGAGCCTTTACTTAGCTCTTGCTGGGATCTAGCTGAATATTTTCTGAGTAGAAGCTGAGGGCTTGTTGGGTCTTATCGAAAATCCACTCAACGGAAGCAAATTACAGCTACCTAAGAAAACTTAGCGATCCTCTGGGGAGCCAGGCAGTGGTTCGATCAGCGTGGGAGGATGATATGTACCTGTAAATACTTCCTGTTCCCGGCCTTTCCAGAATTCACCCATGCGCATCAGGTCGGCGTGGGACTCCTCCAGCAGGGCCATATAGGCTTGGGGATCCATGCTGTCTTTGGCCTCTTTGAGTTTGCTGAGCCGTAACAGGTGCAGCATCCAGGGTTTGCTAAGTTCACCGCGCTCCTCGAGATAGCGTGCAAGCTCCTCTGAGCTGGGGTAGGGGACCGAGGCCATGGTTTTGCGCAGTTAGTACCTAATTTTATGGAGATTTTAGGCTTTGTGCGTTTTACCAGTATTTTTCCCCAGCCAGGGGAGGGGCGGGGGGGTAGCCTTTTGGGGCAGAGTCTGCTGCACCGCAAGTCCTGGGGCTCGGCTAAGCTATGGAAAGCAGGCAAAGCTTCAAAATTCAAGAAACCGTAAGTGTGATCACCCCCACCAGGCTTTTGCCCGACAGGCTAGCCATGTTGGTGGAACTCAACCAGAGCCTTAAGCAAAACAGCTGCAAAGTTGAACATGTGATTGTTGTTGACGGCAACAGTGCTGCCCTGTTGCCTGAGGAGTTGGCTGGGCAAGCAACTGTTCTGGCAACCGAACGGCAGATCGGTCAATCTGCGGCCCGTAACCTTGGCCTTGTGGTTGCCCATGGTGATTGGATTACCAGTGCTGACGACGATGACTGGCTTTATCCCCACTCCCTTGATAAAAGGCTTAGCGCGATCCAGCGGCATCCCAATGCTCTTTGGTCTGCCGGGTATTGCAGAGATGATTTCAAAAGTGACCCTCAAATTCTGCCCGCGGGCGCCTGTTCCCCAGGGGATGTTTGGCGGGCCTGGCCATCGCCAGGCGACAGCATTCCCCTGGGCCCTACCACCTTGCTTGTGGAATCAGCCTTATTAAAGCGTGCCGGTGGCTGGATGGGACTCTCCCAAGGGGAAGATATTGGCATGATGATTGCAGTTACAAGTATGGCACCTGGCGTCTTAATTGATGAATTTGTTTACCATATCCGCTTGCATGGTGGACAGATGACTAAGGCCAGTTGGTTTGATGATTTAGAACTATTATCACGGCGATCTGCCTGGGATCGGGGGGAGCAAATCCTTTCCCATGCCCTTAGTGCAAACGCCAGGTTGGCTATACTAGAGTTACGTTAATCTCCCAAGTTGCCTGGGTCTATATCATTTTTACTTTGGTTAAGGCGCTGTGAATTGGTTGCTCGGCGATGGCTGGGTTTGCGCTAAATTTGTTGTCTAAATTTTGTCAAGCGCTATGGGCTTTTGGTGTTGTCTATCGGCTAAAAGCCCTGTGCCCTGGCCCTGGGGTGGCCTTGGCCGTGGTTCATGGCTGAACTTTGTCCTCGGCGTGGTGGTTGGCTTCGGCATCCTGCAGACGGCTCCCTTGCAGGCGGCTGCGGAATTCAGCCTGCCGCCCTTGCCCTACTCGGCCAATGCCCTAGGGCCTGCAGTTGATGGGCGCACGATGGCTATCCACCATGATCGTCACCATGGGGCCTACGTGGCAAATCTCAACGGCCAGATCCCCTCGTTCCCAGAGTTGGCAACGGTGGATATCACCACCTTGCAGGGTTCTATCTCTAAATATTCCACTGCCGTTCGCAACAATGCAGGAGGCCACTACAACCACAGTTTGTTTTGGACTGTGATGGCCCCTCCCGGCAAAGGAGGCCAACCTTCGCCGGCACTAATTAAGGCAATTAATGCAGCCTTTGGTTCCCAAGAGGCCATGCAGCAGCAGTTCAACCAAGCTGCCACAAGCTGCTTCGGCTCCGGTTGGGCCTGGCTGATAGTGAAGCCCGATGGTGCTTTGGCCATCACCAGCACCCCCAACCAGGACAACCCCCTCATGGATCTACCTGGCATTGAGCGTGGTACTCCCATTTTGGCGTTGGATGTGTGGGAGCATGCCTATTACCTCAACTACCAAAATCGCCGGCCTGAATACATCAGTGCCTGGTGGAATGTGGTGAATTGGAAAAATGTGAATAGCCGCTATGCGGCGACCCAATCAGCTCAACGGGTTTAGGGTTAACCGGTACAACGCCAGGCATCGATGGAGCACTTGAATTGGGGTTACATCCAACTGGCACTGCTTGCAGTTGCCTTTGGAGCGCTCCAGCTCTGGTGGATCAGTAGCACCCTGAAAAAGCGAGATTTGGCACGACCCATGGGCGAGCAGGAGTTTCGTAAGGCGCTGGAGAGAATTTGGGCAAAGGATCAGCAGAGGCTTTGAGAGCAAGCCCTGCGCTGGCGGCAACGCCTCAGCTGTTGCTGCAACACCCTCCCAGATCAGATACATCTGGATTGCCCTTCAAACCCACGGAGTCGTTGCAAAACTTCATAGGATGTTGGCGGTCATCGAGCGGGTCCTTGGGTCCGCTTTTTTTATGGGGTGGCAGGCTCAGTGAAAAATGCACCAGATGCCAGCCACCCAGGATTTAAAGCCAGTGCCTTCGAGGATCTGCCATGGCACTGCCGGCAGCTAAAGCACTGAGTAGCAGCGGGAAATCTTGATTTAAGCAGTGTTAGATAGAAAGCATCTTGAAACCAAGAGCAATCAGAACAGCACCACCAACAATCTCAAGTCGACTACCGAATGCTGCGGGCATTCTCCTGGCAAGACCTAAACCCAAATAGGTAGATGCAAAAGCAGCAATAGCAATGGGAACTGAGTAATCAAGAATCGGTTTACCTGCCAAACCAAGGGTTACACCGACCCCGAGTGAGTCAATACTGGTTACGGTTGAAATAAACAGAATCTTCCAAAGACCATGGGTACGAGGGTCCTCTGACTCTGTGTTTTCATCTGGGTCATGATGATACGCTTCCCAGCACATGTGAGCACCAACAGATACCAATAATATGAACGCCACCCAATGGTCATAGTTAACAATTAGTTCCTTAGCAAAATGACCAAGGAAGAATCCAATAATGGTTGCAACGCCTTCTGCAAATGCTGAGCTGAATGCAAACGAGAATGCCCGCTGCGCCGAAAAGCGACGAAAACCCATCGCAAATGCAGCGGAAAATGAATCAATGCTTAGAACTACTGCAAAAATAATTATTTCCCAGGTCATTACAAAAAGAATCGTTCATTCCATTATATTCCATGATCCTCCCATGATTCATGGGCCGCCAAGGCGCGGCGACCTGCGGGCACCACCCCCTCGGTTCGCCGCGCATTGTGGGCCCCTTGGGAGCAGCACTTGCTGAGATGCTTCTGCCTTCGAAAGCCTCATAACAAGATTCGCCTGGGCAAGAGGTGCTGCTACTTCGGGACTCCTGAAAAAGGGAACCGCAACCTGGATCCGATCGCAGCCAAATAGCAGGGCGTAGGCAGCCCATACGCACGGTTATCCAGTGGCCACTGATTGGCGTGTTTCAAGCTGCCAAATGTTCCCGAGCCCCATCCAGAGACTACCTGGCCATTTCCAGGTACATAACCAGGCAAAAATAGTGATAAAAAAGAGGCGGAGGAGCCTCCGGATCTTCTCTGCGCACATCACCACAAAGGCCATGGAGATCGAGTTCTCTGCACCTTTGCTCAGCCGAGCCATAATCAAGTCCAGTGAATACTTCCTCTTCCCTGATCCAAAGCATCCCTCCACTTCATTTCGCCTCCGTTTGTCAGCGCTTAGCTGCTGCTTGTGGTCAGCACTGATCTCTGGATTCTTTGGCGGCCTCCCCAATCGCTTACCAGAGAGCCGTATATCGTTCCGAGTACAGAAGTTTCGGTTCTTGGTATTGATGTAGATGCGATCTGCGCAGATTCGTTCGGGATAGCATCCATACTCTTGCTTATATTTCTTGGCTTGTGGAATTAGATCTTCAGCTTCGTTGTACGGATCCCAGCTGATCCTGTGCAAGAAGGCAAAGCCGTTTCGCACAGAAACACTAATCTTGGCGCCAAACTCAACAGCAGCTCTCGCTTTACCACGAACCATGGGCCGCACTTGTCGCTGAACCAAGTTCACAATGCGATCGGGCATGCTGCGCGTCTTGGAGCACAACAGGATGCTTTGCTGGCGGTGCATCTCGCTAATCACAAGAAGCTTGTGCCACCAATGGGTCTTTAAGCCCGAAAGCCTTGCGCCAGAGGTGATCAGGGCATCGATAGCATCAAGATTACGCTGCAGGTAGTCAAGCTGGCGGCGTATGGCGGCTTGTATTTTGCGTCGCCGTGGCTTTTTCTGTTTGGCTACATTGAGAAAAGCAGCACGAGCCCTACCACGATCATATCTGGGCTTGTGTTTGCGAAGTATTGAGAGCTGGCTGCACAGATCATCAATGATCCGCTCGGTTGACTCCCTCGCCTCGTTAAGCAACTTCAAGTCAGTCGGATAGGTGATGTCGGCTGGCGTACAAGAAGCATCGATGCTGAGTGTTCCCCAGTTCTTGTCCTCTGGCCAATCTGCAGGCTTCACGAGGTCGTCAAGTGAAATCTGTTTATCTGTACCAGCATCTGGATCATCAGATTCGTCGTTATCTGGGAGTGAGGCCACAGCCTCCATCACCATGGCTTTTCCCCGTTCGGCAATGAGTTCATTAATCCGATTGAGCTCTTGCTCTGAGAAGCGCTTACGAAAATGAACCATCATTGATGGGTCAAATGGTGTCTTACTGGAATAGCCAGCAAAACCAAGGAAAAACTGCATGTAAGCGTTTTCTCGGATCTGCTCAACCGTCTCCTCGTCGCTCAGGCCAAGCCTCTGCTTGATGAACAATGCACCAAACGCCAGGCGTACAGGCTTTGCTGGGGCGCCAGTGGTGGGATTGAACTGAGGGGCATATGTATCTTCCAACTCTTCCCATGGCATTAAGGAGGAGAAGATCACCCAGCGGTTGTCCGCATCTAACGTGCCACCAAAAGGCACATGAAAATCCTCGATTGAGAGCTGGCCGTTATGGAGTTTCCGGTACATCTGCAGTGCTCAGCAGTTGTAGCAATCGTCGATTGCCCTGATCAAGGCCAGTTTATCGGGTTTTTATCGCTGAAACAAGCTGCGCTGCAGTCGATCTGGGTTTTTCAGGAGACCCTACTTCCAGTGGCGTTGAACATCTGCTGGCCGCTTGCAGCAGTCACCCAAAGCTAGGCTGGGGAGCAATCGAATTTCCTATGTTTCAGAATAATAGGAATTAATATATATCTTTCCCGCTAGACTTAATGTTGATTCTGGCTTTGTTCTGTGATTGCTGGCATGGCTGCAGCTGCTTGAAATCACTTGGCTTGGACAAGCGTAACTGCCCGAGTGAGGGTTAATCCCATGACATCATAAATGACGAATCCGTGAAGAAGAATTAACATCCTTGCCCGAGCAGATGTGCCTTTAATGCCACTGATAGAGGCAGAGAAAACAGAAGAAAAAGAAGCAACTAAATAGTCGATTGGTCGGGGGTTCTCAGCTTCGCAATCCAAGCGAAATAATTGGCGGTGTTTGCTCCCAGCGCTGGTATCCAGGCGCCAATAGACCCACCCCCAAATAAGAAGTGAATAAGGCAAAAAGAATAGAAGTTGTGTGATTAGGAGAAACCGTGAGCTGGTGAGGTCGAAAACCAATATATTTAGTCCAATCAACTGAATGGTCATCCTGATAACGAGGTAAATTCCAAGTATGTCTAGATATCTTCGAGACCACTTGGGCCTCCCTCGCGACGCAAATAGATAGGCAAGGGGAGCAATAATTAGGGGAAAAGTTAAATAGGAAAGTCGACCAACAACAAATAACTCGAAGGAGGCAAAGACGGCAATCGCTCCGTGAAGGGAAGAGAGAAATTCAGTGTTAGCAACGAATGCTAAATTCTCAAAACACAGCAGCGAGAAAGTGATGAAAAAGAATATCTCTTCCCATCTATGCGAAAAATAGGAGAGTGCCGATGCCCTCAGGGGTGATCTCTCCTCTCTGCCTTCCAAGTTTTCGCTCATTGCTCCGTTACCTCCAATAAATCTTCAATCGCACAATCAAGCACCGTCACAATCTTCCCCGCCAGATCTAGCGACAGTGCTGATGCTGCCTTGTCGTCGTGCCGTGCCAGGCGAGTGACCGTGGTCGCCGCCACCCCCGCTTGTACTGCTAAGGAATTCATGGTGATCGGTTTCTCCCCCGCCTCTGCCCGGCGCAGATTTGCCTTGGCGATTGCCTTGGCCAGGGTGAGTCGAACCTGTTTTGCCATATGGATACTATACCTAAAGCGTCTAGGGGCTGGAAAGTTCACTTAGGCACGCTATCTCTAGTATTAAAAGCTGTAATTCCCCTGTTGGGGCTACCCAGGGAAGTAGCATCAAATGCTAAAAACTTTCTGCAGGTGGGTGATCGGGTTGTGGGGGTTGTCGCAGGCAATCCAAAACTCTGTGCTGCCGCTTCTCAATAGAGCACGAAAGTCATCTGCATCAATCAAAATGCCTGCATTTACTGCCAAGGAGACCATTCCCTCGGGAGTAGTAGCACCATAGAAATCCCTTTCAAGCCCTGGATCGCCATCCACTTGATGAAGAAAGTGATCCAGCGCATCCAGCAGTGGTGAGTAAGAGGAATCCACGCTGGGCAATCAGGCGCGATGAAACGGTACTTAGGCACGGATATCTATAGCATATAACTTGTATAAATTAGTTCCCAGTGCTGTGATTGCTGTATAAAATTGGACGTATATAGTACCTTGATTTTGCTAAGCGTTGGTGGCTCTTGGCTTTTGGGGGCAGGGGTGAAATTTTGGCCTAGGCGCTGCTGGGGCTGGAGTTAAGGAGACCCTGGAAAACCCAGGCCGTCTGAGCGAGAATAGGGGTATAAACCAAGGCCAGGACTGAGGTGATGGGCGGCAAGCAGCTCGGGTTTGCTGATTACGAGCAGACGACCGCCAAAAAGCGCACCAAGAAGGAGAAGTTCCTGGCC
>CALRNU020000013.1:0-89221 GCA_943369595.1 Synechococcus sp. UW140
GCCGATGCCTGGGATGTAGGCCGTGACCTCAAACCCGGAGGTGAGGCGAACACGGGCCACCTTCCGCAGGGCGGAATTGGGTTTCTTAGGGGTAGAGGTGTACACCCGGGTGCAAACCCCACGGCGTTCGGGGCAAGCCCGCAGCGCTGGAGATTTGGTCTTGCGGATGAGACTCTGCCGCTCGGTGCGGATCAGTTGCTGGATGGTTGGCATCTAGGACCGGGGGCAGGCCATCAGGCCGACCGGATTCGACAATCCAACACCTTACCCCCCTGACGGTCCGCTTGCCAGCAGCGGCGTGAAGGCAGCGCCGCAGGCGCAGCTGCGGATCCGCCCGGACCCCCTGATAAGAAAGCCCCCCCCATTCAGATCGGCCTGAAAATCCAGTTGCAGACCCTGTAGCAGCCGCTGCTGGTCGTGCCGGCAATGGAGGGTGATGCCATCGGCCCGGGCCAGGGGCTCGGCGCCACCACTGCCGGCCCGGAGGCGCAGGGCCCAGGTTTCACAGCTGCCGGCCAGTAGTTCTAGGTAGGCCTGGCCTGGTTTCCCGCCGACGGCGGCCAGGCGGCAAAGCTCGGCGGCCGCCCGGGGGGTGAGCTGAAGGCCAGGGGTGGGTTCCATCGGCATCAGCGGGGATTGCGTACCACAATGCCAAGGCCGTTGTGGATGGCGGCGCCGATGCCCCGGCCCTGGCTGCCTTGGCCAGTTTCCACCCGCAGGCTGGTGGAGCTGCCCCCATCAAGGTTGAGCGCCTGCTTGAGCCCTAGCTGCCGCACTAATTCAGAGGCTTCCGCCAGGGTGGGCCCAGGGTCATCAAGGCCCTCTAGGGCAATCAACCAGAGCTGCTCCCCATCGCTGCCCACCACGCTGCGGGGGGCCCTTTGGTTAATGAAGGCGGCACTAAAACTTTCGGCACTGCCATCGAGCACCACCTGGCCATCGGCCAGCAGCAATGGGCCCCCTTGGATCAGGAAGGGCAGATCCCTGAAATTGTCGGGGCTGAGCCTTTGGTTCAGCTGTAGGGCGTCGCCCACTTGCATCGGCAGGGGGAAGCCCCCCCGGGCCACGATCAACATTTGACCTTGGAGCAGCGGCACCCCCCCGGCCATCCGTTCGGCGGACCAGATTTCACTGACCCGGCCATTGTCCAAAATCAAGCCTGTTTCGCCGCCGGTGATGGGCCGATACACAGGCCCCCAGAGGCGGTTGTAGTGCCCCAGCCCCCGTTGGGCATAGCCGCTGTTGTGGACCCCCAGGGGCCAGCGGTTGCCATTGGGATCACTGAGCCATTCCTCCAGTTGCACCCGGCCGAAGCGGGGCAGGTTGCCCGGTTGCCAGGCCATGGCCCCCCGGTTGAGGATCGGACCGGAAAGCCAGTAGCCCTGGTCGCGCAGGCCGCCGAGGGGCAGTTCGCGGATGCGATTGAAAAAGCCACCATTGAGGGCGGCCAGGGCCCCCTGGGAACGGGCCAGCCCCGCCAGGGAGCTGAGGCCTTCCATGGAGCTACGGCTTAGGGGCACCAGGGCAAAGGGGCCCCGGCGCGGATCAATCCGCACAAAACTGAGTTGATAGCGTCGACCGCCGAGGGGGATCATCCGCTGTTCAAATGCCGGGCTTAACCCCGGCAAGGGCGAAGAAAATCCCCCCCGCTCCGTGGCGGGCGTCGCCCCCCCGGGCAATTGGTCGAGCACCAGCCGGGCGGGGCTGCCGAGGCTCAGCCGCCCAAAGCCTTGGGCCGGCAGCAGCAACCCGCCGCCACTGCCCTGGGCGGCCACCCCCTGCTGGCGCAGGGCGCTGGCGGCGGCTTCCGGGTTAATCAGATGCACCCGGAGTTGTTCCCCTTGGCTTTGCAGCAGGGTGGCGCCGCTCAGATCCAGCACCAGCCTTGGATTTTGATTGAAACGGCCCGTGCGCAATTGCATAAAACGGGCTGGGGGCAGCTCGAGGATCAGGCTGGATCCCCCGGCGGCGGCGGGCGCCAGCCGGGCATTTACCCCGGCGGAGCGCAGCAGCTCCCCCACCTCCATCCCCACTTCATCTTGGAGGGGGCGTTGGCGCTCGCTGGGCACCAGCAGCGTGCGACCAAACCATTGCAATTTCAGGGAGCCATCGCCCAGCCGTTCCTTTTCCACCCCCAGGCGGCTTTCCAACAGATCAAGGGTTAGCCACAGCCGTGGGGGGCTGGCCTCCTCCCAACGCCAGGGGGCCTGGAGCTGCTCTCCATTCAGCTCTAGGGATAGTCCTTCCCGGGCGGTTTCGGCACTGATTACCAGCGCGGGGGGCTGCGGCGGCAGGCTGGTGGTCAGCACGGCGAAGCTCCCCAAGCGACAGCTTTCAACCTAGCCATGGCGCCAACTTTTAGGATTTCGGTTTGACGCGGTTTGCCCTGGCCCTGGCCGCGGGGTAAATCCCAGGTGCTGTCTTACCCATGTCTCCCTCCCCCCAGGCCCTTTGGCCCCATTGCGACAGCCCAGCACCGGCGGCGGTCGCGGGGGAAAAAGATGCCTGTGGGGTGGGGTTTTTGGCCCAGTTGCAGGGGCAGCAAAGCCATTGGTTACTGCAGCAGGCCCTGCGCGGTCTTGATTGCATGGAGCACCGCGGCGGCTGCGGTGGAGACGGGGATTCCGGCGATGGGGCTGGGGTGCTCTGCGGAATCCCCTGGAGCTATTTGGAGGCGGTTTGGCCTGAGGCGGCGGCCCATGGGGCGGCCCCCCGGGGGCTGGGGATGGTGTTTATGCCGGCGGATGGGGCCCGGCGCCTGGAGGCCAAGCGCTTTTGTGATGAGGAGGCCGAGCGCCTGGGGCTGACCAGCCTTGGTTGGCGCCCGGTGCCGGTGGATATGGCCGTGCTCGGCCCCCTGGCCCGCCAAACGGCCCCGGTCATTGAACAGTGGTTGATCGGCGCTGAGCTTGGCGGAGATGCCTTGGAGGCATTGCTATTTCGCCTGCGCAGGCGCGTTGGCGACCGGGCTCGGGCGGCCTGGGGGCCAGGGCCCAGCGACCTTTATTTCGCCTCGCTCAGCTGCCGCACCGTTGTTTACAAGGGCATGGTGCGTTCGGCGGTGCTGCCGGCCTTCTATGGGGACCTGCGGGACGAACGTTTTGCCGTGAGCTACGCGGTTTATCACCGTCGTTTCAGCACTAACACCCTCCCCCGCTGGCCCCTGGCCCAGCCCATGCGGCTGCTGGGCCACAACGGTGAAATCAATACGTTGCTGGGCAACCTCAACTGGGCTAAGGCCTCGGAGGCCCACCTCGATGCGGTGTGGGGAGAAAATGCCGCCGATCTCAAGCCGGTGGTGAACCCAGCATTCAGTGATTCAGCCAATCTCGACGCCACCCTGGAGCTGATGGTGCGCAGCGGTAGGCCGATCACCGAGAGCCTGCTCACCTTGGTGCCAGAGGCCTTCCGCCAGCAACCGGAACTGGAGAGCCGCCCGGCGGTGCAGGCCTTCTATGAGTTCAATGCCTGCCTCCAGGAACCCTGGGATGGTCCGGCCCTATTGGTGTTCTGTGATGGCCGCAGCGTGGGCGCCACCCTCGACCGCAACGGCCTGCGCCCCGCCCGTTATTGCATCACCGCCGATGGTTTTGTGGTGATGGGCTCCGAGACCGGTGTGGTGGAGCTAGATGAGAGCCGCATCATTGAAAAGGGGCGCCTCGGTCCTGGCCAGATGCTGGCCGTGGATTTGGAAAATGGTCGCCTGCTGCGCAACTGGGAGGTGAAGGAGGAGGTGGCGTCCCGCCATCCCTATGGGGCCTGGTTGGCGGAGCAGCGCCGTCAGTTGCCGTCGTTCCCCTGGACCGAGCAGCAGCAGTTGGGCGACTTCGATCTGCTCCAACAGCAAACCGCCTTTGGCTTCAGCGCCGAGGACCTGGATCTGGTGATCGAGGACATGGCAGGCCAGGGCAAGGAGCCCACCTACTGCATGGGAGACGACATCCCCCTGGCGGTGCTTTCCCATAAGCCTCACCTGCTTTACGACTACTTCAAGCAACGCTTCGCCCAGGTCACCAATCCGCCGATTGATCCCCTGCGGGAAAAACTGGTGATGAGCCTGGAGATGCACCTGGGCCAGAGGGGTTCTGCCCTGCGGCCGGAGGCAAATTCAGCGGCGGTGCTGCACCTAGATAGTCCGATTCTCCATGAGGCCGAGCTGGATGCCCTGGCCCACCAGGGCATTGCCACCAGCACCATCCCCACCCTGATGGCCGTCGTCGCTGGCCCTGGGGGGTTGGAAGCTGCCCTCAACCTCCTCTGCACCCAGGCCGAGCAGGCCGTGCGGGGCGGTAGCCAGATCCTGGTGCTTTCCGACCGCGGCATCAGCGCCACCATCACCTATATCCCCCCCCTGCTGGCGGTGGGGGCGGTGCACCACCACCTGCTGCGCCTGGGCCTAAGGCTGCGCTGTTCCCTGGTGGTGGCCACGGCCCAGTGCTGGACCACCCATCACCTGGCCTGTCTGATCGGCTATGGCGCCAGTGCCGTTTGCCCCTGGCTGGCCTTAGAAACCACCCGCCACTGGTGGGCCCATCCCAAAACCCAATCGCTAATCGAGCGGGGCAAACTGCCAGCCTTGAGTGTTGAACAGGCCCAGGCAAATGTACGCAAGGCCCTTGAAGATGGCCTGCGCAAAATCCTTTCCAAGATTGGTATTTCCCTGCTGGCCAGTTACCACGGGGCCCAGATTTTTGAAGCGATCGGCCTCGGCGCTGATTTGATCGAGCTGGCCTTCAGCGGCACCACCAGCCGGGTGGCTGGCTTGAGCTTGGCGGAGTTGGCCAGCGAAACCCTCAGCTTCCACGCCAAGGCCTACCCGGAATTGAATCGCACCAAGCTCGAATTCATGGGTTTTGTGCAATATCGCACTGGTGCTGAATATCACCTCAATAGCCCTGAGATGGCTAAGGCCCTGCATGCGGCTGTTAAGGCCGGCCCGGGCTACGACCACTTCAATACCTACAAAACTCTGCTCGAGAATCGCCCAGTCACGGCCCTGCGCGATCTGCTGCAGCTGCGGCCTGCCCCTACCCCCCTGCCGATCGATCAGGTGGAGAGCGTTGAGAGCCTCTTTACCCGCTTCTGCACGGGGGGCATGAGCCTCGGCGCCCTGTCCCGCGAGGCCCACGAAGTATTGGCCATCGCCATGAACCGCATCGGCGGCAAGAGCAATAGCGGTGAAGGCGGCGAAGATCCGGCCCGCTTTAACCCGCTCACTGATGTGGACGCCGAAGGCGGCTCCGCCACCCTGCCCGGCCTGCGGGGCCTGCGCAATGGCGATACCGCCTGCTCGGCGATCAAACAGATTGCCTCCGGTCGCTTTGGCGTTACGCCGGAATACCTGCGCAGTGGCCGCCAGTTGGAAATCAAGGTGGCCCAGGGGGCTAAACCCGGCGAAGGTGGTCAGCTGCCTGGCCCCAAGGTGGATCCCTACATCGCCTGGCTGCGCAACAGCAAAGCCGGGGTGGCATTGATTTCGCCGCCGCCCCACCACGACATTTATTCGATCGAAGATCTCGCCCAGCTCATCCATGATTTGCACCAGGTGCATCCCGCCGCGAAGGTGTCGGTGAAGCTGGTGGCGGAGATCGGCATCGGCACGATTGCCGCCGGCGTGGCCAAGGCCAATGCCGATGTGATCCAAATCTCCGGCCACGATGGCGGCACCGGGGCCTCACCGCTCAGTTCGATCAAGCACGCCGGCGGCCCTTGGGAGCTGGGCCTCACCGAAGTGCACCGGGCCCTGCTGGAAAACGGCCTGCGGGGGCGGGTGCTGTTGCGGGCCGATGGCGGGCTCAAGACTGGATGGGATGTGGTAATTGCCGCCCTACTTGGTGCCGAAGAGTTTGGTTTTGGTTCCGTGGCGATGATCGCCGAGGGCTGCATCATGGCGCGGGTTTGCCATACAAATAATTGTCCGGTGGGCGTGGCCACCCAGAAAGAAGCCCTGCGCAAGCGCTTCACTGGCTTGCCCGAACATGTGGTTAATTTCTTTTTCTTTGTGGCCGAAGAAGTGCGCCAGTTGTTGAGCGTATTGGGGGTTGCCCGCCTGGAGGATCTGATCGGTCGCACCGAGCTGTTGGAAGCCCGTCCGGTGGCCCTGGCCAAAACCAAGGCCTTGGATCTTTCCTGTTTGCTCAATCCAATCCCCGCGGCGGCCGATCGCCAATGGCTGCGCCATGCCACCGCCGCCCATGGCAATGGCCCGATCCTTGAAGACCAGTTGCTCGCCGACCTTGAACTGCTGGCGGCCATTGAGGGCCATGGCCGGGTGGCCCGCACCCTGGCGATTGTTAATACCGACCGCAGTGTGGGGGCTCGCCTTTCCGGTGAAATTGCCGCCCGCCATGGCAACACCGGCTTCCAGGGCCAGCTCAACCTCACCTATGAGGGGGCCGCCGGCCAGAGCTTTGGAGCTTTTGTGCTCCAGGGCATGAACCTGCGCCTGGAGGGGGAAGCCAACGACTACGTGGGTAAGGGCCTTAATGGGGGCCGGCTCACGGTGGTCCCCCCGGCGGCGGTGCAGGATCCCGGTGCCCAGGTGATCCTTGGTAACACCTGCCTCTATGGCGCCACCGGCGGCGAATTATTTGCCCTGGGCCGGGCCGGCGAACGCTTTGCCGTGCGCAACAGCGGTGCCCGCACGGTGGTGGAAGGGGCCGGCGACCATTGCTGTGAATACATGACCGGTGGCGTGGTGGTGGTGCTGGGCTCCACCGGGCGCAATGTGGCTGCTGGCATGACCGGTGGGGTGGCCTTCCTCCTGGATGAGCAAGGGGCCCTGGCCGATCGCCTTAACCCCGAAATCGTTGCCCTCTGTGAGCTCACCACCCCTGAGCAGGAGGCCCTGCTTAAGCCGCTGCTGGAGGCGCATCTGGCCGCCACTGGCAGTGCCAAGGCGGGCGCGATCCTGGCGGATTGGGGCCCCTGGAAAAGTCGTTTCAAGCTGCTGGTACCCCCCAGCGAGCTGGCCACGGTGGGCTTGGCCCAGCGCCAGGCGGTGGTGGCCTAACGGGGGAACTGCCGCATCAGCCGTTGCACCTCTCCGGCGTGGTAACTGCTGCGGGTGAGGGGACTACTCACCACCTGTAGGAAGCCCAGGCTTTCCTCCCCATGGCGACGGAAGTCTTCGAATTGCTCCGGTGTTACGAAGCGATCCACGGGCAGATGTTTTGGCCCCGGGGAGAGGTATTGACCGATGGTCACGATGTCAACCTGGTGGCGGCGTAGGTCTGCCAACACTTCCAAAACTTCGGCATCGCTTTCGCCGAGACCGCCCATTAATCCGGATTTTGTGTAGCAACGGGGCCAGCCTTGGCGCACCCGTTGCAGCAGTTCCAGGGAGCGGTCGTAGTGGCCCTGGGGGCGCACCTGCCGATACAGCCTTGGCACGGTTTCGATGTTGTGGTTGAGCACCTCAGGGGCCGCTGCCATCACCGCCCCAAGGGCCCCCCAGTTGCCGCAGAAATCAGGAATTAGCAGCTCGATGGTGGTGCTGGCTGACCGTTGGCGCACCTGCTCGATGCAGGCCACAAACTGACTGGCACCGCCATCGGCCAGGTCATCGCGGTTCACCGAGGTGATCACCACATGGCTGAGCCCAAGGCGGGCCACCGCTTCGCCCAGCCGTTCAGGTTCAGTGGGATCTAGGGCCCGAACACTCTTATCGAAATCGATATCGCAGTAGGGGCAGGCGCGGGTGCAGCCCGGTCCCATGATCAAAAATGTTGCGGTGCCCCCGGCAAAGCATTCGCCGATGTTTGGGCAACTGGCTTCCTGGCAAACAGTATTCAGTTTTAGGTCCAGCAAGAGATCAGCTACTTCGCCGATTCGTTGCCGCTGGGGGGCCTTTACACGCAACCAGTGGGGTTTGAGCAACTCGGTCTCCTAGGATCGCCCCATCGGGATGTGGCGCAGCTTGGTAGCGCACTTCGTTCGGGACGAAGGGGCCGCAGGTTCGAATCCTGTCATCCCGACTTGCATGGCCCCCGGCCCAACCTCACTGCAATTCAGCCCCCGGATAACCCCTGGGGGTTAGCAGCCGTCCGTTCACTTGGCGGGTGCTGCTGTTGCCCACTAGCACCAGGCTGAACATGTCCACTTGCTCCAGGGGCAATTGGTCTAGGCGGTGCAAGCTCAGTTGTTCCTCGGGCCGCGAAAGCTGCCTACAGATCGCCACCGGCGTGGTGCCGGGGCGGCCTTCGAGCAGGATTTCCTGGGCCCGTTGCAGTTGCCAGTGGCGCTCCCGGGACCGGGGGTTGTAGAGGGCCACCACAAAATCCCCTTGGCTGGCGGCCAGCAGGCGCCGTTCGATCACCGGCCACGGGGTTAGGCGGTCACTGAGGCTGACGGTGCAGAGGTCATGCATCAGTGGTGCCCCGAGGCGGGCCGCTGCCATTTGGAAGGCAGAGATGCCCGGGTGCACCGTAAAGCTGGGCCGTTCCTGCTCCGGCAAGGCCAGCCATTCCTCCAGGGCAAGGCCGGCCATGCCATACATGCCGCTTTCGCCGCTGGAGATCAGCGCCACGCCAATGCCCTGCCGGGCCAAGGCCAGGGCCTGTTGGCAGCGCTGGCGTTCCTGGGTGAGTTGGCCCTCCACCCGGGCCTGGCCTGGCTGCCGCAGCGGTTCGAGCAGATCGAGGTAAAGGCTGTAGCCCACCCACACCTGGGCCTGGCCGAGGGCGGCCCGGGCGGCGCCGGTGAGCTGGGCCAGGCAGCCGGGCCCGGCGCCGATCAGCTCGAGGCTGCCCCGCTGGGGGGCCCAGGGGCTGGGGGCCAGGGCGATGGCCACGGTCACCGCCCCCTCGCCGGGGGCGCCCCGCCGGATCGTTTTGGCCACCAGCAGCTCGGCCCCAGGGCCGGCGGCCGCCAGGGCAGCCGCCTCAGCCACGCTGGCGGTGCCCACCTCTGCCGCCACCACCGCTGAGGGGTTTGGCACTGGGATTGCCGCCAGGGCAGCGGCTTCAAACAGGCGCAGGGGCCAGTTGTTTTTGCTGGCGAGGGCCAGCAGGGCAGGTTCATCGCCCTTAAGGCTGAGGCTCGCCAGCCCGGCCACGGCCCCAGGGGCCAGGCCCCCCAGCCCTAGGGCGGAGTCCAGCGCTGATGCCATCAGGTTTTCACTGCTATGGCGTTCACAGCCCACCCCCACCCAGAGCAGGGGTGGATGCCAGCGGCAGCCGGGTCCCTGGCGGGGGCTGATCCAAAGATCGGCTGGGGCAGTGGTTTTGCTGGGGTTGGCCTCGCCTGGGCCGGCCCGTAGCTGGGTAACAGCCAGGTCCGCCAGGGCAAGGCTTTGTCCGCCTTCGTTGACCAGGGCCAGGGGCTCGTCCCGGGCGGCCTGTTTCATTAATTGATCCCAATTCCCTTGGCCCCGCCGCCAGCCCCAGCCCTCGCCGAAGCTGTCGAGGGGAACCCGCCCCTGGCTGCTGCTTAGGCCGGTGGTGATCACGGCGTTGCCCAGCAGGGCGGCCAGGCGCTGGGCGAACTGTTCTCCCCCAGCCCGGTGACCCCCTAGGAGCGGAATCAACTGTTGGCCATCGCCGCTTAACAGGAGCACGGCCGGGTCTAGCTCCTTGCCCTGGAGTAACGGGGCTAGCAGCCGGATCAGCGCCCCTGCGGCCATGGCCCCTACCAGCAACTCCAGCTGCGGCCAATGCTGCTCAAGCAGGGGGCGGTGCCCCTCCGCCCCATGGATAAGTTCCGGACGGTTGGGTAGTAACAGCTGGGCGGGTACGGCCACCGCCTCCAATTCACCGAGGGCCAGCAGGGGTTCCAGTTGGGCTAACCCCTGGCGGGATGCGCAGATTCCAAGCCGCATTAGGCGGGCTCCGGACTAAGGCCGGCGCTGGGCTCAGCGGGGGCTGGGCTCAGTACAGCGGTGGGGGCTGAATCGGAATTTGAATCCGAGTCGACCCTGGAATCTGCAATGGAATCTGAATTGGTTTTCAAATTGGAATCGGAATCTGGATTGGGTTGGATCTCGATTTCTGGCTGCGCCTCTGGGGGGGAAGGGGGGCCCGGTTTAGCGGCGGCACTCGCTGGTGTAGTTGGCTCTTGATCCTTGGGCTCTTGATATGGGGGCTCTTGATATTCGGGATTGATCAGGGCCTCTAGCTCCCGGGCGCTGAGCTGGTTTCGCAGCATGCCGGGGGGGGCTGGGGATCGGGGGGGCACGGTTAGTTCTCTTACAAGGCTGTTGAACGGTGCCCCTAGGGGATTGCCTAGGGGGTCGAGCAGCTCCAGTTGCAGGGCATGGCTACCTATAGATAGTGGTGCCACCCAAACCGGATCAGCCCGGTCCAGCAGCACGCTGGCTCCGTCAAGGCTGAGGCGTAGTCGCCAGCGGCTGTCTTCGGGCCTCAGGTTTTGGAGGGGGGCATTAAGCAGTAGCCAGTTCAGGGGCACCGGTGCCCCTGCAGCCAGCTGGGGGGAGGGAACGGCGATCAATTGGGGGGCCTCTGGATCGGGGAGGGCCTGGGGATTGCGGGCGGTGCGGTGCAGGAGCAATTGGGCCCGGGCTTCCGGATCGGCCACTGCCTCCCCCCAGGGCAGGGCGGCAAAGGCCGTAATCCTGTGGCTACCTGGGCTTAACGCCCCCATGGGAATTTCCCAGCTTTCCGGATTGCCGGCGGGCCTGGCAAAGATGCGCAGGGGTGGGTTGTCATCCACCAGCACCACCAGGTGGGGACCGGGGCCCAGGTCGGGCCGTTCCCCCAGGGGCCAGTCCTGGAGCCGCAGGCCTAGGGACCAGGGGCCAGCCCCCAGGATGCTGTCGTTGCTGGGGGCCATTAACTCCAGGCGGGGATGGCGATCGGCCAGGGCCAAGGCCAGTTGCTGGGCGCCCCCCGGGGGGGCCACCTCCTGCAACTGCTGGCCAGGGGTTTCGGTGGGTTGTACCGGCCTAGGTCCCCAGGGGAGGGCGCTTGCAGGGGCCCCAAAGCCCAGCCAGAGCCAGATTCCTAGCCCCACGCCCAGGGCAAGGGAAGTTAGAGAAATACGCAGGCGCGGAGACAAGGGCTGGCCGCAGGGAAACATTCCACCAGTGAAGCGCAGCGCAAATCAAAGAATGAACACAAAATTCCCCACCGGTAGCAAACAGTTAATCCCTGTTATTAGCCGAAATTAGTTGTTAGTCAGCGGTCCGCAGACCCCAGTCCAGGACAGGGATTGAACCTTTGTAACTCCCTTGGGAAGGGGCAATACATCGCACTTATACTCCGTCCAGCGGTCCCCCAAGCTGGGGCCCGCGGCTCAGTGCTGGCAAGGGTTTTGCCCCTGCAAGCGCCGTGCCTTTGCGCCCCAGCGGCCCTGGTTCTAGCCCCCTCGGGCTTGCCCCAAGGCCTCCGACCCAAACCCTCGAGGAACGTCTCGATGACCATCAGCCCACCAGAACGTGGGAGCAAGGCCAAGGTCACGGTCGACCGGAACCCCGTACCCGTCGATTTCGACGTGCTCGGCCAACCCGGACACTTCGACCGTGCCCTTGCTAAGGGTCCCAAGACCACTACGTGGATTTGGAACCTCCACTCCCGCGCTCATGACTTCGACAGTCACACGAGTGACCTGGAAGAGGTCTCTCGCAAGATTTTCAGTGCGCACTTCGGCCACCTGGCCGTCATTTTCATCTGGTTGAGCGGCGCCTTTTATCACGGTGCGCGCTTCTCCAACTACTCCGGCTGGCTAGTCGACCCCCTGCACGTCAAACCGAGTGCCCAGGTGGTTTGGCCGATCTTCGGCCAGGAGATTCTCAACGGCGACATGGGTGCCGGCTTCCACGGCATTCAGATCACCTCCGGACTTTTCCATGTCTGGCGCGCCTGGGGTTTCACAAACGAAACCCAGCTGCTCGCCACTGCCATCGGCTCCCTAGTAATGGCGGGCCTGATGCTTAACGCAGGCGTATTCCATTACCACAAGGCCGCTCCGAAGCTTGAGTGGTTCCAGAACGTGGAATCGATGCTCAATCACCACCTGGCAGGTTTGCTGGGGCTGGGCTCCCTGTCCTGGACAGGACACCTTATTCATGTGTCCTTGCCCACCACCCAGCTGCTGGATGCCATCGATGCGGGCAAGCCCCTCAGCCTCGACGGCAAGACCATTGCTTCGCTGGCGGACATCCCCCTGCCCCATGCCTTCCTGAACCAAGACCTGATTGGTCAGCTGTTCCCAGGAATTAAGGAGGGTCTAACCCCCTTCTTCACTGGCAACTGGGCTGCCTACAGCGATCTGCTCACCTTTAAGGGTGGTCTTAATCCTGTGACCGGCAGCCTCTGGATGACTGACATCGCCCATCACCATCTGGCGATTGCGGTGCTGTTCATCGTGGCCGGCCACATGTACCGCACCAACTGGGGCATCGGCCACAGCATCAAGGAAATCCTTGAGGGTCAGAAGGGCGATCCCCTGCTGTTCCCTGCTAGCCGTGGTCACGATGGCTTGTATGAGTTCATGACCACCTCCTGGCACGCCCAGTTGGCTGTGAACTTGGCAATGCTTGGTTCGCTGACCATCATCGTGGCCCAGCACATGTATGCGATGCCTCCGTATCCCTACATAGCCATTGATTACCCGACCCAGCTGTCGATCTTCACCCATCACATGTGGATCGGTGGCTTCCTGATCGTTGGCGCCGGCGCCCACGCCTCCATTGCGATGGTGCGTGACTATGACCCCGCTAAGCATGTGGACAACGTGCTTGATCGTGTGCTCAAGGCCCGTGATGCGCTGATTAGCCATCTCAACTGGGTGTGCATTTGGCTCGGCTTCCACAGCTTTGGCCTCTATATCCACAACGACACCATGCGTGCCTTGGGTCGTCCCCAGGACATGTTCAGTGACTCAGCGATTCAGCTGCGTCCCGTGTTCGCCCAGTGGATCCAAGGACTGCATGCCGCCGCCGCTGGTACCACTGCCCCCAACGCCCTCTCCGGCGTTAGTGAAGTGTTCAACGGCACCGTGGTTGCCATTGGCGGCAAGGTGGCCGTCGCCCCCATCGCCCTAGGCACGGCGGACTTCATGGTCCACCACATCCACGCCTTCACAATCCACGTGACGGTGTTGATCCTGCTGAAGGGTGTGCTCTACAGCCGTAGCTCCCGTCTGATCCCTGACAAGGCAAACCTCGGTTTCGCCTTCCCCTGCGACGGCCCCGGCCGTGGCGGCACCTGCCAGGTGTCCGGTTGGGATCACGTGTTCCTGGGGCTGTTCTGGATGTACAACTCCCTGTCGATCGTCATCTTCCACTTCAGCTGGAAGATGCAGAGCGACGTCTGGGGCACCGTCAACGCTGACGGCACTGTCCAGCACATCTCCAACGGCAACTTTGCTGAGAGCGCCCTTACCATTAATGGTTGGCTGCGTGATTTCCTGTGGGCGCAAGCTTCCCAGGTGATTAACAGCTATGGGTCCTCCTCCAGTGCCTACGGGCTGATGTTCCTAGGCGCCCACTTCATCTGGGCGTTCAGCCTGATGTTCCTGTTCAGTGGCCGCGGCTATTGGCAAGAACTGATTGAGTCCATTGTTTGGGCTCACAACAAGCTCAGGGTTGCTCCGGCTATTCAGCCGCGTGCCCTCAGCATCCTTCAGGGCCGTGCGGTCGGAGTCGCCCACTATTTGTTGGGTGGCATCGCCACGACCTGGTCCTTCTTCCTGGCCCGCATCATCGCGGTGGGCTGATTCCTCCCCTCTGACCTCTCCAATGGCAACGAAATTTCCTTCGTTCAGCCAGGGTCTGGCCCAGGACCCGACCACCCGCCGCATCTGGTACGGCATCGCCACGGCTCACGATTTCGAGAGCCACGACGGCATGACCGAGGAGAAGCTTTACCAAAAGCTTTTCTCCACCCATTTCGGACACTTGGCCATCATTGGCCTGTGGGTGTCGGGCAACCTGTTCCATATCGCCTGGCAGGGCAACTTCGAGCAGTGGGTCACTGATCCCCTGCACATTCGTCCCATCGCTCATGCGATCTGGGATCCCCACTTCGGTCAAGGGGCCATCGCGGCCTTCACCCAAGCGGGCGCTTCCTCCCCGGTGAACATTGCCTATTCCGGTCTGTACCACTGGTGGTACACGATCGGCATGCGCACCAACGCCGAGCTCTATCAGGGTTCCATCTTCATGATGATCCTGTCGGCTTGGGCCCTCTTCGCCGGTTGGCTGCACCTTCAGCCCAAGTTCCGCCCCAGCCTTGCCTGGTTCAAGAACGCTGAATCTCGGCTAAACCACCACCTCGCGGTGCTGTTCGGTTTCAGTTCCATTGCTTGGACCGGTCACCTGGTTCACGTGGCTATCCCTGAGGCCCGCGGCCAGCACGTTGGTTGGGACAACTTCCTCACCACCCTTCCCCACCCGGCGGGCCTTGCGCCCTTCTTCACCGGTAATTGGGGGGTCTATGCCCAGAACCCCGATGGCCTCAATCAGGTTTTCGGTAGCTCTGAAGGCGCTGGCACTGCGATCCTCACCTTCCTCGGTGGTTTTCACCCCCAGAGCGAAGCCCTGTGGCTCACGGACATTGCCCACCACCACCTGGCGATCGGCTGCATCTTCGTGATTGCCGGTCACATGTACCGCACCAATTTCGGTATCGGTCACTCGATCCGCGAGATCCTCGAAGCCCACAACCCGCCCAAGGGCACCCCCGGTGACCTTGGCGCTGGCCACAAGGGTCTTTACGACACCATCAACAACTCGCTGCACTTCCAACTCGGCCTGGCCCTCGCCTCCCTAGGCGTGGTCACCAGCCTGGTGGCGCAGCACATGTATGCGATGCCTTCGTATGCCTTCATCGCGAAGGACTACACCACCCAGGCAGCGCTTTACACCCATCACCAGTACATCGCCATCTTCCTGATGTGCGGTGCCTTCGCCCACGGTGCGATCTTCTTCATCCGTGATTACGACCCCGAGGCCAACAAGAACAATGTTCTTGCTCGGATGCTCGAGCACAAAGAAGCGATCATCAGCCACCTGAGCTGGGTATCCCTCTTCCTCGGTTTCCACACCCTCGGCCTTTACGTCCACAACGATGTGGTCGTGGCCTTCGGTACCCCCGAGAAGCAGATTCTGGTGGAACCCGTGTTTGCCCAGTTCGTTCAGGCGGCAAGCGGTAAGGCTCTCTATGGCTTCAATGTGCTGTTGGCTAATCCCGCCAGTTCCGCCAGCATTGCCTCCGCCAACATCCCCGGTCCCCACTACTGGTTGGATGCGATCAATGGCAACACCGACGTGTTCCTGCCGATCGGCCCTGGCGACTTCCTGGTGCACCACGCCATCGCCCTTGGTCTGCACACCACCACCCTGATCCTTGTGAAGGGTGCCCTGGATGCCCGCGGCTCCAAGCTGATGCCTGACAAGAAGGACTTTGGTTATTCCTTCCCCTGCGACGGCCCCGGCCGTGGCGGTACCTGCGACATCTCGGCCTGGGACTCCTTCTATCTGGCAGTCTTCTGGGCCTTGAACACCGTGGGTTGGGTGACCTTCTACTGGCATTGGAAACACCTTGCCATCTGGCAGGGCAACGTGGCCCAGTTCAATGAATCCAGCACCTATCTGATGGGCTGGTTCCGGGACTACCTGTGGCTGAACAGCTCCCAGCTGATCAATGGCTACAACGTCTTCGGATCCAACAACCTTGCCGTCTGGTCCTGGATGTTCCTCTTTGGTCACCTGGTGTGGGCCACCGGTTTCATGTTCCTCATCTCCTGGCGCGGTTACTGGCAGGAGCTGATTGAAACCATCGTGTGGGCCCACCAGCGCACTCCGCTCGCCAACTTGGTGGGCTGGCGTGACAAGCCTGTGGCTCTCTCGATCGTGCAGGCTCGGGTGGTTGGTTTGGCTCACTTCACCGTGGGTTACATACTCACCTATGCGGCCTTCTTGATCGCTTCCACCGCAAGCAAATTCGGCTAACTCAGCCCCTTTGCTTGATCGGCTTCGGTCATCAACGTTCCTTACTTAGCCCTCGGTTTCCGGGGGCTTTTTTTGTGACTAATACCTGTATAGGATTCCTTACTCCTTACTCCTTACTCCTTACTCCTTACTCCTTATTCCTTACCCTTTACTCTTTATTCCTTGTTTCTTGACCGGTATTTTTCTCCCTTCTCCCTTCTCCCTTCTCCCTTCTCCCTTCTCTATTTTATATTTTCATTTGTCCTTGTCTCCTGCTGGCTGCGATCTTTAAGCTTAGAGCCTTTAATTTATTGCTCCGGCTTGATTCGTCTAATTTGATTGTCATGGCTGGCTTGGCTTGGCTTGGTTGGATCGCTCTGGCGTGATTGGTATTGCTTGATGGATTTAATTTTAATTTGGCTTCTGGTTTGATTTGTGCGTTGATGTTGGGAATGTCGGCTATGTGCCGCCGGGGCGATCAGAAAATAGCCATTGGGCTTAGTTGATCATTGGGCTTTGTTGATCAGTGGGCTTTTCTGTGGTCGCCGGTTTCCCAGCCTTTCACCAGTTCATAGATCACCGGCAGCACAAATAGGCTTAGGGCCGTGGAAACTAGTAGGCCGCTAAATACCACGGTGCCAATGCTGATGCGGCTGGCGGCGCCGGCCCCCTGGGCTAATACCAGCGGCAGGAATCCGGCCAGGGAGGCCACGGCGGTGAGCAGAATCGGCCTAAGTCGCAGGTTGGCTGCCTCCCGGATCGCGGTGCTCACGGGTTGGCCCTCCTTGACCCGTTGGTTAGCAAATTCAACGATCAAGATGCCGTTCTTGGCGGCCAGGCTCACCAGCACCAGCACCCCCACCTGGCCATACACGTCGAGGAAAAGGCCCCGGCTCGCAAGCCCGATCACTACCCCCAGCATCCCTAGGGGGACGGTCACCAGGATTACCAGCGGATCCAAAGCGCTTTCATAGAGGGCCGCCAGCAGCAGATAAACCACCGCCAGGCCCAGGCCAAACAGCAGCCAGGTGCTGCCGGCGGCCTTGCGTTCCTCCCGGGTTAGGCCAGAAAAGTTCAGCTCTGTTACCGGACTATTGCGGGTGGCTTGCACCCCCTCCAGGGTGGCGATCGCCTGGCCACTGCTGACCCCCGCCTTCGGCAGGGCCTGGATCGCAATCGCCCGGTTTTGTTCGCTGTGGTTGATGCTGGTGGGTCCGTAGCCCCGTTCCAAGCGCAGCAGGTTGGCCAGCGGGATTAAGTCACCCTTGTTATTGCGCACATTTAGGCGCAGCACATCCTCCGGACGGCTGCGGGCCTGGCCCTCCAGCTGCACCACGATCCGGCGCACCCGTTCGTCTTCAAAGGTGTCGTTCACATAACTGCTGCCGAAACTGTCCCCCAACACACTCACCACCTGGTCAAGGTTCACCCCCACGGCGGCCATCCGTTGCCGGTCTGGGATTAATTGCAGGGCGGGAGCATCGGCATTGAACCGGGTGCTTACCCGTTCAAATTGGCCGGTGGCCTCGGCCTGTTGGATGAAGTCTTGGGCTTGCTCGGCAAATTGGCCGAGGCTGAGGCCACCGGCACTCACATCCAATAGTTCCAACTCCAGGCCCCCTTCGGAGCCAAACCCCCGCACCGGTGGCGGCTGGCTGAGGTTTACCTTGCCGGCGCCCCGCAGGGCCTTGCGCAGTTGGGGATTGAGCTTGTCCATCACGGCGCTGGTGCTGTTGCTGCGGCCGTTGCCGCGTTTCTCCAGGGGTTGCAGCCGCAGGAAAAACACCCCCTTGTTGGGGGCACTGTCCCCAAAGGAACGGCCCGGGTAGAAGTTGCCAGTGCGAATCAAAGGCTCCTTAGCCACCACCTTGCGGATCCTTTCCATGGCCTGCTGGGTACGCACCAGGGAGGCCCCTTCTGGCAACACCAACACGCCGCGGATCTGGCCATCGTCCTCCTGGGGAATGAAGCCGGTGGGCAGGCTGCGCAGGCCAAAACCAGTCACCAGCAATCCCACTAAAAGGCCGATCACCACGAGGCGCCTTTGGCCCAGCACCCCCTCGAGGGCCCGTTGGTAGGGGTGCTGGAGGGCGATTAACCAACCCTCGGTGCGCTTAAGAAAGCGCTGCAGTTTTGCCAGCTGTCGCGGTTCGCTGCCGGGCTTGCGACCCAGCAGCACCGTGGCGGCCACTGGGGTGAAACTGAGGGCATTAACCATCGATAGCAGGATCGAACTGCCGATCACCACGGCGATGGGTTGGTAAAGCCGGCCCACCGAGCCAGGCATCAGCAACACCGGCAGGAACACCACCACCAACACCAAGGAGGTGGCGATAACGGCTCCCCCCAGTTCCTCCATGGCATGGCGGGCGGCGTTGCCGGGGGTTTCCCCCAGCTCAATGCGGCGGCCGATGTCTTCGCTCACAACGATGGCGTCATCAACCACCAGCCCGGTGGCTAGCACCAGGCCAAACAGGGTGAGGGTGTTGATCGAGCCATCAAAGGCGCGCAGCAGGGTGAAGCTGCCCAGCAGCGACACCGGCACGGCACTGGCGCTAATCAGCGCCAGGCGCCAGTTGCCGAGGCCGAGCAGCAGCACGGCAAACACCAGCAGTACGGCATCCCTAAGGGCATCCAGGGCCTGGTGGATGCTTTCCCTGACGTTGTCTGCCACATCAACGATGGTCTGCACGGTTAGCCCTGGGGGAAAGTCGGGGCGGGTGTGCTCCAGCAGCTTCTCCACCTGACGGCTCAGTTCGAGGGCATTGCTGCCATCCCGCTGGTAGATGGACAGGGCCACGGCCGGCTGGCCTTTGAGATTGTTGGCGGTGGTGCTGTAGCTCTCTTCGCCGAGGCTCACCCGCCCGAGGTCGCCCAGTTGCACGCTGTTGCCCCCCCCTAGGGGGGCAACGATTAGTTGCTCCAGTTCTTTTTTGCTGCGGAGCCGCCCTTCCATGCGCAGGGGCAGGCTGTACTGCTGGCTGGTGGGGCTAGGGGCATCGCCCACCTGGCCCAGGGCAGCGAGCACGTTTTCCCTTTGCAGGGCGGCGCTTACGTCGTTGATTGTGAGCTTGAAACGATCCAACTTGTTGGGATCAAGCCAGAGCCGGTAGGCGAGGTTGCTGGAACCGGTGAGGGTTACTTCTCCGATGCCGGGCAAACGCAGCAGGGCATCGCGTAGGTGGCGGTCTACCCAGCTGCTGATGAATTGCTGGCTGTAGTTATGGCCGTCTTCGCTGAAGCTGAGCACCATCAGCAGGTCTGTGCTGGTGCGTCGCACCTGTAACCCCTGGCGAATCACGGGCTGGGGTAGTTGCCGGGTAACGAGGCTGGCCTCGTTTTGCACGTTGATTTGATTTAGTTCGCCGTTGCCTTCGCTGAAGGTGAGTTCAACACTGGCCCCATTGGCACTGCTGGAGGACCGCAGGCTGTCCAGGCGCTCCAGGCTGTTGAGCTGTCTTTCCAGCAGGGTGGTGACCCCTTGCTCCACCACTTCGGCCCCGGCGCCGGGGTAGGTGGCCCGCACCGTTACCTTGCTCGGGGCAATGGGGGGAAGGTTTTCCACCTGTAGGCCCCTGAGGCTCACTAGCCCAGCCAGCACAATCAACACACTGATCACCAGGGTGAGCAGCGGCCGTTTTAAAAACGGATCAGAGACCGACATGGACAAGTTGCTGGCCGTAGGGCGCAACGTTGCCATAAAAAAGCCCCCGCCAGGGGCGGAGGCTTAGGGGTTGATTCGGATTGGCTTGGATTTGGAGCTGAATTCAGCCCACGCTCCAAACACCACCGGCGATATTTACCAGGGGCAGCACCAGGGCGGTGCCGGCCAGGAACCAAGCGAAGGCAGCGCCACCGCAACCGCCCAGCCAGAAGCCACTGGCGAATTCCGCCCAGCCAGCCTTGGTGAAAAGGTCAGCGGGGGGATGGTCGATAGTCACATCGGCCGGTTGCACATTGGGACCGCGGCCGGCGGTGCCGTAGATCGACAGACAGACGGTGAGGATCGAAATCAGGCCCACGGTGGCCAGCAAACCAGCGGTGGCTGCGTAGTCGGTGTTCCGCAGGGGGCCGGTGAGGGCGAACGGTCCATATAGGAAGAAACCGTGGGCCATGCCCACCTCCAAACCCCGGCGATTGGGGGATAGGGAGGGGCGATAGGCCGGCAAGGCGTTGAGATACGCCTTGGTGAACCAGCTGCTGTTCACCGGGGTGGCCAAGTTACCGACGTTGGGGTCGGAGACGGGAGTGACAGTCATTTCAGTCGCGAGCCTCGATCACATTGAAGAGCAGGGCCATGGCAACGGCGGGCAGGCCGATCCCCACTAGGGGAACCAACACGGACGGCAACCAGGCTGCGGCAAATTCTCCCGTCATTGGTTGAAAACACCTGTCAGGACAGATGGAGCTCAAGCTCCAGCCATGGGACTGTAAGGATTTGGCTCGCTCCCAGCCGCTGCGGCCCCAGGGGCGACATAAAAGTTCAATCCCCTGGGCACCCCTGGGCCTCCCATGCTGCTTTTTTTACTAATGCTTGTGTCGCTGTTCGCCCTGGTCACCGCGTTCCTCTGGCGGCGGGGGCGGCGCCCCCAGGGCCCGCGCCGCAGCTGCGCCAACGACGGTTCCGCCATTGCGGCCCTGAACAGGGCCCAAAGGCAGCGGCGCCAGGGGAGCCCAGCGCTGCCGCCAACTCCCTTGGCCCTGCCCCGCACAGCCCTGGAGGAGCGCCAATGGCTGCGGCAGCTAACGCTGCTGAGCCAGGGCTCCCTGGCGGATCGGCTGGAGACGATGGAGCGTTGCGGGCGCTGGGGCGATCGCCGCTGCTTGCCCCTGCTGCGCCGGGGCCTGCGCGATGCCCATGGCGCCGTGGTGGAACAGGCGGCGCTGGGCTTGGAACGCTTCCGCGGGGAACCCCAAGGGGGCTGGCCCGCGGCCGCTCAGGCCGGCAGGGCTGCCTTGCCCCGCAATGTGGCCCGAATGCGGTAGATCGGTCGCCCTTGGCTTTCGTGGTAAGTGCGCATCATTAGCTCGCCCAGTAGGCCGAAGCAAAACAGCTGCACCCCAGTTAGGAGCAGCAGTACGCAAAGGGTGAGTAGGGGGCGGTTGCCGATGTCATGGCCCAGCAGCTTCTCCACCAAAAGCAGCCCGCCCATGCTGGCGCCGGCGGCCATGGCCAGCAGGCCCCAGAAGCCGAACACATGCATGGGGCGCGTTAGGAAACGCTTCATAAACCAAACGGTGAGCAGGTCCATGAGCACCCGGAAGGTGCGGTCGATGCCGTATTTGCTCTTGCCAAACCTTCGCGGTTGATGGTTCACCTTCACCTCGGTGATCCGCGCCCCTTCGATCGAGGCCAAGGCCGGCAGGAAGCGGTGTAATTCCCCGTAAAGATTCAGGTCGGTGACCACCTCGCGGCGGTAGGCCTTGAGGGAGCAGCCGTAGTCATGGAGCCGCACTTCGGTGACGGCGGCAATCAATTTGTTGGCCAGCTTCGAGGGCAGCAGGCGGCTGAGGGCAGCGTCCTGCCGTTGGTAGCGCCAGCCACTGACCAGGTCGTAGCCCTCCCGCAGCTTGTTGAGCATTAGTGGGATATCGGCGGGGTCGTTTTGCAGGTCGCCGTCGAGGGTGACCACCTCTTCGCCGCTGCTGGCATCAAAACCGGCGGCCATGGCGGCGGTTTGGCCGTAGTTGCGGCGCAGCAGCACCGCCACCAGTTCCGGGGTGGTTTCACTGAGCTGTTGCAGCACCTGGGCGGTGCCATCGCTGGAGCCGTCGTCCACCAGCACCAGTTCAAAGGCTTCCCCCAGGGGGCGCAGGCTGCCTAGCAACTGGGCCACCAGCATGGGCAGGCTCTCCTCTTCATTGAAGAGGGGAATCACCACGGAAAGGGTCACGGCCGAGGAGTGCTCAGGGGAGGTGGCTGCCATCGTGGCAGCGCAGCACTCTGCCAGCGCCGCGGAGCTCGCTGCGGTAATGGCAGGCCACCGGGTGCTGATCGCGGGGGCTGAGGCCATCGATGCCGATGCCGTTGCGCCCATGGCTGCGGCCGGAACTATGGAGATAACGGCCCTGACCCAGGTGCAGCCCCACATGGCTGCAGCGTTGGGGGCTGCCAAAGAAGATCAGATCGCCAGGGCGCAGCAGGCTGAAACAACTGGGCCCCACCGCCACGGGCTGGCAGAACCGTTCCTGCTGGTAAGCATCCCTGGGGATCCAGATGCCTGAGGAGGCAAAGGCCGTTTGCACCAGGCCAGAACAGTCGTAATCAGGCCCAAGGCTGCCCCCCCAGAGGTAGGTGTTGGCCTCGGCCGCCGCCGCTAAGGCAAAGCTGATCACTGCCCCCAGCCTTGAGGCAATTTCCTGCTGCTGCAGCGGTCTGGGGCCCTGGGGGTTGCAGCTCCAGGCCCGACCCAGCAGTTGATCGGGATCGATCCAACCCCGGTAACCATCCTCCAGCAGTTGCCCCTGGAGGCGGCCGGCCTCGGCGGGTTCGGCCAGCAGGCGCAGGCGCCGGCCGGGGGCCGCCTGGGTGGCGAGGCCTGGGCCCCGGGCCGCACTGAATAGATCCAAAGAGCCCGTTAGTTGCCAGTGGCTGTGGGGGCTCAGCAATTCCGGTGCCGCTGGAATCAGCCCAGAGGATTTGTTTAGTCTCCCCACTTCTGTATCTACCAATTCGGGATCGGCCTATGGCGTTCTACAGCCAGGATCCCGCCCTGGGAAACCTCTTGCAGGCGAATCTCCAGGATTTGGCCCAGGGGCGCCCTGGCCTGGGGGAGCAGCTCAGCGTTACCTGGTTGGCCTACGCCAGTTCCCCCCTGGACCAGGCGGCTGGCCTCGACCAAGGGGATTTTTGGCGTTTGCCCCTGGCCGGGGCCAGCCATGGGGGGGATCGGCCCCGCTATCCGGCCAGCGTGGTGAAGCTTTTTTATGGGGCGGCCCTGGAGGCCTGGCTGGCCCGGGATCTGCTGCTGGAGAGCGCTGAGTTGCGTCGGGCCCTGGGGGACATGCTTGCCGATTCCAGCAATGACGCCACCTCCCTGGTGCTGGATCTGCTCACCGGCAGCACCAGTGGCCCTGAATTGCCGGAGGGGCCTTTCCAGGCCTGGACGCGCCAGCGGCAGTTGGTAAATGACTGGTTTGAAGGCTTGGGCTGGCCCGAGTGGCAGGGCTGCAATGCCTGCCAAAAAACTTGGGCGGAGGGCCCCTATGGCCGTGAACACCAGTTTTATGGGGCCGATCGCAGCAATCGCAATCGGCTCAGCACCGATGCCACGGCGCGGCTGCTGCATGGGCTGATCGCCGGGGCCTGGGTATCTCCCCCGGCCAGTGCTCGGCTGCGGGCGCCGCTCAGCCGCTGCCTTGATCCCCTCGCCCGGGCCGCGGACCCGGAGAACCAAGTGGATGGTTTCTTGGGCGGCAGCTTGCCCGAGGGCAGCCGGCTCTGGAGCAAGGCCGGCTGGATGAGCCAGGCCCGCCATGACGCCGCCTATGTGGAAGTACCTGGGTCGCGCCCCTTTTTGTTGGTGGCCTTTAGCGAAGGCGAAACCCTGGCAAAAGATGAAGACCTCTTACCTGAACTCTGCCAACGCTTGGCAGGGGCCGTTGCTAATTCCCCAACGGTTGAAATTCCTTGAGCAGTGCTCTGTTGAGGTGGTCATCGCAACCAACCACCAACTGGGGGTAGATGGTCCCTTCCTTGTAGGGCGCATATGCCTTGGCGCACGCTTCTCTGGTGGCGTCTTGCCACTGCTTAAACTGATCTTTGCCGAGCTTTTGGCGCAGCTGCTTGGTGGACTGCTCCCATAGTTGGCCGGCGCAGTAGCGCATCTCAACGGTGTTGCTGCCTGGACACTGAATCTCTGGGGGTTTTGCTTGGGCAGCGCTAACCGGCAGCAGCAGCACCCCAATCAGTAGTAGCTTGTTCATTAGTAACCATGGCCCTGCTTGCAGGATATGTGCCTCTCCCGATTTTGGTGTTCTTTCCCCACAGAGCGACATCAAATGAAGTGAAATGCCAGGGTAAATATCGTTGTTCTTGGGTTAACCAGGGGGTGGCTGGTTGAAATCGACTTGATTGTTTGTTATTCTGCAAACAGTTAGGCATCAGGCTTTCTGGCGTGAGCTAATCATTGACTCAAGAAGGTAAATCATAAACTTCTTAAAGTCTTCCGGTCTTAAGCTTTTAATCTTCTCTATGACCTCATTGCTGAGTTGGCGCTGAATCTGGCTGAAGTCAATCTCAATCTGCTCTTCTGGGGTCAGTTCCCCGCCATTGCCCTCGTTAGGGGGAAATGATAAGTATTTGCCCCTTGGCGAATCGTAGAATTTACTGAATTCGCCGTATGGCCTCAGGAAATCTGCATCGATCCCTTTGGGAGCACTGAGAAGCAGTTGCTTGCCAGTTTCGCTAATTACATATGTTGCCCGGCGTGGGCGCTCCAGAAGACCCGCTGTAACTAAAAAGCTTATGGCCCATCCCAGCCGATTATCAAAGTCATTTTGCGTTCCATCTGGCAGGGGCTGACTTAATGCCATAGCGCCCATGCCTAGGTTGGCTGCTACGGCATCGCGCATCTGGATGGTTGCATCTCATGCCCATCCCCCATGGCCTTGAGCAGAGGCAACATTAGGGTTTGAAACTGCGGAACATCATTTTCGCCTGTGGCCCGAACGCCTTTGCCAGTATTCACGGGGGGCGGGGGCGCTGAGAACATTTGATCTGTTGCGCTGCGGATATGCTGCAAATTTTACCAGTATATGCAGTTTTGTATATATCCATTGCTGGGGGGTCGATTCGTTGTTCGGGGTCCTCACATGAATTCATCTTTTTGCAGAGTCTGCATAGTCTTGTGGTAGCTAACAGATGGATTTCATTGGACCATCTGCGCTTCTGGCGGTTGCCTGTCTGATAGTCCTATCCCTGTCCAGGGAGAACCTTGAGGATGCAGTGCTAGCCCCAGGTCTCTTGAGGGGTTTACTTTGAACACCCCATTCCCCTTGATTCGATGCCTCTGATTCCCCGCTGGCGCTACATGGGCGATGGGGCAAAGGCACTGACCAAGCGCACTGCTATTTCTGCCCTGGTGGTTCTGTTCGTTTTGCTGGTATTTAGGGCACTGGTTCCCTGGGTGCTGCTGGCGTTGGTTGCCTGGTGGATCTGGAAGGCGATTAGGAAGTAGTCGTTGGTTCTAGGTTCCCGCCTGCACAGGGAGTGATCTCAGCGCAGTTGATGATCCCTTTCCCAGATTCGTTCCAGCATCTGCCTCAATCGTTCGGTTCTGGAGGGGATGCCCAGCAGGTGCTTTCGGAACAGGGAGTTCAAGCTCCAGAACTTGATCCCAGCAGCAACCGCAAAAACCGCCCAGGGCAGCAGCAGCCAGAGGGGGTTCTCCATCACTTGTTCAATGCCCACCGCAGTGCTCCCAGACCCATAGAGAGTCCCACCATCGTGGTCCACCCGACTGCTCTGCGGGGCTCAGACGCAACAGGAAAGGGGGCAGGGGCCTATGGCGACTCAGCAGCAGGGCAGTGCTGATCAGCAGGTAGGCGGTGGGGATGCCCAATGCCAGCGGTAACTCATTGGTCACAGCGAGATCTGCTGGTGGGTCCGGAACGTTAGGAATGTCTTAAGAGGGCGTCTCCCAGGACTTCTTGGCTCCCCCGGCCTAGTAAAAACAATGCTGACCCTTTAGTCAGTCACCAAGGGCGTTTCGGGCGCTTTTGGGAAGTCGTGAGACTCCCCAGCACCTACTTAGAACGGAGAGGGAGGGATTCGAACCCTCGACAGAAGTTGCCTCCTGTAACTCCTTAGCAGGGAGCCGCTTTCAACCGCTCAGCCACCTCTCCAGCGGCTTGGAAAGCTTATCAGTGCCCCCCCCTGCTGGGCAGCCTTGGCAGCCGGTGCTTGAAGCCGCAGAGCACTTCCCAGGGGATGGTGCCGCAAATTTCTCCCCAGGTTTCGGGGCCGATCTGGTCCCCTTCGCTTTCTCCCAGCAGGGTCACCACACTGCCCACCTCCAGCTCGGGCAGGGCTGTGGCATCCACCACCAGTTGATCCATGGTGATGCTGCCCACCTGGGGCAACCGCTGGCCTAGGGCCAGCACCTGCAGGCGGCCCGACAGCAGGCGGGACACCCCATCGGCGTAGCCAATCCCCAGCACCGCCAGGCGGCTTGGTTGGTTGGTTACGTGGCGGTGGCCATAGCTAACCCCAACTCCGGCGGGCACATCCCGCAGCAGCGTGACCCTTGCCCTCACTGCCATGGCGGGCTGCAGCGGCAGGCTCTGGGCCAGGTGCGGAGCAGGGGCGTGGCCATACAGGGCTAAGCCAACCCGCACTAGGTCGTAGTGAAGCGAGCGGTCACTGAGGGTGCCAGCTGAATTGGCCAGGTGGCGGAGGCCTGGCTGTAGGTCCAGGTCTTGGAGCCGCTGCAGCACCCCTTCGAAGCGCTGTTGCTGTTGGCGAGTTAGCACCCCCTCCGCCTGGTCGGCATCGGCCAGATGGGAATAAACCCCCTGCACCTTCAGGCCCTCCAGGGCAGAGAGTGATTCCAGTAGCTGTGGTCCTTGCTCCCAGGCCACTCCGAGGCGGGCCATGCCAGTGTCGAGTTTGAGGTGGGCCTCCAGGGGCCTACCGCCGGCGGCGCCCACCTGGCTACAGATCAATCCCTGGTCGAGGCCGCTGAGGGTGGGCATCAACCGCCAGTGAAGACAACAGCGGAATTCTTCTGGCTGTTGCAGGTTGCCCAGCACCAGGATCGGGGCAGTGATACCGGCCTGGCGCAGTTCGATGGCCTCGGCCAGGGTGGCCACCCCAAAGCTGCTGGCGCCGCCGGCTAGGGCAGCTTCTGCCACGGTTACCGCCCCATGGCCATAGCCATCGGCCTTGACTACGGCCATCAGGCCACAGCCCGGCCCCAGGGACCGCTTGAGGCAGGCGGCGTTGTGGCTGATCGCCCCTCGGTTGATCTCCACCCAGGCCCGTTGTTGGGGCCCCACCAGCAGTTCCTCCCCAGGGGCGCGCCCATGCATCAGGTACGACATTCACGGGGCCAGGGATTTCGTTAGCATGGCGTCATCCAGCTGGGCTGGCATGGGTCACGTTCTTGTTCTGAATGCGTCCTACGAGCCGCTGAATATCACCAGTTGGCGTCGGGCTGCGGTGATGGTGCTCAAGGGTAAGGCCGAGGGCCTTGAGCACGAAGACCATGAGTTGCGAGCTGAATTCTTTCTGCCCACGGTGATTCGCCTGCGCCAGTTTGTGCGGGTGCCCTTCAAGGAATTGCCGCTTACCCGCCGCAATGTGTTCCAGCGCGACCGTCACACCTGCCAGTACTGCGCTTACAAGGGGGAGCAACTCTCCATTGACCATGTGATCCCCCGCAGCCGTGGGGGCCAGGACACCTGGGAAAACGTGATCACCGCCTGTATCCGTTGCAATGTGCGCAAGGGCAACCGCACCCCGAAGGAGGCGGATATGCCGATGGCTTCGGTGCCGCGGCGCCCAGCCAGCACGCTTTATTTCGAGGCCACCCGCCAGATTCGCAACGGCCGCTATGCGGAATGGCGCAAATATGTGATTGGGGCCTGAGCTAGTTCGTTTGGGCGAGTTCTTCGAGTTGCTGTTGCTGGTCTGCATGGACGCAGGCCTCGATTAATTCCTTGAGTTGGCCCTCGAGCACGGTTTCCAGGGGGAAGTTGCGACCCAGGCGATGGTCGGTGGTGCGGTTGTCTTTGTAGTTGTAAGTGCGGATTTTTTCGCTGCGATCGCCACTGCCCACCTGGGCCCTGCGGGCGGAGCTTTCGGCGGCATCGGCCTCTGCCTGCTGCCTGGCCAGCAACTTTGCCCGCAGGATTTCCATGGCCCGTTCCCGGTTTTGCATCTGGGAGCGCTCTTGGGTGCAGAACACGCGGATGCCGGTGGGTTTGTGCATCAAATCCACGGCGGTTTCCACCTTGTTCACGTTCTGGCCACCGGCGCCGCCGGAGCGGGCCGTGCTGATGTCTAGGTCTTTGGGATCAATCTGCACATCTACTGGGTCGGCTTCTGGCATCACCGCCACCGTGGCGGTGGAGGTATGAACCCGCCCCTGGGATTCGGTGGCGGGCACCCGTTGCACCCGGTGCACCCCCGCCTCGTATTTGAGCTGGCTGAAAACACTGTCGCCGCGGATCGCCAGGATCAGTTCCTTGAAGCCGCCCAATTCCGCCTCCGAGGCACTCACCGGCTGCACCTGCCAGCCCACGGTTTGGGCATAGCGCTCATACATCCGGGCCAGGTCGCCGGCCCAGAGCGAGGCCTCATCGCCGCCGGCCCCGGCGCGGATTTCCAGCATCACACTGCGTTCGTCGCGGGGGTCGCGGGGCAGCAGGGCCAGGCGCAGCCGTTCTTCTAGCACCAGCCTTTGGCTTTCGAGGCTGGCCAGTTCCTCCTGGGCTAGTTCCTCCAGCTCTTTGTCATTGCGGTGTTCCCTGAGCAGGTCACGGGCCTGCACTGTTTGGCTGTTGAGGCTTTGCAGCTGGCGGTAATCCAGCACCAGGGGTTCGAGCCGGGAGCGTTCCTTGGCCAGGGTCAGCAGTTGATCCGGATCGGCCGCCACGGTGGGGTCCGCCAGTTGACGTTCGAGGGCCTCAAAGGTGCGGCAGGTGGCCTCAAGCCTTTCGGTAACGAAGGAGCTATCCACGGATTAGAGGGGAGGCCAAGTTAGAGGGCAGGCCAAGGGAGTGGGTCGACAGCACAAAGCCGGATGCCCCCAGGGGAGCATCCGGCCTGGAACTATGCAATCAAAGGTGATCAGCCCTTTGCGGTGGTGGCGGTGGCCGCATCGGTGCTGGCACCGGCCATGCCGTACTTGCGCATAAAGCGATCGACGCGACCCTCGGTGTCGAGAATCTTCTGGGTACCGGTGTAGAAGGGGTGGTTGCCGCTCCACACGTCGACATGCAGCTCGGGCTGGGTGGAGCCGGTGGTCATTACCACTTCTCCGTTGCAGATCACCTTGGCGTCGGGATACCAGGTGGGATGGATTTCGGGCTTGGCCATGGGGTGGATCAGCGCTTGGAAAACTGGGGAGCTTTGCGGGCCTTCTTCAGGCCGTACTTACGACGCTCCTTGGCGCGGGGGTCACGGCTGAGGTGACCTTCGCTTTTGAGCGGTTTGCGGTTGTCTGGGGAGAGGTCGCAGAGGGCCCGAGCAGCCCCTTGCTTGATGGCATCGGCCTGGCCGGTGAGGCCACCGCCGCGCACATTGACCAGCAGGTCGTATTCCTTGCCCAACCCCAAGGTTTCCAAGGGCGCCTTGACGGCACTTAGATAGATGGGGTTGTAGTTGAGATAGTTATCACCAGGGCGACCATTGATTGTGATCGCACCGCTGCCGGGCACTACCCGCACGCGGGCTACTGCCGTTTTACGACGGCCGGTACCCCAATAGACAACGCGCTTGCTGCTGCTGATGGTCATTTGACAGTGGCGGCGGGGTTGAGCTGGAAGGGCTGGGGCTGCTGGGCGCCATGGGGGTGTTCACCACCCTTGTACACGTGCAGCTTGCGGAACAGCTGACGGCCAAGGGAGTTGTGGGGCAGCATCCCTTTGATCGCCTTTTCGATGATCCGTTCGGGGATCCGGGCCTGGAGGGCGGCAAAGGTTTCCACCTTCATGCCCCCGGGGCGGCCGGAATGGCGGCGATAGACCTTTTCGTTGGCCTTGTTGCCTGTGACCTTCACCTTGTCGGCGTTGATCACGATGACGAAGTCACCGGCGTCAAGGTGGGGCGTGTAGGTGGGCTTGTTCTTGCCCCTCAGCACCTGGGCCACTTCACTGGCCAGGCGACCGAGACACTGATTTTCCGCGTCCACCACATACCAGTGGCGTTCGAGGGTTGCAATAGATGGGACGACTGTTTTGTTCATCGCGCCGGCAGGCCGGAATCACACGGGGCGTTTCCCACCACAGGGATGAGAAGTTGGACAGGGGCTGGAGCTGGAATCCAGAGCTGGATCCCGAGATCGCAGGGCCATTACCGAACGTAGTTCAACGAACGTCCGTTGGTCTTGGCCCGATTAGATCTCGGGCGGCGGATCGGAAATCTCCAGCCGATACCGCGGTTGACAATCATACCACGCCCACTGTGGGAAGAGGCTTTCTGGGTAGCCCACCCGCAGCAGGCAGAGCCCTTGGGGGGGGGCGGCTTCCTTCACCTCCTCTCGCCGTTGCTGCCGCCAGCGGCGCTCAAAGGCCCCTGGGCTGAGCCTGTCCTCGCCGATGGCCACCAGTTGGCCCACCAGCAGCCGCACCATGCCGTATAGGAAACCGCTGGCCTGGATTTCCAGCCGGAGCAGATCCCCCTCGCGCTCTAGCTCCACGGCTTGCACGGTGGTGCGGCCATGGGGGCGGCTGCTGCCGGCCCGCTGGAAGGCGGAAAAATCGTGGTGACCCACCAGACCCTCGAGGGCCATGGCCATGGGTTTTTCCTTGAGGCGACAGTTGTAGCGATGCCAGCTGTAGGGGCTGAGGAAGAGGTTGGTTCGGCGGCCGTTGTAAATGGTGTAGCGGTAGCGGCGGTAGCTGGCGGAAAAGCAGGCATGCCAACCCTCTGGGGCCGCCACCGAGGCCCGCACCCGGATGCTGGCCGGCAGCCGACCGTTGAGGGCTGCGGCCCAGCGTTCCGCTGGTATGGGCCCATGGGCATCGAAATGCACCACCTGGGCTGCAGCATGAACTCCGGCATCGGTGCGCCCGGCCGCAAAGCTGCGGGATTTTTCTAGGCCTTGGCGTAAGGGTTTGGGGGCCGGATCAAGGGCACTGATCGCTTGATCAAGGGTCTCTTGAACGCTGATATGGCCCCGTTGGCGTTGCCAGCCACAAAAATGCCCTCCGTCGTATTGCAGACAGAGGGCAATGCGTTGGGGAGCTGAATCTGGACTCAAACCAGCTCGATGATTGCCATCTCGGCACTGTCACCGCGGCGGGGCACGGTGCGGATGATTCGGGTGTAGCCGCCGTTGCGGTCGCTGTAGCGATCTACGGCCTTGTCAAACAGGGCATGGACCAGCTGCTTGTCGTAGATGTAGCCCATGGCCCGGCGACGGGCGGCCAAGGTGCCCTCCTTGGCCAGGGTGATCATCCGCTCGGCCTCATTGCGCAGGGCCTTGGCCCGGGCTTTGGTGGTGGTGACCCGGCCTTCGCGGATCAGCTGAGTGGTTAGACCACGGAGCAACGCCTTGCGTTGGTCGGCGGGGCGTCCCAGCATGGGGACTCGGCACTGGTGGCGCATGGGTCTAGGAAGAGTCTGGTGTTAAGGGCCGATCAGGCGGTAGGGCCTATTAAGCGGTGGTTCGGCTTTGGGGCAGGGAGATGCCAATCCGCTCAAGCGCTTCAATCACTTCATCGGCCGACTTGGAGCCGAAGTTCTTTATCTCTAGCAGGTCTTCATAGCTGAAGCCCATTAGGTCGGAAACGGAATTGACCTGGGCCCGCTTGAGGCAGTTGTAGGCCCGCACTGAAAGATTCAGTTCTTCCAGGGGGATTTGGCTCTCGGCGGAGGGCTCAGGTTCCAGGCCGGGCTCCTCCACCATCGAGAGGGTGGCGAGGGGTTGGAACAGGGTGATGAGCTGGTTGGCCGCTTGGGCCATGGCGTCATCGGGGGTCATTGATCCATTGGTATGGATTTCTAGGCGCAGTCGCTCCCTGGCAGAGCCCCCTTCGCCCACAGCGGTTTCATCCACCGAGTAGTTGACCCGGCGCACGGGCATGAAGACGGCATCGATCTGCAGCATGTCGAGGGCGGCGAGGTCTTCGCTACCCCGCTCGACGGGGCGATAGCCCACCCCGCGCTCCACATGCACTTCAAGCTCGAGGGAATGGCCGTCGGCCACGGTGGCAATCGGCCGTTGGTTATCCACCACCGACACCTGGGAGGAGAATTGCAGGTCTGAAGCCTTGACTTCGGCGGGACCATTCACCACCAGACGGCCGATCTCGGTGTCGCGGCTGCGGCTGTTGAGAATCAGTTCCTTGCAGTTGAGCAGGATGTCGAGCACATCCTCGCGAACGCCAGGAACAGTGGCGTACTCGTGGTTCACCCCAGAGATGCGCACGGCGGTGACCGCAGTGCCCTCAAGGCCGCTCATCAGCACGCGCCGCAGGGCTGTGCCCAGGGTGGTGGCTTGGCCGCGATCGAGCGGACCAATCACGAATATCCCAATCTGGGAACGGTCTTCGCCGATCTGATAGTCGACGCGGTCAATTTGAAACTGCAGCACGGTCGGTAGATCGGAAAGAGCGAAGGACCCCGAAGGGCAGGAGATAGAAGAAGCGAATCAGACGCGGCGGCGCTTGGGCCGGCGGCACCCGTTGTGGGGCAAGGGGGTGACGTCCCGGATCAGGGTGATCTCAAGGCCAGCCACCTGAAGGGCGCGGATCGCCGTTTCCCGACCGGAGCCAGGGCCCCGCACTAGCACTTCGATCTGACGCATGCCCTGCTCAAGGGCGCGGCGGCCGGCGGCTTCCGCGGCCGTTTGGGCGGCGAAGGGGGTGCCCTTACGGGCGCCCTTGAAACCACTGGCTCCAGCCGAGGACCAAGAGATCACTTCACCGGCCGTGTCGGTAATCGACACGATCGTGTTGTTGAAGGTGCTTTGGATGTGGGCCACACCGTTGGGAACGTTGCGCTTCTGCTTCTTAGGGCCGGTTTTTTTGGCTGGCTTCGCCATGGCGGGAAACCCTTACGGGTGGGGAAGGACGGGGGTTGGGGAAGGGGGATCAGAAGGGGTTTATTTCTTCTTACCGGCAACGGTCTTGCGGGCGCCGCGACGGGTGCGGGCATTGGTGCGGGTGCGTTGGCCGCGCACTGGCAGACCCATGCGGTGACGGCGGCCGCGGATGCAGCCGATGTCTTGCAGGCGCTTCATCGCCATCCCTTCCTGGCGACGCAGGTCCCCTTCAAGGGTGTAGCTGTCGGCGGCGCCGCGCAGCTTCTGGATATCGCTGTCGCTGAGATCCTTCACCCGGGTATCGGGATTCACGCCGGTTTGGGCGAGAATCTTCTGGGAGCGGGAGAGACCCACGCCGTAGATGTAAGTGAGGGAGATCTCCACCCGCTTGTCACGGGGGATATCGACGCCGGAAATCCGAGCCACTGGGGAAATGTCGTATGGGGTGAGGGCGCGACCCTTGGGGGGACCGGCCGTTGTTCAGGGGTGGCCCACGGGGGCCAGGGGCCAAAGGGCAGAGATCCTTGGGGGATCAGCCTTGGCGTTGCTTGTGCTTTGGATTGGTGCAGATGACCATGACCCGACCGTGGCGACGGATCACCCGGCACTTGTCACACATCCGCTTCACTGAGGCACGCACCTTCATCGGTGGGCTCTCCTTTTGACAAACAAACAGCTTATCATGCCGCCCTAGGCAAGTGCTAACTGAACCTGGGCAGCAACCTCGTCAATGGTGCCGGAGCTGGGTAGGCGCTTCAGCTGGCCGCGGTCCTCGTAGTAGCTGATCAGTGGGGCTGTTTGCTGCCGGTAGACCTCAAGGCGATGGCGGATGATCGCTTCGTTGTCGTCGGCACGGCCCCGGGCCAGCAGCCGTTCCAACAGCTCGTCGTCTGCCAGTTCCAGCAGCAACACCCGTTGCAATGGCTGATTTAGCTCGCTGAGCAGTTGGTCAAGGGCTTCGGCTTGGGCCAAATTGCGGGGGAAGCCATCCAGCAGCCAGCCGCCCGCATGGGCGGCTAAGCGACCGCGGACGATGGCCAGCACCAGGCTGTCGCTCACTAATTCGCCGCGGGCCATCACCGCTTCGGCCTCCTGACCTAGGGCCGTGCCCGCCTGCACCTCCGCCCGTAGCAGATCGCCGGTGGATAGATGCAGAAGCTGTTCGTTTTCGGCCAGTTTCTGGGCCTGGGTGCCCTTACCAGCCCCTGGGGGGCCGAGGAAAAGCAGTCGATGGGTCATTGGCGCACCATCCCTTCGTAGCGCTGGGAAATCACGTAGGTCTGTACTTGCTTAGCCGTGTCGATGGCCACCCCCACCAGGATCAGCAACGAGGTGGCCCCTAGGCCCTGGAAGGTTTTGACATTGGTGGCCCCCTCCACCGCTGCGGGGATAATGGCCACAGCGCCAAGGAAGAGGCCGCCAAGAAGGGTGAGTCTGTTCTGGACCCCACCTATGTATTTGGCGGTGGCGGTGCCAGGTCGCACCCCTGGAATGGCGACACCTCCTTTCTTGAGGTTGCTGGCGATGTCCTGGGGGTTCACCGTCAACGAGGCATAGAAAAAGGAGAAGCCGGCGATTAAGCCGAAAAACACCAGGGCATAGACCCAGGGGGTGCTGCTGTTGGGATTGAGATAACCGGCCACCTTCACCAACCATTCACTTTTGGTGAGGTTGGCGATCGTGAGCGGTAGGAAGATCACTGCCGAGGCAAAAATGATCGGCATCACCCCGCCGGCATTGAGTTTCAGGGGCAGGTAGCTCTGGCGTTCCGGCAGCATGGCACCGCTGCCCACCTGGCGTTTGGCGGAAACGATCGGGATGCGTCGGTTGCCCTCCTGAACGCAGACAATCCCCAGAATGGTGATCAGAAACACCAACACCAGCACCACGATGCCAGCGATGGTGCCGCGGTCGCCGCTTTGGGCCAGTTCCACGGTGGAGCCCAGGGCCCTGGGAAGGGTGGCAACGATATTTAGGAAGATCACCAGGGAGGCCCCCTGGCCGATGCCCCGCTCGGTGATCACTTCGGAGATCCACATCACCACCATGGAGCCGGTGACCAGGGCCAGGGCTGTTTGGATTACGAAAACCGTGTCTGGGATTGATTCAACGCTGTAGGGCCGCAGGATCAGGGCAAAAACGGTGCTTTGCAGAATCCCCCAGCCCAGGGCCACATATCGGGTGATCTGGGCGATTTTGCGGCGGCCTGCCTCCCCCTCATTCTTTTGGAGATCCTCCAGGCTGGGGAGGGCTGCAGTTAGCAGCTGCAGGATGATCGAAGCGTTAATAAAGGGCAGGATGCCCAGGGCAAACACCCCCAGGGAAGAGATGCCCCCCCCGGTAAAGATGTCGAGGAAGCCAATTAACTGGCCCCCCTGCTGGATGAATTGCTGAAAGGCCACCCGGTCAATGCCGGGCATGGGGATATATATGCCAAGTCTCACCAGCAACAAAAGGCCCAGGGTCGTGAGAACACGGTCCCTGAGCCCCTTGGCCTGGATGAATTGGGTGAGAACTTCGCCAGCGCTTGGGGTGCGACCCCGACTTACAACCATGGGGCGTGGACGGGAGGGGCGGTGGAGATCAGTCGATTAGTTCGCAGCTGCCACCGGCGGCTTCGATCTTTTCGCGGGCGGAAGCGGTGAAGGCAGCGGCGCGAACGGTGAGCTTGACCTTCAGATCGCCATTACCAAGCACCTTAAGCGGATGCTTGGGGCTGGTGAGTAGACCTGCTTCCACCAGGGATTCGCGGGTAACGATGCTGCCGGCCTTGAGGTCGGCAAGCTTTGCCACGTTCAGCACAGTGAACTCCTTGGGGTTCACCAGGGTGAAGTGCTTCAGCTTGGGCACCCGGCGGTAGAGGGGCATTTGGCCCCCCTCAAAGCCGGGGCGGGTGGGACGACCGGAGCGGGATTTCTGGCCGCGCATGCCGAAACCGCAGCTGGCGCCCTGGCCGGCGGCAATGCCGCGGCCCTTACGGAGCTTGCGGCGACGGGCGCCTTTTTGGGGCTGGAGGGTTTGAAGACTAATGGACATGGCTACGGACTCAGGAATAGATCTGCTCTAAGGGGATGCCGCGCTCCTTGGCGGTGTCCTGGTGGGTGCGGAGTTCCCGCAGGGCCACCATGGCAGCCCGGGCGTTATTCAGCGGAGTTTTGCTGCCCAGGCGTTTGGCCAGCACGTTCTTGATCCCCGCCAGCTCGAGCACGGTGCGGATCGAACCGCCCGCGATCACCCCGGTACCAGGGGCGGCGGGACGCATCAGCACGCTGGCGGCGCCATCGCGGCCGGTGCTCAAGGTGGGAATCGAGTTGTGGCGGGTTAGAGGCACCTTCACCAGATGCTTCTTGCCATCGGCCACGCCTTTCTTCACAGCACCGATGACGTCGCCGGCCTTGCCGACACCAACGCCCACCTGGCCCTTTTCATTGCCGACGACAACGATGGCCCTGAAGCTCATCTTTTTGCCGCCTTTGACGGTCTTGGAGACCCGGCGGATTTGCACCACGCGCTCCTGCCATTCGGAGTCGCGCTCTTGGTTGCGGCGATCACCGCGGCCACCGCCGCGGCCCCGTCGCTCTCCGCCCCGTTCACCCCCGCGGCCGGCGCCACGGCGTTCGCCTTGGCCCTCAGCTGCGGCGGGAACGTCGGCTGCCCCGGGAATGTCCTGGGCCTGGATCTGGTCGTTGGATTCGGTCATGGTTTCGCAGGATCAGAACTGAAGGCCCGCTTCCCGGGCGGCATCTGCCAGGGCCTTCACCCGGCCGTGGTACAGGTTGCCCCCGCGGTCGAAGACCACCTGCTGGATGCCCTTGGCAAGGGCGCGCTTGGCCACCAACTGGCCAACGGCGACGGAGGCGTCGCAATTGGCACCGTTGGTAAGGCCGGTGCGCAGATCCTTGTCGAGGCTCGAAGCAGCCGCCAGCGTGTGCTGGGCGGCGTCGTCGATAACTTGAGCGTAGATGTGCTCGTTGGAGCGGTACACCGCGAGCCGCGGACGGTCGGGGGTGCCGGCGAGATGGCGACGCAGGCGCCGGTGGCGGCGCTGGGTCTGAAGTTTGCGGGACGTGGAAGACATGGCTGGATAGCAGTGTGCTGAAGAACGGCCTTATTTCTTGCCGGTCTTTCCGGCCTTGCGGAGGATCCGCTCACCCTCGTACTTGATCCCCTTGCCCTTGTAGGGCTCGGGGGGACGAATGGCCCGCACTTTGGCGGCTTCGTTGCCCACCAGCTCCTTATCGGAGCCGGAGACCGTTACCTGGGTGTTGTTTTCCACGGCGAAGGTGATGCCCGCGGGGGGCACCATCTCGACCGGGTGGCTGTAGCCCGCGTTCACCACGAGGGTGGTGCCCTTGACGGAGGCGCGGTAACCCACGCCAATGATCTCGAGCTTGCGGGTGAAGCCGGCGGACACCCCCTCGACCATGTTGGCCACGAGGGTGCGGCAGAGGCCATGGCGTTCCCGGGCCCGACGGCTGCCGTCGGCGGGATTAACCGTAATCAGGTTGTCTTCCTGGGCCAGTACCACCCCTTCGGGCAGCACACGGCTGAGCTCACCCTTGGGGCCCTTCACCTTGACGGCGAGGCCATTGATCTCCACTGAAACCTTGGTGGGTAGTGGGATCGGATTTTTGCCTATGCGTGACATGTTTTTGAGCTCCGATCAGTAGACGTAACAGAGCACTTCACCGCCGACGCCTTCCTTGCGGGCATCGCGGTCGCTCATTACACCCTTAGAGGTGGAAATGATCGCCACCCCCAGGCCGCCGAGCACCTTCGGGAGTTCCCGCCGGTTGCTGTAAATGCGCAGGCCGGGTTTGCTCACCCGTTGCACGGAGCGAATGGTGGGCTGGCGTTGTTTGCCGCTGTATTTGAGCGACAGCACCAGCTCCTTGCGTACCCCATCGCCTTCCTCGGCAATCTCCGAGATGAAGCCTTCCTGCTGCAGCACCCTGGCGATGCTGCGGCACATCCGGGAGGATGGGATTCGGGTGGTCTGGTGACGCTTTTCACACGCATTGCGAATGCGGGTGAGCATGTCTGAAATCGGGTCGTGGTTGGCCATAGCGGTGTCCGGAACGTGAGCGATCAGTTGCTGCGGAACGGCATCCCCATCTCGCGGAGAAGGGCGCGGCCTTCTTCGTCGTTACGGGCGGAGGTCACGATGGTGATGTCCATGCCCCGGATGGCGTCGATCTTGTCGAAAGAGATTTCGGGAAAGATGATCTGTTCCCGCACCCCAAGGGTGTAGTTGCCCCGGCCGTCGAAGCTCTTGTCACTCACCCCGCGGAAGTCGCGGATGCGTGGCAGGGCGAGGTTGATTAGGCGCTCCAGGAAGGCATACATCCGGTCACCCCGAAGGGTTACGGCGATGCCGATCGGCATACCGGCGCGGATTTTGAAGCTGGCGATTGCCTTCTTCGCCCGCGTCACCACTGGCTTTTGACCGGTGATGTTGGCAATTTCCGTGAGGGAAGCTTCCAAAGACTTTGCGTTTTGGGCCGCTTCTCCGAGCCCCCGGTTCACGGTGACTTTCATCACCTTGGGAACCTGGTGCATGTTGGAGAAGTTGAGATCCTTAAGCAGCTTTGGCTGGATCGCTTCCCGGTAGCGCTGTTTGAGTGACATGGCTGGGGGGGTGGTGCTTCTGGTCTGGGTCAGAAGCGAGTAGGTGAGTGGTTATGAAAAGAGCGGGGACCAAGGCCTAGCGAACTAGTCGAGGAGCTCACCGGTCTTTTTGAGGCGGCGTTTTTTGTTGCCGTCCTTGTCGGTGACAAGTTCCACTCGGCTGGCCACCTGCTTGCTGTTGGAGTACAGCATCACGTTGGAGGCGTGCAGAGAGGTTTCCTCTGTGACGATCCGACCGGTTTCCCCTTCCTGGGTGGGCTTCACGTGTTTTGTGCGCAGGTTGACCCCTTGCACAATTACGCGGTTTTCCCAGGGGAGGGTGCGAATCACTTCACCGGTCTTTCCCTTGTCCTTTCCAGCGATCACCTGAACGGTGTCACCTTTGCGGATCTTCATCTTGATCCGGGTGGGGGTAGAGGTAGCCATCTCAGATCACCTCCGGAGCAAGGGAAACGATTTTCGTGAAATTGCGCTCACGCAACTCCCGGGCTACCGGGCCGAAGACCCGGGTGCCTTTGGGGTTGTTGTCGTTGTTGATGATTACCGCTGCGTTGTCGTCGAAGCGGATCGAGTTGCCGGTGTCGCGACGGAGGGTATGGCGGGTGCGAACCACCACGGCCTTGACCACGTCCGACTTTTTGACACCCATGTTTGGCATGGCGTCTTTAACGGCGGCCACAATCACATCGCCCACGTGGGCGTAGCGACGGTTGGTACCTAGTACACGGATGCACTGGATGCGTTTGGCGCCGCTGTTGTCGGCAACGTTTAGGTAGGTTTCCTGCTGAATCATGGTGAGAAGTCCTCAGCTGGCCCCTTTGGTGGTGGTCATGATCTCCGCCACCATCCAGCGCTTGGTGCGGCTGAGGGGGCGGGTTTCGGTGATGCGGACCCTGTCGCCGAGTTGGCAACTGTTGTCCTCATCGTGGGCCTTGTAGCGGGTGGTGCGGCTAACCGTCTTTTTGTAGATGGGGTGGGGGAAGCGGTTTTCGACCGCCACCACCACTGTTTTGTCCATCTTGTCGCTGACGACGGTGCCGACCCTTTCTTTGACTGCCATGGTGATCGTGGGGGTCAGAGGGTGGCGGTGGCGGAGCGGGATCGCTCCTGTTGCACCGTCAGCAGCTGGGCCAGCTTGACGCGGGCGTGACGGAAGCGGTGCGGGGTTTCCAGGCGGCTGGTGGCCCGCTGGAAACGCAAATCAAACAGCTCCCGGCGGGTGCCGCTGATCTGTTCGGTGAGTTCGCTGTCGGTGAGCTTGCGCACCTCGGCGATTTCAGAAAAGGCCATGGTTAGGACTCCACTGCTTCGGGTTGTGCGGTGGCCTCGACAAGGGCCTCCTCTTCTTTGACGATGAATTTGGTTTTCACCGGCAACTTGTATTGGGCAAGGCGCATGGCCTCCTTGGCCTGGGCCTCAGTGATTTCCGGGCCGCCAATCTCAAAGAGAATGCGACCTGGTTTGATCACTGCCACCCAGAACTCCGGGTTGCCCTTACCAGAACCCATCCGGGTTTCAGCGGCCCGCATGGTGACGGGCTTATCTGGGAAGATCCGAATCCAGATCTGGCCGCCCCGTTTGGTTTGGCGGCTCATGGCCCGGCGGCAAGCCTCGATTTGGCGGGAAGTGATCCAGCCACATTCGAGGGCTACGAGGCCAAAGTTGCCAAAGGAAATCGTGTTCCCCCGGGTGGCGATGCCGCGCATGCGACCTCGCTGCTGTTTGCGGAATTTGACGCGACGTGGACTAAGCATGGTTTAGGCCTCCCTCACTCCTCGTTTGAGCGATCTTCGAACTCTTGGGGCCGCCGGCTGGTCCGACGACGGGGAGCGGCACCCACGGGCACTTGCTCCTTCTGGCCTGGCAGGACCTCTCCTTTGAAAACCCAAACCTTGATGCCCAACACCCCATAGGTGGTGCTGGCCACTTTGGTGGCGTAATCAATGTCGGCCCGCAGGGTGTGCAGGGGGACCCGACCCTCACGGGTCCATTCCGTCCGGGCAATTTCTGCGCCGTTAAGACGGCCGCCCACCTGGATCTTCAGACCCAGAACTCCGGCCCGCTGGGCCCGTTGTACGGCCATGCGAATTACCCGGCGAAAAGCAACGCGCTTTTCCAGTTGCTGGGCGATGTATTCGGCCAGTAGGTAGGCATCGGCGTCGACCCGCTCCACTTCCACCACGTTGATACGCACCTGGCGGGTGCTATCTCCAAGGGTTTTTTGGATGCCGGTGCGAAGTTCCTCAATGCCGCTGCCCTGGCGACCAACTAGCACGCCGGGGCGGGCGGTCTTGAGTTCCACCTCAAGCTGGTCGGCCTTGCGGGCGATGTGCACGCTGCTGATGCCAGCTGCGGCGTACTTCTTGTTGATGAACAGCCGAATCTTCTCGTCCTCTTGGAGGAGGAGCGGGTAGGTCTTGGCGGGGGCGTACCAGCGGGAGCGGTGTTCCTGGGTGATCCCCAGGCGCAGGCCGGTCGGGTGAATTTTGTGTCCCATCGGTCTTCTCCTGGGGGTCAGGCGTCTTGGGGAGCCACACCTATGGAGATGTGGCAGGTGGGCTTTTTGATCGCGAAGGCCCGCCCTTGGGCGCGGGGGCGGAAGCGCTTCATGGAAGGTCCCATGTCGGCACTGGCCACGGAAATGACCAGGCTGCTGGGGTCCATGCCGAGGTTGTGTTCGGCATTGGCCACGGCAGACCGGAGCACCTTCGTGATTGGTCCGGTGGAGCGGTAGGGCATGAACTCGAGCATGATCAGGGCGTCGCGGTAGCTCCGACCCCGAATTTGATCGAGTACACGGCGCACCTTGGATACCGAGCCGCGCACGTAGCGGGCATGGGCCAAGGCCTTGGTGGTTTCGTTGGTTCTGGGTGCCATCTCAGCGCGCTCCTTTCTTGTCCTTGATGTGGCCCCGGAAGGAGCGCGTCGGGGAAAATTCCCCGAGCTTGTGGCCGACCATTTGCTCGGTCACGTAGACCGGCACGTGGGCTTTGCCGTTGTGGACCGCGATCGTGTGGCCGATCATCATCGGCAAGATCGTGGAAGCCCTGGACCAGGTCTTGATGACGGGCTTTTCGCCGGCAGCGTTGTTCTTCTCCACTTTGCGGAGAAGACTGTCGGCAACGAATGGTCCTTTTTTGAGTGAACGTCCCATGGCGGTTTAAGCGAACAGCATGCAGAAGTGAGTCATCAGGAATCCCGTCCGCCACGGCTCCGCTTGGATGTGCGGCGACGCTTCCGGAGGACGAATCTGTTGCTTGGCTTGTTCCGCTTCCGGGTCTTGAGGCCCAAGGCGGGTTTGCCCCAGGGGGTGACAGGCCCAGAACGGCCAATAGGAGCTTTACCCTCACCACCACCGTGGGGGTGGTCGCAGGGGTTCATGACACTGCCCCGCACCTCAGGACGGCGACCGAGCCAACGTTTGCGGCCGGCCTTGCCGAGGCTGGTGTTACGCACTTCAGCGTTACCCACTTCGCCGAGGGTGGCAAAGCACTCCCGGCGCACTAGGCGCACTTCGGTGGAAGGCAGCTTGAGGGCAACGTAATCACCCTCCTTTGCCATCACCTGGGCGCTGGCGCCGGCGGTGCGCACCATCTGGCCGCCCCGACCGGCATAGAGCTCCACGTTGTGGACGCTCGAACCGAGGGGGATGGCCGACAAAGGAAGGGCATTACCCACTTCGATCGGTGCTTCGGGGCCGGAGATCACCTCCTGACCCACCTGAACCCCAGCGGGATGCAGGATGTAGCGCTTTTCGCCGTCTGTGTAATAGAGCAACGCCAAGCGGGCGTTGCGGTGGGGGTCGTATTGGATCGCGGCAACGCGACCAACCACGCCGTGCTTGTCACGGCGGAAGTCAACAATCCGATAAAGACGTTTGTGACCACCACCGCGGTGTCGGCAGGTAATAACACCGCGGTTGTTGCGACCTTTGCGGCGGTGTTTTGCCACCACAAGGCTCTTTTCAGGCTTGCGACGGGTGATTTCACTGAAATCACTCACCACCCGGGTGCGGGTGCCGGGGGTGTAAGGGCGGAAGGTACGGATTCCCATGGCTAGCGCTCCTTAGGACTCAGGGAAAAGCTGGATGCTGCTGCCTTCCGCCAAACGCACCACGGCCTTTTTGACCTGGGCGCGGCGTCCGGAGAAGCGACCGACTCGGCGGGTGCGCCGCGGCGGATTCATGGTGCTGATCCCGATAACTTTGACGTTGAACAAATGTTCAACGGCAGCTTTGATGTCGGGTTTTGCAGCCCTCGGGTCCACCTCAAAGGTGTACTGATTTAGCTCGAGGGCGCGGGTTGCCTTCTCAGTGATCAGGGGCCGACGGATTACATCCGCCAGGCGATCGGTGAAACGCTCAGCCATTGCCGTAGACCTCCTGGATCTTGACGAGGGCGTCTTCACTCAGCACCAATTTCTTGGCGTTAAGCAGATCGAAGACATTGAGCTGGTCGGCGGGGATCAGCTTCAGGTTGGGGAGGTTGCGCACCGAAAGCTTCACAGCTTCGGATACATGGGCCAGCACCATCAGCACCTTGGTGCCTTCAGGAATACCCCAGCGACCCAGGGCTGCCACCACCTCACGGGTTTTGGGCTTTTCGAACTGATCGGTGAAGGATTTCACCACCACCAGATCTTCGCTGCGGCTCATCAGGGCCGTGCGCAGGGCTAAACGCCGTTCCTTACGGTTCATTCCCAGCTCATAGGAGCGGGGCTTAGGGCCGAAAACCACACCACCACCAGGGCGGAGCGGGGTGCGGATCGAACCCTGGCGGGCGCGACCGGTGCCCTTTTGCTTGTAGGGCTTACGGCCGCCACCGCGAACTTCGGCACGGGTGAGGGTGCTGGCCGTGCCCTGGCGGGCATTGGCCAGTTGCCGCACCACAGCCCGATGCACGATGTCGGCGGCGGAGCTTTCCTTGGCGACCTTCAGCTCGAGGGAGGCCTTACCGGCCTCTTTCCCTTGCCAGTCGTGAACAACACAGTTGACCATTGTTTCGTCCCTCACTTCGCGGCCTTCGCACCGACCCGCAGGGCGGGACGGATGCTGAGCAGAGCACCGGGCTTGCCGGGCACTGATCCCTTTACCACCAGCAGATTGCGCTCGGCATCCACCTTCAGCACCACCAGACCTTTCACCGTGGTGAGGCTGCCGCCGTAGCGACCGGCCATCCGCTTGCCGGGGTACACCCGACCTGGGGTGGTGCCGGCGCCGGTGGAACCGGGCTCGCGGTGGTTCTTGGAACCGTGGGTCATCGGACCACGGCTAAAACCGTGACGCTTTTGATAACCAGAAAAACCACGGCCCATGGTGTCGCCGCTGACGTCCACTTTCTGGCCGGGCTCAAAGGTTTCCACCGTTAGGGGGGAACCAAGCTCAAGACCTTCGGTGGAATCGACGCGGTATTCCTTTAGGTGACGCAGCAGCTCTTCGCCTGACTTGGCCAGGTGACCCTGGGCAGGACGGTTTACAAGCTTGGCGCGAACGTCACCAAAACCCACCTGAACAGCGCTGTAGCCGTCGTTGGTGGGGGTTTTTAGTTGGGTGATGCGGCAGGGACCAGCTTCGATCACAGTGACCGGGATGGATCTGCCCTCTTCGTCGAAGAATTGGGACATGCCCAATTTCTTCCCGAGAATGCCGATGGACATGGGTAGGGGAAGCACGCCAGCTGGACGTCCCAATGGCAAACGGCGCACCGTTTGCCATTGGGCGATGGATCTGTCTCAAAAGCTTGAGGACAGGGTTGGCTGGGACTTTGCGCCGCTGCCCCGGGGGGCATGGACCGGCGTTAGTTTCCCGGCAGATTCCTCCTTTCCAAGAGGGCTGCACTGGCCAGAAAGGACGCCATCACCTGTGATGGCTCCCGGCAATTCCGCTGGAGGCCCGGCTAGCGGTCGGGCACAGCATCAAATGCACAAGCAAATAACATACCTCATCACCCCTCGGGTTCCCCCTGGCCCACTGCTGCCAAACTGGGGGCATCGATGTGGTGCACCCCCATGCCCCTGCTGCTAACCGGCCGTAACTTTCGCCGGGATCTGGAGCGGGAGCGGGCCCTGGCCCTCTACGCCCCCCTCGAGGGTGGGGCTGAAACCCGTTTGCTCAGGCGCCTACGGGCAGCCGGATATCACACCGAACTCAGTTCCGTGCGTGGTTTGGGGGATCCGGAGGCCTTTTTACTGGGGCTCCACGGCATTCGCCCCCCCCATCTGGGCCACCAGCGGGTGGGGCGCGAGGCGGCGGTAGGAGAGGTGCAGATGGTGATGCCGCTGCTGGGGCCTGCCCTGGCAGGGGGATCTCCGGTGGTGATTTGGCTGCTGGAGGGCCAGGTTTTGTCTGAGGCGGAGCGGCTCAGCCTGCTGGCAATTTGTAAGCGTGAACCCCGCCTCCACATGGTCTTGGAGATGGGCGGTGCCCGCAGCCTCCGTTGGAGCCCCCTTGGCGCCGTTCCCGTCGGTTGAGCTAGGTCCTTGGCTGGATCCGGCCGAGGCCCTGGCCCGGGGGCAGTGGATTAAATGGATTGGTGGGGCCAGTAACCATGATTTGGTGGCCCTTGAGGACCTAGCTGGCCTGGCCAGCCTGGCCGGCGCCCATTGCCTCGATGTGGCGGCCGATGGGGCGGTGGTGGCCGCGGTGCGCAGGGGCATCGACTGGGCCCGCGGCCAGGGCTTGCCCCGGGCCCCCTGGCTGATGCTCAGCCTTAGTGATGGGGAGGATCCCCACTTCCGCAAGGCATTTTTCGATCCAGACCGTTGCCCTGGGGACTGTCCGCGGCCCTGTGCCCGGGTTTGTCCCGCCCGGGCCATTGGCGCCAGCGGCGCTGTGCTCACCGAGCGCTGCTACGGCTGCGGCCGCTGCCTGGGGGCCTGCCCCCTGGGGCTGATCGAAGAACACCAGCAGGTGCTGGGGGCGGAGCAGCTGGCGCCGCTGGTGCGCAGCCTGGCCCCCGATGCCCTGGAACTGCACACCAGCCGGGGGCGGGGGGCGGCTTTTGCCCGCCGCTTGGCTCAGCTCCAGGCCCTTGATTTACCCCTGAAATTGCTCTCCGTGAGCTGTGGCGAAGGGTCTGAAGCCCCCGGGCCTGAGTTAGCCCCTGGGCTCCAGACCCCAGCCTTAGCCACCTATCTCTGGCAACTGCATGGCCTTTTGCGCAGCACGGGCTGGCCCCTGCTCTGGCAACTGGATGGTCGGCCGATGAGTGGTGATCTGGGGGCGGGCACCGCCCAGGCCGCGGTGGCCTTGCTCGGCCGCTGGCGGCCAGCATTGCCGCCCGGGCTGGTGCAGCTGGCGGGTGGCACCAATGGCGACAGCCTCCGGCGGGCAGCGGCGGCCGGCTTTGTCGGGGCCCCGGCGGCCGGAGGCATTGCCGGGGTGGCCTATGGCGGCAGTGCCCGCTCCCTGCTCCAGCCCTTCCTGGTGGCGGCGGAAGAGCGGGGCCTGGGGTTGTTGGCTTGCCCAGACCTTTGGCCCCTGGCCCTGGCTGCCCTGCGGCAGCTCTGGGGGCAGCCCCGCTAAAGGCGCCTCAGCTGCTTCAGGCCATTGCCGTTCAACAATTGCTAGAACCCAGAAAAACGGGGGCCCCTGTGCTGGCAAATTCCGAGCCCGCCCCGATCACTATCAATGAGCAGCGGGTTACAGACGACCTGGACCGCTTGCTGGCCGTGCTGCCTGCGGTAGTGCAAGGGGCCCTGGCTGCCCCGGCCCAGCGCCAGGGGTTGTTGGAGGTGGTGCTCGACTTGGGTCGCCTGCCGGAGGCCCGTTATCAGGATCGGGCCATGGATCTGGGCAGTCAGCCCATCGACCGGGCAGACCTGCGGGAGGTGATTGAGCAGCTCGGCTGCTTTGGCGGCGATAACCGGGCAGGCATTGAACGCACCTTGCATCGCATCAGTGCCCTGAGGAACCGGGCGGGGGAGGTGATCGGCCTCACCTGTCGGGTGGGCCGGGCTGTGTTTGGCACCGTGGCCATGGTGCGCGACCTGCTGGATTCTGGAGAATCACTGCTGCTACTGGGGCGTCCCGGGGTGGGTAAGACCACGGCCCTGCGGGAGATCGCCCGGGTGTTGGCCGATGAATTGGGCCGGCGGGTGGTGGTGATCGACACCAGCAATGAAATCGCCGGGGACGGCGACATTCCCCATCCGGCCATCGGCCGGGCCCGGCGCCTGCAGGTGGCCCGGCCAGATCTCCAACATCAGGTGATGATCGAGGCCGTGGAAAACCACATGCCTGAGGTCATCGTTATCGATGAAATCGGCACGGAGCAGGAGGCCCGGGCGGCCCGCACTATCGCCGAGCGGGGGGTGCAGCTGGTGGCCACCGCCCATGGCAATGCCCTCGCCAACTTGCTGCGCAACCCCACCCTCAGTGACCTGGTGGGAGGTATCCAGTCGGTGACCCTCGGCGATGAGGAGGCCCGCCGCCGGGGCAGTCAGAAGGCGGTGTTGGAGCGGGCGGCGGCGCCCACCTTCCCCCTGGCGGTGGAGATGCATAGCCGCAGCCGTTGGGTGGTCCATGGCGATGTGGCGGCCACGGTGGATCGACTGTTGCGGGGGGAGCAAGCCCAGCCGGAAATCCGCGAGGTGGGGCCCGACGGCATCCTGCGGGTGGAGCCGCCGTCTCGGCCCCTGCCCCTGCGTCCTAGGCCCCAGCTGGTGCCAGTGCCCCTGCCGCCCCTGCCCCTGGGCCCCCGCTGCGCCCCGCCTTCCCCAGGGGGGACTGCCTTGCGGATCTATTGCTGTGGCATTGCCCATCGCCTGGTGCTGCAGGCGGCCCGGGGTCAACCGGGGCCCGTGCAATTGGCCGAGGCCTTGGACCAGGCTGATGCGGTGTTGGCGGGGCGCCATCAGTTGGGTCGCCAGCCCGAGCTGCGCCGCCAGGCGCGGGAGGGGGGGGTGCCCATCCATGTGATCAAGGCCGACAGCTTGCCCCAGGTGCAGAGGGCCCTGGAGCGGCTGTTGCGCCATCACAACAGGAGTTGATTCTGACCAGGGGTTTGACTGGAGCCCCGTCGCTATGGCTAGATAAGTGCTCGGGACGTCTTCGGGCGTTGCCTCCCATCCCGATGGGTCGTCGCCAAGCGGTAAGGCAGCTGGTTTTGGTCCAGCCATTCCTAGGTTCGAATCCTAGCGACCCAGTTTTTTAATTTTCCCTGTGCTGGTCACGGATTTCGACGGCGTAGTCGTGGATGGCATGGCCGAGTACTGGTGGGCTGCCCGCCAATGTGCCCTGCAGCTGGATGGCTCCTTGGCGGCCCTGCCGGAGGCCATACCCGAAGATTTCCGCCGGCTGCGGCCTCGGGTTTTATCCGGTTGGGAAATGCCTGTGTTGGCTGCCTCGATTGGCGGCCTGGGCCCTGGTCCTGGGGCCTTCAGGGCCGATTACCCCAAAGCCTTGGCGGCAGCGCTGGCCGGGTTGGGCTGGGAAGCCCAGGGGCTTACCCAGCTGTTGGACCAGGTGCGGCAGCGGGCCCTAGGGGCGGATCGCCAGGGCTGGCTCGATCGCCATCGCCCTTACCCCTGGATGTTGGGGCGGCTGCTCCAGTGCCAGCGGGAGGGGGAGCCCTGGCGGGTGCTCACCACCAAAAGCGCAGCCTTCACGGCGGAATTACTCCGGGCCCATGGCCTCAGCCCCCAGGCAATCCATGGCCGGGAGGAGGGGCCTAAGCCGGCGGTGTTGCAGCGCTTGCTGGGGGGGGCAAGCGGGCGGGGGGCTGGGCAGCGCTGGTGGTTTTTGGAGGACAGGCGCCTCACCCTGGAGGCGGTGCGGTCGACGCCGGGGTTGGAGTCGGTTCACTGTTTACTTGCCAGTTGGGGCTATCTGCTGCCCGAGGACAGCGAGCACCTCCCCGCGGGCTTGCACTTGCTCACCCCAGAACAATTGGCCACCCCCTTGGCCAATTGGCCCTGAGGCGTTACAATACATTTGAACTATCGGAGTGGTTCCCGTTGGCCGTTACATCGGGCGGCGGGGGTGGCACTTCATCACCAGTGGTCGCACGATGGCCGGACTTGTCCGGGGCAGCGGTAAGCGACCCGTTCCTTCGCTGACTAGCAGACATGACTGCCGATTCGAAATCCCTGCAGGCGGCCGCCGCCGCCGCTGCTTCCGCCGCTGCTGAGCGGGAGAAAGCCCTGGGGCTGGTGCTGAATCAGATCGAGCGCAACTTTGGCAAGGGGTCGATCATGCGCTTGGGGGATGCCTCCCGCATGCGGGTGGAAACGATCTCCACTGGGGCGCTAACCCTCGACCTCGCCCTTGGGGGCGGTTACCCGAAGGGTCGGGTGGTGGAGGTTTATGGCCCGGAGAGCTCCGGTAAAACCACCCTCACCTTGCATGCCATCGCTGAGGTGCAGAAACGGGGGGGGGTGGCAGCCTTCGTGGATGCTGAGCACGCCCTGGATCCCCTCTACGCCGCCGCCCTGGGGGTAGATATCGAGAATCTCTTGGTCTCCCAGCCGGACACGGGGGAGATGGCCCTTGAGATTGTTGATCAGTTGGTGCGTTCCGCAGCGGTGGACATCGTTGTGGTGGACTCCGTGGCCGCCTTGACCCCCCGGGCGGAAATTGAAGGGGAGATGGGTGATTTGGCCGTGGGCAGCCAGGCGCGGCTCATGAGCCAGGCCATGCGCAAGATCACCGGCAACATCGGCAAATCTGGTTGCACGGTGATCTTCCTGAATCAGTTGCGCCAGAAGATTGGCGTTACCTACGGCAATCCGGAAACCACCACCGGCGGCAATGCCCTGAAGTTCTATGCCTCCGTGCGCCTAGATATCCGCCGGATTCAGACCCTGAAGCGCGGCACTGAGGAATACGGCATCCGCGCCAAGGTGAAGGTGGCCAAGAACAAGGTGGCGCCGCCCTTCCGCATTGCCGAGTTCGACATTCTGTTTGGCCGCGGCATCAGCACCCTGGGCTGTGTGCTCGACATGGCGGAAGAAACCGGCGTGGTGGTGCGTAAGGGGGCCTGGTACAGCTACGACGGTGACAACGTTGGTCAAGGCCGTGACAACACGATCACCTGGCTGGAGCAGAACCCTGAGGCCAAGGAGGTGATTGAGGCCAAGACCCGTCAGAAGCTCACCGAAGGAGCTGATGTGACCGCCAATTCCATGAAGCCCCTGGCCGTGGCTGCGGCCAAGCGCAAGGAGGGGGCTGAACGGGAAACGGCTGCGGCCCTGGATGAGGCGGTTACGCCGTTGGCGGAGGCGAGTTGATTTCGCCCCGGTGCCCGGGGGGGCGCCCCTGACGGTTGCTGTTTTGGGGGGGCAGTGGTCTTCCCCCGCTGCGCTGTTGCTTTTGGATGCTGCGTAGGTGCTTGCTGAGCCGGTCCAGTTCTTGGATCGCCTCAGCCCCTTCCAGTTTCACCAGTTCAACCCCGTGGCGCATCTCCACCCAGCTGATGCCGTAGTCAGACACCAAAAAGCGCACGGCATGGCCATCTAGGAGGTCTGCCACAAAGGAAGCCCCTTGGCTGCCGTCGCCGCAGCTGTAGCAAGAGGCATGGACCCCTTCCTTATGCAAGCTTTCCGCCAGGGCTTGGAGGCTTAGTACCAGGTCTTTGACCAGATCCTTGTACTGGGCGGATAGGCGCAGGAACACGTGGCGACCGCAATTCCCGCAATTCTAAGGATTTTTTTAGATTTAGCCAATTGAAATGCCTAGGGTGCGGCCTGGGTCAGTGAATCGGCACGGTTGGCCCCGCTAATCAGCCGTCCGCCAGGGTCCACCAGCCAGCGGCGGGGCCGATGAAGCGCACTGTCACCCAGAACAGCGCCAGGGCGCCAATGCCCACCCAGGCCCCACGGGTGCTAACACTCACGAACTGGCGGGCCTGGTTTTGGCTGAAGGGAAGCCACTCCACCAGCCGGGGGGAGGTGTCTTTTGGGGCGTTTGATTTGGGCTCCCGGGGGGGCAGCCCCTGGGCGGAACGGCGGCGGGCTTCACCCATGGAGAACAAGGCGGCAGATCAGCAGTGTTGCAGTGGCTCCAGCCCCTGGGGGCTAATCAGGCAACAATCGCTCCAGGGGTTCCCAGGGTTCCAGGGCTTCCAGCACCCTTTGGCCCCAGCTGCGGCCCCGTAGGCGCCCATCCAGCACCGCCACCCGGCTGCCCTGGCCCCGCAGGCCGGCTACGGCCTGTTGGAGCCGTTCTAGGGCTTCGGGTAAAAGCAGTTCCCGGAACCAATCCCGGCCGCTGCGGCGCGCCGCTTCCACCCGCGCCGCCGTGAGTGGATCCTCAAGGCTGGCGATCGGCAAGGGCCCCAGCAGCAGCTGGCAAGGCAACGGCAATTGGCCCTGGTGTTCCAGCCACCAGCTCCAGCGACAGCAGATCACCCCATTGCTTTCCGGGGCAGTTTGTTCGTGGTCCACCCGGCTGCCGAATTCCGCGGCCAGGGCACTGGTGAGCGCTTGGCGAAGGGGATCGTCGTCTATTAACAGCACCGAAAGGCCCGCCTGGCCAAGGATCAGCCGTCGACATTCCTGCAGCAGGTGTTGCCCATAGCGGGGGCTGTTGGGCAGGGGCTGCCGGGCTGGCACATAGAGGGGCAGCGGTTCCTGGCGTTGGGGGTCATGGAGGGGTACCACCACCGGTTGGCGAAGGCCCAGGTCGTGGAGCCTTTGCCCCTCGGGCATCCAGGCCCCCACCAGCACGGCCCCCCGTTGGTTGAGTAGCCCATCGAGGCTTTGCAGGGGCCGCAGCGGTTGCCGTTCCCAGTTCCACTGCAATAGCTGGGGATCGGCCACGGCCCAGCTGCTCCAGCCACTGCCACCACATTCCAACCAGCGCTGCCAGGGCTGGGGTAGGCAGCCCTGGTCTTGCAGCAAAAGCCGCAGGGGGGCTTCGTCCTCCGGGGCGATCGTTAGGCGCGGACTGCGGCCCAGGGGGCGATTCAGCAGCCGTCTGCTTAGGCGCTCATGCAGGGTGAGCAGCCCTGGGGCCAGCTGGGGTCGTGCCCGCGCCAACTGGTCCCAGTGCTGGGGGGTAATCACGATCGCCTGGGCTTGGCGCAACAGCGATTCCAGTTGTTCAGCTTCGGCACACACCAGTTGGTGCTCCCCCAGCTGCCCCTGGCGCCAAACCTGCACCAGTTGGCCAGGATCGAGCAGCCAGAGGCCGGCTTCCCCCGGTGGGTCGCTGCCCTGCCACAGCGGTCTGCTTAGGCCCACGGAGGCCAGCCGTGGCAGCTCCCGTTGGAGCAAACGCCGCTGCAACTCCTCGCTGGCCACCAGGGCCACGGGCCGCTCGGTGAGCATCACCGGCACCAGCAAGCTCAACAGCCAGCTGCAGTTGTTGTCGGCACTGATCGGAAACAGGCTGTGGTCGCCCCGGCGCAGGCTGCGGGCCACCAGGCGGGTGAGGGTGAGGTGATGGGGCCAGCCGGATCCATCACTCACATTTAGGAGTTGCTTGAGCCTTTGATGGGCCTGGGCTTCGAGCATCCCTAACTTTGAGCAGCCAGCTGCGGTGGATGGGGGGATCGTAGGAAGCTGGGCCCCTGGCGCCGTGCCGAAGATGACAGCAGCAATCAAGCTTCAGCAGCTCCTGGGGGGCGCCCCCATTGGGGTGGTGGGCCTGGGCCTGATCGGGGGCTCCTTGGGCCTAGATCTGCGGGCTTTAGGACTGCGGGTCCAGGCATTGGTGCATCGAGAAGCCACGGCGGAGCGGGCCCTGGGCCGGGGCCTGGCCGATGCGGTGGGCACCGATCCCCGGGTGCTTGAGGGCTGTGCCCTGGTGGTGCTGGCCCTGCCGCTGGATCGTTTGTTGGACCCGGATCCAGCCCTGGTGGCCGCCCTGCCCCCGGCGGCAGTGGTTACGGATGTGGGTTCGGTGAAGGCACCACTGCTGGCCCGCTGGGAGCCGCTGTTGCCCGGACGCTTCGTGGCTGGCCATCCGATGGCGGGCACCGCCAAGGCCGGGGTGGAGGCCGGGGAACGCCAATTGTTTGAGGGCCGTCCCTGGGTGGCCACCCCCAGCGGCCGCACTGATCCGGCCGCCCTCGCCCTGGTGGAGGCCCTGGCGGGGGCGGTGGGCGCCCGCTGGTGCTGTTGCCCAGCGGCTGACCATGACCGGGCCGTGGCGATGATTTCGCACCTGCCGGTGCTGGTGGGGGCCGCCCTGCTGCAGGCCGCCGCCGCTGGGCGGTCTGGGGGGGATAGCCCTGAAAACAGTCAGCTGCCGGCGCTGCTGCGGCAGTTGGCCTCCAGTGGTTTTGCTGACACCACCCGGGTGGGGGGCGGTAATCCGGAGCTGGGCACGCTGATGGCCCGTTGCAACCGAGAGGAACTGTTGGCGGCCATCAATCAATACGAAGGTCAGCTGCAGGGGTTACGGCGCCTGGTGGAGGCCAGCGATTGGGCTGGGTTGCAGGCCTCGCTCAGCACCTGTGCCCAACAGCGACCGGAATTTCTCTGACAGAACTTCTCCGATAGCAATTACTTGCTTCAGCTCAGGGATTGCAGCAATTGACGGCAGGCCATCTCCGCCGAGAGGCTCACCCCCGCTGTCCCCTCCCCCGGGTAGATCGCGTCGCCGCAGAGCCATAGGCCCGGCAGGGGGCTGCGGCTGGCCAGGCCAAAGGGGCCAAAGCGGTTGGGTTGCTGGCCCAGGCCGCCCACAAAGCCAAAGGGGCGGCCGGTCCAATGGGCAAAGGCCCTGGGGGTGGCTAATTCCCGCTGGATCCAGTCGTTAGGCCTGATCCCCAGTAGCTGGCCCAGGCCGGCTTCGATCCCCGCCTGGGCTTCCTGCTTACGGCTGGCATAGGCCTCCTCCCCTAGGTCAAACCAGGGCCGGGCTGGGGTGAAGACGCTGGCGATCACGGTGGCCTGCCCCTGGGGGGCTCGGCCATCGCCCTCCTGGCTTACCGACACAAATAGAGAACCCGGCTGCTCCCAGGCCAATTGCAGGTGGCTGGCACAGCTAGGGGGCAAGCTCTGGCGCGCCACCACCCCATAGAGCACCAGGGCCCCGGAGGGGTCACCAAAGCTGGCGATCCGTTGCCCATAGGTGGGGGGCATTTGCTCCGCCAACAATTGCGGCAGGGCCTGGGGGGCCAGGCTGCAAACCACTTGACGGGCCCCCAGTTCAAAACGCCGTTGGCCTGGGCCGCTGCCGCTTATCCGCCAACCGTCTGGTGTCTGCCGCAAGCTTTCAACCCGATGGCGCAGCTGCAAACGCCCCCCCCAGTGGGCCAGGGCGGTTTCCAGGGCAGTGCTTAGGGCTTGCATGGACCCCTGCAGGTGCCAGAGCCCCAGGGGTTCCTGGGCCATGGCCAACACCGTGGCCCCATAGAGGGCGGCGGTGCGTTGGGCCGGTTCCTGGGAATAGAGGCGCAGCTGCAGATCTAAAAATTGCCGCAGCCGTTGGTCCCCACCGCAGCCACAGAGCCCGAGCAAATCGCTGATGCTGGCGCCGCTGAAAAGGCCACTGGCCAGGGTGCCGGGCCCGAGGGCCGCAAATAGCTGGCCCAGGTCCCAGGGGTTGCGGGGGGGCAGCACCGGCTGGCGGGCGGCAAAGGCCCAGTTGGCTTGGTGCAAAGCAGCGCATAGCCGCCAGAAGCGTTCACTGCCGGGAAATTGCCGTTGCCTTTCCCGCTGCCAGCGGCCGGGATCGCGCCAGAGCTGGATTGGTGCCCGGCCGTCATTGAGGTCCACCACGCAGCCGGGGTCCAGGGGGACGGCGGCTGGCACTGGTACCTCCAATTGCTGGAACAGTCGCCGGTGAATCCCGCCCGCTTCCCAGCCCGCCACCTGGGTGGCTCCCACATCAAAGGTGTATGGACCACGCCGAAAGGTGCCCGCACAACCTCCGCTCTGGTGGTGGGCTTCCAGCAGCAGCACCCGTTGGCCGGCCTGGGCCAGCAGCGCAGCGGCGGTTAGTCCGGCGATGCCAGCTCCCAGCACCGCCCCATCCCAGGTTTCGGACTGGATTTCTGTGTTTTTTTGCACCCAGTGGCTAACCCAGCCTCGCCATGCTGGCAATTGCACGGCCAAGACGCGGATGGGCCAAGCTCCCCAGGCTCGTTTGTTTCGTAAGCGTTTGCCCGCCGCCCAGTTGCCGCGGCTGGAGGCGGAAGTGGAGGGCCTGGCTGCTTTGGCGCCCGTGGCCGGTGCACTGGTGCTGCCAAGGGTGCTGGGCTGGGGCCTGGTGGCGGGGGGCGCCCAGGCGGAATTGCGGCTGGAGTGGCTTGATTTGGGGGGCGACGGCCCTGAAGGTTGGGCGGCCCTTGGGGAGGGTTTGGCCCAGATGCATCGCCGCGCCTGGGGCGCGGCCTTTGGTTGGCAGGGGGACCGCTTCATCGGCGCTGGCCCCCAGCTGGGCGGCTGGGGTGAGAACTGGGGTCAGTTCTTTGCGGAACGGCGCCTTGCCCCCCAGTTCGCCCTGGCGGCCCAACGGGGCCTGCATTGGCCAGGCAGTGGGGCCCTGCTCAAAAGGGTGCCGAGCTGGCTGAATGGCCACGGGGCGGAGCCGGTGCTGGTGCATGGCGACCTTTGGGCCGGCAATGCCGGGGTGACTGGCGATGGCCGCGGCTGCTTGTTTGATCCAGCGGTTTCATTTAGTGACCGGGAGGTGGACCTGGCCATGGCCCAGTTATTTGGGGGCTTCCCTCCGGCATTTTTTGATGCCTATAAAAAAGAATGGCCGCTACCGGCAGGGCACCGGCAGCGGCGGGATGTTTACAACCTCTTCCATGTGCTTAACCACGCCAATCTCTTTGGCGGTGCTTACCAGCAGCAGTGCAGCGGGCTAATCGACAAACTGTTGGCCCAGGACTAATCAGCCCAGGTACTCCTGACGCAATTTGGTGACCTGTTGAACCAGATGATCGCGTTTGGTGCTGGTGCTGAGGTTTTTCCAACTCCAGTTGCCCACCACCACCAAGCCCAGCAGTTCCAGCAGGCCAGGCACCACAGGCAAAAGATTGATGGTGTCCAGTACCCCTTTGATCAGGATCTGGGCCACGATCACGGCCACCAGGATGCCAATCGACTTGCCGATGCGGCCCATCTGGTTCCAATCAACCCCTTCCAGGGAGCTGTTCACCTTGCCGATCACTTCGCTATAGCGCTCCTTGAAGTCGGCAGCGGCATCCTTGAGCTCCCCTAGGGGGTTCGCTGGGGAATCGCCCCCTTCGGTAACCACCTCGTGGACCTCAGTTTTGACTTCAGTCGTCTCGCTCATGGACCCTGGGTAAGAAAGAATTGGGCCCAACGTATCGAGTCCTTCAACTTTTCACCAGCTCTGGTGGTCCTCGATCCGCATTGGCTGATGGTTTTGGAGCATGACCTGCGCCTGGAGCTGCCCCAGGAGGGCTGCGCCCTGCTGTTGGGCTCCCGCCAGGGAAGGGCCTGGGTGCTCCATTGGGTGTGGCCCTGCCTCAACCGCTGGCAGCCCCAGCAGGAACGCACGAAGCGCTTTGCCGTTGATCCGGCTGAACTGGTGGCTGCCCAGAAATGGGCCCGCCAGAAAGGCTGGTTGCTGCTTGGCGCCGCCCACAGCCATCCCCAGGGGCCGGCGCAACCATCCCCCACCGACTGTGAATGGGCCTGGGAGGGGGCGTTGATGGTGATCTGGGCCGTGGAAGCAGGGTTCTGGGGGGCCTGGTGGATGGAGCCCACCCCAGGGGGATTGAGGCCCCGGGCCCTGGATTTGGGAAGATAGAAAAAATCATTGGTGCATTTCGCACCTTTTGGCCTTACATGCTCCCCCCCGATACCAGCGGCGTTCAGCTCAGCCCTGATGAAATTGCCCGCTTCTCCCGCCACCTGATCCTGCCCGAGGTGGGCATGGAGGGGCAGAAACGGCTCAAGGCCGCCTCAGTGCTTTGTGTGGGAACCGGTGGCCTCGGTTCCCCCTTGCTCCTTTATTTGGCGGCCTCCGGGGTTGGCCGGATCGGCATCGTTGATTTCGATGTGGTGGACCACAGCAACCTGCAGCGCCAGGTGATCCATGGCACCAGCTGGGTGGGTAAGCCAAAGATTGAATCAGCCAAGCACCGGATCCATGAGATCAACCCCCATTGCCAGGTGGATCTCTATGAAACAGCTCTCACCAGTGACAACGCCCTGGCGATTATCGAGCCCTACGACATCGTTTGCGATGGCACCGATAATTTCCCCACCCGCTACCTGGTGAACGATGCCTGTGTGCTTTTGGGTAAGCCCAATGTGTATGGCTCGATCTTTCGCTTTGAAGGTCAGGCCACGGTGTTCAACTATCAGGAAGGGCCCAACTATCGCGATCTATATCCCGAACCGCCCCCGCCGGGCCTGGTGCCCTCCTGCGCTGAAGGTGGAGTGGTGGGTGTGCTGCCCGGCATCATCGGCCTAATCCAGGCCACCGAGACGATCAAAATCATTACCGGTATCGGCACCAGCCTCAGTGGCCGCTTGTTGCTATTTGATGCCCTGAAGATGAGCTTTAGGGAGTTGAAACTCCGGCCCAGCCCCGAACGGCCTGTGATCGATCGTTTGATTGATTATCAGCAGTTTTGTGGGGTAGGTGGAAGCGCCCCTGGCCAGGAGGAGGCCGGGGCGGTGGAGAGTATTTCCGTAGGGGAATTAAAGGCCCTACTCGATAGCGGCGCCAGTGATGTGTTGCTGCTTGATGTGCGTAATCCGCCCGAAGCGGAGATCGCCGTGATTGAGGGGGCCCTGTTGGTGCCCCTTGATCAGATTGAGAACGGCACGGCGATCGAGCGGCTCCGCCAATTGGTGGAGGGCAAACGCTTATATGTGCATTGCAAGCTTGGCGGCCGCTCCGCCAAGGCCCTGATTGCCCTCAAGCGCGAGGGTATCGAGGGCACAAACGTGGCTGGGGGCATCGACGCCTGGAGCCAGGAGATCGACCCCTCAGTTCAGCGCTACTAGTTGATGGCCACCCTGGCCCTGCCCCTGCGCCTCTGGCCCTATTTCGGCCGCCAGCGGCCCCTGGCAGGGCTGGCCCTGCTTTGTGTTTTACCTGATCCGATCTTGATGATCGGCATCCCGGTGCTGCTGCAGGTGGTGATCGACCAGGCAATTACCCCTGGCCAGCCCGGTCGAGCCCTACCCCTGCTGGTGATCCCCTGCCTTTGGCTGCTGTTGGCGGTGGTTTGCAACGGCCTGCAGGTGCGGTTGTTTGCCCAGTTGGGCGGGGAACTGGGCACCGAGTTTCGCCAGCGCCTATTTCGTTCACTGTTGGAACGCCAGGACCAAGCCAATGGCGACGAGGAGGGTGAGGAGCAGGCTTTGCTGACCCAGCAGATCCCCACCCTGGAATCGGCGGTGGTGGTGCAACTGCCTCTCTATATCTGGACCATCGCCCAGTTGCTGCTGGGGGTGCTTTTGATGTTTTACACCGATTGGCGCCTGGCCCTAGTGGCGGTGGTGTTAACGCCTCTGCTGCTGGTGAGCCAGGTGGCCTTCACCCCGGCGATGGCCCGCCGGGAGGAGGCGCGGGTGGCCATCGCCGGCAGCCTGCTGGCCTTCGCCGCTGAAAGGCTGCGCAGCCGTGAGTTGTTGGATCTGTTTGGCCTGCGGGGGGCCAGCCGGGCGGAATTTTGCCGTCGCAACCTGGAGTTGATGCGCTGTGGCCGCCGGGTGGGGTTGGTGTCTGGGTTGCAGAACGCCGCCCTCACCGCATCGGCCCTGCTCACCCTGGTGAGTGTGTTTGCCCTCGGCACCTGGCTGGTGCTGCAGGGGCAGCTGAGTGTGGGCAAGTTGGTGTCTGGTCTTGGCATCGCCACGGCCCTGGTGAGTGGCATGTGGCAGCTGGGGCCCTTGATGTTGCCACTCCAGGCAGCCAGCACTGCCCTCGATCTGCTGGAACGCCAGCTTCCCTCCCGCCGGGGCCCCCAACGCCGGCCCCCAACGCCAGCTTTGCCGCCCCCCCCTGGGCTGGCGGAGGCCCTGGAGTTGCGCCGGGTGAAATACCGCTATGCCGAAGGCGGCGGCCTCTCGGAGCTGAACCTGCGCATCGCCGCCGGCCAGTCCCTAGCCCTGGTGGGCCCCAGTGGGGGCGGTAAGAGCACGGTGCTGCGCCTGTTGTTGCAGCAGCTAGCCCCCCAGCAGGGGGAACTGCTGCTGGATGGCCAGCCCCTGGGGGGCTACGACCGGGACCAATGGCTCAAGCAGGTGGCGCTGGTGCCCCAGGAGTCGGTGCTTTTTGATCTCAGCATCGCCGAGAACATCCGCCTTGGCCGCCTAGACGCCACTGATGCCGAGGTGGCGGCGGCGGCCAGCGCCGCTGAGCTAGACGGCCTCCTGGCTGGGTTGGCCGACGGCCTGCAAACCCCAGTGGGCAGCGGGGGCGGCCGTTTGTCGGGGGGGCAGCGCCAGCGCATTGCCCTGGCCCGGGCGATGCTGCGGGATCCCCAGCTGTTGCTGCTGGATGAGGCAACCAGCGCCCTCGATCCAGCCACGGAAGCTGCCATCAATGCCACCCTCAGCCGCCTTGGCCAGGGCCGCACCGTGGTTTCGGTGCTGCATCGCCTGCGGGCCGCCGCCAGCATGGATCAGGTGGCAGTGATCGCCGACGGCCGGGTGGTGGAACTGGGGAGCCCCGCTGAGCTGCTGGTGGCTGGTGGTTTGTACGCCTCCTTTTGGCACCGGCAGATGAGCGGTTTTGATATCAGCGCCGGCCAGCGGGTGCGGATCACCCCAGAACGGTTGGCGACTATCCCTCTTTTTCATGATGTGGAGCCGGCGGTGTTGAGCTGGTTGGCCGCGGAGTTTGTTAGTGATCGGGTGCGGCCCGGGGAGGAGGTGTTTAGGGAGGGGGATGCCCCCGACAGCTTCTATGTGGTGGTGGCTGGCACCTTGGAGATGTTGCAGGCGGACCTTTGGGGGGGTTTGCCCGTAAAGCAGGGGGTGCTGGAGGAGGGGGATTTCTTTGGGGATTCTGGATTGCTGGAGGACCGCCCCCGCTCCGTGACCGTGCGGGCCCGGGGCGACGGCCTGTTGCTGAGGCTGGATCGGGATCGCTTCCTTGATCTGTTGGAGAAGGACCCTGACTACAGGCGCTTTTTCCGCCATTCCGCCAGCGCCAATGTTTAGCGGAGCCCTAGTTGATAGCGGCGGTTGCTTTGCCTCTGGCTAGTAGCTGGTTATGGGTTTCAACTGTCATACATGGGTCCCAGGGTGGGGGGGATAAGCCTGCAAAATAATTGAAAAATTATTGACTCTTACCTGTGGCCAGCAAACATTTTTTGCGTTTACCCCTGGCCGCCGCTCTATTGCTGTTGTCTGCCGCTTTGCCGGGATGGGCTGAACGTCAGATTTTGGTGAACCTCAAGGATCGTTATCTCTATGTGCTCGATCTTGATCCAGCCAAGTTCCCCGCTGAGATCGCTTCCTCTGCCCTAGTGCTCAAGGTCCAGCCCGATGCCGCCAAGGTGCTCGGTAAGTTCCCTGTGGCCATCGGTGCCCCGGAATCCCCCACCCCCACTGGTTTCTACAGCATTTTAGAGAAGATCAAAGACCCCACTTACTACAGCCACAGCAAAAATGCCCTGCTGCCGCCGGGCCCCTGCAACCCGGTGGGCAACCGTTGGATGACCTTTAAAGGTGCCGACGACAATGCCTATGGCATCCATGGCACCGCTTGGCCCGAATGGGTGGAGCGCCGGGAAGCGGTGAGCAAGGGCTGCATTCGTATGCTTAATGCCGATGCCGTGAAGGTGTTTGATCTGGTGAAGCTCGGCACCCCCGTGCGCATCACCCGCGATTGAATCAAGGCGATTGAATCAAAGCGTTTCGCCCAGTGATTCAGGCTCAGTAATCAACCCCGCGTTTGAGATCAACGCCCCGTTCGGCGTAGTGCTTATGGCACACCATTTCAGAGTGGACGCTGGCCAGGTCGAAATAGGCGGGGGGATTTTTGCAGCGGCCAGTGATGATCACCTCCGTCTCGCGGGGCTTGCGCAGCAGGGTCTGCACAATCGGTTCCACCGGCAGCAGTTCCAGGTCGACGGTGGGATTGAGTTCGTCAAGGATCACGGTTTTGTAGAGGCCGCTGTCAATGGCAGCGCGGGCAATTTCCCAGGCCCGTTCTGCTTCCACATAGTCGATCGGTTGTTGCTGGCCCCGCCAGACGATCGCATCGCGCCCGGAACGCAGGTGATCCACCAGGTGCGGATAGCTTTCCCGTAGGGCGGCGATGGCGCTGTCTTCGGTGTAGCCGCTGCCGCCCTTAAGCCATTGCAGGATCAACACCCGATGGCTTTTGTCTTGGCTGATCCCTTTGCCGATGGCCTGGAGGGCCTTGCCCAGGGCACTGGTGGATTTGCCTTTGCCTTCCCCTGTGTAGATCTCGATGCCTTCAACACCGATATCAGCGGCGCTTTCGTGTTGATGGGCCCGCATCTCTGAATGCAGATCCGCCAGGTTCACCAGGGCCCTCGGCGCCCCCCGACCGGTGGCGATCACCTCCATGCCCGCTGGTTTGGCCGCCAGGGTGCGCACCACCTCGGCGGCATCGAGCAAGCCCAGATCTAGCACAGGATTCAACTCATCCAGTACCACCACTGAATAAAGGGCACTGGCGAGGGCTCCCCGGGCAATGTCCCAACCCCGCTGGGCCTCCTGGCGATCAAAGCGGGTTACCTCTTCGGCGGTGAAGAAATCGGCCCGGCCGGTGCGCACCTGGTCTATCAAGTGGGGGAAGCCCTGCTGCAGCGCCTCGATGGCGGCGTCTTCGGCATAGGCGCGGCCAGGACCCTTCAGAAAGCGAATAAGTAACACCCGGGTGCGTTTCTTTTCGCAAATGCCGAGGCCGATGGTGCGCAGCACCACCCCAAGGGCCGCTTGGCTTTTGCCCTTGCCATCGCCGTCGTAAACATGCAGTTGACCGTGGCTGCGTTCATCGCTGCCGGCGGCGGTGCGAATGCCAATGCCACGACCGCTGGAGGTGGTCATGGGGATTGGTATCCAGGCGTTGTTGCCGGATTGTATCGAGACTGGATAGCGTTATCTACAAGCATGGGTTCGATGTGGTCCTGTCGGTTTCCGATTCCCGCCCCTTGCATCCCCTTGGCGAAACCCTGACGGCGGAGCGTTTGCAGCAGTTGGGGCAGTTGCGGGCCTTGATCAGCGGTTTTGGCACCGTGCTGGTGGCCTATTCCGGCGGAGTTGATAGCAGTCTGGTGGCTGCCCTGGCCGCCGAGCAGCTGGGGGACCAGGCGGAAGCGGTAACTGGGGTTTCTCCGGCCCTTGCCCCCCAGCTGTTGGCGGAAGCCCGTTGGCAAGCCCATTGGCTTGGGCTGCGCCACCGGGAGCTGGCCACCAAGGAACTGGAGGATCCGGCCTATGCCAATAATCCCTCAGACCGTTGCTATGCCTGTAAACGGGAATTACACAGCTTGCTGGTGCCCCTGGCGGCCGGGGCGGCCCAGGTGCTGGATGGGGTGAATCTTGATGACCTGGGGGACCATCGGCCTGGATTGCGGGCTGCCCAGGAATTGGGGGTGGTGTCGCCGCTGGTGGCCTGCGGCATCAATAAACAGGGGGTGAGGGAACTTTCCCGGGCCCTGGGCTTCCCCTGGTGGGACAAGCCAGCCCAGCCCTGCCTGGCCTCCCGTTTTCCCTATGGGGAAAGTATCACTGCCGCCCGACTCGGGCGGGTGGCCCGAGTGGAACAGTGGTTACGGGAGCAGGGTTATGCCGAGCTGCGGGTGCGCAGCCAGGGGGAAACGGCCCGGATTGAATTGCCAGTGGCCGCCCTTGAGGGATTTTTCCAGGCCATAGACCGCCAGCAGCTGGTGACGGTCTTCCTGGACCAGGGGTTTACGGCAGTGAGCCTTGATCTCGAAGGCCTGGTGAGTGGAAAGCTCAACAGGTCGCTAGGAGATCAGGCCCAAGGCCATCTGGGGGCTGGGGCTTAGACCCCGACTGGTTCCCGCTGGGCCTCCGCCACCGTTGAAGGGGTGCGGCGCCGGAAGCTACGCAGGTTTTGTCGGGTGGATCCCAGTTCTTCGCTCAACACAGCACAGGCCCGTTCCGGCATGGTGTGATCCCCACAGGTGAATACATCCACAGCGGCATAGCCGGATTCCGGCCAGGTGTGGATCGAAATGTGGGACTCAGCCAGCAGGGCGAGACCAGTAACCCCTTGGGGTTCAAAGCGGTGGGTGATGAGATTTAGAAGGGTGGCGCCAGCTCGCTTGGCTGCTGCGGTGATGGCGTCCCTGAGAAATGCTTCGTCGTCGAGTCGACTGGAGTCGCAGTCGTAGAGCTCGAGAATGCAGTGTTTGCCCACCATGTCCGTGGAGGTGGTCTCCTGGGAAGCAATTTCAGGACGTCCTGGATCAGGGTGCAGGCAAAGGGCTTCGGCCATTGAATCGGGCAAAACAGCTCCTAACCTTAGCCCCACTTGTGGCACATGTTGGTTTTGCTGTCTTTTCAATCTCTGCAGACCTTGGCTCGGCCCCGGCGCAACCCGGCTGGACTCACCGTCGGTGAATTGCTGTTGATCCTTCTGGTGGTGGCCGTGGCCATTGGTGGCACTGTCTTGGCTTTCCTTGGCTTCTCCGGCCCAAAGCCCCCCCATCCGCCTACTCCCCCGGCTCAATCAAGCCGGCCCTGACCCGCACCAGTTGGGCCTTGTGGCGCCAATCGCTAACGCAGCTCTGCAGGTGGGTGGCGCTCACCAGGCATTGGTGCCCCTCGCCAACGGCCTCCAGCAGCAGTTGTTGGCGCTGGGGATCCAGTTCGGCCAGCACGTCGTCGAGCAGCAGCAGGGGGGCAACGCCGCTTACCTGGCGCACCAGCTCCAGTTCGGCCAATTTCAGGGCCAACACCAGGCAGCGTTGTTGGCCCGCGGAGCCCAGGCGTTTGGCCGGTTCCCCCCCTAGCAAGAGGGCGACATCGTCGCGCTGGGGACCTACGCCGCAGTGGCCCAGTTGCCGTTCCTGCTGCCGTTGCTGCTTTAGTTGCTCCAGAAGACTTTCCTGCCAGGCTTGTTCGTCCTCCGGCTCCGAAAGTTGGCTGCCAGCTAAATAACGAAGTTCCAGATGTTCGCGGCCGCCGCTAAGCCGCTGTTGCCATGGGGCGGCCAGGGGTTCCAGGCGGCGCAGGGCCCGGTGGCGGCGGCGATGCAGCCGGGTGCCCACCAGGGCCAGCTGCAGGTCAAAGGCATCCAGCAGTTCCTCGAGGCCAGGGCCAGGTCGGCGCAGTAGCTGGGAGCGTTGGCGCAGCAAGCGGCCGTGGCGACTGAGCAGTTCGCCATACACCGGCTCCAGCTGTTGCACCACCCGGTCAAGCCAATGGCGCCGCAGGGAGGGTTCGCCGCGCACCAACTCGAGGTCCAGGGCACTGAAGCCCACACAGCGCAGGGGGCCGATCAGATCGGCTTGGCGTTCCAAGGTTTTGCCATTGCGCTGGGCCCAGCGGCCCCCCTGCTGGCGCAGTTCCAGGGTGAGTTCATCCCCCCGATCGGCGCCCACCTGGGCCCGCAACCGGCTGCGGGGTTGCCCCCGTTGGATGATGTCTCTGTCGCTGCTGCAGCGGTGGGAGCGCAGGCTGCCCAGCAGTTCTACAGCTTCGAGCAGATTTGATTTGCCCTCGCCGTTGTTGCCAAGCACCAGCAGCCGTGGGGCGTCCAACTCCAGCTGCAGATGGCTGTAGTTGCGAAAAGCGTTTAGCTCCAGGTGGTGGAGAAGAATGGGGGCTGACCCGCTGCCCAGCTAAGCTATCCAACTGAGGGCATGTAGCTCAGTTGGATAGAGCGTCAGATTCCGGTTCTGAAAGTCGGGGGTTCGAGTCCCTCCATGCTCGTTCCCTCAATCCCCTGGCCCTGGGCAGATCAATTAATTGATTTGTTTGGGCTTTTAAACTTTGTTTAGAGGCTGAGCCCCATGGCGCGTATGCCATTGGGATCAGTGATGAAGCCATAGGTTTCAAGCACGGGCACCGCCTCCGGCACGGCCGCCAAGGAAATGCTGCAGCCCGGCAGCTCCTTGCGCAGCCGGCAGAGGGCGGCGTGCACCAGCACGGCCAGCAGTTTTTCCCGTTGGGGTTCCCCTGGCAACACGGCCAGGTCCCAGAGGTTGGCATTTAGGGCCTGGTCACTGGTGATCCGCAGGAAGCCCACCAGTTGATTTCCCCGCTGGAGTCGCATCGTCCAGGCGCTGCGTTCCATGGCGAGGGCAATGCGCCCATCGGGCCGGGCCGGGGCGCCACAGCTTTGGAGCAGGTTATTTACTGCCTCGGCATGGACCGGCAGGTCTTCGCAGCTGAGGCCATAGCCCTCGGGCAGCCGCGGCACTGGCGGCTGGCTGCGGAAATAGGGCATCATCCGGTGTTTCGCAGGCCGGCGGCGATGCCATTGATGGTGAGAAGGGCCCCGCGCAGCAATTCACTGCGGCTGTAGGTGCGATTGTCTTCCCCCTGGGTTTCATTCATGGGGGGCTGGCGGGTTTGGTTGCGTAACCGCCGCAGCAGGGCCACCTGGAGGAAGCCCAGTGGCACGATGGTGCGGTTGCGCAGTTCCACCGAGATCTGCAGGCCGGGGTCGCCATCGAGCAAGCGTTTGTGGCCGGTGATTTGCAGCACCAGGTCGCGGGTGAGCTGGTACTCGGCGGCGATCACAGCAAAAATGCCTTCAAAGGCCTCCCGGGATTCAGGGCTGCCCAGGGCCTGCACATAGTGGTGGGCTAGAGCCAGGTCCACCTTGGCCAGGGTCATCTCCACCTTGGAGATCAACATGCGGAAGAAGGGCCAGCGTTGGTAAAGGGTGCGCAACATCTCCAGGCGCTCGGGCTCCTCATCCAATTCGTCCTTGATGGCTGCCCCTACCCCAAACCAACTGGGCAGCAGGAAGCGGCTCTGGGTCCAGCCGAACACCCAGGGAATCGCCCGGAGGGCCGACAGGTCCCGGCTGCCCCGCTTGCGCCGGGCCGGCCGGGAGCTGATCTGCAGTTTGCTGATTTCTTCGATGGGTGTGACCTGTTCAAAGAAATCCACCAGGTCTGGATTTTCGTGCACCAAGGCGCGGTAGTGCAGCCGGGAGCGGCCCGCCAGTCTCTCCATTAGCTGGTTCCAGCTCTGGGTTTCATCCATGTCGGAGGCCAGCAGGCTGTTTTGGAGCACGGCGGTGGTGACCGTTTCCAGGTTGTAAAGGGCCAGTTCTGGCAGGGCGTACTTGGAGGCGAGCACCTCCCCCTGTTCGGTGATTTTGATGCGACCACTGAGGGTGCCGCTCGGTTGGGCCAGGATCGCCTGGTAAGCCGGGCCGCCGCCGCGGCTAACTGAACCGCCCCGGCCGTGGAAGATGCGCAGGCCAAGGCCATGGCTGCTACATAGGGCTTGGAGGGCCATCTGGGCCCGGTGGATCTCCCAATTGCTGGAGAGAAACCCTGAATCCTTATTGCTATCTGAGTAGCCGAGCATCACCTCTTGGAGGGGCACCTCCTCGTTTTCAAGCAACCGCCGGTAAAAGGGCGCTTCAAACAGCCCGCCCATCACCTGGGGGGCACATTTGAGATCTTCCACGGTTTCAAACAGGGGAATCACCTGCAACCGGGTGCTGCCCCCCACCGGATCCACCAGGCCCGCCTCCTTGGCCAGCAACAACACCTCCAGCAGGTCGGACTGGGTGTGACACATCGAGATCACATAGGTGCGGCAGATGCGGTTGCCAAATTCCTGTTGCAGCCTTTCCAGCATGCGAAATATCGCAAAGCTTTCGGCGGTGGCTGGACTCCAATGGGGGCCCGTGGGAATTAGGGGTCGGCGGGTTTGCAGTTCCTGGAGCAGCCAGGCCACCCGTTGGCCCTCATCCATCTGGTCGTAGGTCAGGGGTAGCTGCAGGTATTGGCTGAGTTCGGTGAGGGCTTCGCTGTGGCGGGTGCTCTCCTGGCGGATGTCTAGGGAGGCCAGGGAGAAGCCAAAGATCTGCACCTGGCTGAGTAGTCGTTCCAGCGGTTCACAGCTGAGGCCGGTCACCTGCAGGCTGTTGCGAATTAGTTCCAGGTCACTGCGGAAGTCTTGGTGGCAGCGGTAGTGCAGTTCCTGTTGGCCGCCAAGGCCCCCTTGCAGTTCGGCGCCGTCTTGGGGGGCTTCCCAACCGGCATCGGCTAGAAGACCATTGCGCTGCAGGCTGAGTTGCAGCCTTTGCAGGGTGTAGCAGAGCTTTAGTCGATAGGGTTCTAGCCGGTAGCGGGCAGCCAACCGTTCGTAGATCTCCGGGAAGCGCAGGCGGTCCATCTCCAGCGACTCCAGCAGGGCCGGACTCACCTGGCTCCATTGCATCGAGATGCTGAGTTGATCGCGCAGCAGGCTCACGGAACTGATGTAGCGCTCCAGCATCAGTCGCCGCTGATAACAGGCAGTGCGCCAGGTGATATCAGGGGTTACCGAGGGATTGCCATCCCTGTCGCTGCCCACCCAGGAGCCAAAGGTGCAGAAGCCGTCCTCGGGCGGCGTCACATCGGGGTAGGTCTGGGCCAGGGCCTTGCGGATGCGTTCGTGCAGCAGCGGCATCGCCTGGAAGAGCACCTGCTGGAAGTAGTGCAGGGCGTAATCCACCTCATCGAGTACCGATGGTTTGAACTGGTGCAGCTCATCGGTGCGCCACCAGAGCCGGATTTCCTCCTCCAGCTGTTGACGCAGTACCTGGCGGTCCTCAATCGGTCCGAAGCCGCGGTCGCCCCCCTCTAGTTTTTGGATCAGGTTGGCCACCCGCCGTTGCTTGTGGCGCACGGTGTGGCGCACGATCTCGGTGGGGTGGGCGGTGAACACCAGCCGCACATCCAATTCCCGCAGCAGCGGCTCCAGCAGCCCCGGCGGCACGTTTAGGGCCCTTAGGCGCCGGAATAAACGCTGGAAGGTGGCTGGTTCGTCGTGGTTGGCCAGTTGGGGAGTGAAGGGGCCTTCCGCTGCGGCGTCTTCCCCCTGGCCGCCGTCGGCCATGCTCGCCAGATAACTGTCTTCCTCGATGTGCTGCTCAAGGATATTTACCAGTTGGAAGTAAAGGGAGAAGGCCCGGGCGGCGGCAATCGCCTCGGCCAGATCCATCTCCACGATTAGCCGCACGATCTCCTGGGAGGTTTCCTCCTCCCGGCAGAGCTGCTTCAATTTCAAAAGCCTTTCCGCCTGCTCCGGGGGGCATTCACTGCGCAGCACCGTGCGCCAGAGGTCTTCCACCAGCTCTAGCCGCTCGTTTAGTTGCCGCAGGGTTCTGCGACCGATCGTGGCATCGGTGCCGGGCAGCGTTGGCCGCATGCGGGGACCTGGAACGGCGGGGCCCATGATCATCCCAAAGAACCTGCGCCGTCGGGCCAGAGCTTGGATACCAAATCAAGTTCTTGGGCTTCCATGGCGGCTGCGCCCTTGCTAATTAGGGTGCCAATGCTCTCGCCGGCCCGATGGTGAGCCAGCCAGACCATGGCTTGGTTGCCTTCGACCAGCAGGCTGCCGAGCGGTTGCAGTCGGTCGTGGAGTTCCCCAGCCCCAGCCCAACTGCTTAGTTGTTGCAATTGGGTTTCCAGCCAATGGCGGGCAGACAGCTCTTCGCCGTTTGTCCAATGGTGTAGCTGGGCCCCCAGGCTGGCCTTGGCGGCGGCCCGGTCGTTGGCATCGGCGAGGGCCTCCAACTGTTCCAGGGAAAGCGAGCTGGCCTTAAGGGGGTCGTGGCCCCCATGGTCGAGCAGTTGCAGCAGGCGCAGTTCGGCATAGGCGGTGATCGCCAATAGCTGGATCGGATCTGTTATGAGGTCACAGATGCGCAGCTCCACCCGGTTCAGGTCATGGGGCCGGCCATTGCCATTGGGGCGCACCGAACTCCAGAGATGGCGCACATTGCGCATGGTGCCAGCCGTCAGTTGTGCTTCCATCCAGGCGATGTAGTGGCCGTGGTCCCGGAACAGGGGCACCTGGGTGGGGGTGAGCGGAAACTGCAGCCACCGTTGGGAATGGGCGCCACTCACCTGGCCATCCAGGAAGGGGGAGCTGGCGCTGAGGGCCAGCAGCAGCGCCGCCTCACAGCGCAACAGGCGGCAGGCGGCAAAGATCTCGGCCGGCGCATTTAAGCCCAGGTTGATGTGCACGCTGGCGGTGACCACCCTCGTGCCGTAGCTCTGTTCAATGAAATCGTGGTAACTATTTTTGGGATCGGAACGTTCAAAATTGTGGCTGTCCCCCAGGCTGAGGGTGCTGCCCGGTAGCAGGGTGAGGCCCCGCTGATGCAGCCACTGGCGCAGCTCCTGGCGCGGCTTAAGCAGATGAAGTAGCTGGCGGTTGTAGTCAGCGTCGGGGGGGGTGATGTATTCGAGGTTGCGCTGGTCGGGTTCAGTAACCACCCCCGCCAGGGCTGCCGCCGCCGCCGCTGAGCAGCCCACCACCGTGCCATCGGGGCGACCGGTAAACAACTCAACTTCAAAGCCCTTGGTTAATTGGGCCCTCATTGCTGCTCCCCATCAAGGCAGGCCAGGGCTTTTAGCAGTCCCCTTGCCTTGTTGAGGGTTTCTTCGTATTCAGCCGTTGGTTCGGAATCGGCGACGATGCCAGCTCCGGCCTGCACCTGCACCCGCCAGCCCCCTGCCGCCGCTGGCAGCACCACCATGGTGCGAATAGTGATCGCGGTGTTAAGGGCGCCCCCCAGGTCCATGGCGCCATAAACGCCGGAGTACGGGCCCCGGGGGCCAGGTTCCAGCTCGTGGATCAGCTGCATGGCCCGGATCTTGGGGGCGCCGCTGACGGTGCCGGCGGGGAAGGAGGCCCGCAACAGGTCCCAAACGTCGCATTGCTCCTGCAACACCCCTTCCACCTGGGAAACGATGTGCATCACGTGGGAATAGCGCTCGATCACCATCAACTCCTGCACCTGCACACTGCCGGGCTGGCAGACCCGGCCCAGGTCATTGCGGCCCAGGTCCACCAGCATCACGTGTTCGGCCCGTTCCTTGGGATCGGCCAGTAACTCCAATGCCAGGGCCTGGTCTTCGGCTTCGTTTTCCCCCCGCCGCCGGGTGCCGGCAATCGGTCGCACCGAGGCCTTCACCCTGCCATCGGGCTGGGGATCAGCCTTCACCATTACTTCGGGGCTGGAACCGATTAGGTACCAGCCGTTGAAGCTGAAGAAGCCCATGTATGGCGAGGGGTTCACCATGCGCAGGCTGCGGTAAAGCTCAAAGGGATCCCGTTGCACCAGCGCCTCCAGCCGTTGGCTCAACACCAACTGGAAAACGTCGCCGGCAGCGATGTGGCCCCGGGCCTGGCATACGGCCTCTTCAAAGGCCGGCTGGCTGGTGTTGCTGCCGACGGCCAGGTCGTTGGCATTGCGGTCGTGCCAGCGCAGGGGGGCCACGGAGCTGGGTAGGGGTTGGTGCAGTCTTTCCTCTAGGGCGCTGAGCCTTGCTTCGGCTTCGTCATAGGCGGCTTCCGCATCGGCGCCCTCCCCCAGGTGGGCATAGGCCACTGCCGTGATTTGCCGGCGCACCTGGTCGAATACCAGCAGGCTGTCGCACAGCATCCAGCAGCCATCGGGGGGATCGGCCGCGGCGGTGGGATGCACGGGCACCGTGGCTTCAATCCACTGGATCAGCTCGTAGCCCCAGAAGCCGAATAACTGACCCACTGGGGGCAGGCCAGGGATCGGCACGCTCCCATAGGCGGCCAGTTGTTGGCGTAGCAGCTCAAAGGGATCCCCTGCGAGGGTTTCGTTGCGGCCATCCCGGTGCTGGAGGGAGGCCTGGGCGCCCCGGGCGGTGAGCACCCAGAGGGGATCGCTGCCCACAAAGCTCCAGCGGCCCAGTTGGTCACCGCCCTCCACCGACTCCAGCAGCAGGCCATAGGGGCGACCATGGCCCACCTTGAGCCAGGTGCTTAGGGGCGTATCCAGATCGGCGGGCCAGCGGCGCCAGAGGGGGATGAAGTTGGCCCCAGTGGCGGCCTGCCCTAGGAAGCTGACGCGGTCGGGGCTAGCCATCGGGGCGTCGGCAGACAAATCGACAGACAAAAAAGGCGGGACCGCAGCCCCGCCTTTATAGAACGTGGTTTAAAAAGATCAGGCGTCGAAGGTGTTGCGACCGCTGAACTTGATGGTGGCTGGGTTGGGGTTTTGGCCGATGCGACGGGGGTTATGGCCCACCAAGGAACGGCCTTCGTTCACCTTCTCGGGGAACACGCCATCCTTGGGATGCAGCAATTCTGTGTCGCCACCGGGGTAAATCCGGTAGATCTTGAAATCTTCGATGCGGGGCTTGAACTTGGTGCGCAACTGGGTGCCGAGGGCCAAGCACTGTTCCTTGCGGGCGAAATAAAGAATGTTTTCGCCGGCATTCATCATTGCTGCACCGCCGGTGGGCAACTCAAAGGCCTGGGAGCTGGTGCTGCTCCAGGTAATGGCGTACTTTTCCTCGGTCTCAGCCGCATTAAGCAAGCCACCGGTGCTACCGATGTAGCCAGGGAGCTGGCCGGTGAGGGTTCCTGCCGTCGACATGAAAGCCAAGGACGTGATTTGATCGGAAACTAGCACTCAGTTTGGGTAGAAGTTGAAGAGCCGCCGCTCTCTTCACAGCCTTCAACAATGGGAACCACCGGCAGGTAAAGGGTGAGGTTGCTGCCCTGTCTTTCCGTGTAGCGACCCCCCAGGCTGGCGAACAGCTGCTGGGTGGCCTGGGGGCTCAGTTGCAAGCTGCCGGTGGCCGGGTCCCAGCTGAGTACCGGACCCACCGCTGCCCCCGGCCCTGGGCTTTCCTGGCCTTGGTTACGGCCATTGCTTCGGCCATTGCTACGGCCAACGCTGCTAAAACGCAGCTTCAAACGATCCCCAGCGGCCTGAAGTTCCACCTGTACCAAGGTGCCTTGGCGCAGATTGCGGCTAAAGCGGTCCATCAATCCCCCCAGCATTTTCTCCAGCAGGCCTGGGTCGCTCATTACCGCCGGCAGGCCCTGGGCCACGATGAGTTCCAGTTGCAGCTCACGGCGTTCCAGTTGCCTTTCCCAGGTGGGGCCCAGCTGGGGCAGCAGGGCTGCCAGGTCGGTGCGGGCCAATGGCCGGTCGCCCGGGGGGCGCCGTTGCAGTTCGGCCGCATGGAAAATGAGGCCGAAGCGGTTGATCTGTTCGCTGCATTCGGCATCGATCTGGCCCAGGCGTTTCTGCACCACTGGCGGCAATTCTCGGCGCCGCATCAGTGAGCGGATCAGGGTGCGGATAGTGGCCAGGGGGGTGCGCACCTCATGGGCCAGGGCCTCCAGCAGATCCAGTTGATCACCCACCGGGTTGTGGGCACTGGCGGGGGCGCTGAGCAGGGTGAGGCTGGGGGCTGCCCCCGCCAGCCTTTCCGCCAGCTGCGGCCAGAAGCGCTCGGCGGCCTGGGGGTGATTGGCCAGGGGGCCGAGCGCTTCCAGTTGCTGTTGGAGGGCTCTGGCAGCCATTGGGTTGTCGTGCTGGAGCCGGCTTCCCAGCATTTGCAACAGTTCTGCCAGCAGTGCTGGTTCAAAGCGCACCAGTAGCTGGCGCCTTTGGCGGTCGCCATGCAGGGCCATGGCCACCTGAAGTGGGCCACTGAGCAGCAGCAAAAATGGATCAGTGCCGTCATGGGCCCCGAGGGGTAGGCACCAGAGCTGGGGCCCAGGGGGGGGGATGTCGACCCCTTGCCCCGGCAGTTCGGGCGGCCGCTGGCCCCAGGGGGCCGGCGTCCAGATCCAGCCTTGGAAACGTTTAAGTAGCTCCGGTTCGTGCAGGGCAGGCAGGGGGGCGGCCAGCCAGAGCCCTGGGGCACAGCCCTGCTCCAGCAGTTGGTCCTGCAGCACCGCCAGCGCCCCCCACCACTGGCGCCGGGCGCCCTCTTCGTCGGCATGGCCGGGGGGTACCCCCTGGGCGAGCCGCTGGCGCAGCTGGTCGAGGCTGGGGAGCGCGGTCAACGGGCTAAGGGGTTGCGCCCGCCCGAGCGCCGCTGCACCGAGGCCACCAGGCCAATGCTGATGAAGTTCACCAGCATGGCGAAGCGGCCGTAGCTCATCCAAGGCAGGGGAATACCGGTAACTGGGCCGAGGCCGATCGTCATGCAGATATTGATCACCACCTGAAACATCAGCATCGCCAGGATGCCCACCACTACTAACGACTCGAAATCACTGCGGGCCCGTCCGGCGATCTGCAGCAACTTCCAGGCCAGCACGGCGTAGGCGACTAGCAAGACCAGGCAGCCAAGGAAGCCCCCCTCTTCGCCCAGGGCACTGAAGATGAAATCAGTGTGCTGCTCTGGGATGAACTGCAATTTCGTGAGATGACCATGCAGTAATCCGGTGCCAAATAACTGGCCTGAACCGATGCCGATGCGGCTCTGGATTAAGTGATAGCCGCCCCCCAGAGGATCCTTAGAGGGATCTAGAAAAAGCACTAACCGATCTTTTTGATAGTCCTTAAGGCCGTGCTCCCAGAGCAGCGGTGTGATCACCGCAAAAACGCTGTTCACCGCGAGGCTCACCGCCAGGCCCAGGCGTTTCCACGGCAGGGAGCGCCAGGCCAGGTAGGCCAACAGCAGAAACCAGGGGATCAGCGCCAGTTTGACTGTGCCAGCCAGGATTGCCGTGGGCAGGGGCGAGAGCAGCAGCACCAGCCAGGGCAGGGGGAGGCCCGCCCAAAACAACATCACCAGCACGATGGCGCCATAAACCAGGGAGGTGCCCAGGTCTGGTTGGATGAAAACCAGGGCCCAGGGCACAACAATCACCCCCAGGGGGCGCAGCAGGTCGCCGGGGCGCTCCACCGGGTGGCGGGCCAGGATCCCGGCCAGCAGCAGGATCGCCGCCAATTTGGCGAATTCCGAAGGCTGCACATGGAAACCGCCAATCGAGATCCAGCGCTGGGCCCCCAGGGCGCTGGTGCCCACAACTTTCACCGCCAGCAGGCTGCCGAGGGTGAGCAGATAAACGGGCACCAGCAGCTTCTCGAGTTTTTCCAGGTCGATCCGGGCCAAGCCAGCCCCAATGGCCAGGCCAATGGCGCCGGTGATCCAATGGTTTTCCCAGTCCGCCAGGGGTGAGTCGCGCTGGGTGCTGGCGATCAGTACCCCGGCCAGCAGGGTGATGGCAATCGGGATACCCCAAAGCACTGGATCGCCCGGCAGCAGGGGGCGACGGTTGCTGCGCCCCTGGGGGGCAAACAGGCGCTGGCGGTTCCCCTGGAGGTTCATGGCTTCAGGGGCTGGTGAGCTCCAACAAACGCTGGGCAATCAGCTGCAAGGCAGTTGCCGCAGTGCTTTCTGGTTGGGCCAGGGTGACAGGGCGGCCGCTATCTCCCCCCTCCTGCACCGGTAATTCCATCGGTATTTGACCCAGTAAGGGCACGCCGGCCTCTTGGGCCAGGGTTTGGCCGCCGCCGCTGCCAAAAATTGGATAGCGCCGTTCCGGTTGGTCGGGGGGGCTGAACCAACTCATGTTTTCCACCACCCCCAAGACGGGCACCCCCAGCTGCTGGAACATGGCGAGGCCGCGGCGGGCATCCTGGAGGGCCACCTGCTGGGGCGTGGTCACGATCACCACGCCGGCCATGGGCACCGCTTGGGCGAGGCTGAGCTGGGCATCGCCGGTGCCTGGGGGCAGATCCACCACCAGCACATCCCGGTCCCCCCACTCCACTTGATAAAGGAACTGGCGGATGATCCCATTGAGCATTGGTCCCCTCCAGATCACCGGTTGGTCAGGTCCGATCAGTAAACCCATCGAGACCATCGCCAGGCCACAGCTTTCGATCGGGATCAACCGTTGGCTGTCGCCGCTGCCACTCACCTCTGGGCTGCGGTCTGCCACCCCAAGCATCGTGGGCGCATTGGGGCCATAGATGTCGGCATCGAGCAGGGCCACCCGCAAGCCCTGTTGGGCCAGGGCGCAGGCCAGGTTCACCGCCACGGTGCTTTTGCCGACTCCCCCCTTGCCACTGCTCACGGCAATTACCTGGCGCACCCCGGGAATCGCCTGCAGCGGCGCCGGTTGGCCGTGGCCGGCGGCGCCAATGGGCGCTGGGGATGAAGCAGGCGCCAGTTCGATTTGCACATCGTTGATGCCATCTAGGGCCAACAGGGCGCTGCGGGCCCCAGTGGCAATCCGTTCCCGCTGGCTGTTGGCAAATCCCGGCAGGGCCAACAGGAACACGGCGCGGTGGGCCTCCAGCCGCAGTTGCTGGATCCAGCCCAGTTCGAGCAAGCCTTTGCCGCTGCCGGCGTCCTTAAGGGGTTCTAGGGCCTTGAGGGCCTCTTCCACCGTGGCCATCAATGCCCTTCCACTGGTTGGCGATCCTAGGCAGAGCGCCCCTGGGGCCAGGCCTGCCCCTCTTACAGCCCCTTACAGCCCCTTGTGGATGGACCGGACGGGCTGAAAGGGTAAGGCCACATCTGTTGTTAAGGGCCGTGGCCACCGTGATTCCCCCCGCCGATTCCCGCAGTCGCATGAAGGCGTTGCTGATGGGGCTCCAGGACAGCATTTGCGCTGGTTTGGCTGCCCTCGATGGGGGGGCTGGTTTTGAGGAAGAGAGTTGGCAGCGACCTGAGGGGGGAGGGGGCCGCTCCCGGGTAATGAAGGAAGGGCGGATTTTTGAACAGGGGGGCGTGAATTTCTCGGAGGTGGAGGGGGACAATCTGCCCCCTTCAATTCTTAGTCAGCGGCCGGAGGCGGAAGGCCAGCGCTGGTTTGCCACCGGCACCTCCATGGTGCTGCACCCGCGGAATCCCTATGTGCCAACAGTGCACCTCAACTACCGCTATTTCGAAGCCGGCCCCGTGTGGTGGTTTGGCGGCGGCGCTGATCTCACCCCTTACTACCCGTTCCTGGAGGACGCCCAACACTTCCATCGCACCCTTAAGGGGGCCTGTGACAGTGTTGATCCCAGCTATTACCCGGTGTTTAAGCCCTGGTGCGACGAATATTTTTTTCTTAAACACCGCAACGAAACCCGCGGGGTGGGCGGGATTTTCTATGACTACCAGGAGCCCGGTGGTCAGCTTTACCGGGGCCAGGACCCCCAGGGGCCAGCGGCCCAGGTGGCGGCGGCGGCCGCACCGGAGCGCAGTTGGGAAGACCTCTACAACTTGGCCGCAGCTTGTGGGAACGCCTTTTTGCCTAGCTACCTGCCCATTGTGGAGCGGCGCCAACCGCTGACCTACGGCGAAAGGGAGCGGCAATTCCAGCTGTATCGCCGCGGCCGTTATGTGGAGTTCAACCTGGTGTTTGATCGGGGCACGATCTTTGGTTTGCAAACCAACGGCCGTACGGAATCGATCCTGATGTCGTTGCCGCCGCTGGTGCGCTGGGAATACGGCTATGGCCCCGAGCCAGGCAGCCGGGAGGCATTACTTACGGAGCTATTTACCAAGCCCCAGGCTTGGCTCAGCGATGGCTCATTGGCGCAGCGCTGTGCCCCCCACGGGGCCGTGGGCTAGGCCCTTCTGCAGGGCATTCACCACCCGTTCGGCGATGGCGTCGAGGGTTTGTTCGCGACTATTGGGATCCCGCAGGCCGTTTTCCAGGCGGCCTTCCAGTTGACCGATCTCCAGCATTGAGATGCCGCGGCGGGGGGCGCCGAGCATGCCGCGGTGGTCGTAGGGATAGCCGCCAAATTCCTGGGCCAAGGCTTCATCAATGCTGGAAAACCCGTAAAGGACCCCTGGGATAATTCCTGGACCGATGCCGTAGGGGGCATAGGCGTCGTAGTGGATTTCCATGGCGTAGCCCCCCTGGGCGGCATGGCTAGCGCCAACGCTCCAATTGGTGCGGGCATCGTTTTGGTTTGGAATCGTGCGTAGCCCCGGGTCGTAGTACTGAATATTCAGCCCCCGCTGGCGACCCAACTCCACCACGCGCTGGGCCGTGCGCAGGTTCCAATAGAGCTCGTCGGTGATGCCAGCTTCCATTGGCGCGGCCCCGCCCAGACCAACGGCAGCCCCGGGGGTGCCGGAGCCGCGGATCCGTTGGGAGTCGGCATGGCCTGCCATCACCAAAAGGGGCAAGCCAATCGGATGGATACGGGTGCCCACCCAGTTCTTACCTCGCCCTGGCTGGGTTGGTAGAGGGGGTAAGCCCGGGCGGTTTGCTGGGGCAGTGGGGGCAATGCTGTTGAGCAGGTCCAGTAGGCCACTGGCCCTGGCAGGGGTGGGCTTGACGCCACTGGCCCCCAGTACAAAACCCAGCAGCACTAACCGCAGCAACAGCAAACCAGCTGGCAGAGGGATGCGACCCATGGCAATGCTTGAGGGATCCCATGCTGCCGTTAGATCGGCGAACTCAGCAAGGCGCCGTCGCTTTGCAGGTTGAGGGGGCGGCCCAGTTCCTGCTCGATCGCAATCAATTCATCCCGGTGGGCCCGCAGCCGCAGGGTGGTGGGCACAAAGCCCTGGGGGGGGAGTAACAGCAGTTCAAGGGACTCCTGGCGTTGGGCCCGGCGCCGGTAGAGCAGGCCGGCCATGGGCCCTACCAGCACCAGCAGCAGCGGCCAGAACTGCAGGCTGGGCAACAACTGGCGCAGCACCAACCCCAGGGCGGCGGCCCCTACGGCCCCCAGGCCACTGAGCAGTAGCGCCAAGGGCAGGCTGGCCTCCACCTGGCCTTCAAAGCGCAGTAATTGCCGCTCGGGATCCCCGGCCACCGCCCGCCAACCCCGTTGCAGCAGCCAACTGCTGAGGCCATCCAGCACCTCCAGCGGGGGGCGGGAGCTGCAGACCTCCACCACCGTGGTGCGGTCTTTGCTGGCTGCCCGCAGAAAGAACACCAACCCCACCCCCATCAGCAGGGTGAGCAGCAGGGTGGAGCTGAGCACTGGCATGGCTGGGAATCCCATCAACTGCCTCCAGCCATTGTTGCCAAGCGGGCAGCAGTTCGTGGGCTTCGCCGCGGTAGTTCTCATGCAGGTGCAGCATCCGCCGCGGGCGGCCGCGGCTGGGGCAGCGCTGGCTATAGCTATCGAGGGCCCCCTGGTGCTCCAGGAAGGCCAGTGCTTGCTGCAGCACAGTTTCGGAGAGGCGCAGGCGCGGATGCCGCTCCGCCAGCAGGCCCATCAGGGCGGTGGGATAGGAATCTGCCTGAACTAAGCAATCGAGGATCCAGCACACCGCTAATTCCAGGCCGAGGTGCTGGAGCGGGGGCTGGTCAAAAAATCGCTTGATGTCGTTGAGGCCGTGGTGGGCCAGGGGGCGCCGGTGGGGCATGGGGGACACATGGGTCTTACCAATCACTAGCTCAGTCTCGATCTGATTTCCAAGTGAGAAAGTCTGTTAATCGGTAAGCATGGACGCGACTGACCGGATCCCATGGCCCCTGAAAGCCGCCCCGCCCCCGCCGAATTCGCTGTGTTTGACGGCGATCTTGACCACGATTGGCTGGCCCGCTATGGCAATTCCGCCGCCTTGGCGGTAGACACCGAGGCGATGGGATTGGTGCACGGCCGCGACCGTCTCTGTCTGGTGCAGATCTGTGATGACCAGGACCGGGTGTGTTGCATCCGCATTGCCCGCGGCCAAACCGAGGCCCCCCGCCTGCGGGAGTTGATGGAGGCTGAAGCGATTGAAAAGGTGTTCCACTTCGCCCGTTTTGATGTGGCGGCCCTGGCAGAGGGCCTAGGCATCCAGGTGAATCCGATCTTTTGCACCAAGGTGGCCAGCCGCCTGGGGCGCACCTACAGCCCCCGCCATGGCCTCAAGGATGTGGTGCAGGAATTGGTGGGCGTCGAACTCGACAAGCAGGCCCAAAGCAGTGATTGGGGTCGGGTGGAGGACCTCAGCGATCAGCAATTGGCCTATGCGGCCAACGATGTGCGCTATCTGTTGCCCGCCCGGGATCGCCTCCAACAGATGCTTGAGCGGGAGGAGCGGCTGGAGCTGGCCCAGCGTTGTTTCCGTTGCATTCCGGTGTTCTCGGACCTGGACCGCCAGCATTTCGGTTCGATCTTTGAACACCGCAGCTGAGTAAGCCCCGCTAAGGCAGCCATAGCCTTGCTTGGATCAGGGCGGCGATCCGTTCGCTGCCCCCCGGGGGCCCCATGCGGGCCTTGCCCATGGCCCCCAGCTCCCCCCTGAGCTGGGGTTGGGCCAGCAGCAGTTCCAGTTTTTGGGCCAACTCCCCAGGGGAATTACACACCTGTACGGCCCCCCCCAGCAGCCGGCTTTGGCGCCGGGCGAAGCCGGCCTTGAATTGGGGGCCCGCTCCGGGGAGGGAAAGGGCCGGGATTCCCAAGCCCACTAATTGTTCGGTGGCGGTGCCAGCACAGGCAAGGCCCAAGTGGGCCCAGGGGGCCCAGCGGCTAAATAGCCCGGGACCCACCAGCAACAGCCCAGCGGGCCCCTGCCAGGCGTTGGCGGCTCCGCTGCAGGCGGGCAGCGGGGCGGGGCCATAGCCGGCCTTCGCCAGCAACGGGGCCAGTTCCCCGGGGCTGGGCCGGGAGCCGCAGGCCAGCAGCAGGATCCGATCCCTCGCTGGTGGCAGGGCCGCCAGCAGCCTTCGCAGATTGCCCAGGGCCTCCGGGCAACGGGAGCCTGGCAACAGCAAAATCCGCTGGGTAGCGGCGATGCTGGCCGGCGGCCCCCCCGGCTGGAAGCCATCCATCATTGGGTTGCCCGGGGCCAGGGCCCCCACCCCGTGGCGGCGCAGGCCCCGGGCGGTGAGCCTGTCGCGACAGATCACTAGCCGGCAGCGGCGCCGGCCCATGAGGGCCCACTCCCAGGGGTCCCACTCGCTGCCCTTGAGGCGGTGGTAGGCGTCTGGCAGGGGATCGTGGCCAGGGCCACTGCTCCAGGTGTAATCACTCTTGGGGGTGCCAATGAAGCCGTAGGGCAAACCACTGCCAGCAGCCAGTAGCAGCGGCAGCAGATCACCCACCGCCAGCACCGCCCCACCGCCCCGGCGCCAGCGCCTGAGGCTGCGCCATTGGCCCAGGGTTAACCCCGCTAGGCCTGCCCCCAGGTCTTGCAGCAATCCGCCCAGGCTCTGGTTGCTGAAACCACCGCTGGGCAAGGCCTGCAGGGGGCCTAGCCGCTGGATCGCCTCCTGGTGGTTGAGGCTGTTAAAGGCGCTCCCCTGGCCCACTAGGGGCAGCAGGCTCAGCTGCAATTCGGGGTTGAGCCGCTGCAGCGGCTCAAGGATCCGTGCGGCGATTAGATCTTCCCCATGGCCATTACTAAGCACCAGAAGGCGAGCGGTCATGGCGCCACTGGTACGATCGAATCCTGGGAGTTTGGCTCCCTGGCCGGCGGCATGGCCAAGTGGTAAGGCAGAGGACTGCAAATCCTTTATCCCCAGTTCGAATCTGGGTGCCGCCTTTTTTGCTTCCCTGGCGGCTGGTTAGGCACGGTGGTCGCCTGGGGCAGGCTTAAGGAAGTCTTTGGGAATCAACAGGTGCAAATATCCCTCGTAGAGGGGAAAATAATTCCTTGTATTACCTACCCGGCGTTGGCAGAGTTTAGGGAATTGCCAGCAAAGGCGTTCAAATGGCGAAATGACGGCGAGTTGAGCGCCAATGACCTGCAGCAGGTGCTGCAGTTGCTCAGTCAAGTGGAGAGCCCAGCCCATTCAGGCGAACTTAAGCGGCTGGCGCTGTTGCGCAAAGAGGGATGATCAGACTGCTGCCATTAAGGCTGTCAAGCTATTGTATTAAGACTTGGTTTTCAAGTTAAAATGTTTAACTTAAGAGAAGAAGTAAGCTTGGAACGCAAGCATTAACGCATTTAAAATATAATATTTAGGCTTAAGGAGGTCTCGAGTAATTGCCTTGTGTATCAAGAGCTTATTGATCGGGGCGTGATGAGGACATAGGTCCCATTGACAATTTCTCTCATGTCTCTAGATTTTTCGTGGCGCCCTTAAGGCTTTCAATAAAATGTTCAAATTTATGCCGAGCATTTGAATGGCTTGGCTTTCTCCTGGGAGGCCTCACAGCTGTTAGGTTTTTGTTGTTGCGGCAGGGGGCTAAAGCAAGGGCTTAATTTCTTCTGATTTAGCGGCGGCCCAATAGATCACTCCATTGGGTGGTTAATTTTGTATGTAGGGATCTGAGGCTGGGCTGGCTATCGGCCAGTTGAATTACCCCTTGGTCCATCAGCCGGCCAAGGCGAATGGCTGTGGCCTCCTCGGTGCGAGTGAATTGATTCTGGTGATCGGCAACCCAATTCACCTCAGTGGCGGTGATCATGCCTGTGCCCAAGGAGCCAAGAAACACTTCTCCAACGTTCATGGTGGCTAGGGGGAGACTTCAGCTAAATATCGCAGTGTTGGCCTAAAAACGGTTCAACAAACAGCTCATCTGCCGCATCAAAGCAGCTATGGCGCTCAAAATTTTCTGTGATTCTGCTAGGGGCTTGGGCGCTGCCCCGCCTGGAACCTTGGCTTGGCAAGAAGCCGTTAATTGTTGAAAAACTTTTGTTTCCAGGCTTCGTCCCGGCTTAGCCAACTCCAGTAAGAGGATCTCAGTTCCCCCAGGGAGATTTGAAGTTCGGTTTTGGAGAAGGCGTAGCCAAGGTTCTTGGCCAGGGCGACCACCGCATCAGCACTCTCCAAGGTGGCCACTGTTTCCTGTAGGTCTGGTCGTCTTGCCACCTCAGCAGAGAAGTAGTGAAGACTGTCGGATGCCATTTTTTATTCCTGGTATCTGCAGCTTAACCGCGGCACCAACTGCTTTGACTGGATCGCCCATCGGTTTGGTTTAGAAGCTGGCGGTGGCTTCCCAGCGCTCCCCTTGGATGGCACGGGCAGTGCAGCTCACGGAGCCAGTATCAATGCGGCAGCTGCCCACCACGGGCCAGGCCTTGGGCAATCCTTCCGCCACGCCATTGCGGTCAAAGATCACCTCACTGAGGCTGCTCAATTCCAGCTCCACAGGGCCGTTGAAGCTGCAGCGGTTGAAATGGCAATTGAGGGCACCCTTGCTGTTACCGGCAAAGGTGAGCTGGTTGCTGGCATCTGGGTGCTCCCCCCTGGCGATGAAGCGCACCGCCAGCAGGTTGCTCTGGATTTGATCAAGCATCAGCCGGGCACAGCCCTGGGGGGGCTGACCATCGAGATTGCGGCTGCAGGATTTAGTCACAATCGCCAGCTTGCCCACATTGTCTAGGCGGCCCTCGGCCTCGGCGCCTGAAGCTGCCCCTGGCAGGAGCAGGCTGGCTAGCAAAAGCAATGGCAGGGAGCGCTTCATGGGGGGGGCAGGGGGGATCGCATTGTGCCCGGGCATCCTCCATGGTGGGGCTGCTTGGGGCTGTGGTTATGACTTTTTCCCAGCCGGGCATTGGGGCAGGCACCTGGGCCTGGGGGAATCGTTTCCTTTGGAACTACAACCCAGCCCAGGATGATGGTCCGATCTTGGCGGCTTTCCAGGGGGCGGTGGCGGCGGGGGTGCGTTTTTTTGATACCGCAGATTCCTATGGCACCGGCCCCCTGGCCGGTCGCAGTGAGCTGCTGCTGGGCCAGGCCGTGGCCAGCCTGCCTGCGGCCCTGCAAGCGCAGCTGGTGGTTGCCACCAAGCTGGCTCCATTCCCCTGGCGCCGCGGCCGCCGCGGCTTTGACCGTGCCTTCGCTGCTTCCCGCGCCCGCTTGGGTGGCCGTTTGGATCGGGTGCAACTGCATTGGAGCACTGCCCGCTATGCCCCCTGGCAGGAAGGTCCCCTGTTGGAGGGCTTGGCTGATTTGGTGCAGGCGGGGGTGGTGCGGGAATTGGGGGTGTCGAACATGGGCCCCAAGCGCCTGCGCCGTTGGCAGCGACTGCTGGCCGAGCGGGGGGTGCCCCTGGCCAGTGTTCAGGTGCAGCTTTCATTGCTATGCCGTGATCCCTTGGGCCCGGGGGGGGTGGCGGAGCTGTGTGAGGAGCTGGGCCTAGGGCTGATCGCCTACAGCCCCCTGGCCCTGGGTTTGCTCAGTGGCCGTTGGCAGCTGGGGGGTGCCCTGCCCGCCGGGCCCCGAGGCCAGTTGTTTCGCCGCCTGTTGCCGGCGATCGAACCCTTGCGAACAGAACTTGCCGCCGTGGCCGAGCGCATGGGGGCCACTGCCCCAGAGGTGGCGCTCAACTGGTGCAGGGCCCATGGGGCCCTGCCGATCCCCGGGCTGCGCAGGCCGGAGCAGGTGTTGGCCGTGGCAGGGGCCTTGGGCTGGGTTTTGCCGGAGGAGGAACGGCAGAGACTGGATCAGGTGGCTGCCAAACTGGAAGTGAGAATGCCTGCAAACCCCTTCGGCAGCGCCTGATGGAGCCGATTCCCAGTCACCTGTTGCGCCGGGCCCTAGTGCTCGACGTAGTCCTTTGCCTGGTGATGCTGCTTTTGTCGCTGCACAGCGGCCAGCAGCTTTGGCGCCTGCTTTGGGGCGCTGCGGCCCTGGTTTGTGTGCTTGATGCGCTCTTGGCTTCGCGGCTGCTGGGGGGCAGGGGCGAATAGGGATTAGAGGTCGGGGGTTAGCACCACCGGCAGCACCTGGGGCAAGCTTTCTGCCTCCTCAAGGCTGCCCCTGGGCATGGGCGGCACCAAGGTGGGTGGCTGTTCACTGCCACTGCTTTCGCAAGCGGCGAGGGCTTCCTGCAACAGAGAATCAAAGGTGGCCCCTGGGAGGCGGTGGCGGGCCACCTCCAGGAAAGTGCGGGTTAGGGATTCGCCGGCGGCCGCCTGCAGGTGGGGGTTGTCGCGGCGGCGCTCCTGTTCTTGGGCCACGGCCCGAAGAAAGCGATCAGTTACATCCCGTTTGGTGCAAGCACGGATTAAGCCGTCGTCGCGGGGTCCTTGACCCAACTGCAGTTCCAGTTCGGTGATGCGCCTTTGCAGGCTTTCAAACACCTCCTGGGCTTCTTTGCCCACGGTTTCCAGTTGTCCATCAGACATCTGGGGCAGATCCGCCACATAGACCTTGCCGTGGTCGGCAAGCGTCAGGTAAGTGGGACGGGGGCCAGTGCGGGGGGCATTCCCTTCACCAAAACGCTGGGGGCGGTTGGGGGGAATCGGACCGGCAGAACTACGACGACGGGTAAGGCGTGACTCGCTTAACGACACGGGCTACTACTGAAACTTTCTTGTCTTCCAATCATCATGCCAAGCCATTCGACCCTTAGGGCCGTTTAGGCGCCAGCGGGCAGACCGTTTACCCCGGAGCAATGGGCTTCCACTGAGCCCATGGGCCAAGCCTGGAAGCCGCAGGCGGCCACCACCGCCAGGGCGGGCTCCACCGCTGGGGCGGGCAGCACCAACACGTAGCCCACCCCGAGGTTGAAGGTGTGCCACAGGTCTCTTTCTGGAATTTCCCCCAGCCTCTGGAGCCAGCGGAATAGGGACGGGCGTTCCCAACTTTGGGGATCCAGCTGGGCCCCTAGGCCCTCTGGCAGGCAGCGGGGCAGGTTTTCCGGTAAGCCACCACCGGTGATGTGGGCCATGCCATGGGGCTTGATTCCCGCCTGGAGGAGCGCCTTGACCAGGGGCGCATAGAGATAGGTGGGCCGGAGCAGGGCGTCGGCGGCGCTCTCCCCGCCCAGCTCCGCCTGGGGGCTGTGCAGGTCGATGGCGCAATCCTTAAGGATGCGGCGCACCAGGCTGAAGCCGTTGCTGTGCACGCCACTGCTGGCCACGGCCACTATTTGGTCCCCGGCCTGGATGAGGCGGCCGTCGATGCGTTCGTCTTCCTCCACCACGGCCACGCAGAAGCCGGCCAGGTCGTAGCGGCCAGCGGGGTAGAAGCCAGGCATCTCAGCGGTTTCACCCCCCAGCAGGGCGCAGCCGCTTTGGGAGCAGCCGTCGGCAATGCCCACCACCACCTCCGCCATCGCTGCTGGGCTGAGCTTGCCGGTGGCGATGTAGTCGAGGAAGAAGAGCGGTTCGGCGCCGCAGGTGATCACATCGTTGGCGCACATGGCCACCAGGTCGATGCCCACCCCGTGGTGGCGTTGGCAGTCCTGGGCCAGTTCCAACTTGGTGCCCACCCCGTCGGTGCCTGCCACCAGCAGTGGTTTGCGCAGGCCTGCCGGCAGCCGACAGAGGCCCCCGAAGCCGCCGAGGCCGCCGAGCACCTCCGGGCGGCGGGTGGCTTCAACGCTGCCACGAATGCGGTCTACAAAGGCCCGGCCGGCCTCCACATCCACCCCTGCGGTGCGGTAGTCCATGGCGGTAAAGGCGCAGCTCAGACCTTTCCATGCTGACCCAGCGCCCCACGGGCGGGGGCCAGGGCGGGTGGACGATGTTGAGATCGCCCACTGTCTAATCACTGCGACTTATGGGCCCCATCGGATTTTCTGATGGCCAGTTTCTGGTTTGGCGGCGCAGAAGCCCCTAGGGCAGGGGGATTAGCCGACTGATTTCATTTACTGATCAACGATTAGGGCCAAATTCAAACTGCAACTCTCCTGAAAATCGGTTTAGGTTCTCCCTGTTGTTCAAATCATTAGGAACCGCAGCGGGCGTTTTCTCATTTTGAGATAACGAATTTATTACTCGCTGGGGCGATCGGATTTATTCCATCACTCGCTGCATTTGCGGTCGGTTTCGTTTGTTATGCGTACACGCAATTTCGCTCTTGTTCTCGGCGCCGCCGCCCTGGCTTGCTTGCCTGGTGCTTGCCCCGTCCTTGCCCAAGAGCCCACCGATGCGCTGCTGCGGCTCACGGCCATGGCCCAACCCCTCCCCCTGGAGGACCTGGAAGCCCCAGCCCTAGACGCGCCGCTGCCCCAGGCCCCCCGGCCGGCCCTAAGGCCCGCCCCCCGCATCACTGCCACCCAACAGGGGGAGGCCAGCTGGTACGGCCCTGGTTTCTTTGGCAATCGCACCGCCAGCGGCGAGGTGTTGCGCCCCGGCACGCTCACCGCCGCCCACCGCACCTTGCCCTTTGGCACCAAGGTGCGCGTTACCAACCTCTGGAACGGCCGTTCCGCAGTGGTACGAATCAATGACCGCGGTCCCTTCTCCGGGGCCCGTTTGATCGACCTGGCCCATGGCGCCGCCCAGGAATTGGGGCTGGTGGCCAGCGGCACCGCCCGGGTGAAACTCGAGGTGCTCCAGTAGAACCCCCTTGCTTGGGTTCGATTGGTAATGGCCGCCCCGCTGCCTCTGCTGCGCTCTTCGGCGGAGCTAAGCACCTGGATTAATCAGTCCCCCGCTGCGATTCAGCTGGTGCCCACCATGGGCGGTCTCCATGCCGCCCATGGTGGGCTTTTTCGTGGGGCCCGGCGTTTTGGCGGTCGGGTGCTGGTGAGCGTGTTCGTGAATCCCCTGCAGTTCGCCCCAGGGGAGGATTTCGACCGCTATCCCCGCTCCCTGGACCAGGATTTGGCCCTGGCGGCCGCGGCGGGGGCTGATGCCCTTTGGGCCCCGCAATTGGAAGACATTTATCCGGCCGGGCCCGAGGGCTTAACCCAGGTGCAGCCCGCTCCGGCCCTGGGGGCCCAGCTCTGTGGCCCCTGGCGGCCGGGCCATTTCCAGGGGGTGTGCACGGTGGTGGCCCGGCTGCTGGCCCTGGTGAGGCCCCAGCGAATCCTGCTGGGAGAGAAGGATTGGCAGCAATTACAGGTGTTGCGCCGCATGGTGGCCGACCTGGGCCTGCCGGTGGAAATCGTTGGCTGCCCCACCCAGCGGGAGGCCGATGGGCTGCCCTTTAGTTCCCGCAACAGCTACCTATCTCCGCTGGAGCGCCAACGGGCCCAGGCCCTGCCCGAGGCCCTGGCCCTGGCCGCCGCCGCCGCCCGGGCGGGGGTGCAGGATGGCCCAAAGTTGCAGCAGCTGGCCCTCGCCCACCTGAAGGCCCGGGGCCTGCAGGTGGAATACCTGGAGTTGGTGCAGCCCCACAGCCTGCAGCCGCTGCCCCGGCTGGAGCGGGCGGGGCTACTGGCCGCCGCCGTGCGCTGTGGCACCACCCGTTTGATCGATCACCTCACCCTGATGCCCCGTTCCCCCATCGTTGCCATCGACGGTCCCGCTGGCGCTGGCAAAAGCACCGTTACCCGCCTGGTGGCCCGTCAACTGGGTCTCGTGTACCTCGACACCGGCGCCATGTATCGGGCCGTGACCTGGCTGGTCCAGGACCAAGGCCTGGCGGCCGAGGAGAGCCCCGAATTAGCGGCTTTGCTGGGGCAGCTTGACCTGCGGCTGGAGGCCCAGGCGGAGGGGGATCAAAGGGTGTTGCTCAATGGCCAGGATGTAACTGCAGTGATTCGTACGGCAACGGTCACCGCTGGGGTGTCTGCGGTGGCGGCCCTGCCCTCGGTGCGGGCGGCCCTCACCGCCCAACAGCAGCGCTTTGGTAGTAGCGGTGGCCTGGTGGCCGAAGGCCGTGACATCGGCACGGCGGTATTTCCCCAGGCCGAACTCAAGGTGTTCCTCACGGCCACCGTGGCGGAACGGGCCCGGCGCCGGGCCGCGGACCTGGCCGCCCGCGGCCTGCCGGTGCCGGCCCTGGGCCAGCTGGAGCAGGAAATTGCCGAACGGGATGGGCGTGATTCCAGCCGGGCGGTGGCCCCGCTCTGCCGGGCGGAGGACGCTTTGGAGTTGGTGAGTGATGGCCTGACCATCGACGGGGTGGTGCAGCGGATCGTGGCTTGGTTCCACGAACGGGTGCCGCTGGAGGCGATGGCTTCCCTCAGGGCTACTGCTGTTGACCCTGCTGCTGGGCCCGCTGGCGCTGAAGCGAGCTGAGCAGCCCGGCACAGGCGTCCTCCAGTAGATCGAGCACCTGTTCGAAGCCAGCCTCGCCGCCGTAATAGGGGTCTGGCACCTCCGTGCTGTGGAAGCGCTGGCAATGGTTGGTGAGCGCTTGGATGCGGTGCTGCCAACGGCCGCTGGGATCTAGGGCCCGCACGGTGGCCAGGTTGTCGTCATCCATGGTGAGGATTAGATCAAAACGCTGCAGGTCGGCGGCTTCAATCTGGCGGGCCCGACTCCCCAGGGTCAGGCCCCGGGCGGCGGCGGCGGCGCGCATGCGGGGATCGGCGAGGTTGCCCTGGTGCCAACCCCCGGTGCCGGCGGAATCCACCTCAAATTGGCCAGCCAGACCCTCCTGTTCCAGCAGGTTCAGAAACACCCCCTCCGCAGCGGGGGAGCGGCAGATGTTGCCCATGCACACAAACAACACCCGGATTTTGGTGGCGCTGCTCATTGGGTAATGCTCATCGGGCCCGGTTGAGATTTTCCAGGGCTTGTTGGGCGCGCAGGTAAACCACCGGGGTGTCTTCTTCCTTGGGCTGGGCCCGCTGCTCCAGCAGGGAGCGCCCTTCCTGGGCAATGGCGGCAGGCATGCCAGCGGCGCTGGCCTGGGGCAGAAATCCCTCCAGACCCACCACGGCGGCGTAGCGCACCACCCATTCGCCATCGGCGCAACCCAGGGCCAGGCCCCGCAGGCAGCGTTCCACGATGCGGGGGCGTTCAGCGGCCAGTAATTGCTCCAGTTGCAGGTTGCCGAGGCCCCGGGCGGCGGCGCGGCGCACGCTGGGGCCGATGTCTGTGGCCACGGCCCGCTCCAGCACCGGCAGGCCCCGGGGGTCGCCAATGCTGGCCAGGGCTCTCACCGCCCAGGCCCTGGCGCCGTAATTGTGTTCATCAAGGTTGTGCAGCAACGGCTCCACGGCGGCGTTGCCGCAGGCGATCAAGCCATCCACGGCGGCCACGGCGGCGCCGGGGTTATTGGTGCCCAGTAGTTCCAACAAACAAAGGATCGCGGCCTGTTGATCGCTGGAATGGGCCTCCAGTTGGGGGCAGAGGCTCACCAGGCTGCGGGTGGCATGCAGCAGCGCTTCACTGCTGGCGGCCTCCTCCACTGCCCGCAGATGTTCGTTCAGGTTGGGGGAAAGCTCAGGGTTCACAGCAGCTGATCCATCAGGTTGAGCAGTTCCCGTTCGGGGTCGCCAAGGGTGTGGGGGGCAGGGCAGCCCAGGGGGGCTTCCACCAAACCTTTAAGGGCAATCAGTTTGAGGCTGTTTTCCGCCAGGCAGTCGGCTAGGGCCTTGCCTGCCGGTCGCCAGCCACTGGCGCCCAGGTCCATCAGGGCGGCCCGCCGCACCTGCAGTTGGCCATCGTGCAGCAAGGCCAGCATCGGCTCCGCCCAGCGGGGATCGCCGCTGAGCTGCAGCAGGGCGCGGCAGGCGGCGCTGCGCACCACCGGGCGGCTGTGGCTTAGGAAGCCCTCCAGCTCGGCGGCCAGTTCGGGGTTGGGTTGCCCTTCGCCCAGTTCCCCCAGGGCTTCCAGCAGGGCTTCACAGGGTTCCCCCAGGCGCAGGCCGCCGCTGGCGGGTTCGGCCGCCCCGGGGAGCTGAAGCCGGTGCCGCAGGGCAGGGATCGCCGAGGGATCACCTAATTCCCCCAGGGAACGGGCGGCGGCCTCCCTGAGGCCATGGTCAGGGTGTTGTAAGGCCCGCAGCAACGGCGGCAGGGCCCCTTTGGCCTCCAATTTGCCCAGGGCCCTGGTGGCATTACGGGCCACGAAGAGCAGGTCGGGGTCGTTGCTAGGGCCGTCTAGGGCGCCATTAAGGGCCTGGAGCAACAGCGGGATTGTTTCCGGGTGTTGGCTACGCATGCGGCCAAGCCACCAGGCCGCGTAGTACCTCTGGCTGGCATCTTCCTGTTGGCGGAGCCGACTCAGGGCTTCCTCCTCGCTGATCGGCGTGCCTTGGGGGCTGGATTGGTCCATGGGAGGGGTGGGCGAATTCCTGGGCAGTTATTAACGTGGCGATAACAATTTGCTGTATCCCATGGCGCTCTCCTCCTCGGGCTTAGATCTGCAGCAACGCCTGTTTTTGGCGTTATTGCTCACCATGGATGACCAAGAGGCCCAGCTAAAGCGCTTGGCCGACCAGGGGCGAGCTGCCGATTACCAGGCCCTGGTGGAGGAGCTGGGTGATTGGTTGCAGCTGGACCAAGGCGAAGTGGCACCGATGTTGATTGCCCAGCTTGGGGCCCTGCCCAGCAACTGATCAAGGGGTTGCCATAAAAAAAAGGGCCCCCAGCGGGGCCCCATGGGTTACGAGAGATCAGAAAGGATCAAACGAGGGCGTTGATGGCGTAATCGATGTAGTTGTTGGCGATTACACCGGGGTCGCCGGAAACACCGTGGTTGGCCTTGATGTAGTTCAGGGCTT
>CALRNU020000014.1:0-73057 GCA_943369595.1 Synechococcus sp. UW140
TCTCACTCAATGGCAACACCGTAGAGGGACACATTGCCTCAGGCAATGCCTTAGTTTTTTCTATCACCGTAGACAGCTTCGGACTGGTAACCCTTGATCAGCTAAGGGCCGTTCAGCATCCAGATGCCACTAATCCCAATGATGCTGTACAGCTAGCTGCTGCTAACTTAGTTAATCTCAGCCAATCAATTATCGTTACCGATAGAGATGGCGACACCTCCACCGCCACAGCTAAACTAGATATCGGCTCCTCCTTTATCTTTAAAGATGATGGGCCCACCGCCACCAACATTCACGTAACAGGCATAGGCTCAATCGGCGCCAAAACAAATATTGAATTAGTAATTGATATTTCTGGGAGCATGGCAGAAGCAGCTGGCTTGGGCAGCATGACGCGCATGGATCTTCAAAAGAATGCAATTTTAGAATTGATAGAACAATATGAAGCCCTTGGCCCAATAGCGGTGCGTGTAGTTACATTCAGCACTTCTGCCAGCACCATAGGCAACACATGGTCTTCAAGTCCGTTGGAGCTGGCAGCACTCAAAGTAAGTATACTTGCACTACAACCCACAAACACCACCAACTATGATGATGCCTTAAATACAGCTTGGAATGCGTTTGAATCGCCGGGCAAAATATCAGATGCGCAAAATATTCTCTACTTCTTCTCGGATGGCATTCCCAATGCCAGCAACCTAACATCCAGCCCTCAGCATCCCCCACTTGGCGGTGGAAACGGCATTGATTCCGCTGAAACTGCTGCTTGGGAAGGTTTTTTAAATACAAACGATATAAACTCATTTGCCATTGGACTTGGCACTGGTGCTGTCGTCTCAGAACTAAATCCAATTGCTTTTAATGGATTTGGCGCTGGCACAAATACAAACGCCATTGTCGTTACTGATCTAAGTCAACTAGACGCCACAATACTAAGCACAATCACCTCACTACCAATCAATGGCAATTTGATTACAGATCCCAATCCGGATGCCTCATTTGGAGCCGACAATGGCTGGGTAAAGTCAATCACTATTGATGGCACAACCTACAACAAGGATGGCAGCTTTTCCGGCACAAGCCACGGCACATATGACGCAATTAACCATATATGGGACATTAATCTCCTCGGGAACAGCAATAGCAATAATGGAAATTACAAAATAGACATGGACAATGCAGCTTATACCTATACTCCCCCCAGCAGTATAACCGGAGAAATCAATGAAATAGTTGGATTTATACTAATAGATCGCGATGGCGACACGGCTGGAGCAAATCTAACCATAGACATCAGCGCAAATGGTGCATCTGTGCTTGTGGTGCGCGATGACTTCGTGCTCACCAATCAACCAACAAGCTCCGGAGTAGATCAAATTAGTATTCCCCAATGGACATTACTTGCCAATGACACTGGTGGCACAGGCGTACCAACAATGACAGCAGTAAGCAGTGAAATCGGTGGCAGTGCAGCGATGGTTGGAAGTAATGTGATTTTCACAGAAACAAGTAATAGCGACAACAATGGCGGCCGCTTTAGCTATACAAATACAACAGGCACAGATGCAGCCACTGCTAGTGTTGAGCTTACCCGCGACCCAGGGAATGGCACCCTAACTGGGACTTTCAGGAATGAAGTATTGGTTGGTCGCGAAAATACTGCCGACGTACTTAACAGCGGCGATGGAGATGATGTTATCAGTGGCCTTGGCGGCAATGATAATATCAATGGCGGAACGGGTAAAGACATTCTCAGTGGCAACCTGGGCGTAGATGTGCTAACAGGCGGTACTGGGGCCGATAAATTTATGTTCTTCAAGGGAGAAGGCGGCAGCGAACGTGACACCATCACTGATTTCATAACGGGCACAGATACCATTGTAATCAATAGCTCTAATATCCAATCAGTCGTTGTGAATACAGACAGCCCATCTGGCACCACAAATAACTACACAATACACATCACCTATACCAATCTCACCACTGAGGATTTCAAAGTAGCCCTATCTAATAGCAAAACCCTTAGCGATGCTGGCGGCTCTCCTTCAATCCAAATTACTGCCTCCACTGCCACAATTGATGGAACTATTGTGGGAGCAACTCTCTACCTGGATGTAAACCACAACAACCAACAGGACCAAGGAGAATGGCTTGGTGTTAGCAATCAAAATGGTGAAGTTCAGTGGGTACTAAATCTTAACGAGCTTGACAATAACCACGATTCCCAGTTCACAATTGGGGAAGCTCGTGCGGTACAAACTGGTGGGATTGATGCAAGTACAGGCATCAGCTACGACATTAATCTCTATGGCCAGCTTGGCGGCTCAGTGATCACACCCTTAAGCAGCCTATTGCAAACACAGCTGGAAGCAGGGGTTGAGTTTAGCCATGCAAATGAAAGTCTGGCAGCCCACATGGGCCTAGCTAGTGGTTCGGATTTGAGCACTCTCAACCCTCTGGAGAGCAACAACCAAACCCTGGCCCTGAATGGTGCTGTGATGACAGTTGCTGTTCAGTTTGCTGAGTTGGCAGCGCTGCACCTCGGCAGCAATGAAGCCCAGGCATCATTTCCGGTATTTCAAGCGATTGCCGATGTCCTGGAAAACTTAGCCAATGGCGAACAAGCAAACTTCAGCGATGCAGGGCTCCTTAGCTCTATCGCCCAAGAACTAAATCTTGGATCTTTATTTAATCAAGAAATCCTAGACTTTATGGTAGCGAGCCAGCATGCTATTCAATACAGCATGGAAGGAAATCTTTCAAGTGCAGATGCCTTGACTGCATTAAGTGCTGTTCAACATCTCACCCAAGGTTCCTACGCCCAGGTGTTAGAATCTGTATCAACAGGTACAATCTCAATCGAGTCCCTAGGAGAACTTACCCATAGCCTTGACCTATATGGCCATGGAAATCTAATACTTGAACAACTTAGCAACTTTGACTACCAACTACGAACAGCAAATAATGACAGCAAGATCAGCAGCGCTGAATTTGATACGGCATTAGCAGTTAACCCCATCAAGACTGGCGATCACTCCAGCGTGACAAGCAACAATAACTTGATCAACAACGATCAAGTACCGCATGACGACTCTTCAACCCATTCCATTGATCATGACAACAAGATCAGCACTGCCGAGCACATAAATGATTTAAGCAACCCCAGCGCCGGCAGCCATACCCTTGATCTCGGCCACCTGGTAGACCAGGCCATAGCCCATCCAGAGCTCATTGCCAGCGAAGCCCACCAGAGCAGTGGCCCATGGGCTGATAGCACAGTTGCACTGAACCCCAGCACTGATCTTGGCCATCTAGTGGATATTTTCATTGCCAGCGAATCAATCCCAGCTAGCCACGTAGCTGAAATCCAGCAAGAAGTGAACCAACACTTCAACGAACCCAGCTCCAGCAGTGATCTAAATAGCCATGGGCTAAGCACGCTTAACACTGCGGAGACCCATCAGAACGATGGGTCGACCCATGGGCAGCTAAACCATGAGCAGCTAACCCACGACCAGCAAATCAATCTGCATCTCGATGCTTTCGATCAAAACCATACCCCCATAGAGAGCTACGGCCACCCAGCGGCCTAAGCCGCTGGGTTAGGTGGGGCAGAATTCAATCTGCCCCCCCGGGGTAACTTTGGCTTCTGCGAAGAACAAAGCCATTTCTGCTGAGATCAAGCCTTGGCCGGCAAGGATCTCGCCGATTCTGTGGCCATTCAACTGCTGTTGCGCCAAGGCATCAATAAGTTGCTGCTCATTGATGCAACCAAGCTCTAATAACTTTTCCCCCAGGCGTTTCTGATTAAATCCACCCTTATCAAATAGGCTGGGATTTAGCAATAAATCGACCACCGCAGGTGATACTCGCTGGTTAAGTTTTAGAAATTCTCCAAAGCGTTGCGAATTAGCAAAAGGACGATATTGCTCGAGCAGCTCTTCAAGTTCCTTGAACTGAAGCACCCCCGTACGAACTAGCTTAGTTCCCAGCGGCAAGGAATTAAAACTGGTTGAAGGAGTTTCGCTAGCTTGCAGTTCTCCCTCTAGCACTAGGGTTGTGTTGAAATGCTGCTGCACCCAGTGATCGGTTTTCAGAAAGCTAAATAATGCTGCTGGATTTACATTAAGGCTGCCAAACTCTTCCTTCATCAGTTCTTCTAAAAACGCCACTTCACTACTTGAGCCAAGCACCTGAAAAGGTTGTTGATCACCAGAACCGTGGGAAACCAACTCCACCTGCACTTGGTCTGCCACCAATCGAAAACGTTGCATAGCCAATACCCATCCAGTTACCATAACTATCGACGCAGCAAGTCGACAAAGAGCCAGAACTCAGCAGATCAACAACTTTTTACCTCAAATCTGCCGCAGATTTGCCATTGCTACATTCCGAGTCAATCGGAAGCTGTAAAAGCCAGCCAAGTGATGTATCTATTACTACTTAGGCTCACCAACGGGACTGCTCAATCAGCCAGAACGATTGGCAACGGATCGCCGATGCGGTAGATGCGCGGCATTACTGCGTAAGCCGGAGATTTGCCGTTGGAACGAACCCAGGATGGAATTCGAGTTTGAAACTCAATTCATGGCCGATGCCCTAGGCGACTATCTCGAGACCGTGAGTCGAATTCCGCTGCTAACGCCAGCTGAAGAAGTGCATCTGGCCCAACGGGTACAGCGCTGGCAACAAAACCCTGCTCCCCCAGCCAGCCTGGAACGCACCGGTCGGCGGGCCATGAACCGCATGGTTCAGGCGAATCTTCGGCTGGTAGTAAGCATCGCCCGCAAGTACCAATCGGCCACGGTGGAGCGCATGGACTTAATCCAGGCTGGCAACATCGGCCTGATGCGGGCGGTGGAAAAATTCGATCCCACTAGGGGTTATCGCTTCTCCACCTACGCCTTCTGGTGGATCCGTCAGGCAATCACCAGGCATTTGCGTGAACAGGGCAGTGCCATCCGCCTACCAACTGAGTTAATTGATCTTGCCGCCAGGGTTAGTCAGCTGCAAAATGCCTCCCCCGTGCGCCTAAGCATGGCAAAACTAGCGGAGTTGGTAGGGGAAACTGAAGAACGCTTAAAAAATGTGCTCGCTATTCGGGAACGCAGCCAAGCCTTGTCATTGGATCGGATCACTGAATCAATGGATGGTGCCCGCACCCTGCTGGATAGCGTGCCCTCAACGGAACAACCCGATAGCCTGGACGACTATCAATGGCTGCACTCACAACTTTCTGGCCTAGACTCAAGGGAGCGCACAGTACTCAAGTTGCGATATGGAAAGCTTGATTCACTTTCCTTTGTTCGGGTTGCCCAATGCACAGGCCTGAGCCGTGATCAAGTGCAACGCATTGAACGGGGAGCCCTCAAGAAATTACGGGCCCGGCTAACACCGGTTTTATTTCCTTAAATAGCGTCCGAGCAAGCCATGCTGCCAATATGCCATTCTGCAAAAGCAGTGATGAAATTTGCAGCATCCTCAACCAACCAAAACCTGATCGCTGGGCTATATTGTTTTAAGATGATCTTTGCTATTTTGAGGAGAATTACTATCCAAGTTCAAGACAACGCCCATAGGGCACTAAAGCTGCTGAGCATCCTTGAAGGCAAGACCACTGGAGAACTGAGCAGCGAAGCAATTGATCTCTACCTGAAGTCAAAAGGTGCCTACGAACTGGGGGTAGCCCGCAGCGAAAGCTGAGGCTTAATCTGCCCAAGTACCAAGGCAAATGAGCGGCAGACGAGGGCAGGACCTCATAAATCAAGCACCAAAGAGAAACATTATGCTATGTATGCATAAAATCGATTAACCCCATGGACCTTGGAGCAGACGAAGAGATTACCGACCTAAACCCTAGCCGCTTGCCCCGGCGGATTGACCTTGAGCTATCTGATGCCAGCTACAAAAAACTAATTGAACTATCCAGTCAAACTGGGCGCTCAATCAGCGAAGTCGCCCTTACACTAATTGACTCACTTCTTAACAAGGAAAGCCTGTAAATGTTTAGAACTTGAGCTAAAAATACTGGCAAATCAATTAAGCCAAATCATCCGTAAGTCAATTAACGTCAAGTTCAATGATGCAGCCTATGGCCATCAGCCGTGGATGATGGCAACTGTGTTTGAAGCTTTACAAAACCATTTAAGCGACCCAAGTCCTGTTCCACCACAGTGGTTGGTGGAACATCGGGTTGCACCAATCCATTTTCAAGCAGATAAGCAGCCAAATTCGAAACAGAACGGCCCTCTTGGTCTGAACGGGAAATCAGGCGATCGTAGGTGGACTGGGAAATGGTGATTGAAATCCGCTGGGGCTTCCGCCGCAGCATTGACATTCGATCAGTTGGGGGAATAGCTGGTTCAGGCATGGCCGCACTGCAATAAAGCCCTGATCCGCAACGCACTAGGCGTCTAGACACCCTATATGTAGCGATTACGGATCCCAGGAGAGGCTCTGCAACAAATATGCCCCGGAGTCCCAGAACTTTCGTGGCACCCTGGCGCAACCATGCAGCAACTAAAGGGCTCCAGCTTGCCGGGCCAGGCCCACCAGCCATAGGCATATATATATCTCTCTTTCAGCTAATAGCTGCCATGAAGGATTTCTACTGCTATCACAGAAGTGTGCTTTCGGAGGCCTGAATGAAAGCCACGGCTGCCGACCCCCTAGCTACCCAGGAAAAGTGCATCAAGGGTTTGGTCGCCCAGAACGGATCCAGCCCCGACGCCCTGATTGAGGTGCTCCATAAGGTGCAGGAGATCTATGGCTATCTGCCAGAGACCGCCCTAAGCCAAGTGGCGCGTCAGCTGCATATGCCCCTGAGTCGGGTGTACGGGGTGGCCAGCTTCTACAACGGCTTTCAGTTGACAGTTCCCGCTGCCCACAGCTGCGAGCTATGTATGGGCACCACCTGCTTTGTGAAGGGAGCCAATGCTTTGCTGGCCCCCTTGGAACAAAGGCTCCAGCAACAGCTCGATGGTCCGGCCACTGCCGATGGTTGGCGACTGAGCCAGGTGAGCTGCCAAGGGGCCTGCGGCCATGGTCCGGTGCTGGTTGTGGATGGCCAGATGATCAGCCGAGCATCGGCTCAGCAACTCCAAGGCCAACTTGATGCCGCTGGCTTACCTAACCGCACCCCTAAGCCCACCCCGGGGGCCCCTTAACCATGGTCGCCAGCATTGCCCCCTCCCTACAGAGGCCCCGGCTGCGCTGTTGCGACGCCAGCAGTTGTCGCGCTGCCGGCAGTGGGGCGCTGCTCAAGGCCCTAGACACAGCCCGCAGCAATGGCGGCGAGGCTGCTGAGCTGCTGGAGATCAAACCGGTGGGCTGCCTGCGCCTATGCAGCCAGGGGCCCCTGGTGGCCCTGGATCGCCCCGAAGGCCAAAGCCTCTATGGGGGGCTTTCCGCCCCATGGGCCGAGGCCCTGGTAAACGCTGGCTCTGGCCGCAGCAGTGCCAGCAGCAGCCTCAACAACCACAGCATCGACCTGGAGCACCCCTTCTTTGCCCTGCAGTATCCAGTGGTGCTGGAGGGTTGCGGCCAGGTGAATCCTGAGTCGATCGACTCCGCCATCGCCCAGGGCAGCTACGCACAGCTGCGCCATTGCTTGCAGGAACTATCCGCCGCTGAAGTGCGCGCTCAAATCCGCCGCAGTGGCCTGCGGGGCCGGGGCGGGGCGGGTTATCCCACCGGCCTGAAGTGGGACACCGTTGCCCTCCAACCGCCAGGTCCCCGCTTTGTGGTTTGCAATGCCGACGAAGGCGACCCCGGCGCCTTCATGGACCGCAGCGTGCTGGAAGGTGATCCCCATCGCCTACTGGAAGGCATGGCGATTGCCGCCTATGCCGTGGGGGCGGATCGCGGTTTTATCTACGTGCGGGCGGAATACCCCCTGGCGATCGCACGCCTGCGCCTAGCCCTCAAGCAAGCGCGCCAGCGCCAGATCCTGGGGTTAGGCATCTTTGCCAGCCAGTTCAACCTGCGCATCGATGTTCGTGTGGGGGCCGGGGCCTACGTATGCGGTGAAGAAACCGCCCTACTGCAATCCATCCAAGGGCGCCGCGGCAGCCCCCGCCCCCGGCCGCCCTTTCCGGCCCAAAAGGGGCTCTGGGGGGCACCCACCTTGATTAACAACGTGGAAACCCTCGCCGCAGTGCCGGCAATCCTGCGGAAAGGGGCCGACTGGTATGCCGCCATCGGCACGGACCACAGCAAGGGCACCAAGGTTTTTTCCCTCTCAGGGGCCGTGGTTCACACCGGGTTGGTGGAGGTGCCCATGGGCACAAGCCTGCGCACGGTGGTGGAAACCATGGGGGGAGGGGCTCCCAACGGCGCCGGGGTGAAGGCGGTCCAAACCGGTGGTCCCTCCGGCGGTTGCATTCCAGCCCCACTCCTAGACACACCGGTGGACTACGAAAGCCTCCTGGCCCTGGGCTCGATGATGGGCTCCGGCGGCATGATCGTTATCGATGGGTCGATGGCGATGCCGGAGCTGGCCCGCCATTTCATGCGCTTCAACGTGGGTGAGAGCTGCGGTAAATGCTTGCCCTGCCGGGCTGGCACCGTGCAACTCGAACAACTACTCAGCAAATTCATAGCGGGCAGCGCCCAGGCCAGCGACCTGGAGCAATTGGAACAGCTCTGCTTGATGGTTAAGGCCACCAGCCTGTGTGGCCTCGGCCAGGGGGCCCCGAACCCCGTACTCAGCACCCTCAAATACTTCCGCCAGGAATACAAAACTGCTGGCCCAATGGCGCTTGCAGGGCCCCAGCCATGGGCGTGATCACCCTGCGGGTTGATGGCATGGATCTGGCCGTACCAGCGGGCTCAAGCGTGCTCAGCGCCACCCGCGAGGCCGGGGCCCAGGTGCCGGTGCTTTGCCACCTAGATGGCCTAAACCCAGTCGCCGCCTGCCGCCTTTGTCTGGTGGAGATCGAAGGTAGCCAGAAACTACTGCCCGCCTGCAGCACAGAAGCCAGCGAAGGGATGGTGGTAAAAACCCACAGCGAACAGCTTCAGCAGCTACGCCGCATGGCAGTGGAGTTGTTTTTTGCCGAAGGCAACCATGTGTGCGCCTTCTGCGTAGCCAATGGCGCCTGCGAACTGCAAAACGTAGCAGTGGCGGTGGGTATGGACCACTCCCGTTTCCCCTACCAATACCCCCACCGCCCGGTGGATGCCTCCCACCAGCTCTTCGCCATTGACCACAACCGCTGCATTCTCTGTAGTCGCTGCGTGCGCGTTTGTGATGAGATCGAGGGGGCCCATGTGTGGGATGTGGCCCACCGCGGTGCTGAATGCCGGATCGTGGCGGGGCTCAACCAACCCTGGGGGGAGGTGGAAAGCTGCACCTCTTGCGGCAAATGCGTGGATGTGTGTCCCACCGGCGCCATCTTCCACAAGGAAGACACCACCTCCGAAAAACATCCCCATGCCGAACGGGCCCAGCAGCTGCGCCAGGCCCGCGAGCAGCACCTATGGCACCACCCATGAGCTCCAGCCCCCCCCGCAAACTGCGCTTTGCCACCGTTTGGCTGGCCGGCTGCTCCGGCTGCCATATGTCTTTCCTAGACCTCGATGAGTTTCTGTTTGACCTGGCCGAAAAAGTAGACATGGTCTACTCACCCGTCGCTAGCGACGCCAAGCTCTACCCCGAGGCGGTGGATGTGTGCCTGGTGGAAGGGGCCGTAGCCAACGAAGACAACCTGGCCCTGGCCCTGGTGCTGCGCCAGCGCACCGCCATGGTGATTTCCTTCGGTGACTGCGCCATTTCCGCCAATGTTCCGGGACTCCGCAACCTGTTGGTGGGCCCTGGGGCGGTGCTGGATCGGGGCTACCTGGAGCTGGCAGACCAGGGGGGCCAATACCCCCATGGGCCAGGCATCGTGCCGGAATTACTCCCCCAGGTGCTGCCCCTCCATCAGGTGATCCCCGTAGATCTCTACCTGCCCGGCTGTCCGCCGTCGGCTGAGCGGATTCGCAAGGCGATTGCCCCCCTATTAGCGGGGGAAAAACCGCTAATGGAAGGCAGCGCCATGTTGCGCTTCGGTTAATGGCAGGGGAACCCCCTGCCAACCGCCCCCGCCCAGCTCCCTCGCCACTTCCCATGGGCCGCACCGTTGTGATCGATCCGGTGACCCGCATCGAGGGTCACGCCAAGATCAGCCTGCACCTGGATGGGCAGGGGTACCTAAGCGATGCCCGCTTCCATGTGGTGGAGTATCGCGGCTTTGAAAAATTCTGCGAAGGCCACCCATATACCGAGATGGCGGGTATCACCGCCCGCATCTGTGGCATCTGTCCGGTGAGCCATCTGCTGGCGGCCGCCAAGACCGGAGACAAGTTGCTGGCGGTGCAGATTCCAGCGGCGGCGGTAAATCTGCGGCGCATGCTCAACCTGGCCCAGATCTGCCAGTCCCATGCGCTCTCGTTTTTTCACCTGAGCAGTCCGGATTTTTTACTGGGCTGGGAAAGCGATCCAGCCCGCCGCAACATTTTTGGCCTGATGGCCGCCAACCCAGACCTGGCCCGGGCCGGCATCCGCCTACGTCAATTTGGCCAGCAGATTTTGGAATTACTGGGGGGGCGGAAGATTAATGCCGCCTGGGCCGTACCTGGCGGCGTTCGTACACCGCTCAGCACCGAAGCAGAGGCCTGGATCCGTGAACGGCTACCGGAGGCCAAGGCCACCGTGGCCCTCGCCCTTGATCTCTTTAAAAAACTTTTGGATGGCCCCCTCAAAAGGGAACAGCGGGTATTTGGTGATTTCCCCAGTTTGTTTATGGGCCTGGTGGGTAGTGATGGCCAATGGGAGCACTACGACGGGCTGCTGCGCTTTGTGGATAGCACTGGCCAGGTGATAGCCGATGGCCTCAAGGAAGACGACTACCACAGCTACATCGGCGAAGCGGTAGAGCCCTGGTCATACCTGAAATTTCCCTACTACAAACCGCTCGGCTACCCCGCCGGCATGTATCGGGTGGGTCCCCTGGCCCGCCTGAATGTGTGCAGCCACATCGGCACCCCCTGGGCCGACAAAGAACTGGCAGAAATGCGCCAGCGCTGCGGGGCGATCGCCAACTCCTCCTTCGCCTATCACCAGGCACGGTTGGTGGAAATCGTTGCTTGCTTGGAGGGCATCGAGGCTCTGCTCAACGATCCCGAAACCCATTCCCCCCGGATTCGGGCCCGGGCCCATCTCAATCAACTGGAGGCGGTGGGCGTAGGTGAAGCCCCCCGGGGCACCCTGTTTCACCACTACCGGGTGGATGCCAATGGCCTGATTGACCGGGTGAATCTGATCATCGCCACCGGCCAAAACAACCTGGCCATGAACCGCACCGTGGCCCAGATCGCCAGGGAATTCATCCCTGGCCCCGTGGGCGCCAACGCCAGCATCCCCGAGGCGCTCCTCAACCGGGTGGAGGCGGGGATCCGCTGCTTTGACCCCTGTCTCTCCTGCTCCACCCATGCAGCAGGAGCGATGCCCCTGCATGTGCAACTGCTAAACGCCACTGGTGAGCTGCTCACGGAGCGTTACCGCTAATGGAACAAACATTGGTGATCGGCTTCGGCAACAGCCTGCGCGGTGATGACGGCGTTGGCTTGCACCTGGCCGCCCTCGCTAAAAAAATTTCCCGGGCACCCGTACGGGCCGTGGCCCAGCTCACCCCAGAACTGGCCCCAGAATTGGCCACCGCCACCCGGGTGCTGTTTATCGACGCTTGGCCCCAAGCGGGGGCCACCCCCCAGCTGCAACGGCTCCAGCCCGATGGCCAGGTGCCGGCCTTCAGCCATCAACTCAGCCCCCTGCAATTGCTGGCGCTCAGCTCAGCCCTCTATGGCGCCCAGCCAATCGCCCATCAACTGCTGGTGCCCGCCAGCAGCATGGAGCTGGGGGCGGGCTTTTCCGCTGCCCTCCTGGCCCAACTGCCGGAGGCCGAACACTTACTGCGGCAATGGCTACACCCATACCCCCCATGCACGAACTAAGCCTTATGGAAACGATCCGCGAGTTGGCGCTCCAGCAGGCCCAGAGCCATGGGGCGGCCCGGATCGAAGCGGTGCGGCTACGCATCGGCAGCCTGGCCGGCGTGGAGCCGGAGGCCCTCAACTTCGCCTTTGAAGTGCTGATGGCAAACACGATTGCAGCTGGTGCCCGGCTAGAGGTTGAAACGCTGCCGGCGGAATGGTTTTGCGCCCCCTGCGCCCAGCCCTTTGGGGCCGAGGATTACCTGGGCCTCTGTCCCAGTTGTGGGGCGATCAGCCGCGAGCTACGCCAGGGCCGCGAGCTGCAACTCACCTCCCTGGAGCTGAGCTGAGATGTGCGTTAAGTGCCACTGCGGCCAGCCCCAAAAGCACAGCCATGGCCCCCACCACCTGGAGCTGGGGCTAAACCTGCTGGCCAGAAACAACGAGCTTGCCCAGCAAAACCGCCAACGCTTTGCCAGCAGCGGCCTAACCGTGGTCAACCTGCTCTCTTCACCGGGGTCAGGCAAAACCGCCCTGCTGGAGCGCCTAGCCCAAGACTGGGCCCCCCACCACCCCCTGGCAGTGGTGGTGGGCGATCTCGCCACCGACAACGACGCCCAACGGCTGCGGAGGGCCGGGGTGGAGGCGATCCAGATCACCACCGGCCAGGCCTGTCACCTGGAGGCGGCCATGGTGCAAAGGGCCCTGGCCCAACTACAGCTCCAACGGCTCGAACTGCTGGTGATTGAGAACGTCGGCAACCTGGTTTGTCCGGCCGCCTATGACCTGGGCGAAAGCCTGCGGCTGGTGATGCTCTCCGTGACGGAAGGGGAGGACAAGCCGCTCAAATACCCCTCGATGTTTCAATCTGCCGATCTGGTGGTGATCAGCAAGATTGACCTGGCCAGCGCCGTGGAGTTTGACCATGGCCTTGCCCATCGCCATCTCAGGCAGGTGGCGCCGGCCGCCCCGGTGCTGGAGCTGTCTGCCAAAACCGGCGCCGGCATGGATCAGCTCTATGCCCTGCTCCAGCAAGGGCAAGGCCGTTGAAAGCCCAGCTGCAGTTGCAGTGCCGCGGGGTGGTGCAGGGGGTGGGTTTTCGCCCCTGGGTCCAACGGCTCGCCACCGCCCTAGGGCTCCACGGTTGGCTGCAAAACGTGGCCGGGGCCGTGGCCATCGAGCTCAACGGTGAGCGCCAGAACCTGGAGCTGTTTCTCCAACGTATAAGCAGCGAATTACCAGCCCCCGCCCGGCTGGAGAGCTTCGAACCCCAGTGGGGGCCTTTCCAGGCTCTCCAGCCCGTGGATCGGGGGAAGGTCCAGGCGCCGGCGGTGGTAATTCGCAGCAGCCCGGCAGCTGGGGTAGCGCTGGGGGTGGGGCTAGTGGCCCCCGCCCTGGTGGCTGACCTCGCCCCCTGTGCCAGCTGCTTGGCGGAACTCCGAGACCCAACCAACCGCCGCTATGGCTACCCGTTCATCAGTTGCAGCGCCTGCGGCCCCCGCTACAGCATCGCCACCGCCGAGCCCTATGGCCGGGCCCACACCAGCTTGGCCAGCTTTCCCCTCTGCCCGGCCTGTCGCCAGGAATTCGAAGATCCCAGCGACCGCCGTTTCCATGCCGAAACGATCGGCTGCCCCAGCTGTGGGCCCCAGTTAAGGCAATCGATCGAGCAGGCGGTGGCGCTGCTGGAGGGCGGCGGGATCCTCGCCCTCCAAGGGGTGGGGGGTTTCCAGCTGCTGGTGGATGCCGGCGATGCCAAAGCTGTGGCAAGGCTGCGCCAACGCAAGGGCCGCCCGGCTAAACCCTTTGCGCTGCTGGCCGCCGCCCCCGCCTGGCTGGCCAGCAGCTGCTGGATAAACCCCGCCGAAGAACAACAGCTGCGCTGCAGTGCCGCGCCGATCGTGCTGCTACGGCGCCGGCCGGCCCCTGGGGAAACCTTCGGCGGCGTGGCCCCCGGCAGTGCCTACCTGGGCTTGATGCTGCCGGCCTCCCCCCTGCATCAACTGCTGGTGGAAGCCTTTGGCAGACCGCTGGTGGCCACCAGCGGCAACCCCAGCGGTGAACCACTCTGCACCAACCCCGAGGAGGCCCACCAACGGCTATCGAAGATCGCCGATGGCTTCCTCTACCACAACCGTCTGATCGCCAGGCCCCTAGACGATTCAGTGCTGCACATAATCGACGGCCGTCCCGCCCTACTGCGCCGCGCCCGGGGCTATGCCCCCGAGGCCCTGGCGATCGCCCCCGGCGCCGGCGTGTTGGCCCTGGGGGGCGACCTCAAGTGCGCTCCGGCCCTGGCCCTCGGCGGGCGGCTCTGGCTGGCCCCCCACCTGGGGGACCTGGCCGATCCCAGCACAGACGAACGGCTAGGCAGGGGCATCGACGCCCTAATCAAACGCCACCGGTGCCAGCTGGCCAGCCTGGCCTGCGATAGCCACCCCGGCTACCGCAGCCACCAACTGGCGGCGGCCCGGGACTTACCCCCCCATGCGGTGCCCCACCACCTGGCCCATGCCCTAGCCGTAATGCTGGAACACGGCGTTGAAGGGCCGGCCCTGGCGGTGGCCTGCGATGGCCTCGGCTACGGCGAAGCCGGTGGACTCTGGGGGGGGGAGATTTTCTATATCGGCGCCGAAGGCCATAGGCGTCTCGCCTGCTGCCGCCCCTTCCCGCTACCGGGGGGCTCCGCCGCCCAACGGGAACCGCGCCGAGCCGCCCTGGGGTTACTCAGTGCCGCTGGCCCCCAGGCACTCCAGCATCCCGGCGCCTGGCGCAGCCTCGCCGCCTTCCAAGCCGATGACCTGGCGCTACTGCTGCAGGCCCTGGCCAGCGGTTGCCATAGTCCGCCCAGTTCCAGCCTGGGCCGCTTATTTGATGCGGTGGCTTCCTTGCTGGGGCTGGTGCAACAGCTCAGCTATGAAGGCGAGGGGGGCCTGCGGGTGGAGGGGGCCGCCAGCCACGGGCCTGGGGCCTACCCCTGGCCGCTGCGGCCCCAGGGGGAGCTGAGCTGGCTGGATTGGCAACCGCTGCTCACAGCATTGCTAAACGACTGCGCCGCCGAAGTTGCCATCGGGCAATGCGCCGGCCGCTTCCAGCGGGGGCTAGCCGAGGGGATCGCCAGGGCCTGCCAAGAACTGGCCCTGCAGCAGGGCTGCCAACGGGTGTTACTCAGCGGAGGCTGTTTTCAAAACCGTCTGCTGCTGGAGGGCACGGCCATGGCCCTGCGCCAGCGGGGGCTGGAGCCCTTCTGGCCCGAGGCCGTGCCCTGTAACGATGGGGGCCTCGCCCTGGGCCAAGTGGCAGCTGCCCGCAGAGCCCTGTCTATAACCAAGCCAGCAACCATGCCGCTGGGGGCTTAAGGCCATGTGTGTGGCGGTGCCAGGACGGATTCTCAGCATCGATCACCAGCCCCCAGGGGGCGACAGCGATGGTGAGGATCCCCTCTGGCGGATCGCCCAGGTGGATTTCGGGGGGGTGCGTCAGCAGGTGAGCCTGGCCTGCCTGCCGGAGGCCCAGGTGGGGGATCGGGTGATCGTGCATGTGGGCATTGCCCTAAGCCTGGTGGCAGAGGACCAAGAAGCAGAAACCAGGGGACCCCTGCCATGGGCACAGCCATGAGCATTGCCATGGCCCGCCTGGCCCAACAGCTAGCCGCCACGGTGAGCCAGCCCTGGACCCTGATGGAGGTGTGCGGCGGCCAAACCCACGCCATCGTGCGCTCGGGGCTGGATCAATTGCTACCGCCGGGGCTGCGGCTGATCCACGGGCCGGGCTGTCCGGTGTGTGTAACACCGGCTGCCACCATCGATGCCGCCCTGGAGCTCGCCACCCGGCCAGAGCTAATCCTCTGCTCCTACGGCGACATGCTGCGGGTGCCAGGCAGTGATCCCACCGGGGGGAATCTGCTCCAACAACGGGCGGCCGGCGGCGACGTGCGGTTACTAACATCTCCCCTACAGGCCCTCGCCATAGCCCAGGCCCATCCCCAGCGCCAGGTGGTGTTTCTGGCGGTGGGTTTTGAAACCACCGCCCCGGCCACCGCCCTGCTGGCCCGCCAGGCCCTTGGCCTCCAACTGGCCAACCTCTCGCTGCTGCTGGCCCATGTGCGCGTACCGCCAGCGATGGAGGCGATCATCACGGCCCCGGGCAACCAGGTGCAGGGTTTTCTTGCCGCCGGCCATGTGTGCAGCGTGATGGGAATCAGCGAGCTGGAGCTAATGGTGCGTCAACATCAACTGCCGGTGGTGGTAACTGGTTTTGAACCGCTCGAACTAATGCAGGGCCTGTTGCACTGTGTGCAACTGCTGGAGGCCGGTACCCCCCGGGTGCTGAACGCCTACAAAAAAGTGGTGCGGGATAGCGGCAACCCCACCGCCCGGGCCCTGGTGGAGCAGGTGTTTGAGCTGGCGCCGCAAACCTGGCGGGGGCTGGGGGCACTGCCCGCCAGTGGCCTGGCCCTGCGGCCCCCGTACCACCACCTGGACGCCCGCCGGCGCTTTCAACTGGGGCAAGCCAGCAAAGGCGAGTCAGACAACCCCTGCATCAGCGGCCTGATCCTGCAGGGTCAGAAAAATCCCGTTGATTGCCCGGCCTTCGGCAAGGGTTGCCGTCCGGAACACCCCCTGGGGGCGCCGATGGTGTCGTCGGAAGGGGCCTGCGCCGCCTACCACCACTACCGCCCATGAACACCTGCATCCAACTGGCCCACGGGGGCGGCGGCACCCTGATGCAACAACTCATCGACCGGGAGTTGCGTTGTCTCTACAACGACCCCACCCAGGTGATGCACGACGCCGCCCGGCTCGAACGGCCGCCGGGCTTGCTCGCCTTCAGCACCGACAGCTATGTGGTGCAGCCGCTGGAATTCTGCGGGGGAGACATCGGCAGCCTGGCGATCACCGGCACCGCCAACGACCTGGCCATGGCCGGCGCCAGGCCGCTGCACCTCAGCGTGGCGCTGATCCTTGAGGAGGGCCTACCCCTGGAGCTGTTGCGCCGGCTGGTGGCCTCGATGGCAGCCAGCGCCCGGAGCTGTGGCGTGGCGATCCGCACCGGCGACACCAAGGTGGTGGAACGGGGGAAAGGCGACGGCATCTTCATCACCACCAGCGGCATCGGCGTGGTGGAAGCGCCTAACGCCATTGATCCCCTGGCGATCCAACCGGGGGATCAAATCCTGGTGAGTGGCGACCTGGGTCGCCATGGGCTGGCGATCATGGCGGCCCGCCATGGCCTTGATCTACAGCCACCGGTGGCCAGCGACTGTGCGCCGCTCTGGCCCCTGGTGGAGCAACTGCTGGCGGCCCAGGTGCAGCTCCACTGCCTCAGGGATCTCACCCGCGGCGGCCTGGCCAGTGCCCTGCAGGAGTTGGCCCAGGCCCGGGGCCTGGAATTTACGGTCGAAAACAAGCAACTGCCGGTGCTGGAGGCGGTGGCCCGCAGCTGTGAACTACTCGGCTTCGACCCCCGGCACCTGGCCAATGAAGGTCGATTTGTGGCGGTGCTGCCCCCCCAGCACCTGGGGACGGCCCTCGCCCTGCTGGCCCCCCTGGGGGGACGCCACATCGGCGCGGTGCGCCAGGGGCCGGGCCGGGTGCTGCTGCGCACGGAGTTCGGCACCGAACGCCTACTGCTACCGCCCAGTGGCGAGTTGCTGCCGAGAATCTGTTGAGAACCAACAGCGCAGGCAGGGCTTGCTCACCCCTCAAACGCGGCAATCACCAGCCGTGTGGCAATTACAGCATCGGGATTAAGGCTGATCGAATCGATCCCCTCCTCCACCAAAAAACGGGCGAACTCTGGAAAGTCGCTGGGGGCCTGGCCACACAACCCAATCTTGCGGCCACAGCGTTTAGCCGTGCGAATGGCCAGGCGGATCATCTCCTTCACGGTGGGATGACGCACGTCAAACAAATCAGCCACCAGGGCTGAATCCCGATCAAGCCCGAGGGTGAGCTGGGTGAGGTCATTGGAACCGATGGAAAAGCCATCGAAACGTTCAGCAAAGGCCTCTGCTCCGATCACATTGCTGGGCAGTTCACACATCACATACACCTGCAAACCGTTCTCACCGCGCACCAAGCCACTGGCCGCCATCTCCGCCAGCACCCGATCCCCCTCCTCCGGTGTACGGCAGAAGGGCACCATCGGGATCACATTCAACAAGCCCATGCTTTGGCGCACCCGCAGCAGCGCCTGGCATTCGAGTGCAAAGGCCTCGCGGAAACTCGGCGAGCAGTAGCGGGAGGCCCCCCGCCAACCCAGCATCGGGTTTTCCTCCTGGGGTTCAAAGGCGGCCCCCCCCAATAAATGGGCGTATTCGTTGCTCTTGAAATCTGAAAAGCGCATAATCACCGGCCGGGGATAGAAGGCCGCCGCAATTCTTCCCATGCCCTGGGCCAGCAGATCCACGTAGTAATCAGCTGGATGTTTGTAGCCGCGGCTGAGGGCAGCGATCGCCTGGCGTTCACTCTCCAGGGCCACCCGCTCCGGCTGCAGCAGCGCCAAAGGGTGCACCTTGATGTGATTGGCAATGATGAATTCCAGCCGGGCCAGGCCCACCCCATCGCAGGGAATCGCCGCCAGGTTGAAGGCCTCATCCGGGTTACCCACATTGAGCAGGATCTTGGTGCGGGTGGCAGGCAAATCCCCCAGGGCCTGTTCCTCCAGCCGAAAGGGCAGCTCACCGCGATACACATGGCCCACATCGCCTTCACAGCAGCTGGCGGTGATTGGGCTGCCATCGGCGATCAGCCGCGTGGCCTCGCCGGTGCCCACGATCGCGGTGATTCCCATCTCGCGGGCAATAATCGCCGCATGGCAGGTGCGTCCCCCCTGATCGGTGATCACCCCGCTCGCCTTTTTTAGAATTGGTTCCCAATCGGGATCCGTGCGCTCGGTAATCAGCAAATCCCCCTGGCGAAAGCGACTGATCTCTGAGGGATCGCCGATCACCCGGGCCACACCACTACTCACCGATGCCCCAATCGCCCGACCACTGATCAAACATTCCGCCTGGTGGGGCTCCAGGTGCCAACTGCGCAACACCGCCGCCTCTTTGCGGGATTGCACCGTTTCCGGCCGGGCCTGGAGGATGAAAAGTTCCCCGCTTAGGCCGTCCTTGGCCCATTCGATATCCATGGGGGTGGGAACCCCACGCCGGGCGCTGTAATGGGCCTCAATGGCACAGGCCCAACGGGCCAGGGTGAGTACTTCCCCATCAGTTAGGGCAAAACAATCCCGCTCAGCCCCTGGCACCTGGCAATTAGCCACCCCGCTGCGGCCCAATTCATTGGCGTCGGGCTCCGCATAAACCATGCGGATCGCTTTACTGCCTAGCCGTTTGCTCAGGATCGGTGCATACCCCTGCTGGAGGGTGGGCTTGAAAACCAACCATTCATCGGGATTAACCGCCCCCTGCACCACATTTTCCCCCAGCCCATAGGCCGCCGTAAGCAACACCGCATCGCGGAAACCCGTTTCCGTGTCGATGCTGAACATCACCCCGGCCGCAGCGAGATCAGCCCGCACCATCAACTGCACACCAATTGAAAGCGCCACCTCGAGATGGTCAAAACCGTGGTGCTGCCGATAGGAAATCGCCCGATCGGTAAACAGGGACGCATAACAACGGCGGCAGGCCTGCAGCAGCGCCGCCTCCCCTTCAATGTTTAGGAAGCTTTCCTGCTGACCGGCAAAGCTGGCATCGGGCAAATCCTCGGCGGTGGCACTGGAACGCACCGCCACCGCCGGCGCCCCCAGCTGGCGATAGGCCGTGAGGATCGCCAGCTCCAAACCCAAGGGAAGGCGGGCCCCCAAGAGCAGCTGGCGCGCCCGCTGGCCTGCCGCCTGCAACTGGGCCAGGTCATTTACATCCAACGAACCGAGCAACTGGCGCAGGGGGGCCTCGAGACCGTTGGCGGCTAGCAGCTGGCGATAGGCCGCTGCGGTGGTGGCAAAACCAGCGGGCACGCACACCCCCTCGGCTGCCAGTGACTGGATCATTTCGCCCAAGGAGGCGTTTTTGCCTCCCACTTGGCCAATATCGCTGAGGCCCACCTGCTCGAAGGGCACCACCAAAATCCCAGAGCTCGCCACGGCCATAGCTGCACCTGCTCAACTCTGGAGGCAAATCAGAGGAGCTGAGCCAGGGGGGCCCGGGGCGGCAATCCGCCATGGCTGGGGGCTAGTAATTCCAGAAATCCCGACTATTAGTGGTTTGACTACCTGTGATAAAGATGTCTAAATCCCAGCTCAATGCCTTCATGGTCAAGGTGGGCGCTAGCCCCGAGCTAAAGGCAAAGGTTGATGCTGCCGACAGCATTGATGCGGTGGTGGCCTTGGCCCAAACCGAAGGCCATGCCTTTTCAGCGGCCTCCTGGACCCGCCATCTCAGGGGATGACTTCCAAACTGTTTGTTTCTCGATTCCAGAGGATGTAGCGGAAACAACTGGGGATATCGCCCATCCTGAGCACTTTCACATTGCGCAGCAGGTGGGCGTTACGCTCGTGGCAGGCCCGAAGGTTATAATTAGGAATAATTTCAGAAAGATGGTGAATATTGTGGTAGCCAATATCAGCTGAAAACCAGTTGAAAATAGCTGGCATTTTGAGATAGCTACTGCCTTCTATGGCCCCACGGTCATAACTCCAGCCGTCGGAACGGTGGGCGTAGGAGCCCTCAAAATTGTGTTGCACGAAGAAAATACAAATAAATATGGCCGCGGAGAAAGTCATCACCACTGAATAACTAATCCAGAAGCGACCATGGCCGAGCCAAGCGCCCATCAGCAGCCAAAGGGCGATAACTCCAACGTTATTGAATAACAGATCCCAGAATTCAGCGGTGGTATACCAATGCTTGCTCTTGTAAGTTTTAAACAAATTAGGGATGGCGGCAAATCCCCCTTGGCGAACCTGGCTTAGCCCGTGGCTCAAAAAGCCAAAACAACCAAGCAACAAAGCAAGCCTTGGCTTAATTATTAGATAAAAGAAACCGCCGGGAAACAGCATCAAAGGATGCCGCAAAAAGGCGTAAAACTTTTTACCAAAGGGGCTATAGCCTAGATACTCCTCAGTGGTAACTAGAGCCGAAGGACCTTTGTATTTCTCCCAATCTCCATTATGTTTATGATGAAAAGCATGGCCCCTGGACCAAGGATATTGGGGAATTGCGTTCACAATTCCAAACAAGAAACCAGCGGCTCGATTCAGCCCTCGGGACTCAAATAAAGCGTAATGGCCGCAATCATGCATCAACGAGAAACAACGGGCTGAAAACAGCACCATCAGTGCCAATACTGGCAAGGCCAGCAAAGGCGCCTGGCCAGGAAGCTTTGCCAGCAATAACCAAAGCAAGCCGTAGGGAATAAGCGTATTTAGCAACTGGCCCGTAGCCCGCAGGTTGCTGCTCTGGGCATAGGGCTTTAAAACGAAGTCACTCCGGCGAACCGGGGAAATCGCTACTGGAGGGGCAGAAGAAGTCAGTTTTGTGGCGCCAGCATTTCGGCCAAGGACAAAAATGCCAGGCCCTGTTGCGCAAGCTTACAGGCAAATCTGAGACATGCGAGACCTGGCGCTGGCTAAACCGCTAACAATTCAAGACTGCCTGGCCTGGCGAAAGGAAACCACATCCCACATCCAGCCGGCCCAACTCACACCTCCCCTGGAGGGGAAGCTTGTGCTGGGAGCTGGCACAGAATGGGTCCAGCAGTAGCCGCCCACCATGCTTATGGAGCCAAAACGGGTTTGCACGATCATTACTCCACCTCTGGCCTTTCAAGGAAACTTAGGGCCTTCTTAACCCATAATGCTGGCGCAGCAAGTGCTTTGCGCAACCATATAGCCCATTCTTAATCTTTGCCTACCGCCTAGCCGATAGAGCAACCGCTCGCTGATGCGTTTGCCAATCCAACCGCCAGCCCCCACCGCCAGCCCAGCAACCTGGCCATGGCCCAGCAGGGTGCCCAGCAACAAGCCAACAAAACTGAAACCTGGGGCCGTAGCTAAAAAAAGGTTTTGTCCCCTAGCTCCGCCAGGGTGATGGCGGTGAAGCTGGAGCCGAAGGCGGCCAGGGAAGGGTCAGCGGCTAGGGGGAACGTCATTCACTAAACCAGCATGGCCCTTGGGGGAAAAGTCTTGATAAAGGGCCAAACCCCAGATTTAATTAAGAGCAGGAGCAAGGCCCCTAAAAGAGCTTTTGCGCCGGCCAGCCTAGGCGATCGCACCTAGCACCAGCACTGCTTGCATTATCTACTGCTTGCATGATCAACTTACTGGCCATATAAAAACTCGGGATCAAATAAGTATCAGCTTCAAGAAGCAGTTATTAAAATAAATAGCAACCAAATCTTTCAGCTAAATCATTGGGCTGCATCGCTGGGCTGCACCACGGCACTGTATCGCTGATAAGCTCAAGAAAATACTGTCATTTCTTGTGTCCCGCGCCACTGCCATTCCTGCGGCCAAACGGCGCGCCCATGCGGTGCAGGCATTAATTGAATTGGCCGGCACGATCTCACCAAATCAGATAACTACCGCAGCCATCGCCGATCGCATGGGGGTGAGCCATGCTGCGCTTTTTAGGCACTTTTCAGCCAAGGAAGACCTTTGGGAGGAGGCAGTGCGCTGGGCCACCGGCCAGTTGCGCGCCGAATTTGAGCTGATCGAACAGCAAACAAAGGCCAATCCCCTTGAAATCGTAGAAAAGTTAGTACTGGCCAATGGAGAGTTTGTACAACAGCATCCTGGTTTAATTCGCATGCTCTTTGCCGAGCTTCAACGGCCAGAAACCAGTCGCAGCAGGGAAGATTGCAAGGCCTATATGCAGCACTTTCGCCATCGGCTAGCCCACTGGATTGGCTGCGGACAAGAACAGCAACTAATTAAATCTAGCGTTGATGCCCCTAACTTAGCGATGCTATTGGTGGCCAGTTACCAGGGGCTCATGTTGCAGTGCCTAGTGCACAACGACCTCTGCGCCCTAAGCGATCGTATCCGCCTGGCAGTGTCGTTAATACTCAATGGAGAGGGGCTGGATTCTGGGGCTGGGGTCTTTCTAAAAACAGCACCAATGGAATCGCCAGCAAAAACACCAAACCCACCAGCCTAAATACATCAGCATAGGCTAATAAAGCCGCCTGACGATCCACCTCTTGACTAAGTAATTTCAGCGCCTGATCCCGGGCCCTACCGCCCCCGGGGGCCAACTGTTGCATCCATTCCTGCAACTGCAGCAACCGGTGCTGCAACTCAGGCCTTGTTACCACCAGGTGGGCCACCAACTGGGTGCGATGCACCACCTGCTGGTGATCAAGTACTAGCGTGAGGGCCGCAATGCCAAAGCTACCCCCCAATTGGCGCGTGAGGTTATAAAAGCCACTGCCGGCCCCCACATCTTGCTTTGGCAGAGGCCCAAGGGTGGCAAGGCTCAGGGGCAAAAACATCATCACTGTGGTCACCCCCCGGAAAATCAAAGGCCAGTAGAGGGAATCTTCGCCGGTGTCAGAACTAAGGGTTGCCAACTGGCCCATGGTTACCACCATCAAGCCGGCACCGGTGGCAATCAGCCACCTTGGGTCAAAGCGATTTATAACTTTGCCAAGCATTGCCATGGTTAGGGCCGAGGCGATGGCACCGGGCAACATCAACATGCCCGTTTGGGTGGCCGTGTAACGCAGCACCGACTGGGCAAAAATTGGCACCACAAAAACTGTGCCATAAAGCCCTAAACCCAACACCAGGGAAAAGGCACTGCCCGCCGCCAGGGATCGATGCCTCAACACCCGCAGATCTACGGCCGGCTGCCTTTGCTGCAATTCCCAGGCCACAAATACCGGCAGGGTTACCGCCACCAGCAGGGCCAATTGACGGATGCCGGCATTCTCAAACCAATCGTATTGATGGCCCTGTTCAAGGAGCAGCTGCAGCCCCCCCAAGCTAAGCGCCAACAGCAAAATTCCGAACCAATCAACCCGCCTTCTGATGCTGTTTACCTGGGGCTGATCAGCGGGCAAAAAACTTAGGGCCATCAACACCGCCAAAAGTCCAAAGGGCAGATTGATGAAAAAGATCCAGCGCCAGCCCAAGCTGTCGGTGAGATAACCACCAAGGGTGGGACCCAGGGCTGGGCCAGTGAGCACCACGATGCCAAATACCGCCTGGGTCATGCCCTGCAGGGCCTTGGGCACCGCCTGAAACATGATCGCCTGGGCCTTGGGTAATAGCCCACCACCCAGCAATCCCTGGAGAATTCGCGCTAACACGAGGCTTATCAGATTCGGGGCCAGGCCACACAACACCGAAGCGAAAGTGAAACCAATCAAACACCACACAAAATATCCTCGCTGGCCAAATATCCCACTGAGCCAATCACTCAAGGGAATCATCACCACACTGGCCATGGCATAGCCAGTAACCACCCAACCCACCTCCGCCAGGGTGGCACCAAGATTGGCCTGGATATTAATTAAAGCCACATTTGTAATGCTGGTGTCGATCACCTCCAGCAACGCCCCAATCGAGGCGGTGATCACCATCGCCCATTGGCGCAAGCTGAGTCTTTCTGCCGTCATAGGCGCCGCACCCTCACATTGGCCGAGAGGCCTGGCACCAGGCGCTTGGCCAATTCTGGCGACAGCTCATCAAAGCTGATGCGAGCGGTGATCCGTTGCACCACCTTGGTGAAATTGCCGGTGGCGTTATCGGGGGGCAAGAGGGCAAAGCGGGCCCCTGAGGCGGGGGCAAGGCTGCGCACCTGGCCGTGAAATAACTGACCGGGCAGGGCATCAATGCGAATCTCCGCCGGCTGGCCGGAGTAAAGGGAGGCCAACTGGGTTTCCTTGAAGTTGGCCTCCACCCAGGGCTGGGCTGCCACCAGCAGCATCAACGGCTGCCCCGGCTGCAATTGCCGGCCCGGCTCCGCAGAGCGGGAGCCGATGCGGCCCGCCTGGGGGGCAGTGATCCGGGTGTAGGCCAACTGCAGCTGGGCCTGGGCCAAGGCGGCCCGGATTTGATCAATCCGGGCCCCGGCGGCGGCAACTTTCTTTTGATCGGCATTCACCTGGCTGCGGCTGGCCTGGGACTGGGCGCGGCTCGCTTGGGAATGGGTGAGTTGACTGAGGGCCTGTTGGTAAGTGGAACGGGCCCGTTCCACCTCCTGGCGGGAAACGCCCCCCTGGCGCAACAAAAACTCCAGGCGCACCAGTTCAGCCTTGCTACGCACCGCTTCTGCCTTGGCGGCCTGTTGGTCGGCATCGGCCTGGCTGCCCGCCGCCCGGGCCTGACTAACGCTGGCATTCGCCTGGGCCTGGCCAGCCTCCGCCTGGCGCTGGGCCTCCAAAAGATCGGCCTGGGCTTGGCGCAGCCGCGATTTGGCATCACGGTCATCAAGGGCTACCAACAAGTCTCCGGCCTTAACCAGTTGGTTGTCTTCCACCGCCACCCGGGAGATGGTGCCAGGGATACGACTGGAGATTTCGGTGATGTGGGCCTGGAGCTGGGCATTGTCGGTTTCTTCTAGGCCCCAGTGGAGAACCACCCAGCCCCCGGCCCCAAGGCCAGCCGCCAGCAACACCGCCCCGGTGAACCAGGAGCGTCGATTGGAGCTGGGTGGGGGCGCCTCGGCCATTCAAGTGAGTGGCTACTCACTTGAATATAAAACAAGCGGCACCGCCCAGGGCTGGGCCCAGCACAATGAAAACCAGCGCCATAGGCAAGCAAATGGGCGGCGTAGACCATGGGCTAAGGCTGCGCAGTCTGTGGAACGCTTGGTTACTAGCAATGCTTTTTCACGTGGAACTGGGGCTAATGCCGCTCTTCCATGGGCTATCTGTAAAAACAGGTAGCCAAATAAATCCTGCCCAGCTAGCGCTGCTATTTGGCACGATGCTTATCTATTTCCTTATACCCCTGGCTGCACTCCTTTTAATCGCCTATGCCAGCAGTGCCCCCCAGGGAGAACAGCGCTGGCGCCCCTGGCGACGGCTTCACCTCTGGCTGAGTATTGGCTATACCGCCACCAATATTCCCCACCTAGCCGCAGACATGCTGGTGACAGATTCCCGGCCTGATCAGGTGCTACTCATGCTGGCAATGGTGACCATTGGGCTACTGATAAACCTGGAGTCTTGGCGCTGGTGCCGGCAATAACGAAGCAGGCTGCCGCAGTGAAGCCGCAGTGAAGCAGCTTAGGCAGCAAGGGAGCCAATTAAGGCGCACAATCAAAACATAGGCATTGCTAGCTTGACCATGACCCTGATCAAATGGGACGCCCTGCGGGAAATAGAAAACCTGCTAGACCGCTATAACAGACCTAGCCAATTACTGCCCCAGCGGGGTCAAGAATTACTTAGCACTGGCGAATGGTGCCCAAGTGTAGACATTAGCGAAACAGACCAGGAGTTCCTAATCAAAGCCGAACTACCAGGCCTACACAAAGAAGACGTGAAGGTAAACATGAAAGATAACGTGCTAACTCTTCAGGGCAGCCGCAAGCAAGAAAGCGAAACCAAGGGTCATCACTACCATCGCATCGAGCGCTCCTACGGCAATTTCCTGCGCAGCTTCACCCTGCCAGAAAACATTGACACAAATAAGCTTAAGGCAAATTTTAACAACGGAATCCTAGAGATTAAAATACCAAAAAGCGAAACAGCCATCAATAAATCGATCGAGATAGCCATCAACTAAATCGTATCAACTAAGCCGGGGGGTGTTGCTCAAGAATAAGCTGATAAAAGGCAAGGTCTAGCCAACGGCCAAACTTGAAGCCCACTTGTTGAATGGTGCCCGCATGGGTAAAGCCAAACTTCACATGCAGGCCAACACTTGCCTGATTAGAAGCATCAATGCCGCCAACTAAAACATGGACATATTGCGCCTGGGCAAGGGCAATCAATTCATGCAAGAGCCTTGAACCAAAACCACGGCCCCGGTGGGCATGGTGCACATAAACCGAATGCTCCACGGTGTGCCGATAGGCAGGCCAGGCCCTAAATGAACCATAACTGGCAAAACCAAGCAATTCACCGCCATCAGCCTCTAAACCTATCACTGGAAAATGATCCTGGTCCTTAACAGCAAACCAGTCAACCATGCTTTCCAGAGACCGAGCCTTGTAGTCGTAAACAGCAGTGGAGCTTTCAATTGCCTCATTCAAGATAGCAAGAATTGAAAGTGCGTGCCGACCGTACGTACACCGTACCAATTTCATGGTTTACGCAAGTTTATCAAGGTCTCCAACAATAATTAATACCGCCTTAAAAAGCAATCACACCTTTAAGACTACCACCGCACAACTCATTGATTTACAAAAAATACCATATCAAAACAAAGGAGACCAGGATTGCCAAGGCCCCAGCCAGGGCCACAAAAGTGCAACCCAAGCAACTCAATTACCTGGCCGCAAGCATTAAAAGCGGCCGCAGAAATCCTGCGGCCGCACAACATTAAGCCCAGACAGTTACGAAGAAATTAGAGTCAAAGATTTGGCTGGGGGGTAATACGTAGGTAAGGACGGATTTCGGTGATTCCCTTGGGAAATTTTCCCCGGGCCTCCTCAGTAGAAATCGAAGGCACCACCACTACATCATCGCCATTTTCCCAATTCACAGGGGTGGCAACCTGGTGATACTCGGTGAGCTGCAAGGAGTCAATGACCCGCAGAATCTCCTTAAAATTGCGACCAGTACTGGCGGGATAGGTAATCTGCAGACGCAGTTTTTTATTGGGATCGATTATGAATACAGAACGCACGGTAAGATTATTCAGAGAATTTGGATGGATCATTCCATACAAATCACTCACTCGCTTGTCGGCATCAGCCAAAATCGGATAATCCACAGTTGTCTGCTGGATTTCGTTGATGTCGTTAATCCAACCCCTATGACTTTCAGCCGAATCCACGCTCAAAGCTAGAGTTTTCACATTGCGCTTCTCCCACTCGGGCCTCAGCCGCGCCACCTCTCCCAACTCTGTGGTGCACACTGGCGTGTAGTCGGCTGGGTGGGAGAACAGCACCACCCAGCTGTCACCAGCAAAATCATAAAGATTGATTGAGCCAAGCTGGGAATCTTGGCTGAAGTTTGGAACGGTGTCGCCGAGCTGCAGGGCCATCAGGCAGTGAAATCCAGAAACCCCATTATGCCAAATTGGCAAAGTCTGGCGATGGGTCCCCATGCACTAAGCCATGTATTTTCAACTACGCCGGCAGGTGCCTAAGGAAAATCCTACCCTGCCTTAGCAGCAAGGCTTCGCCCGGCTGCAATTGCTGCCATTGCTCATTGGAGGTGAGTGGTTCAGTACTTACCACAGTCACCACATCACCTTCCAGGGTCTCTCTCGAAAAGTCAACGGTTAGATCCGCATCAGCCAACTGGGCAATAGAAAACGGAAAGCTCCGGGTTAGGCAGTGCAAACGAGTAGAAGCAAAAGCAAATATCCACTCCCCGCCACTTAGCAAACAATTAAATGTACCTAACCCATGCATCTCAAGGCAAAACTCTGTTATCAGTGGAAACAAAATCTCTAACGAGGGGAACTCAGGATTCACAATTAAATCAAGCCGCCCCAGCAAGGCACAAAAAGCAGCCTCGCTATCGGTATTACCAAGAGGCTCGTATTCAATGGCCCTGGGCACAGCCCCCTTTAGATCACCATTATGGGCGAAAATTAAGTCCTCACCCCGCCATCGCCTATAAAAAGGGTGACAATTAGACAAGGCAACTTCCCCTTGGGTTGCCTTGCGAATATGAGCAATAGTTGAGCATAAAATTATACTCAACTCAGCCAAATGGGCAGCAATTGAGGAGAAACCAGCAGCCTCATCCTCTCTGAAAATTCTTACTCCACTGCCATCCGGCTCATAACTTGCCAAGCCCCAACCATCAGTGTGATCACAGGTGACGCCGCCCCTACGAATTAGCCCCTTAAAAGAAAAGCGACAGTCGGTGGGACGATTGGCATTTAGGGCAAGCAGCTCACACATGAAAACAAATGGCGGCCAAGCCTCTCAATCCTGACATTTAACTAAGCATGCCATAGACATTCTATATTGCCAGCAAGAGCTACCTATTCTACCTGAGCAAAACCAAGTATTTTGCGGCACCCTTGCCTGTAGCAATAAAGACTCAATAGAGAAGAATAGTCAATCACACTACAGCCAGCAACCACCAATGATTACCAGCCACAATGAGAGAAATTATCTTTACCGTTGCAGAGAAAAGCCCGTCCTTAGTAGGCCGGGCGATATTCCTCAGGTTGAAGGAGAAGCCTCAGCGGCTCTTGCTGAAGATTTCATCCCAGATTCCACCGCTGCCAAAGAATTTCTTGTTAACGGTTTTCCAACCACCGAAATCAGCAACGGTATAGGTTTTAACCGTAGGGAACAGGCCCTTGGCAGCGGCCTTAGCCTCTGGCGTCACCGGACGAAAACCATTGCTTGCAAAGATCTTCTGGGCAAGCGGAGTATAAAGATACTTCGTAAAAGCTTCGGCCACCTTGCGGTTGCCGTGCTTCTCCACATTCTTATCCACCACAGCCACCGGGCCCTCAATTAAAATATTTGGGCTGGGAATCTTGTAGGGGGCAGTCCATTCACCGGTTTTCTTAGCAAGAATTGCTTCGTTTTCATAGTTAAGGAGCACATCACCCTGGCCCTTCTTCACAAATGTATCAGTGGCTTCCCGGGCATCCTTGGGAAGCACATCAACATTCTTGTAAACAGTTGTAATGAATGACTTGGCCTTTTCAGCACTACCGCCGGTCTCAGTTACAGAACCCCAAATACCCAGAAAGTTCCAACGGGCCCCGCCCGAGGTCTTGGGGTTAGCAGTAATCACATCTAAATCTTTATTATCAAGGTCCGTCCAGGTGCTGATCTTCTTTGGATTGCCAGGCCGCAGAAAAATTGCCACCACAGAGTTAGTAATAATCGAATTATTTGGCAATTTATTCTGCCAGCCAGATTCAATCAGTCCAGCTTCCTGAACCTTAATTACATCACCCTCGAGGGCCAGACCCACCACATCAGCCTCGAGGCCATCGATCACAGCCCGGGCTTGGGAGCCAGAGCCACCAAAACTAGTTTTAACTACAACTGTTTGACCGGTTTTCTTCTTCCAGTCAGCGGTGAATTTAGGAATAATTTGGTCGTAGGCGGCCTTAGTAACCGCGTAGCTCACCAAGAGAATTTCCTGCTTGGCGGGGGCAGCCGATGCGGAGGAGCTGGCCAGGGTGCCAGGCAGGGTGAGACCCACAAGGCCCAGCAGGGCAAAGCGGGTGGCCGTGCGGCGGCTCAACTTCGCGGAATCAAAAACCACGGTAGTCCGATAGAGTACTTTGGGAATTTACACAGTAGCAGGCCTGGCCGGGGTAATCCCCGCTACTTCGATAGGGAATTGTGCTTCAATCCCCCAAAACAGCGGCGGTCATAGGCACAATCGTTTAATCCTCCTGTGGCGGCCCAGGCTGTGAGCTTCAGCGCAAAAACTGATTACGGCCTGGTAGCCCTGCTGGAACTCGCCTCCACCTACGCCAATGGCCAGGTGCTCCAGGTGGCGGAGATAGCCCAGCGCCAACAGATCCCAGACCGCTACCTGGAACAAATGCTCACCAGCCTCCGCCGGGCTGGAATTTTACGCAGCATCCGCGGCCCCCGCGGCGGCTATCAGCTAAGTCGCTCCCCCAGCGAGGTAAAGGTGTCAGAGGTGGTGGCCTGCCTCGAAGGGGATAGCAGCCATAGCGATGCAACTAAGCGCCAGTCGCCGGAATTTCAGGTGCTGGAAAACCTGGTGGGGCAACTGGAAAACGCCCGCAACAAACTGCTGGAATCCACCAGCCTGCAAGACCTGCTGGAACAGCGTGATCAGCTGGCCCAGGCCCAGGGCATGTATTTCATTTAACCGCCCAAAGGACATCGATCTAATCCCCGGTTGGCCGATAGGCAAATAGTGCTATAGTGCTTTCACCCCGTCGCCAGGCGCCATGAGCTGTTGCCTCCGAATGTCATCGGCCAGCACCCCGCTGGCCCAAGCACCCACAACCATGACCACAAATTACCTAACCCTTCAAAGCCATGACCATCAGCATCACCACTCGCCCCCTCCAACTCACCCTCCTGCCCAATGACGTTCTTCCGGAGGGCCTGAGCTGGAAAATCCAGGAGGGCTACATCCGCACCGTCGCCTGGGACCATGAAGGCGATTCCATAACTCTGGGGCTCTGGGGACCCGGCGAATGGGTAACCACTGCCTACTCAACTTTACGGCCCATTGAAATTCAATGCCTCACCACCGTGGTGGTGGAGCAAAGCAAGCCCACGGCAGATGAGGTTTCGCAATTCCTGGCGGATCACATCCGCACGGTGGAAGAGATCTTTCGGATTAATCGCATTAAGTCTGCGGAAGAACGCCTGCTGCAACTGCTCACCTGGATTGGCAGCCGCTTCGGCATGGTGAGCAGCAAAGGCTATCGGCTCTCCCTTAAGGAACTTAACCTCACCCATAAGGCCCTGGGCGATATCTGCGGTTTAACCAGGGTCACTGTAACCAAAAACCTCAGCCTGATTCGCACCAAAGGCATACTTCAACAGATCAGCAATGACGATCTGTTCATAGCCAATAAGCTAATTCCAGCAACCTAAGACTATTTAGCCAAGCTTAAAAACCCAAGCTTGGCCTGTTAATCCAACAACCCTTATTATTCACTCCCAAAATTACCGAGAGAATCACCATGGCCGCAGAAGTAATCAGCGCAAGGCGCAACTCTTCCCAAGTTCAACATTTCACACTGATTTTGAAAAATGGCCGCCTTCTAAAGCATCAGTCTGGTCTTTCCCTTGCACAATTTCGCTCCGATGCCCGCCTAGCGGGCTACGAAGTTGAACGGGATTAATTGGATGAACTTGATAAGAATAAAAAATTAGATGGCGTAATCAGGCTCAAAGGTTCTTGTCTGTCTTGTGGTGATATGTAAGCGGTCGCCGGGATTAAGGCTGGTGTAATCCAGCCGTTCCCGGGGTAAAACCACCATCACCACATCGCCCCCCTCCAAAACCAGCTCCGCCTGCAGATCACGCCCCATATGGGTTAAGCGTCGTAGCTGCCCCGGCACACTATCCGGCTGGGGAATGAGATGTAGATCGAGATCGTGGGGGCGAATAAATAGATCACTGGCCAGGGGATCGGAACCAAGCTGCTGGCCCACTGCCCCGGAGGGCAGCACATTAACGCTGCCCACGAATCCCATCACAAAGGGGGTAGCGGGCTGGTCATATATTTCGGCGGGCGAACCGATCTGCTCGATCCGCCCCTCATTCATCACCACAATTTTGTCGGCCACCTCCATGGCCTCCTCTTGGTCATGGGTAACAATTACGGTGGTTACATGCATCTCATCGTGGAGATTGCGTAACCAGGCCCGCAGTTCTTTGCGCACCTTGGCATCAAGGGCGCTGAACGGTTCATCCAGCAGCAGCACCCGGGGCTGAACCGCCAGGGCCCGGGCCAAGGCCACCCGCTGGCGCTGGCCGCCGGAAAGCTGGGAGGGATAGCGCTGGCCATAGCCCTGCAACTGCACCAATTCCAATAATTCATCCACCCGGCGCCGGATCGCCGCCGGCTTCCAGCCGCGCAACTCCAAACCAAAGGCAACGTTTTGGCGCACATTGCGGTGTTTAAACAGAGCAAAGTGCTGGAAAACAAAGCCCACCTGCCGGTCTTGCACCGAACGGTTAGTGGCCTCCTCCCCAGTGATCCACACCCTGCCGCCGTCTGCCTCCTCCAAGCCAGCAATCAGTCGCAACAAGGTGCTCTTACCCGAACCAGAGGGGCCGAGCAACGCCACCAGGGACCCACTATCCACATCGAGGCTCACGTCTTTAACGGCCTGAAAGTCTCCAAACGACTTGGTGACGTTGGCGACGCGGATGCCCATGGATAAAGAGGCTCATACAGATAGTGGAATTCAAGCCTGTCGAGCGCAAGCCAGGATACTGCTCAATCCCGGTAGCAGTACCGTAGATTGACGGAGCTTTACTGGTGCTAACCCCCTTGGTTCCGATTGGAATTCGCCGGCCCCGGGGTCTGGCGTTGCCCCCCCTACCCAGCTGGCCCTGGCGCATCACCTGGGCCTACCTAGGCCTGGTGCTGTTTCTACCCATCGGTGGCATGGCCCTTAAGGCTGCCCATGTGGGGCCCTCACAATTCTGGGCCCTGGCCACCACCCCAGAGGCGCTGGCCACCTACAAGATCAGCTTCGGGTTGGCATTTGTGGCGGCCCTGATCAATGGCTTCTTCGGCCTAATCATTGCCTGGGCCCTAGTGCGCACTGAGTTCCCAGGCAAACGCATCCTCAGTGCCCTGATTGACCTGCCCTTCGCCCTGCCCACCGCCGTGGCCGGCTTAGCCCTGAGCGCCGTGTACAGCACCAACGGCTGGATCGGCGCCCCACTCCTGGCCATGTTTGGCATCAAGGTCTCCTTCACCTGGCTTGGCGTAGCCGTGGCGATGGTGTTCATCTCCCTGCCCTTTGTGGTGCGCAGTGTTGAACCGGTGCTTGAGGCCCTCGAGGTGGACCAGGAGGAAGCGGCCTGGTGCCTCGGGGCTAGCCGCTCCCAAACCCTCTTTCGGGTGGTGCTACCCCAGCTCTCCCCGGCGATTCTTTCGGGCATCGCCCAGGGCTACAGCCGGGCCGTGGGCGAATACGGCTCCGTGGTGATGATCTCCAGCAACGTGCCCTTCAGAGATCTGATCACGCCAACTTTGATCATCCAAAAACTTGAGGAATTTGACTTTGATGGTGCCACGGTAATTGGCATGGTGATGCTTATCTTTTCCCTGCTGAGCCTTGTGGTGATCAACGGCATTCAGGTTTGGGGTCGCAACTGGGAAGCCAATCCTTCAAAATCATGAAAAAACTAATTCCGATCATTGCCTGTCTCTATGTGGCCCTGGTCATAGTGGTGCCCGCCTTAAATGTGGTGGCGGGTGCCTTTGCCAAGGGGCTGGGCCCATTCATCGAAAACTTTAACTCCGAGGAGCTGCGGCACGCGGTGCTACTCACCCTCTTAATGACAGCCATAGCAGTACCCGCCAACACTATTTTTGGCCTGGCCGCCGCCACTGCCATTGCCCGTAAACAGTTCCCGGGCAAGGCCCTACTGCTGAGCATCATCGACCTGCCCTTTTCAATTTCCCCTGTGGTGGTTGGGCTGATGCTGGTGCTTCTCTATAGCCCAAACCATGGCATCTTCGGCTCCGTAGTGAGCGCACTCCATTGGAAAATAATCTTCTCCTGGCCGGGCATGGCCCTGGCCACCATCATCGTTACCTTCCCATTTATGGCCCGGGAGGTGATCCCGCTGCTGGAGGAAGAAGGTTGGGAGCAGGAGGAGGCAGCCCGCACCCTGGGGGCCAGCAACTGGCAGGTTTTTTGGAAAGTAACCCTGCCCTCCGTGCGCTGGGCGGCCCTATACGGGTTGATCCTCACCACGGGCAGGGCCCTCGGTGAATTCGGCGCCGTCGCCGTGGTAAGCGGCAACATCGCCGGCGAAACCCAAACCCTGCCGCTATTCATCGAAGACGCCTACAAGCAATACAACACCGAACTGGCCTACGGGGCCGCCATGGTGCTGGGGGGCGTAGCGATCTTCTCGCTATTGAGTAGATTGCTGCTCGAACGCGTCCTTAGTAGCAAACGCGTACCTTGATTCTCCAATGAAACGCCGTTCTCCGGAATTCATTTTTGAACGACTTATCTGGCGTTTCCGGCTAGTGAGTGTGTTACCGGTGGTCATGAGCTTGCTCGGCAGTGTCAATTGCTTTCTTTTAGGCACGGCAGAGGAAATCCGGGCTATGCAAGGCCTTTCTCACCAGTTAAGTGGTGGACATGGGGAACACTCCACTGAACTAATAGGCACCCTGATTGGCGGCATTGATTACTATGTGATTGGCATCGCTCTGCTGATCTTTGGCTATGGCATCTATGAGCTAGTAATTTCTGATATTGATGACCGTAATGAAACCATGCCGGAGCGGCGGCGAAATCTATTAAGTATCGATTCGCTAGACACCCTCAAGCAGAAGCTCACCAATGTAATCGTTGTGGCTCTTATCGTTTCAGCATTTAAAACGATGATCAGCTTCCCAGTAGACTCGATGGCAAACCTCCTCCAGTTCTGCGCCAGCGTCATGCTGTTGGCCTTTAGTGCCTGGCTAATCGGCCGCAGCCATGGGGACCACTGAAGCCCGGCCCGAGGGAAATTCACCAAGTCTTAACCAATCAATCATTATTGATCTGTAGGCTCAGTTCAGTTGAATAAGCATTGCCGTGGCTGCCCGCTTTCCGCTTGCCGTCTTAGTTGCCATTGGCATCAGCAGTAGCTCTGCCGGGGCGATGGCTGCAGAAAAGCTAAGCATCAACGGTTCCAGCACAGTGCGCCCTATCACGGAGGCTGCAATCAAAGGCTTCAAGCAAACAGCCAAAGGGAAAAACGTAACAATTGAGCTAAAAGAATCAGGCACCAGTGGTGGTTTCAGGCTTTTCTGCGCTGAAAAAATTTCCATCAGCAACGCCTCTAGGCCAATCAATGCCAAGGAACTCAAGCTCTGCGAAAAAAATGGTGTGCGCTTCATTGAACTACCAATAGCCTTTGATGCGATCACTGTGGTGGTGAACCCCGCCAACAGCTGGGCAAAAGACATCACAGTTACAGAGCTAAAACGACTCTGGAATAAAGACGCCCAGGATAAAGTTGAGCGCTGGAATCAGGTAAATCCAAGCTGGCCTGACAAGGCAGTAAATCTGTACGGCCCTGGCAAAGACTCAGGAACTTTTGACTATTTCAATAAAGCTATAAATGGAGATTCTGAAAATTCTCGCACCGACTACACCGCCAGCGAGGATGACGACGTTATCGTAAAAGGAGTTGCCGCAGATCCCCTCGCCCTTGGCTACTTTGGCTTTGAGTATTACCAAGCTAATAAAGCCAAATTGCGGGCCTTAGCCCTTGAGCAACCCGACGGCACAAAGGTATTTCCAACCCTAAAAGCTGTGCAAGATGAATCCTATCGCCCCCTATCACGCCCCCTATTTATCTATGTAAACGACAAGCAGCTACAAAGCTCAGCCAGCCTGCGGGACTTTGTGGGCTACTCGCTCAGCAACGGCTACAAACTTGCCGACGAAGCCGGTGCAATTCCCCTAATTTCCTCCACCTACCGCCTGATTGAATCCAAGGTTTACCGTCGGGCATTGGGCAGCGCCTATGCGGGCAGTTTACCCGTGGGTTTAACCCTTAAGGACATTCTTAATCGCAGCCTTGATCAAGACAAACGGCCAGAATTCCGAAACTGAACCAGGCCCCTCAACCATAGGGATAGATAAACAAGCAGCACCAAAACTGGTACCTCAATCAAAGGGCCAATCACCCCAGCAAGGGCCTGGCCCGAGGTCACACCCCAAACCCCAACTGAAACAGCAATAGCCAGTTCAAAATTATTACCAGCCGCCGTGAAAGCCAATGTGCTTGTTTTGGCGTAATTAAGCCCAGCTCGAACCCCGAGGAAAAAGGCCAAACTCCACATGATCATAAAATAAAGCAGTAGGGGAATAGCCACCTTCATAACCTCTAGGGGCTGGGATGTAATCGCACTTCCCTGCAGCGCAAACAGCACCACAATGGTAAATAGCAGCCCATAGAGAGCCCAGGGACTAATCAATGGAATAAACTTATTTTCATACCACTGGCGGCCCTTTAACCTTAGCCCCAACCTGCGTGAGATATAACCTGCCCCTAGGGGCAGACCCAGAAAAAAGAGCACTGCCTTAGCAATTTCCCAAGTTGAAAACTGTAAATCAAGGGTTTCCAGACCAAGCCATCCTGGGAGAATTTTCAGGTAAAAAGTACTAAGTAGGGCGTAGCCTAATACCTGTAAAATCGAGTTAATTGCCACCAACAAGGCAGCCGCCTCCCTGTCCCCCTGGGCAAGATCAATCCAGATCAATACCATGGCAATGCAAGGGGCAATGCCGATCACAATCAAACCGGTGCGAAAAGCAGGTTGATCGGGCAGCAATAGCCAGGCCAGGCAAAACATCAACGCTGGACCCACTAGCCAAACCAGACCTAAGCACAAAGCCAACAGGCGTCGATCACTGGCCACATTGCCGAATTGCTCATAACGAACCTTGGCCAGCACCGGATACATCATCATCAAAAGCCCCAGGGCAATCGGCAAAGAGGTATTTCCGATCTTCACCGCATCAAGCAGCGCCTGTAGGGAAGGAATCAACCGACCAAGTAACAGGCCCATGGCCATGGCCAACAGAATCCAAATCGGCAGATAGCGATCCAGTTTCGACAATCTGGCAAGCGTTCGATCCAATGTTCTGCTCCTTATTTACAGGGATTGGCTTGGACGCCACAGGAATCACTGAGCTGGTGCAACCAGCCCGCCAGGCCTTTAATAGCCTCCGGCTGCAGCCGGTAATAGATCCAACGACCAGCCTGGCGATCTAGCAGTAAACCAGCGTCTTTAAGCACCTTTAGATGAAAAGAGAGCCGAGACTGGCCAAGGCCCAGTTCAGTGGTTAGATCGCAAACACAACGCTCCCCCAGGGCTAGGGACTCGATCACCTGAAGCCGCAGGGGATCTGCCAGGGCCTTCAAAAGAAGCCTCGCCTGGCCAGCGTCGATCGAGACCCCTGGGACCACGGCCGTTAACCGCGCCATAAACCAATCAACTCAACTTGATGCGAGCCTAGGTCCATCAGGTGGTGAAGACTATGAAAATTGGCATCAATGGCTTTGGTCGCATCGGTCGGCTGGTGTTCCGGGCCCTCTGGGGTCGCCCGGGCATCCAGCTGGTGCACGTAAACGACATGGCTGGCACCGCCGCCACAGCCGCCCATCTGCTCGAATTTGATTCCGTCCATGGGCGCTGGCAGCAACAATTGAGCGCCAGCGTTGACGACCCCAGCGGCTTCAAGGTTGCCGATCAGCGCATCAGCTACAGCCAGGGAAAGGAGCCCACCGCTGTGCCCTGGCAGGGGGCCGGGGTGGATCTGGTGCTGGAGTGCAGCGGCAAGTTCAAAACAGCTGAAACCCTTGGGCCTTATTTCGAACAAATCGACATCAAGCGCGTGATCGTTGCCTGTCCTGTAAAGGGGGTAATCGCTGGCGAAGAGGCCCTCAACATCGTTTATGGCATTAATCACCAGCTCTACGAACCAGCCCGCCACCGCCTGATTACAGCCGCCTCCTGCACCACAAACTGCCTGGCCCCCATAGTGAAGGTGATCCAGGAAAACTTCGGGATCAAACACGGTTCGATCACCACCCTGCACGACGTCACCAACACCCAGGTGGTGGTGGATGGTTTTAAGAGCGACCTACGCCGGGCCCGCTCCTGCATCCAGAGCCTGATCCCCACCAGCACTGGCTCCGCCAAGGCAATCGGCCTGATCTTCCCGGAACTACAGGGAAAACTGAATGGCCATGCGGTGCGGGTGCCGCTTTTGAATGGCTCCCTCACCGATGCCGTTTTTGAACTGAACCAATCGGTAAGTGTGGAGGAGGTGAATGCTGCCTTTGCCGCCGCTGCCGCTGGCCCCCTCGCGGGAATTCTTGGCTATGAAGAACGGCCATTGGTATCAGTGGATTATCTCAATGACAGTCGCAGTTCAATTGTTGATGGGCTTTCCACGATGGTGATCAACGGCACCCAACTAAAAGTTTATGCCTGGTACGACAACGAATGGGGTTACAGCTGTCGCATGGCTGACCTGGCCTGCCATGTGGCCCAACTAGAGAAACGCTAAGCGGAGCAATCAGCATGGCTAAGCCCCTATCAGCCCTGCAGCAGTACGTGGTGGTGACCGGGGCCTACTGGGCCTTCACGCTCACCGACGGCGCCCTGAGAATGCTGGTGCTATTTCACTTTCATCAGCTCGGCTACTCCAGCCTGGAGATCGCCTTTCTATTTATTTTTTACGAATTCTTCGGCATCCTCACCAACCTTTATGGCGGCTGGCTCGGGGCCCGTTTTGGCCTGCGGCTCACCCTTTGGGCTGGGTTGCTACTGCAGATCCTGGCCCTGGTGCTGTTGATTCCAGTTTCGGCCAGTTGGCCCAAGCTGTTTTCAGTGATCTATGTGATGGCGGCCCAGGCGCTCAGCGGCATTGCCAAAGATCTCAACAAAATGAGTGCCAAGGGCGCCATTAAAACGGTGGTGCCAGCCACCCCCGGGAACGAAGACAAAGGAGAACAGCAGTTATTCCAATGGGTGGCGCTGCTCACTGGTTCCAAGAATGCCCTCAAGGGGGTGGGCTTTTTCTTGGGGGGGGTGCTGCTCACCGGCCTCGGGTTTGCCGGCTCAGTGGCGGCGATGGCGGCCGGTTTGTTTCTGGCTTTCCTGGGCACCTTGGGGCTGCCTGCAGACATCGGCAAGGTCAAACAAAAATTGGCCTTCTCCTCCCTTTTCTCTAAATCGAGGGGCATCAATGTGTTGTCTCTGGGTCGCTTCTTTTTATTTGGCGCCCGGGATGTGTGGTTTGTGGTGGCCCTGCCTGTGTTCCTGGAGGCGGCGCTCGGCTGGCGCTTTTGGGAAGTGGGCGGCTTCATGGGCCTCTGGGTGATTGGCTACGGGATCGTGCAGGGGGCAGCCCCGGCCCTGAGACGCAGCTGGGGCAAGGCCAGGGCCCCAGGGCCTGGGGCCGTGCAGTTCTGGAGCGCACTGCTCGCCGCTATTCCAGCGCTCATGGCCATGGCCCTCTGGCGCCAGGGGGATCCCGGCCTAGTGATCGTTGGCGGCTTAGCCGCCTTTGGCGTGGTGTTTGCGATGAATTCCTCAATCCATAGCTACCTGGTGCTGGCCTACACCGACGCCGAAAATGTGAGTCTCAATGTGGGCTTCTATTACATGGCCAATGCGGCTGGCCGGCTATTGGGCACCCTCCTCTCCGGCTGGGTATACCTGACCGGCGGCATGGCCGCCTGTTTGATCTGTTCCAGTGGGCTTGTGCTGCTTTCGTTACTCAGCAGCCGCTGGTTGCCCTCCCCTAGGGCCGCTTAGCCGTTAGGGCCCAAACCAGCAACAGCGCTGGCAGCCAGATCAAGTTGCGCAAGCTGAACAGGGCCTGACCGGCCTGCAGCAACGGCCCCACCAGCCACTCCACCAGGGCCAGCAGGAAAACCACTAGCAACACCAACCAAGCCATTAGCCCAGCAACTCCCCAGGGAATTCCACCGCCCCCTGGCGCAACAACCGCCAGGGGGTGGTGGAGTCTTCAGCCTGCCAAGCCAATACCGTGCTGGCCAGCCCAGACCCCTGGGGCCAGGGCAGCGGCCCCAATAAAGGCAACCCCGGAAAGGCGGCGGCCAGGGTCTCCGGGCTGGTGCAGGGGGGCTGGCCGGAAAGGTTGGCGCTGCTGCTAGCCAAGGGTCCGGTGAGCCTCAGCAACTCCCTGGCGCGGTCCCAGGCTGGCACCCGCAAGCCCAAGCTGCCGCCGCCAGGATTGAGCGCCTCCACCACCGGCCCCCGGGCAGGGACCACCAGGGTGAGGGCGCCGGGCCAGCCCCGGGCCGCCATGGCCCCCCAGGCGGGCAGGGGCTCCATGCCCAACAGGGCCCACAGGCTGTCCCCATCGGCCCCCAGCAGGATCAGGGGCTTGTTTGCCGGCCGTTGCTTCAGGCGCCAAAGGGCTGCGGCCGCCGTCGGTAAAACCGCCAGGGCCGGCAGGGTGTCGGTGGGGAAGGCCCCCGGTTGACCCGCCCGCAAATGGGCCGCGAGGGCAGAGGCATCCAACACATTCATGGGCCTATCAGGCAGGGGCCCAGCAGGAAGGGGCAATGAGGACGCCAAGGTCAGGCGCCTCCCGGCGCCCGGGCCAGGGCAAAACGGGCCTTGCCCTCCAGGTCCTTGGCCACCTGCAGGTCCCCCAAGCCCGCCTGCCTTAGCAACTGGGCCACCGCCAACGACTGGTCGTGGTGATGTTCCAGCAGCAGCCAGCCCCCGGGGGCCAGGGCCCGCCGGGCACCGGCAGCAATCTGGCGCAGACAATCAAGGCCATCCGCTCCACCATCGAGGGCCAACAAGGGTTCGTGGTCGCGCACCACTGGATCCAGGTCCGCCAGCAATGGGGAGGGTATGTAAGGCGGGTTGCTCACCACCAAAGGCAAGCGGCCCCAATGGTCTTCCAGGGGCTGCCACCAGGACCCCTGCCGCCAGTGAATGCGCCCATTCAGACCCAGCTGGTCCCCATTGGCCGCCGCCTGGGCCAGGGCTGGGCCGCTGCAATCCACCGCCCAACCACAACTTTCTGGCCAGGCCAGGGCCAAGGCCAAAGCTAAGCAACCGGAACCAGTGCCCAGGTCGGCCCAGGCGCGGGGGGCATCCCCCTGGTCGTAAATAAGCCCCAGGGCCAACTCCACCAGTAATTCAGTTTCCTGGCGGGGGATGAGCACCGCCGGCGCCACCTGCAATTCCAAATCCCGCCAGGGGCAGCGCCCCACCAGGTATTGCAGCGGCTCATCCCCGTGGCAATGGCGCCACCAGAGGGCCTCCAGGTGCCCTAGGGGACGCTTGAGCCCGAGGGGTCGCTCGGGATAGAGGCGACAGGCCTGCAATTGGGGCCAGCCCAGCCCCCCCTCCAGCTCCAAAAGCCAGTCGAGGGCTGGTCCCCGCCCGGGGTGCCCAAGCAACAGCCGCCGGCGCCAGGCCAGCAAGGCCCCAGCGCTGATCCTTTCCCCCATGGCTGGCTGCGCCGCTTCAGTCATCCGGCCAGGGCCCCGGGGCTGCAGCCATTGTGGCGGGGCCGCCAGCAAAGCCCTCCCGCCGGCTGCACCAAACCGGCCAGCTCCAGCTCCAACAACTGCTGGGCCAGCTGCGGCAACGGCTGTTGCAGCCGCTGGCCCAATTCCTCCAGGCTGGCCCCCTGGCCCAGGGCGGCCAAGAGGGGATGACTAACCCCGGGGGCCAGCGGAGGGGGCAACCCAGCGCTGGCGGCCAGGGGCCCTGGGCCGAGGCTGGCCAGCAGGTCAGCGGGATCCAAAAGCAATTTGGCCCCTTCCCGCAAGAGGTCGTTGCTGCCCCGGGCCGAATCCCGGTCGGTGTCGGCGGGCACCGCCCAGAGCGGAATTTTTGCATCCCTGGCCAGCCGGGCCCCGTGCAGCGCCCCACTGGCGCTGGGGCATTCCACCACCACCACCGCCCTGGCCAAGGCCACCAAAAGACGATTACGGGCTGCAAAATTTCCCCGTTTCACCTCCGCCCCTGCCCGTTGCTCCGTAACCAACAGCCCCCGCTCTGCCACCTGCCGCTGGAGGCTGCGGTGATGGCTGGGGTAAACCCGCTCGATCGGGGTGGCTAATACCCCAACGGGGGCTCCCCCCTGCTCCAAACAGCCCTGGTGGGCTTCCCCATCGATGCCCTCCGCCAGGCCACTAACCACCGGCCAGCCCGCCCCGGCCAGGGCCACCCCCAGCCGACGGGCCCAACTCAAACCATGGAGAGACGGTCGCCTAGTGCCGACCACCGCCACCGCGAACCGGCTGCGCAGGGGGGGCCAAAGGCTGCCGCGGCCCTGCCAGTGCAACTGCAGGGGCGGTCGTTCCAGGGCCGCCATCCCGGGGGGGAAACCGGGATCCCCCGGCAGGAAGGTGCGGGGCGGACAGGTAAGCGGCACCCGAGAGGCCCCCAAGCGCCTGGCCAAGCGCGCCTTGCTGGCCAGCAATTCAGGGCCAATCCCCGGCAGGGCGGCCAGGGCCCCCGGCTCAGCCCACCAGGCGGCCTCGAGGTCGCCGAATTCCCGTTCCAACTGCCCCAGCCGCTGAATTCCGACCCCCTCACACTGGGCCCAGGTCCACCACCAACGGCGCCGCTGAACCCACCCCGCCCCCAGTCCGCCAGCCATGGCCCACCAATACATCTGTACTAGCACCCTAGCAGCCCCTGGTCAGGGTCTCCAGGGCGCGGGCCAGGGGTTCCGGGGGCCGCCGCAACGGCTTGCCGCTGTCGCGATCCACTAAAGCCAGGGTCACCAGGGCCTCCGCAGCCAGCTGGCCCGACCCAGTGATGAACTGGGTTTCAAAGGGCAAACGCAGCCCTTCGGCCCCAGCGATTCGACTGCGCAGTTCCACGTTTTCCCCATGGCGCAAGGGGCGGCGGTAGCGCAACTGCAACTCCACCACCATCAATTCCAAACCGCCGGCAGAAAGCTCGGCATAGGCCAAGCCCGCCGCCGCCAAGGCCGCCACCCGGGCCTCCTCCAGCCATGCCACATAGGCCCCGTGCCACATCACACCGGCATGGTCTGTGTGTTGGGGCAGCACCTGCTTATCCCACCGCCAGGGCCACTGCATTACATCCTTTTCCACAGCTGTCGCCGCCTAGGTATCACCGCCATAGGCTGCCGGCAGACCATCCCCAATGACCATGTTCCGCAACCTCCTGATCGCCGATTCCGGCAAAGGTCCCGTGGAAGAGATGGTGCGCATGCTGCGCGACATCCCTGGTTTTGCCCAGGCCCGCTTGAACCTGTTGCACGTGGTGCCTGAGCAGGCCGGCGATGACCTGCAGGACCACTGGCAGCGGGGGGCCGCACTGCTGGCGGCAGCGGTGGCGAAGCTCGGCCTAAATCCTGCCGACGTAAACACGATCCTGCGCCAGGGTGACACCAAGCAAACCGTGCTGAAGGTGGCCGATGAACTCGATGCCGACCTGATCGTGATGGGCTCCCGCGGCCTTGGTCGACTGCAATCCATCCTGGCCAACAGCGCAAGCCAATACGTTTTTCAGCTCTCCACCAGGCCGATGCTGCTGGTGCGTGACGATCTCTACGTGCGCCATATAAACCGCCTGCTGGTGGGCATAGACGGCACCGGTGTGGGCGACGACGCCCTCAAACTGGCCTGTGAACTGGCCCGGGACATCCCTGGCTGCACCCTCACTGGGGTGCACATCAGCCACCACGACCTAACCCCCAGCCGCCAGGGCCAGAGCCCCGTAGATAGCCTGCTGCAGCAGGCAAGTCAGCGGGCCCGCAGCTATGGGGTAGAGCTGAAGACCCTGCACAAAACAGGGGATATTGGCCGGGTCATCTGCGAAGCCGCCAAGGAGGTAGAGGCCGATCTGTTGGTGATCGCCTCCCAAGATCGGCGCCCGCTAGTGGCCAGGGGCCTGGTGGACCTAGACAAACTTTTGGGAGGCTCCGTTAGTGACTATGTGAGGGTGCATGCTCCCGCACCGGTGTTGCTGGTGCGGGAGCCTTGAATTCTCTGAAAATCCAGAAAGCTCAGCCCTTGCCGCTGTTGCTCTGGTTGTAGAGAACGATCAGAAACACAGCTGGAACCAGCACAAAAAGCAAGCTGGCCACAAAGCCAAGATCGTTGGTTTCCATGACCGGAGGCGGAATCCCCAGGAGGGTATCAGTGCCAGGCGGGACCTTTCGCCAGCTGGTTACAGCTCGTCGCTGATCTGCTCCGGCAAAGGCGCCAGGCGAGCCTGCTCCAGCTGCACCTCTAGCCCCCCCTTGCCCAGCTGGGGCCTGGTGAGCACCGCCACGGAATCCAGCACCAACACTTGGCAAGCCAAGCGCCAAGCCTCCGGCCTCCGGAGCAGTTTTTTGATTTCCACCGCCGTGGGGGCACTAAGGGCCCCGGGCTGGCGCTCCGCCACCACCTCCACAAAGCAGGTAATGCACTGGCCGCAACCGCCGCAATTGCCGAGGCGGCCTTTCAGTCCGTAGAGCTCCACCCCCTCGGCCAAGGCCAGCTCCCGCAGATTCGTTCCGGCAGGGCAGTCCAGCTCACGGCCCTCCCGTACAAAACGAACAACGGGCATGGCGCTCCTACGGGAACCCCCATTCTGCAGGGCCAAGATTGCGATTTGTGACCGACTCTCAGGGGGACTCCAGCCCTGGGGGGGCCTGGAGAGGCTGCCCAACTGTTTCCCTTTGAAACCAGTGGGCAGTCAACGGCCTAAAACCCTTACGATCACCGAACTTCGCAGCTTCTGCGGAGCTCCTGTCTCGTTTCCCCGCACCGAATCCAATGGGATTGCCCTGGTACAGGGTGCATACGGTCGTCATCAACGACCCGGGCCGCCTTTTGGCGGTGCACCTCATGCACACCGCCCTGGTTGCCGGCTGGGCCGGTTCGATGGCCCTCTATGAGCTCGCCATCTTTGACCCTTCTGATGCTGTCCTGAACCCCATGTGGCGTCAGGGCATGTTCGTAATGCCGTTCATGGCTCGCCTGGGGGTCACCGGCAGCTGGAGCGGCTGGAGCATCACCGGCCAAACGGGGGTAGACCCCGGCTTCTGGAGCTTCGAGGGCGTTGCCGCCGCCCACATCATTCTCAGTGGCCTCCTGTTCCTGGCTGCCATCTGGCACTGGACCTACTGGGATCTCGAAATTTGGCAAGACCCCCGCACCGGGGAACCTGCCCTTGATTTGCCAAAGATCTTCGGCATCCACCTGCTGCTGGCTGGCCTTGCCTGCTTCGGCTTTGGAGCCTTCCACCTAACCGGTGTATTTGGTCCTGGCATGTGGGTCTCAGACCCCTATGGCCTCACCGGTCACCTGGAAAAAGTGCAGCCCGCCTGGGGCCCTGAGGGCTTTAATCCCTTCAACCCTGGCGGCGTGGTGGCCCACCACATCGCCGCCGGCATTGTTGGCATCATTGCCGGCATCTTCCACATCACCACCCGGCCGCCGGAGCGCCTCTATAAGGCCCTGCGGATGGGCAACATCGAAACCGTGCTGGCCAGCGCCATTGCCGCGGTTTTCTTTGCTGCCTTCATTGTGGCCGGCACCATGTGGTACGGCAGTGCCACCACCCCTGTGGAGCTGTTTGGACCCACCCGCTTCCAATGGGACCAGGGCTATTTCAAGCAGGAAATCGCCCGTAGGGCCCAGGGGGCCATCGCCGAGGGGGCCAGCCCCACCGATGCCTATGGCGCCATCCCTGAGAAGCTTGCTTTCTATGACTACGTGGGTAACAGCCCTGCCAAGGGCGGTCTGTTCCGCGTGGGCCCCATGGTCAATGGCGATGGCCTGCCCACCAGCTGGATAGGTCACATCAGCTTCAAAGACAAGGATGGCCGTGAGCTTGAGGTGCGCCGCCTGCCCAACTTCTTCGAGAACTTCCCTGTGGTTCTCCAAGACAGTGACGGCATCGTGCGGGCAGACATCCCCTTCCGGCGGGCAGAGGCGAAGTATTCCTTCGAGCAAACTGGCGTTACCGCTTCCATCTATGGCGGCGAACTCAATGGCCAGACCATCACTGATCCTGCCGAAGTAAAACGCCTGGCCCGCAAGGCCCAACTGGGTGAAGGTTTCGAGTTTGATCGCGAGACCTATCACTCAGACGGCACCTTCCGCAGTTCCCCCCGCGGTTGGTTCACCTTCGGCCACGCCACCTTCGCGCTGCTCTTCTTCTTCGGGCACATCTGGCACGGTTCCCGCACCCTCTACCGCGACGTCTTCGCCGGCATCGACCCCGACCTAGGCGACCAAGTGGAATTTGGACTCTTCGCCAAACTTGGCGACAAGTCTACCCGGCGCCTACCCGAGGGCTTCGTGCCCCCGGCAGGCACCCCGCTCAGCTGACCCCTCCGGAGCCCCGCATCGATGGAAAGCTTTGCCTACATCCTGATCCTCGCCCTAGTTTTGGGCACTCTGTTCTTCGCGGTGGCCCTTCGGGAGCCCCCCAAGATCGGCAAGTGATCAGCCCTTGATTCCGATTAACCCCCCACTCCAGTGGGGGGTTTTTTATGTCTTATCCAAAGGTCTCGATGAGACCTATTGCGGCAAGACCCTTCTCAAATGGATTCAATCTGGATACACTTAGCCTGCTTACTTCAGGACAGCTTTTGCAGTGTCCCTCCTGCCAACACAGCGATAGTCGGGTGCTCGAATCACGGGCGGCCGACTCCGGTAGGAGTGTGCGCCGCCGCCGGGAGTGCTTGCAATGTGAACACCGCTTCACCACCTATGAACGGGTGGAAAGCGTGCCAATCACTGTGCTCAAGCGCAATGGCAACCGAGAAATCTTCAGCCGGTCCAAGCTGCTGCACGGCCTAATGCGCGCCTGTGAAAAAACAGGCCTGGAAACCCAGCGGCTGGAGCTAGTGATCGACGACCTGGAAGTGCTGCTCCAACAGCGCAACCAAAGGGAAGTAAGCAGCCAGGAAATTGGCGACCTAGTGCTTGAACAGCTGGGCGATCTCAGCGAGGTGGCCTATGTGAGGTTTGCCTCTGTTTATGGAAAATTCCGAGGCGTGAGTGATTTCATCAGCACCCTCGACAAATTGCGCCAGCGCAGCAGCCTCAAGCGCCAATTGGCTGGCATCAGCTGATAGGGTTACAAATTGCCGTTCTGCTTCGGCGGAGCCCCGAACGGCCTCCCCTATCCCTGCCCCAGGCAGGCCGCCACTACCCCCATGACCGTGACCTCCTCGTCCCCCGAATCTGGCGAACAGCTGGCTGAGCCGATCCTTGACCTCGAGCAGAGCCTCGATGCGATGGCCCAGGACCTGCTGGCCGAAGAAATTCCCGAGGAGGTGCCCAGCGCCGACGATGGCAATCGCATTCCGAGCCGTAGCAATGAAGACGTCGGCTTCACGATCGACGACTTCGCCGCCCTGCTGAGCAAGTACGACTACCACTTCAAGCCCGGGGACGTTGTTAACGGCACCGTGTTCAACCTGGAGCCGAAGGGGGCCCTGATCGACATCGGCGCCAAGACCGCCGCCTTCATGCCCCTCCAGGAGGTGTCGATCAACCGGGTGGAAACCCTCGAAGAGGTACTGGAACCTGGGGAAGTTCGTGAGTTCTTCATCCTCACCGAAGAGAATGAAGACGGTCAGCTCTCGCTTTCGATCCGCCGGATCGAATACCAACGGGCTTGGGAACGGGTGCGTCAGCTCCAGAAGGAAGACGCCACCATCTACAGCGAAGTTTTTGCCACCAACCGGGGCGGCGCCCTGGTGCGGGTGGAAGGTTTGCGGGGCTTCATCCCCGGCAGCCACATCAGCACCCGCAAGCCCAAAGAAGACCTGGTGGCAGATTTCCTGCCCCTCAAGTTCCTTGAGGTAGACGAAGAACGCAACCGCCTGGTGCTTAGCCATCGCCGCGCCCTGGTGGAGCGCAAGATGAATCGCCTCGAGGTGGGCGAAGTGGTTATTGGTACCGTTCGCGGCATCAAGCCCTACGGCGCCTTCATCGACATCGGTGGGGTCAGCGGCCTGCTGCACATCTCCGAAATCAGCCACGAACACATCGAAACACCGCACACGGTGCTGAATGTGAACGATCAAATGAAGGTGATGATCATCGACCTCGATGCCGAGCGCGGGCGGATCTCGCTCTCCACCAAGGCCCTCGAACCCGAACCCGGTGACATGCTCACCGATCCCCAGAAGGTGTTCGACAACGCTGAGGAAATGGCCGCCCGTTACAAGCAGATGCTTATGGAGCAATCGGAAGACGATGCAGAACCTGTGGCCATCAGCGTCGACTGAACCTGGGGCGGTGCTGTTCGACAAGGACGGCACCCTTTGCCGCAGTGACAGTTACCTGCTTGCCCTGGCCCAGGCCAGGGCTTTTTATTGCGCCCAGTTGGCCGGCGATGCCAGCCTGGAAGCTTCGCTGCTGCGCGCCTATGGCGTTACCGCCAGCGGCCTCCGCGCCGATGGCGCCACCGCCGTGGCCAGCCGCCACGACAACCTGATCTCCACCGCCACCCTGCTGGCGGCCGCCGGCCACCCCTGGGGCCAGGCCCGCCAATGGGCCAGCGAAGCCCTAATCGAGGCCGACCGCCAATGGGCCGATCGCAAGCCGCAACTCACCCCCCCCACCCCAGGGCTATGCCCCCTGCTGGAGCGCCTGCAAGCGGCAGGCCTAAAGCTGGCGATTATCAGCAGCGACCTGGGGGGCCCCCTGGAGGCCTTTTTGGCCGAATACCAACTGCGTCATTACTTCCAGGCGGTGCATGGGGCCGATCGGCCCCTGGCCAAACCCAACCCAGCGGCAGCCCACGCCCTCTGCCAGGAGTTGGGCTTGGCCCCAGCCCAGTGCGGAATGATCGGCGATGCCGAAGACGACCTAAGGATGGCCGCCGCCGCCGGCCTCGGCTGGAGCCTTGCCTACACGGGCGGTTGGGATCCCGCCCCCGTGCTCACGGGTAGCCACGGGCACATCCAGCACTGGGATCAACTAACCCCGCTGTAATCTTGCGCCCGCTGTGCATTGCAGATTTATGGGTCGCTACGTCTTCACTTCGGAGTCGGTCACTGAGGGCCATCCCGACAAGATCTGCGACCAGGTGAGTGACGCAGTGTTGGATGCACTGCTGGCCCAGGATCCCGCCAGTCGGGTGGCCTGCGAAACCGTTGTAAACACTGGTCTTTGCCTGATCACTGGCGAGGTCACCACCAGCGCCCGGGTCGATTTCAACACCCTGGTGCGCGGCGTAATCGAAGAGATTGGCTACAACGGCGCCCGGGCCGGCGGCTTCGATGCCCACAGCTGCGCCGTGCTGGTGGCCCTAGACCAGCAATCCCCAGACATCGCCCAGGGGGTAAACGAAGCCGATGACCATGACGGCGACCCCCTCGACAAGGTGGGGGCCGGCGACCAAGGGATCATGTTTGGCTACGCCTGCGATGAAACCCCTGAACTAATGCCCCTGCCGATCAGCCTGGCCCACCGGCTGGCCCGGCGCCTGGCGGCAGTGCGCCACGACGGCAGCCTCGGATACCTGCTGCCTGATGGCAAAACCCAGGTGAGTGTTGTTTATGAAAACGACCAGCCGGTGGCGATCGACACGATCCTGATCTCCACCCAACACATCGCCGAAATTGACGGGATATCCGACGACAAGGGCCTACGCGATCGCATCTCCACCGACCTCTGGACCCATGTGGTGGAACCCGCCACCGCCGACCTGCCACTCAAACCCAGCAAAGCCAACACCCGCTTCCTGGTGAACCCCACCGGCAAGTTCGTGGTTGGTGGTCCCCAGGGGGATGCGGGCCTCACCGGCCGCAAGATCATTGTGGACACCTATGGCGGCTACGCCCGCCATGGGGGTGGTGCCTTTTCTGGCAAGGACCCCACCAAGGTGGACCGTTCCGCCGCCTACGCCGCCCGCTATGTGGCCAAGGCCCTGGTGGCCGCCGGCCTAGCCAAGAAAGTGGAAGTGCAGCTCAGCTATGCCATTGGCGTGGCTAAGCCAGTGAGCATCTTGGTGGAAAGTTTCGGCAGCAGCAAGCTGAGCAACGATGCCCTCACCGAGCTGGTGCAGGCAAACTTCGACCTCCGGCCAGGCGCCATCATCGAGATCTTCAACCTGCGGGGCTTACCCCAGGAACGCGGTGGTCGTTTTTACCAGGATGTGGCGGCCTATGGCCACTTCGGCCGCAGCGACCTCAACCTGCCCTGGGAAAACGTAGACGCCATCGCCGCCCAGCTCCGGGGCTGACTTTGATGGCGGCCGGGGCACCGCTCGGCCTAGGGGTAGACCTGGGCACCAGCGGCCTGCGCCTGGCCCTGGTGGGGGCCGATGGGCCCAGCCCCTTAGAAGAACACTCCAGCGCCTACCTCAGGCCCTTTGAAGATCCGGAGGGTTGGCGCCAGGGCTTCGTCACCCTGGTGAAAGCCCTGCCCCAGCACCTACGCCAACGCATAGGCGCCATTGCCATTGCTGGCACCTCCGGCACCCTGCTGCGCTGCAGCGCCGCTGGGGAACCAAGGGGCTTGGCCCTTAGCTATGCCTGCGCCTGCCCCGAGCAAACTGAAGCCCTGGGGGCCCTAGTGCCCCAGGGGGGCCCTGCCGCCAGTGCCAGCGGCAGCCTCGCCCGGGCCCTACGCCTTTGGGGCGGTTTAGCCCAGCCCAGTGGCCATGGCCACGACCTCCTACGCCATCAAGCCGATTGGTTGATGGGCTGGTTATTGGCGGATTGGCGTTGGGGGGAGGAGGCCAACAACCTGCGGCTGGGCTGGGATCTACAGCACCAGCGCTGGGCAGGAACCATCGCCGCCCAAGCCTGGGCCCAAGCCCTGCCAGCGGTGGTGGCCAGCGGCACAGTTTTGGGAACCCTGGCCCCGGCGGTGGCCGCCAGCCTCGGGCTGCCCCCCAGCTGCCAGGTGGTGGCCGGCACCACAGACAGCAATGCAATCTTTCTGGCGGCGAACCCGGGCCCCGGCGATGGGGTGGCGGTGCTGGGCACCACCCTGGTGTTAAAGCAATTCAGCCCCCACCCCCTGGTAGGGGCTGGGGTAAGCAACCACCGCCTGGGGGGCCAGTGGCTGGTGGGGGGTGCCTCTAACGGGGGGGCCGGCGTACTGCGGCAGTTCTTTTCCACCGAACAACTGGAGCACCTCAGCCGCCAAATTGACCCCAACCGCCCCAGCGGCCTGGCCCTGCTGCCCCTGCCCCGCCGCGGCGAACGCTTCCCCATTGATGACCCGGAGCTGGCACCGGTGCTCGGACCCCGGCCAGTGAGCGATGCCCTCTACCTGCAGGCTCTGCTGGAAGGGCTCACGGAACTGGAGCGGCTGGGTTGGCAAAGGCTCCAAGACCTGGGGGCCCCAGCGGTGCAACGGGTCCTCAGCGTTGGTGGCGGCGCCCACAATCCCCAATGGCGCCTGTTGCGCCAACGGGCCCTAAAAAGGCCCGTGCTGAATCGTCCCCGGGCTTCAGCCGCGGCGGCCATGGGCCGATGGGCGCTGGGATCCATAGGCTGGGGCCAGGCAATTACCCCCCGCAGCCAACCATGAACGACCGCTTACGCACCGTGCTGTCGATGGGCTTGTTTTTGGTTTTGGCTGGCTATGTGACCTACAGCGGCCTAAGGCTGGGGCTGTTGCTTTGGCAAAGATTCGGCGCCGGCTGAGCAGCAACAGTTACCAATCAAGGCCAACCCACGCCACAATCCCCCAAGCCCCCAGGGCTTCACCCACCCCCCAAAACGCCATGGCCGCTGATCCCCTCACCGCTGCGGTGAGTGACCGCATTTGTTTGCACATGAATAAAGACCATGCCGACTCTCTCCTTGCCTATGCCCGTCACTACGGCGGCGTGGAAGCACCGCTAAAAGCACGACTGCTGAAGGTGGAAAGCGAAGCAATGGAACTGGAAGTAGATGGGCAGAACCTGAGCATTCGCTTCGACCATCAGCTCAGTGATAGCGAAGATGCCCATCGCACCTTGGTGGCGATGCTACGGGCAATTGCCCCTGGCGCCCAATAGCTAAGTCCTAGGGCTTGATCGACAGCCTATGGGAAGGGACAAATAATATCGCCATAACTAACGCACATACGCTGTTGGCAAAATGCATAGGCTTTGATATGTTTAATACGACCCTCAAATCTCACCAATGCTCACCGGTCAAGAATTGCTCGCCAAGGTCAAGGAAGCTGGCGATGGCTCCAAATCAGAGCTCGTCAAGGCCTGTGGCTATATCTCCACTAAAAAGGATGGTGGGGAGCGGCTGAACTTCACCGCTTTCTATGAGGCCCTGCTGGAAGCCAAGGGAGTTAGCCTGGGCGAAGGTAACAATGTGGGCAAAGGCGGTCGCAAGCTCAGCTACGTGGCCACTGTTCAAGGCAATGGCAACTTGCTGATCGGTAAGGCTTACACCGTAATGCTCAACCTCAAGCCCGGTGACGAGTTTGAAATCAAGCTGGGCCGCAAACAAATCCGCCTCGTGCCCGTGGGTGGTGAAGACGAAGGCGAAGAGTGATTCGCCCGAGAAACTCTGCCTGGCCTAGGCCCTAGAGATTTCGAATCGTCTTAACAAGCCCAGGCGCCTTAGTTGGTGCCTGGGCTTGTGATTTTTTGTGGCCAGGGGGGAATGCTTTTGCCATGCCCCTCCCCCCCTGGCTCGACCGGTTGCTATTGCAGCCCCGCTGTCCCCGCTGCCAACGGCCATCCCCCCGCCGGGCCCTTTGTATTTCCTGCCGCCGCAACTTGGGGCTAGAAGCTGATGGCCTGCGGGGCCAATGCCCCTTGCCGTGGTGGGCGTTGGGCAGCTATGCCGACGGCTGGCGCTCCCAATTACTGCAGCTACGCCGGCAGCCAAACCCCTGGCTGGTGGAGGCATTAGGTCGTCAATTGCTACAACAACTGCCAGACCTGGGGGTACCCCTTTTGGTAACTGCAATCCCGGCCCGCCGCCCAGGGGGCAACCCCCTACCGCTGCAGCTCGCCCAGGTGCTTAGCCGCCTCGGGGGCCATCAACTGCTGCCAGCCCTGGGCCGCCAACGGGCTTGCCTGGGCCAGCACCATCTAAATAAAGCCCAACGCCAGGCCAATCTGCAGGGGGTGTTCATCTGCACTCGACCCGCGGGCCCGCGCCTGCAACCCCTGCTGCTGGTAGACGACATCCTCACCAGCGGCGCCACAGCCGTGGCCGCCATGGCCGCCCTGGAGGCCGGGGGCCATGGCCTGCTGGGCATGGCTTGCTTTGCCCGCACCCCAGCCAAGCGGCGCAAATCTGGCTGAAAGGGCCCAGCGGTGCTTTAAGATCTTTCCTTGCCCACGGGCAAGCCGGGATAGCTCAGTTGGTAGAGCAGGCGACTGAAAATCGCCGTGTCCCCAGTTCAAATCTGGGTCCTGGCATTAGACAAGTGATACAAGAAACCACACAAATGGTGCTTTATTGACGGATTTTCCAGTCAAAAGCACCATGTGCGGTTCAATTCAGCGTCTCACCACTAGACAGCATGATCCCCGCCGAGGTATGGGAGCGGTATGGGACTGAAGCGTGTTGTCGTGCGCTGAAACGATGCCCAGCATTCCCATACCAGCACTTGCCCAGGGAGGAAGACCGTTCCCCTCCGAGAACACCCCTGCCGTCGTTACACGCAACAACAAATCAAGCGGATCCGTCAAAGACCTCAACGCCCCCTTCCCTGCCAGAGCGAGCACCGCTGCACTGCCGCCATCGCACCCGTCAGTGCCCTCTGCCAGATCGAGCAGATGCCATGAGGACCAGAGCGCCCCGTGAAGTGCCTACAGGTCTCACAGGAGGTCAAGAGGTCACCAAGGAGGACGCCGAGCGCAAATACCCAGGAAGGGGAGCAAGGGCGGGCATAAGCACTGGGGTTCTTTAGGAAGTCTTCCCCCACAAAGTGCTTCTACCAGCAACTAACGGGTAGTCAGTCCCCTCATGCTTGAACCAACGCAGTAGGCGACCTAATGGACCACCACCAGAACCAAGGGACACCCCTGACCGCCCTGATGAATTGGGATCAGGACGGTGAACTGCGCTCAGAGGACCTCGAACACCTTCGGAATCACCTACATGCAGAGGAGATCAGTCCCCAGAGGCAAGGAGCAACCGTTCACAGCAGGCGCAGATCACGCCGACTGATGCCCCAGACCCCGCTTTGCCAACCACTCCTGCTGGGCGGTGTCCAATAGGCACTCCTGCACCTGCCCGATAAAGCGCCTCACACGGGTCTTGGCACTTTTGGTTGAGGGCAGCAGATCAGAGCAGGCACCTGCAAAGCAGAGGTCCAGCAGCAGGGCAACCTCATCCGAGGAGAGGGAGACCAGGTGCTCTTGGTCCTTATGGATGACCTTCATGGGGTTCTCGGACACAGGATTTCACCGTAAACACGCTGCCGTCCATACGCGTCACGCCGCTTCTGGACACCACCCCATAGCGACCTCCCGCCTAGGCACCCACCGAGAACACCGCCGAGTCAGGTGCTCTCCCTGAGGAATGAGTCCCTGGTGAATCGGGCAGGTGAGCAGGGTGACGCAGTGCCTACCCACCTCATAGCGGAAGTGCTGGCAAGTCATGCAGACCTTTGGGGAGCGGGCAAGGTCTTGCAGACTGGTAAAATCGTTGTTGCAAATTCAACAAATCCGTGCACCAGATTCGCAGTTCACTCTCCAAGGTTCCAGAAGTCACACTGGCATTCTGGGTAATCAAAATTCTTGCCACAACGGTCGGAGAAACAGCAGCAGATTTTCTGAATGGGAACCTGGGTATAGGTCTACCCAAAACCTCCCTAATCATGCTTGCTCTGCTTGCTGGAGCACTCACCTATCAGTTGCTTCTCAAGAAATACATTGCCTCTGCCTATTGGTTGGTCATTGTCTTCATAAGCGTTGTCGGAACACTCATCACAGACAACCTGACAGATGGTTTGGGGATTCCCTTGGTCAATAGCAGCATTGCTTTTCTGATTGCCCTGATTCTTGTCTTTGTGGGTTGGCAACGGCAAGAGGGGACGATTTCAATTCACTCAATTACCACCTTCCCCAGGGAAATCTTTTACTGGTTGGCGGTTCTGTTCACCTTTGCGCTTGGAACGGCAACTGGCGATCTGTTTGCCGAAAGTTTTAAACTGGGTTACCTGAATTCGGGACTTCTATTCCTGGGTGCAATTGGGATCATTGCACTGCTCTACCGTTTTGGAACGATCAAGGAAAACATTGCCTTTTGGTTGGCATACATATTAACAAGACCGCTAGGAGCATCCTTTGGTGACTTGCTTTCTCAAGCGAAAAGCGAAGGTGGATTGGGTTTTGGTGCTACGACAACGACAATTGCTTTCATCATCGCAATCGCCATAGCAGTAAGCATGAGCAAAGCAGACCCAGTGGTCGAGGACTAATCCTCAAGACATTGCGTGATAACGATTGTTCAGGACACAACCAATCCATACTCACTCCTAAGCATCCGCTGAAACGCCACAGAGTCAGGTACTCACTTTGTGGGATCAGACCTTGGTGAATCAGACAGGCAAGCAAGCAGAGCGACTACAAAGAAAAGAGTGCCTCATAGTTGTAGTACTCAGATTTATTCAAACCATCATGCTGAAGCATCTTCCGAATCTGGAGAATCTCTGCTCGCTGAGCAATAATAATGTTCCTGGATAGGCGCAGTATTGTCGGATTAGTGCTTTGCCTGAGCGCATCATGCGCCATCAACAATGCTGCTCCATGATGCTGGAGCATTCCCTCTAGAAACCAAGTAACGCGGGTTTTCTTGCTTGGTGTGCCATCCAGCATTTGCATTGCAGCAATCTGCTCAGAACTCATCCGAGTCAGACCACTCAATGAATTAGGGTCCCCGCCTGACAGATAGGCAATTGGATAGTCAGGTGCATCGGGGTACCACGCCTTACGCCACTGCTGCATCGCTTTAATCTCCTGCGACTGAGCATTCCAAATCTCCTTGCCAAGGGCACCAACCCCTGGAGAACCGATATCAAAGACAAACTCACTCATCCGCAAAGCACCTCTATGGTGCTGAACCATGGCATCGATGAAACGAAGGTCGTAGGTCTCACCTGCTGGTCCAATACCGTGCTGATGGGAACCATTAACAGTTTCGGTTGAAGGCACTGCTTCAGTTGAACTGCTGTGGTGCATGTGATGCATCTCAGGCATCGAGGAATCCTGCTGCGCCCTTGCACTCACGGGAATGAAGGAGATCAGTGCAGCGGCAAGCGCCAAGCGCAGAGAGCGCATATGGGGAATTGGGCAGATGAACCTACTATAAAGTCTGCAACTCATCTTCAGGAATTGATGAGGTCGGCAGAGATATTTTCAAAGAAGGAAGAAGCAATCGTAAATGCAGCAGAATTGCATTAAAATTTCGCCACAAGAAGAGGAACGCTCAAGCAAAATAGAAAAAAGCAAAAGCAGTCAACAATGAAACTCTTGCCCAAATCGAATAATGTCATGGTTGGCACCATAATGTGCCTTTTGGCGACAGGTATTACGCCATCAATTGCCCAACAAAATACGAAAGTGCCAGAGAACCCATATAGCGACAGATACACTAACCAGAAAGATGCTGAGGCAAGAGCAAAGGAGATAGGTTGCAATGGCACATATAGAAATGGTCAATTTTGGATGCCATGCGGAAACTCCATGATGTATCGAAACTGCTGGGATAGATATTACAAAAAATAAACAGATGGCGGCGAATTAGGAGATTCAAAGGGACTACCAAAACCCTCTTAAGCGAATGGCGCTCCCGAACTGCAACCCGCCAAATAGTGGACCACTGAAAGCACTTACGAGTCAGGTGCTCTCCTTGAGGAATCAGTCCCTGATGAATCGGGGTGGTGAGCAGGGTGACGCAGTGCCTTCCCACCTCATAGCGAAAGTGCTGGCAAGTCATACAGACCCTTGAGGAGCGGGTGGGTCTAAGGACATCGATGTCCAGGTAGTCCCACTCCTCAGCGTTCACAGGGTCAACAACAGGCATCGGTCGCAAGCAGGTACATCAGTACTACTCGCAACCGACTAAGGAGGTCAAGGAAGGTCAAATACCGCCAAGTCCGTCTCTGCCTGATGGATCGCCTCCAGCAGTTGCTCAAAGACCGCACGGACTCTTGGAGCATCGACTGGACGGTGAGAGACATGAAGGGCAAGAACCGTGATGCTGGTGGTCAACTGCTCAAGGGTCAGCAGGGCATCCCTGTGGAGTTCCTGGGCAATGGAGGAGGTGGTGAGTTGGGACATGAAGCGTCGTGCGACTGCTTTTAGTGTTCCCACCCGCTCCAGGGCAGCAAAGAAACTTCAAAATCCCCTGCCTACGCTGGAGGTCTGTGATGCCGCCTGATGGGTCTGGAACTCCTTCTGGCACTTGGGATACCGATTCTTCTGCTGGTTGGTGGGACGCTGTTCTTCGCAGCACGGGGGCAGTTCCCTCAAGTCCTCAAGCGCCTCACCAGTCGGGATGCCATCCTCTGGAACACGGTGTTTGGACTGACGATTGCTCTAGGCGCCATTCGTTATCTGACCCGTAAATAATTGACTGCCTTTACCACCAAACTCAAGAACCTCCGCGGTCAGAACCTGCTGTTCCGCTGCCTGGAGACAGGGTTTGTAACCACTGCTCCTGCTTTGATCCGCTACCAAAAGGCAAGGGGCATCGAACCATCAAGACGGGAACTGGTGGGGGAGCGTCCTGCCAATTGGATCAAGGCAGTTCCTACGACCATCTGCGACCACTGCGAGATGGAAGTCAAGGGCAACCAATGGGCATTCAGGCAGCACCAGCAGACAAAGAAGTGCCTGGCATTCAGGGAGGATGCAGCGTGATTGACAACCCCCTCTGGATGCTGGTGCCCTGGGCAGTGTTTGCGGTTGCCGCTGGGTTGAAGTTCTGGCGACTGACCTCCCTATTCCGAAAGCACCTACCTGGAATCCCATCACGAACCGAACGCTTCAGGCAGGGACTGGTGCGGATCTGGAAGGGTCCGCTTTTTTATTGCCTTACAAGGGCGGCACGATCTTCGATGTCAGAAATAGCACAAGTCCTGACGCAATGAGATCCAAACAACCTAAGATCGTACCGATATTATCTTCCAGGATTGAGACAACACATTGACCGCAGTTCTGGCGAAGAGCAAGGTCAACAAAGACCCAACAATGAGATCGGGAATGGGTGAATGAAAGATCAAAATCAGACACGCCGCAACCAGTACAGAGACATTCGCAATAATGTCATTTCGTGAACACAACCAAACAGAAGTCATATTGAGATTGTCATCCTTGTGAGACGAAAGAAGAAGCAGGCAGAACAGATTTGCAAACAATGCAAGAAGACCAACCTTGCCCATGATGCTGACCTCAGGCAGTTGCCATGCCACGAACTCGTAAATCACCCTGACAAGAACTGCAATAGATGAGACAAGCATGATGATTCCTTTGAGGAATGCAGATGCTGCCTGAAGTCTTTCGCTCTTGTAAATTACAAACAGACTACTTGCGTAAACCAGCGCATCGCCCAGCATGTCGAGAGAATCTCCAGTCAAGGACAAGGAGTTAGACCTAAGACCCGCCCGAAGTTCTATCACAAACATCACAAGGTTAATTGCCATCACGATCCAGAGAACCTTGGACTGGCGCTCTCTAAGAAGCGCCAACTCTTTCGCTTTAGATTGACAGCAGTCAGAAGACATGAAAATACTCCTGGTCAAGAACTCAAATCGAAATAATAGTCGCAAGAATGCGAATATAGTTTGGAGTATCTTAGCAATTAAATCAAGGCATTCAACCGACAACCATGCACTGCTCGTAGCAATTAAACCAACTCTATTGCCTTCCTTCAACAACCTCCAGCAGATCCTCAATCCCGCAATCCAGCACCGTCACGATCTTGGATGCCAGATCCAGCGACAGTGCTGATGCCGCCTTGTCGTCGGTTCTTGCGAGGCGGGCAACAGTGGTTGCCGCCACTCCCGCCTGAGTCGCCAACGAGTTCATTGTGATGGGTTTCTCGCCCGCCTCAGCACGGCGCAGATTTGCCTTGGCGATTGCCTTGGCGAGTGTCAGACGAACCTGTTTTGCCATGCTGACACCATACCTAGCGCACTTGCAGCAAGACAAGACGCTTTGTGCGCATGCTCTCTTGCACATGGCACTAGGATCAGTGCATCAGGCATTCAAGATCAGTGAAATCCATCGCCGAAGTGCTGGCATCCATTCCCCTCAAGGCAGACCGCTTCCCGCATCTGGCGGAACTGAGCACTGACGCCATGCTGCTCAGGCGGGTGGAGATCACAGAGGAGATCAAGCGCCTGGAAGATGAGCGCAGGGAGATTGATTCCGAACTGGCGGTCACCTATTCCGATGCTGAACTGCGCTTTGGCGTTCAGTTCTCTGGAGGGTGGATCCTCAAGCAGTGCCAGCGCACCTCTTGGATCTACGACCAACAGACCCGTGACGCCATCAAGGCAATCCAGCAGGAGGCGCAGCGGCGAGGAAGCGCCATCCCGCAGACAACCGCATACCTGCAGGCATCTTGCATGAGGCGCAAAGAACTGAGCAGGTGACCTCCTGCATCTTGTGCCAGGCGCTTACCCCTGTGCTATGATCTGTGCATCAGACGCAAGATCTCTAGTGACTGCTGCTCCTTGTAAGGCGCCAAGTGCCAAGTTCTCTCTTCGCCCCACTGCCGACACGCTGGCGGATCTCTCACGCCCCATTGATCCACGGCACCTCAAGACCAGGAAGCAGGGCACAGCGACCCTGACTTACTGCCCCTGGAACACCATTGCCCGTCACCTTCATCACCGTGCTCCTGGTTGGTGCTGGGAGGTTCAGAGCGTTCAAGAGGTCGGTGGTGCCGTGGTGGTCACTGGGCGTCTGACAATCCCTACTGCTGATGGAGACCTACTTCACTACTCGGCAGTGGCATCAGAACCTCTGGAATCAAAATCCCAGGCACCTGCTGCTGAGGTTGCTGCTTCCTCTTGCCTGAGGAGGGCAGCGGCACTAGCGGGGTTGGGTCTGGAGTTGTGGGGGTAAGGAACGGATGGGTTAGGAAGGGATTAGGGACAAAGAACTTGTCGAAAACTTGACCATGACGCCAGAAAATTCCAGTGGATTTCAACCAGGCATGAAGGAAAGCGCACTCAGCAAGGTTCCTGAAGTCACTCTTGTCTTCTGGATAGTCAAGGTTCTTGCAACAACATTGGGGGAGACGGGTGGAGATGCGCTCTCAATGTCATTGCACCTTGGATACCTCATCAGCACAGGCATATTCGCAATTATCTTTGCGATCTTGGTAGCAGGGCAAGTAAAGGCAAGGATGTTCAATCCCTATCTTTACTGGGCAACGATCATCGCCACAACCACACTTGGCACAACGCTTGCCGACTATGTTGATCGATCTCTTCATATTGGTTACACAGGAGGCACAGCAGTCCTGGTTGTGCTTCTGATCGGATCGCTACTGATATGGAAGTGGGATCTGGGCACATTCTCTGTTGATTCAATCAAGACGCCAAAAGCAGAGTTCTACTACTGGACAACAATCATGTTTTCCCAGACGCTTGGCACTGCTCTGGGGGACTGGACGGCAGAAACTGAAGCACTTGGATATTTGGGCAGTGCCTTGATTTTTAGTTGCTTGCTGTTGGGAGTCTTTCTTGCGTACCGCACCAAGTTGGTCAATCAATCCATTATCTTCTGGAGTGCGTTTGTATTGACACGACCATTAGGAGCAGTAGTTGGCGATTTCCTAGACAAACCAATTACCAAAGGTGGTCTTGCACTTAGTCGCTATTCAGCATCCATGGCATTGTTGGTGATGATAGTTGCACTGCTAATATTCACCAAGCAGCGCCCTGCAAGAAGTGCTCACTAAAAACAAGTTGACAGCATTGCCCAGGGTTCACTAGTCACTTGCTGAGAGAATTCTAAATCAGTCGATGTCATGATAATTTCCCTGGGAGTCCGTATATCCTCTGAATCTACTTCGTTTGGATGCGTTAAATCGGTTCGCATAATCGACCCTGCCCGTATCCCCACGAGCATTTGTGAAGGATCTTCCATTAGGACTGACACCAAATTTTTTGGGAGTTGGATTTTGACGCTCTGCCTTGAATGAAATTTGATCCCAACGCAAGTTCATCGCCTGTCGAAACCGATTTGCACGATTCTTTGCTTCCTCATACCCTTTTATGCCCTTGGCGAGCACCGCCTGAGTACCATCAGTCCGAAATATGTAGAAGGTTGTTTCTTCTGCTAAGTCTTCAACTGACTCACACTGAATCGCACTTCTTCTTAGTTGCCTTTGCTCCTGAAGAATGCCCAGGATTCTCTGAGCGACATGCTTATAATCTCTGTCTTTTAGTTGAGTCATTTTTCGCCGTACAACCACCTTCTATTTAGAAGAATATTGAGGACGCAATCAGGGTGGCAGTGAGATACATAAATATCGCCATGCGCCAGAAGCGCACGGCGATTGCTAAGCATCCCCACAGGAGACAAAGGAAAACCCTAACTAAGCGCAGAGAATCCGTGTTCTTATAAAACGCTTCAACTCTGTTCTTGCTTTCTTTTTCCAGTTATTGCTACTTGGGGAAAATCCAAAAACGAATGAATGCGTACCCGAGGGGTAGGTTCCCTTGACCTTTATGTGTCCATTCTGAATCATGAACACCTCTCCTTTAAGAGCATGTGGACGCAGTGCCTCAATGACTTCCCGAGAGAAGTCTTTTACTTCTTTTTTCATATGATTTATAGAATTATTGGGGATACAAGAAGGCGCCCAGTAAGGGCGCCCATTGCATTACCTAAGTTGCAGTGAAGTTACAGTGACGCCTGGAGAAGTAGGGTGCCCCCAAGTTATGTCTAAGTCTCCACCATCAGAGTTCCATGCATCATATGCAGTCTCTTCAGGTTCGGTTCCCTCTTCTTCCGCTTTAAGCATTTCTTCAAGGGAGTTATATTTGACCTGGACAGAGCGAAACCAGGCGTCAATATCCCATAAAAGGTGAAACTCCTCTTCCCAAGCAAAATTAGTCTCTAGACACTTAAGTTCTGTCTCGGCATCTTCATGATCCAAGGAGTTTAAGCGAAGGAATCCGATATACTGGGAGAGTTGAGGTTTGAACTCAAGATAAATCTCTGCCCAACTCCTGTCCTTTGAAGACATGAGTTTTGTCCATTCCTCTCCTTTTACAGCATCGCCGTAAGCGAACATAGGAGTAAATTCATTAAGTATGGTCATTGTTTTATTGCAAAAGAATAATACCCTTCGACGGGCATTTTTTCTTGCATCTAGTTGATATAGCAACTGTGCAAGATTGGTTTATTTAACGATGATACACATCGACATTGCTTCCAAGTCCTAAGATCGTTGACCTTGCGTTCTCTTCGTCTCTGTATAGATATTATAGACCATAAAATTTCTGGTGTCAAGTTATTGGTCGCTTTAAGTCTCCTTGCCATCCACTACTGAATTTCCATTAATCGATATCTGCAGGTGACAAGGTGACAAGTCGCTATTAACCCTGGACTCACATTTCAGGGATCCTTCTCATGCTCGCGCTTATTGGCATACGCCAACTTTACAGTTACCCCGCCTTGACAAAATATGATTTTTTGAGTAGGATAGGTTTGTCCCCGTTGAAGATAAGGACTGAGTACTCAAAGAACTCTAAGACATTCTAGAAGCAAATACTTAAAGACACAGCATAGAGATGCCAAGGGCAATGCCTGAAAGGCATTAACATTATGCTCCTTTGAGAACCTGAAATCCCTATAGAGAGACACTCTTCAGTAAATTAGAAGAATCCAAGAAAGTATCTTTTTAATTGATATGCACTTTGTAATTCGCAAGTTAAGTCTGCGCCATATCAGATTAACTCTTCAAAAAATCAGAAACGCTATATAGTAAGGTAATAAAAACTTACTCGTTACTGGTGATCGCAGAGGCAGATCAATAAGTCGCGTAACGCATACTGATTAGCAAGGGTGCATCAAATCCTTGAGGTATAAGGAGCGACAAAAATTCAGAGTAACTCCAATTTGATTCAGAGCAACTTGAATTCCTCTCCCACCGAGAACACATCAAAGAACCTCTGAGCACCTCCAAAGACCATAAGAACTCCAGCGAAGAAAAGACCTCATATCAACCTTATAAGTACCAATAGCATGACACAAACGATTCTATCAATCAAACCAAAAGGATCTGCTGAACGAAGTGAAGCAGATTTCCGACCGACGGGAGGAAATCAATCAAGATCAACTGCGCTCTATAAGGAGATCAAGAAATCCATAAAGCACCAATGGAACAAACATCCTCCCTCCTGGTTTCTGGTGATCCAATGGACTCCAGCGCCTAAGGATTATGCAACCACTCAAGGTCACGCTAGGCACTTCAGGAATAAGTTTCTACCAGCGATCTATAGGTGCCACCTGCATCAGTTACCACCCCCAGAGAAACGAATTAAAATGGTCTGGTTTCATGAGAAATCACTAGATCCCAATGGGAACATCATCTGGCATTCCAACCTTCACCTAGAGGGACTTCCCGCACCCTTTGCATCATCAATAACCCAACTGGAATTGATCATTCAGAACAGAGTGGCAAGACGCTTCAGATCCTTCAGGCACCTCAACCGTAAGGAGGATCCAGCACTAATGATCAAGGAATGGAATTACGACCACCACGCCTTCTACAACTTAAAGGACTACCACAAGTTTAAGCACCATCAGGATGCAGACCTGGTTTTGGACTACAGAAATTCAGACCTAATCTTCAATATAAAGACTAAATAGTACACCTACAGCAACAATTTTATGAGCACTAGAACCTATCCAGAAGACGCCAAAAGCATCAATCTGTTTTTTGGAAACAAGCACCAGGACACGCTTGAGGAGTTTGATGAACTCTCCAGAAACCTAAGGCGCTCCAGAACTGGAACTCTTCACTTCCTCCTGACTCACTACAGGTGGTATGAGAAGCACAAGATGGTGTCATTATGAACTTCTTTAATGATGAGTTCAATCCTGAACAGCAAACCAATCCCTTCAATCCACATCTGTATGACCAGGTTGCCGATTGGGTCGAACGCATGAGTCCAGAAACCATCGCAAAACTTGGTTGGGATAATGACGATGACTTATGGGATGCATTAAATCAGGCATATTCTCTTTACGAGGAACCACCAGGTGCTGATGAGATCCAATGAGTCACCCTTCCTCAGAGCGCCAACGCCTTGAATCAAAGATCGCCTTTCTGCAACAGCAACTTGACTCACTGGGTCACTACCTGCCTGATACTTACAAATTTTTGGTTGAACAGATGGACGCTCAGCAGGTCCTACTCAAGCGTTTAGAGGTCCAGGAGCACTTTGCCACCATTGATTCCAGTGATGGCGCCCTGAGTCCTTCTAGCGCCTTATAGGGCACCAAAAAGGCAGTATTAATGTCAATAGGGTGGTAAGTCTACAAAAGTAGTGTCAAGCGATAGAAAAAATTTCGCGCCAGAAATTTTCTCCAGTAGACCTCATTGAAATCCTAAGACTCGTCGAACAACAATTCAAGTGCGCTCTTCTTCACTTCGATCCCATCCTTACTTACCCGAAAGACGGTCACTCGATCATCCTTTTGGTACTTACCACCAGTCTTTTTGGTGGACTGATCCAAACCAAGAGCGACCCAACGACTCCACCGTTCATCGTTCAGGCGTTGTTTGTCGATATTTCCATTCTTCTGAGGATTGAACAGATACCCTTGTGATTCGGCAATCTCCTTGAGCAGTCCCAGAAGCGTTGCATCTGTCAGTTTGCATGAAGGCACTGTTCTTCGGATCACCCCATAGAACTGATCCACAAACCATTCGTCACCACTGGCGGAAACCTTCTCCAGGACCTCCTCTATGGCGTCAAGAACATCGGCACTTCCACAACGACTAATAAATTGACTGCGCTTGTAGTTCTTGGACTCTTCGTTATGCTTTGGCAAACCTTTTCTGAGGTAAACCTGAATACACTCAAAAATGAACTGATAGAATTCGTTCCAATCATGATCACCCCATTCATCTTTACCTAATTCCATTCCGCCATGTAAATCCTTAGGAGTCTTGCCGTGTTTTTGCGCTTGCTCTCTGTAGTAGGGCGAGACCTCCACGACAAACTGACGGCGCTGTGATGAAAAATCTGAATCGCCAACTGGTCTATTAGTAGTAATCACAATTTTTGGCGCTCTATCTTCAGGAATCGAAATTGGATTCTTACGCATACTTCGAATATAGAAATCTCCTGTAATATGCGGATAAAGACTTTCGAAGTCAAAATTGTCTGATGCGTCGTCAATGAGGATTAGTTCATGCGCCTCGTTTACGCTTCCGAAGGTAAATTGATCGATTTTGTTTTGCTTTATTGCCTTTCCATTGATTTTATATCCATTAAGTGCGTTGAATAGGCATACAGGCAATATGCTTTTCCCTGTTCCACCGTTGCTCTGACCTATTAAACTCTCATCGTCTAGTCGATCTATCAAAATCAAACATCTACGCTCGCTTGCTCTGTTGTGGCGGTGGCACAAATAACCAATGGCGATCTGCAACCGCTCAAATACTTGATCATTAAATTCGCCTTCAGGATCTCGTGATAGGTTTGCAACATAATCACGGTAATGGCGATCTCCGCTTCTGATCTCAAATTCACTAGGTCGGTAGTGCCTAGGAATGACAAGATCGTTCCATATGTAGCAGTCATCTGGAAGCATCGAATAGGGCAACGGTGCTGTCACCTTGTCACTTGTAATTTCCACATAACCATTGGTAAAGAATCTAAAAGAAGAGTCTTTATTATCCCTAAGTAGAGTTCTCCCTTCTAAGGAGGGAATTGAGTTCAGGACGCCCTTTCCAAAAAACTGATTCTTCTTGAAGTGTATAAGTTCTTTTACCGCTGAATATCCCGCTTCACTCAGAACCTTTTGGACTACAGTCTCGAACTGTTGCGTATCGATTCGCTCAACTCTGCCCTCATAAAAGAAAACCAGAGAGAGTTTGGGAATTCCCTTCGAGTCCTGATCCGGAAGATTGAATATCCCAATGGCAGGTAGGAAGTTGTTTAGGTAACGAGTGACATTCTCTTTTTCTAGTTCTTGAGGATATCCCACCTCGTCCTCATCCCAAAACCGAATTGATTCCTGAGTGCTGATCCGTTGGGCGATATCCGTCAGCACCTCAGGAGTCCATAGCGTACTCATCGTTGGTTCTCATGCTCTTATATTCATCTCCCGACAATAGTTGAATTTGCACAGTCTGTCAACGCCGTGCAGTTTGAAACCTTGTTTTTGCAGGTGACAAGGTGACAGGTGCTCCAGCACCATGAAGAAGGTTTACCCAACCCGCTTCACCATTGACCATTGACCTGGTTTAATCTTTGCCTGTGCCCTCTTAGCAGTTGCTTCACGCTCAATAAAACGCAAGTAGCGTTCGTGAAGCATTTCAGGTGAAGTGTGACCATTTTCAGCAAAGTCTCTTATATATCGTGAGGTCCCCAACTCTGGATACTCTTCCAGTGTCAAGCGAAACGCTGTATGCCGGATATTAGTCCAAACGATTCTTTTGTTGATCCCACACGCTTTACAGGCAATCTGAAGAAGGTTATTAAGGGTTTCTCCTACATTGCTTTCATTCTCACTACGCTCTTTTCGTTGTATCCAAGGAAATACGCTATAATCTTTCGGTTTCCTCTTCAGCATCCTCCGAGTATTGGAAAGTGCATCTGGTCGGTAAGCGTATGTGTCGTGAAGGTCTCTGTCACCTTTTGTTTTTTCTAAGTAACAAATAATCTGTTCGCCATTGTCCCTCCACCACTCCGACCTGAGGCGGGGAGCATCCTCACTACGCAAATAGAAAAACCACTGAAGGTTCAAAGCATCGTAGAGATCAACCCAATTCCTTTGGTTTTTCTTGTTCCTGTGAGTCCATTGGAGACTGTTGTACTCGTAAGGAGAAAGGTCCTTTAACGATGCCCCCTCGGAGAAGGCAACCACTTGCTCTAAAAGCAAATTCCACTCTTCATGTGAAAGATGGACTGCCTGAGTAATTTGCTTTGTAATTTCAGGAAATTCTGGACATACGAGTTGCTGGTTGTCTCTTCGTGCCTCCTTGAAAAGGTGCCTGATCAGTGTTTTGTATTGACGCTTGCTTTCGTCACCAGAAGTCCCCTTTGCCAAGCAGTGCTCACCGATGAGAATAAAGAAATTCTCAAAATCCTGATAGGTAATTCGTTCAATACTTTTCAGCGTTGCCCACCCCTGGTGTCCGATACCAGTTTTCCCGCTCCAAAGCAGACGCTTATCCCGTAACCACCGAGTCGGGTTGGTTCTGGATTTCACTGCCTGTCTGGCGATCCAGGTCTCCCAATAGACAGCAAGGGAGTGCTCCCGATCTACCTGCTGTCCCTCCAATTCCCTTAAACGCTGTTGCCTCCTTGCGATGGAAGCAGTGATCGCCGATTTCCCCGCTTCCCAGGGGTCTTCAGTACTCGTACTCCCCGTTTCGTATTTGCGCTTGCCCTTGCCCTGGTTGGTCCGACCTGCAAATGGTCGTGGGTCCTCCTCTTCATTGGGTAGATAGCGCCAATCGAGGTTCTTGGTCTTAGCGACCTTGTAGATGGCGAGAGTGCTGGGGTAGTCGCCCCGTAAACCAAGATCCCTAACGACTGAGAGGGATTTGCGCTCCCCGTCCGACCAATCCTGAGGCAGGGTTCGAGACATAGAGTTCCCATACCAGGCACCCGAAACCAGGGGGCACTTGGTCCGACCGCAAACTCACCTAATGGTATGGGAGCGGTATGGGAGGGTCAACCCAAATACTGCATTTAGCGGTCAATCAGGCACCCAATACACCAGATATAGCGTTTTTGGTGCGACTAAACCGCATCGTTCCTCGTTCAAATCTGGGTCCTGGCATATCAATCAATCTGAATCCTGCCATTGGCTGCTGTCGTTTGACTCTTTTCCACCGGAGTCCAAGCGAACCACCCTTTGGGGGAATGGCATTTCAATGGCCGCCTTTTCAAAGGCATTCCAAATGGCAATGCCAACTTCGCTGGCAATGCCCACCCCATTCATTGGATCTTCAATCCAGTAACGGATTGCATAGGTAATTGCCGAATCGTCGTAGCGGAGTAATAAGCCCTTTGGTTTCGGATCAACCAAAACCCTGGGCACTGTTTTAGCTGTGGCTTCTAGCAGGGCAATCACCTGCTCGGGGGGATGGCGATAGGCCGCCCCAATAAGCACTTGGCTGCGCCGCCTCCGGTCCCGGATACCACTGTAGGTAACCATTGATTGAGTAAAGAAAGTTTGATTTGGCACCACCAGCTCCACGTTGTCGCGGTCGCGCCAGAGGGTGGTGGCACGCATGCCCAACTCCAGCACCTCACAGGGATCTTCGCCGTTACCTGATTCCAACAACAACACATCCCCTGGCCGCACTGCCCCCTCCAACAACAACCACAAACCACTGATGAAGTTGCTGAATACCTCCTTCAAACCGAAGCCAAGACCCACCGATAGGCCGCCCCCCACGGCTGCCACCAAGGTGGCATTTACCCCCACCTGGGCAAGGATAAGTACCAGGCCAAGGCCCACAATCATGTATCTAATTAATAGGGCGGTAGCCCGATAGGCCGGCCCCTCGAGATTAAAAATTCTGCGGGTGACCCAGGCCAGGGCCCAGGCCGGCAACGCAGTGCCTGCTGCAAGAAAATAGCTACCAAACAACAACAGTGAAAGATCTCCAAAACTGATCACCTGCCCCCCCAAGGAAAACAAAGGCGCCTGCAGAACCAGAGACAAATCACTAATCTGAGCAAAAATACTTAAAATACCCAAAATTGCCAACAAGGGCCGCACCACCCGCAGGTCTGCCCGGTGCACCAGCTCCGGGGAAAGGTGCTGCTTCATCACCAAGATCAGCAGCCGAGACAAAAGACAGAGTCCATAGAAATCAGCAAGGAATATGGCCAAGCCCGCTACGCCTGTGAAAGCATCTAAACAACGACTGGAAAGAATTAACATCAGCCACAGCAACGCCTCATTGGCCAGGGGCTTTACAAGCGTTAAACGGGGGAATCGCTGCTCCAGGGGCCAGCAATTGGATTCCAGCCCCAAACGCCCCTTGAGCATGAACCAAATGCCAAGGGCCAGCAGCAATACGGCAAACTGCCAGAAAATAGCCGGCCGGGAAAAATCAGATAGCAGATCATCAATAGCCAAATGTATTGAATTCATTACTGCGCCTCCACCTGAGCCTTTTTGATCAAAGCTTCCAACAGGGGAGCAATCTGCCTAGGGGGCCTAGCCCCACTGAGCACCTGATCAATCAGCGCTTCGGAAGGCGGCCCCAGGGCACGAAACTGATTTTCCTGGTTAAGATTAAGTCGGCGACTGGAACGAACCGCCTGATCAATCAGGCCCAGGGTGGGATAGACCTTTAAGGGCAGCTCAATCTCTGGGTTTACCGGCACCACATTGCCCAACTTCAGGGCCAAATTGCGCTGCTGCACCACATTGGAGTTAAACATCACCAACTGACGGGCCAGCTGCCGCTGGTGGCCACTGGATTGGGCCCCAAAGGCCCAGGTGCGCTGCAGCATGACCGGGCGCGCAGGGCCCTTTGGGCCACCCGGCAGCAGCGAGAGCCCCAGGCGAATGCCAAGGGAGTGCTTCAGGCTGGGCAACCAGCGAGGCGAACAACTCACCCACTCAAAACGACCATCAATTAGGCCTTGGCTAAGCTCAGCGCCGGATGTAACAAAAGTAATATCTGGCTGTAAATTCGCCAGTCTCAACCAGCTTAGAAAATTGAATAAGGCCTCACTATTAAAGCCCTCCCCCCGTGGAGGGAATAAGTTACCGCCAAAATCGCTATATACCCATTGAATCCCCCGCAATGAAGATTCCAAGCCGATGCTATGGCCCTGCTGGCCAAGCTTAACAATATCTGCCAAACTTTGGGGCGGCTGCCGCAGACGCTTTTTATCATAACAAGCTAAGCGCGTATAGAGATAAAGAGGAAGCCCTAGTTGTTCGCCGTTGCTCTGCAATTGGCTCAGCTCCACCGGGCGAAAATTTTGTTGTTCTAGGGCTGAAAGTTTCACGGAACTGATATAGCCCTTTTTCTTCAAAGGCAGCAGATCATTACCCACCAGTAGCAGCAGATCAGGCAACAGCCCCCGGGAAGCACGGTATTGCAATGTTTGCTCAAGCACATCACTGTTCACCATCTCCAGCTCCAACTGGCCGCCAGGGTGATAGCGTTCAAATTCTCTTTTTTGCTCCTTCAGCATCTGCTGACTGGCAATCATATTGAGCCGATCAAGTACGTTCTCCCTCTCCACCATCACACTTATGGTGGAGCCCATGCTGGCCATTTCGTTTGACCCGGAGCCACCACAGCCAGCCAGCAGGGCAGGCAGCAGCAGGGCAATCCATGCCCAACGAAACCAAAGGAACCGCGCCAAAATGACCAAGATCGCTCGCCATATTTTGTAGCCTTTGCCAATGGCCAACCCCCTGCACCTGTGCCGCCAGCTCTGCGGCGAGTTTTGCAACCAGCAGCAAGCCTTCGACAACCCACCGATTTACGCCCACATCCAAGTGCGGGTGCGCCCCTTGCCCCAACTGGAGCCTGGCTCGCTACTGCTGGAACAGGCTTACACGATTGCCCCGGATCAGCCCTATCGGCTGAGGGTGCTGCAGGTGTTGGTGGAACAAGGCGAGCTGCGCATCCGCAATAAGGCGGTGGCAAACGAACAAAATTATTGGGGGGCCACGGCCAATCCAAAGCGACTTGCAGCCCTAAGCCCCCAGGAGCTCCACCCCCTGGAGGGCTGCACCTATGTGGTTACCCCAGAGGGCGATGGCTTCAGCGGCACCATCGAGCCGGGCTGCCGCTGCAGCGTTGAACGCAAGGGCAAGCGCACCTATCTGGTGAGCAGTTTTGAGATCAATGGCAACGGCATGCGCACCCTTGACAGGGGCCACGACCCTGAAAGCCATGAACTGGTGTGGGGATCCCTAGCCGGCCCCTTTGAATTTCAACGCAAGGCCAGCTACGCCGAGGCAATCCCCGCCAGCTGGCACGACTATTGGCCCAATGAAGCAATGTGAGGACAGCGCTGCAAGCCCGCTGGGTAGGAATACCTTCTCTGTCTAGTTGCCGCCCAGCTTTGACCCTCGGCCTCCATAACCATTCCCTGGTCTCCCAGAACTCCCGCGTAGAAGGCTTCCTGCCCGGCGGCGACGAAACATCCCATCTGCCCAGCGGAGCCACCGCCCTCGATGGGTCCGAAAAAGACGACCTAATTGAAGGCGCCTACCGCCAGCTTTTTTTCCACACCCTCAAGGTTGATCGCCACAGGATCCTCGAATCCCAGCTGCGCAGTGGCCAGATCAGCGTGCGCGAATTCGTGCGGGGCCTCGCCCTCTCACCCCGCTTCCTTGAGGGGGTGTATCGCTGCAACGGCAATAAACAGGTGGCCCGCCACCTGGTGGAGCGCCTACTGGGCAGGCAAATCCATGGGGAAGCCGAAGCAATTGCCTGGTCAATCGTGATTGGCGAGCGCGGCGTGGCTGCCATGGTCGACGAACTTCTCAGTTCCGAGGAATATCAGTCGAATTTCGGGGAAGACTCAGTCCCCCACCAACGCCAACGGGTACTTCCCGGCCGCAGTGTGGGCAGCCTGCCCACCAACATCACCCTGCCCCGTTACGAGCATTACTACCGGGAAGTGCTGGCCAGTTTCCCCCCGGCCAGCGGCGGTGGCTTCAAAGCTGGCGGCCAGCAGTGGGGGCCCCGGCCCAGCTTTATCAATTGGCCCAATGGCCTACCTCCGGAAAACATCCGCAAGCTCTGGCTGGGCCTGATTGTGGTGGGAAGCCTGGAGCTGCTACGCACCACCAGCGCCATCATCACTGCGATGCTGAGCAGCTGAGGCTGGTGGGGGGCCAGGGCTCAGGCGGCAAGTAATTCGTCGTCCTCAGCCAGGGCTTCTTGGTGGGCTTCTTCAAGGGGCTCCCCCTGGGGTTCCCCTAGCTGGTCATCCATAAAGAGCTGTTCGGGCTCGTCGGCAAACAGGCTGGCGGGCTCGATTTCTTTTTGAACCAGCTGCGGCTGGGGCCTAGGGGAGAAACGAGGGGCTGGGGCTGCCGCAGACTCCGGCTCCAGCAAGTTCTGCAGGCGACCGATGCGAGCATCAGCCGCAGCCAGCAGCAGCTTGTCCCCCTCGGCGAGCACCGCCTGTTGAGCGCTCAGTTGGGCATCCATCTGCTGCATCCGTTCCTCCAGGTCAAGCAAGCGCACCGTGAGGGTTTCATTCACCTCAGAGAGGGCATGCAACTGGCCCAAAAGCCGATGCAGCGGATTGGAGTTGCTCATGGCAATGGCCAAGGGGGCTTGGGCCGGATGGTATCGAAACCAGGCCAATGGTCAAATCTGAGCGCACCGGCGGCGCCCAAGGCCGCTCCATTAGCAGTAGCTCCCTAGCCATGGGGTATCAGCGGGCACCCGCTGCGGCCTGAGAATGACTCTTTGTTAAGGCGGGCCACGGCTAACGCTCTACTGCACAAGAATCACTGGGCTGAAACGGCCTTCGCGGCCATCCGGCACCCCTACCCAACAAGCCGAGCCCTAGAGCCCCCATGTTCGACGCCTTCACCAAGGTCGTTGCCCAGGCTGATGCCCGCGGCGAATTCATCAACGCTGGTCAGATCGACGCCCTGTCGTCGGTTGTGGCCAACAGCTTCAAGCGGATGGATGCCGTTAACCGCATCACCTCCAACGCTTCCTC
>CALRNU020000015.1:0-65773 GCA_943369595.1 Synechococcus sp. UW140
AGAGCTGATCACGATGCTCGCGCCGATACATGTGGAAAACCCTGGGCGGCTTTTGGGCACAAATGGCCCTATTTGCGTACATTTTACCGCCAGAAACTGCCCAGATCCATTGCGGCGCACCTGGTCTGGCCTTATTCAGGAGGCCCTAATTATGGATTATTTTTGCAGAGAGTTTCACTTGCTCCAGAAAAGAGCCATTGCTAAGTTTCTCTGCAACGGTGGCCTGTAGCTAGTACAGTTTGGCAATGATGCTGCGATGGGCATCTGCAAACTGGGCCGGTTTATGCTCTTTCTGTGATCAGGATGATAATTTATAGTTACAATGTAATTTATCGTTAGGGCCTTTCGAATGCCAGTAGCTTAAATATATTGAAGGGGGCTGAGGGGAGGTTTAGATGTAAGGGTTTGAAGTTGGTTTATCGGTAGCGTCAAAGATTGCTTACTGTTGTGGCGCTAACCTGTGTGTTTTGATTTTGTCTTCGCATCTTACCCTTTAGCCAAAACGGGCCGGAAGGAAATGCCATTGCGGATTTATGCGGGCCTGGGCGTCACAGAAGGATAACTCTATAGCGGTAATGGAATACGTGTTTCCAGTGGTTTTTGTGAATGCTTTATTTGTTGGTCATTGGTGAGATTATCCCTTAGAATAGTTTTATTAGATGCGGATGCCGATGGCTGCTGAAGATGCATTTGCTTTGATGCTGCGTACGGGAATTTCCCTGCTGATTCAAGGCTATCAATACAAAGAGCCTCCAGCAGAAGCCAAGCTATTCAGTGGCTCCAGTGCTGTATCAGCTCAACTTCCCCCCAAGGTAGATCTGCGCCCAAGGCTCACCGCGGTGGAGGATCAACAGCAAACCATGAGCTGTGTGGCTAATGCAGTTGCCGGCGCCTATGAGTATTTGCAATCTCAGCATCTTCAAGATTCCTATGATACGAGTAGATTGTTTGTTTATTATAATTCCAGGCTTCGACACCAGCCCGATGGGGTGACTGATGAAGGCACAAATTTTTGTGATGCCATTCAATCATTGCAGGAGTTGGGGGCCTGTGCGGAGGAAGTTTGGCCATTTGATCCTGAACTGGTGAATCATGAGCCCGCAGAAGAGGCCTATGGTAAGGCAGCTTATTTCCTTGTGGAAGAGGCAGAGATTGTGCCCAATACCTTGGAGCTGTGGAGGCGTGCATTGGCCGAGGGCAGTCCAATTATGTTTGCTCTTAAATTATTTCAATCATTTGATCAGCAGCGCCAAGGCGTTGTGCCAATGCCTAACTCCGCTGATGTGGGTCGTGGTACCCATGGAGGGCATGCAATGTTGTGCGTGGGTTACTCAGATGTGGACAAGGTGTTTATTGTGCGCAATTCCTGGGGTGAACAGTGGGGAGATAAGGGCTATTGCTATGTTCCCTACTCTTATATGATGAATGAAAGCCTTCGCAATGGCAATGATGCTTGGGTGATTAAACGGGTTGATTTTGTGGAGCCTGATCAGGAAACTTGGATAGATGACGAGGAGTCTATTTTAGAGGATATTGAAGGCTATATTCATGGTCTGAGTGATCGCGATTATGACGCCTTAGTTGAAGCCATGGGTGACACACCTTTGGAGGTTAGGTTGGCGTTACTTTTTCTGACTGCGGCAAGGGCAGACGCCACTATTTCCGACCAGGAGGTGGCGATAATAGCTGGTTACCTAGGGGCTGTATTGAAACAACTCGGCTCCGATTTGCCTGCTGATGAGTTGATTTATAACACGTTGCCAATGTTGGCTGATGGGGAGCTCATTCAAGATAGTATTGATCGATTTGCCTCAAGCATAGACAATGAAGTGCTTGCGGCAATTGTGAATCAGATAATTGCCATCTCTGAGGCAGATGGAAATTATGGTGAAGACGAGGATAATTTTGTTGTTCGCTTGGTGGAGGCTTGGCAGGTAGAGCTCGAAGAGTCTGAGGAAGAGTCCGATGAAGAGTGTGAGACGGAATCAGAAGAAGAGTTAGAAGAGGAATCAGAAGATGAGTCAGAAGAGGAGTCAGAAGAGGAGTCAGAAGATGAGTCAGAAGAGGAGTCAGAAGAGGAAGATCCTGAGCTGGTTTCTGAAGTCACAGAAGATTCTGATGAGGATTCTGACGAAGGGGTCTGATGATGGGGAAGACGCTGAGGATGGTAAATTGGAGGGTTTTCTTTGCTGGTCTGCGTTTATGGGCGTCCAGTGGATGTAGTTAACATGCTAATTGGAGATATTGGCTTGCTGTCGTTTGCAATGGGGGTAGCTCCATTGCCTTGGGAGCTTTATCATTCTAATATTATTTTAGTGGCGTAATTATTTTGCCTCGGCTTTTCTTCGTTGCCTCCCTGGCTGGTTTGCTCGTTTTGGGCGCCTTGCCTTCTGAGGCGGCACCACCCCCTGTGACAGTGGGGAGCTGCTCTAATTCCTTTGTTCAAGCAAAGAGGTTTCGGATGGTTCCCAGTCCTGGGGATCCTGAATATCGTCATATAGAGGATGATTTTGGTAAGGAGGTTTTTATCAACTTAACCAACGGAATTGGCATATACTCGGGTCAGGGAGATGATTTTATTCTCTCCGCTAACTTCGCGTCTGGTCATAAGATCAAGGCATGTCTGGATTCCTTGCCTCAAAACTGCCCTCCTGGGGATAATAGGGGAAAGAAGTACAGTTTTTATGATTATTTCACAGGTTCCCGTGTCGCTGGTTACGACTCATGGCACCTTTGCGGTGGTGCCTAATGGCTTTGTTGCTTTACAACTCATACCGCTAGATCCTTTTTCACCATTTTTCAGCTTTGGCCGAGGCCTTGCTTGCTGCTTATCTGCATCTTGAGCCCCATGGGCTTGGGATTGAGGTATTACTGAAGTAGTTCATGGAGTGACCGATGGCATTGCTTATTGATCAAATTCAATCGTCTGATTTTTATCAGCTCAGCAGCCAGCATGCCCCAGAGTTAGCGATTGTTGGGTGGATGCTTGGTACGGGGATTTTGCTCAATCAGATTTTTGGTATTGCTGTTAAGAGCCGCGCTAGTAATTTCATGAAATTGATTCGCCATAATCAAAGAAAATTGTCGACTTAATCCGCCTTGGCTTTTCTGCCTTGCCTTTGCTGCCTTGGCTAATTTTATTTTTTAAGTTCGGGATTACCGGTTTGGCTATGGGGTAGGTGAAATTCCTAAATTCTGTTAATGCTGGGCGGCCGCAGGGGAGGATGGCAGTCGTTTGAAGTGTTGATATGGGGCCGCTACCGCTCTGGTTTGTGTGGGCACTCGGCTCAGCGGTGTTTGCGGGCATCACAGCTGTGCTGGCCAAGGCTGGCCTCGAGGATGTGGATCCTGATTTGGCCACCCTGGTGCGCACAGGCATCGTCGCCCTGTTTCTGCCCTTGCTATTGGTGGCGGCGGGGAAATGGAGTAACCCCTTTGAACTTTCTGGTCGCACCTGGTGGTTTCTTGGCTTTTCTGGCATAGCTACTGGGCTTTCCTGGATCTGCTACTTCCGGGCGTTGAAAGCTGGCCAGGCTTCTTTGGTGGTGCCCGTGGATCGGCTCAGCCTGCTGGTGGTGGCCTTGCTGGCCTTTTTGTTTCTGGATGAACGGCCCTCAATCTTGGGTTGGATAGGGCTGTTGTTGGTGGGCGGCGGTGGGCTGTTGTTTTCTTTGGGGGGTTAAAGCCTGGCGCCCTAGGGCTCATTTGCGCTGGGCCGGCGATCCCAGGGCTGGGCTAGGGGAGCGAAACCAAAAAACTCCAGTTCCTGGGCCACGGTGCCGCCCCGCTCCAGCCGCACCAGGCCGAGGGGTTGCAACGGTCCCAGCCGCTTGAGCCAGGCTTTGTTTTCTTCCTTCTGGTCAGGGTTGCGCAGGCCAAATAGCACCCCAGAACGGCCCATAAAGCCATCGGGTGGTTGCCAAAACAAAAAGCCCCTGGCGTCACCACTAAAGGTGGTGTATTCAGCCTTGCTGTCTGCACCCAGGGCCATGGCCAGGAAGCCTGGTTCGTAGTAGCGGCGGCCCACGATCAATGGCGTTTTGATTAGGGCATTCCAGAGTTTTGGTTGGGCCTTGAGGGCCGCCCGCAGCTTTTCAGGCGGTATTAATTCCCTGGAGGAATCGATGCTGGCGGGTAATAGGGGGTTGGCAAATCCAAAGCGCACATGGCTAGCGGCCAGTAGGCAAAGCATTGGCGGTAGGCCAATGCTGAACCAGCTCCAGGCAGGTAGCCAGCGGGCTCCCCTGGCCTGGGCTGCCGCCAGCCGTTCGCCCGCCAAGGGCAGCAACAGCCACCAGGCCGGCACCAACCAGCTCACCAGCACCTGCATGCGCGCCGCTAGCAGCAGAAACAACAGCAATTGCGGCAGGGCTAGCCAGCGCAGCAGCAGCCGGAAGGGACTGGCCCCATCCGGGCGATGGGGACCAGCCCCCATCAGTAAAAGGATGCCGATGCTGGGGAACAGCGCCAGCAGCTGGGTGAGTAGAAACAGCGGTGGGCCGCTGAGGTTGAAGCCCAGGGCCTCGCTGGTGCGGGCCCCATGGAACAGAAAGGAAATCCAACCGTTCTGGGCATTCCAGATCCAGAGGGGACTGGACACCAACGCCCAGGCCGCCAGAGCTTTGATTCCCTCAGCGCCGAAAAGCCGCCGCCGCCGTTGGGGATGGCTGAGGGCCCAGATCAGCAAACAGCCCAGCAGTGGTAAGGCCTGGTATTTGCAGAGGGTGAGCCCGCCCAGTAGCAGGCCCAGCAAACCCCAGGGGGCATCCACCGCCAGGGCATAAATAACAGCACTGAGCAGTAGCAGCAGCGGCGCATCAGGCAGCAAAAGCACCCCGCCACAGGCCAGCAACAACGGTGATAGGCCCGTCAAGGCCGCTGTCCATAGGCCGGCGCTGCGGCCCAATTGCCGTTGGCTGGCCAGGGCCAGCAGGGCTGAGGCCAAGGTGTAACTCAATACCCCAGGCAGCCGCAGGCCAAAGCTGCTGAAGGGCAAATGCAAGCCCAGCCAGGCCCAGAGCCCCACGGCGGCGGGGTGGTCGAAATAGCTAAGGGCCAGGTGATGGCCGTAGAAGAGGTAATAGGCCTCGTCGTAGCCCGGTGGTAATAGGGCGGCAATGGCCAGGCGCAGCAGCAGCCCCGCCAGCAGAATCAGCAACAGGGGCGCCATCAGCTTGCCTCTGGCAGCAGCAGGCAAACGCTGAAGCCCCCCTGGGCCGAATCTTTCAACTCCAAGCGGCCCCCATGGGCCTCGGCCACGCGGCTGGCGATGGCAAGGCCCAGGCCACAGTGGCCGCTGCCCCCCCGGGAGGCATCTAACCGTTGGAACGGCATTAGCGCCTGGTCCCTTAGCCCCCTAGCGATGCCAGGACCTTGGTCTTGGATGCAAATGCTCAGCTCACCGGCTTGGCGCTGCAGTTTGACCAGCACCGGTGGTTCCCCGTAGGTGAGGGCATTGTCTACCAGGTTGCTAATGGCCCGGCCCAGGGCCACCGGTTGCACCAGGGCTTCGATGGCTTCTAGGTCCAGTTCCAGCGGTTGACCGTGGTAACGGGCCGCCAGTTCACCAATTAGCTCCTGTAAGGGCAGCCTCACCCTTTGTTCCGCCTGGCCACCCCCGGCAAACAGCAGAAACTGACCGGTGATCCGCTCCAGGGCATCCAGGTCGGCCTGGGCCTGGGGGCTGCCGGATTCCATGGCCAGGCGCAGGCGCAGGCGGGTGATTGGACTTTTGAGGTCATGGGCGATGCCTGCCAGCATCGTTGCCCGTTCCTCTTCACTACGTTCCAGGCGGGTAAGCATCGAATTAAACCGCCGGCTCAGCCGTTGCACCTCCACGGCCCCCTCCTGGGGCAGGGGCGCCGGCCTTTCCTCTAGGCCCACTCGCCCCAGGGCCCGTTCCAGCCTTTGCAGGGGCCTTTGTACCTCCAGCAGCAGGAAGAGTCCCCCAGCCACCACGCTGCCGCTCAGCAGGGAGAGCGAGGCCAGCAGGGGATCAGGGGGCCACCAGTTGTCGCTGGGTAAGGGGGCAAATAACCACACCTTTTCGAGCGGACTAAGCAATTCCACCCAAACGCCATCGTTGGGCTGTTTGGTGGGCACCACCTCCGGGCAATGGTGCAGCCGTTTGCATAGTTCTAAGCGCAGTTCCTGGGCCCGTTCCTGGGGAAGGTTTTTGACGGAGCCTGGCGCGGGTTCGTTGGTGCTGAGCCGTAGGCCACTGAGCTGGGCCACCTCCGAGGGGGGGAAGCGTTCCAAGGCCACTTCACTAAGGCGAATGCCACTGGCCAGATCCCGGCCCATCTGTTCCATCTGGGCCCTGTCAAGCCGTTGGCCCAGCAGCAACTGCAGCACCCCGAGGCTTGCCCCCCAGCTCAGTAACAGAAACAGGGCCAGCCGCAGCAGCAGGGCCCCGGAGGGGAGGCTCATCGGCTACTTACTGCGGGGGGTGCCATCCGGTACAAACACATAGCCATAACCCCACACCGTTTGTAGATAGCGGGGCCGGGTGGGATCCGGCTCAATGAGTTTGCGCACCCGCGACACCTGCACGTCCATGCTGCGGCTGTCGGTATCACTGCTGGGCCCCCTGGCCAGTTCAATCAGCCGCTCCCGGGAGAGCGGGCGGTGCGGGTTTTGTACAAAGGCGGCCAGCAGGCCGAATTCACCGCTGGTTATCACCACCATTTCGCCATCCCGTTCCAGGGTGCGGGCGGAGAGGTCGAGGCTGTTGTCGCCGAAGTTGATCAGTGCCCCATCGGCCAGGGGGGTGCCCGCAGGCATGGAGCCCCGGCGCCGCAGCACCGCCTCAATGCGCGCCGTGAGCTCCCTGGGCATGAAGGGTTTGGCTAGGTAATCGTCGGCCCCCTGCTCCAGGCCAATGATGCGATCCACCGCTTCGCCCCGGGCGGTGAGCATCACCACCGGCAGATCATCGCCGCTGTCCCGCAGCCGCCGCAGGATGGTGAGGCCGTCGTCGCCTGGCATCATCATGTCGAGCACCACCAGGTCGGGCCGCTGGAACTCGAGGCGGGCGGTGAGCTGCTTCCCGTCATTGAGGGTGCGCACCTCATAGCCCTGGTCGTTCAGGTAAGTGCTCAGCAGCTGCCGCAGTTCCGGATCGTCATCCACCACCCAGATGGTCTGCGCCTTGGCCATGGCCTGGCTTAATCAGAGGATGCTCGGACTGTATGGGCCCCGGCCGGTGGAAACCAGCCCCGGGATCAGTCTGATTCCGTCACAGTTTTATGGCATTAGTTGGCCCGCCCATGGCGTTTTAGCGGGGGGGCTTCCATAGGGTTGGGCGATGAGTCGCCCCCTCGCGCTGCTGTTGCTTGTGCTGGCCCTGGCCCTACCCGCCGCCGCCCAGGACCCAGCCGCCATGCAGGACCATCGGCGCCGCATGCTTGAGCTATTCCATCGGTTAGATCGCGATGGTGATGGCAAGTTGCAACCGGCTGATTTGCAGGGGTACCCGCGCCTGCGCAGCCTTGATCGCAATGGCGATGGCCAAGTGGAACTGCGGGAGGTGGCCCCAGTGGGTGAGCCTTTCCTGGGGGAACGCCTGCTTCAGGTTTTTCGGGCGGCTGATCGCAATGGCGATGGTTTGTTGAGCCTGGAGGAAACCTATTTACTGCCTGGCATTCGGGATCACTTCGGCCGCTTCGATCGCAATGCTGATGGGTTTGTAAGCCTTGAGGAATTGATGTTGTTCCGCCGCTCGCTCGCCCCCAAGCGATTTCGCCAGTCAGAGTGAACTAACCCTAACCAAGGCCCATGGATCGTTCCCTGCGGCAGCAATTGATGGCCGAGGCCCTGGCGGAGGCGGAACAGGGGTGGGCCGAGGGGGGCATCCCGATCGGGGCCTTGATCGCCACCGAAACAGGCGAGGTGTTGGCCCGCGGGCACAACCTGCGGGTGCAAAACGGTGATCCCACCTCCCATGGGGAAACCCAGTGCATTCGCAATGCCGGTCGCCGTCGTGATTGGCCTGAACTCACCTTGGTTACCACCCTTTCCCCCTGCCCCATGTGTGCGGGCACTGCGGTGTTGCTTGGTTTCAGGCGGGTGCTGATTGGCGAACGGCGCAGCTTTCAGGGGGCTGAGCAGTGGTTGCTTGATGCTGGCATCGAGGTGGATTGCCTCGATGACCCTGCCTGTGAGGCCCTGATGCAAAAGATGCTCAGCGAGCAGCCTGATCTCTGGGCTGAAGACATTGGCCTATAAAGACCAGTCAAGTGTTTCGATATAAGATATTAAGATTAGGCTAATAATAAGAAGAAAGGTTATTAATAGTGCTGTTTCAATCATTGCAATGGTGCCCTTTGGTTGACTGGCTACCAGTATTAGTTCTTGATGGATTTGTGGTGGGGCTAGGAACTTATCTGCGGCATTTGTGCCGCAGATAAGTAGATTTTGTATGGGCTTTGAGCAGGGGCTTGCTTGGCAGCGTTTTTGGGCGATTGCTTTTAGAGGTGTCTATCTAGCAGGTAGCTGGGGGTATTCGCTTCGCGGCCGTTGTCGCTGGGCCGCTGGCGACCGCGGCGGAAGCGGGATGCGAGGCCATCCGGTCCGAAGCTGCCAGGGCTGAACACCCGCAGCAGACGCAGCAGTCCACCGGTTAGCAATGCCAGGCTGGTGGCCACCAGGATGATCAGAATTAGGGCGCCCGCCAACTGCAGCAGACCTGCGCCCAATTGCAGCAGCCCCATGGTGATATTGCGCAGGGCCGTGCTGAAGAAAAGCACGGTGTCTAGCCGATTGGGCAGTTGCGAGAGGCCAAACATCAGGCCAGCCCCGGCGGCTACCCAGGCCAGCGCCAGCAGCAGCGCAGGCAAACGCCCGGGCGCCCGCGGGGCCTTGCGGAGGGAACGGATTTTGGTGGGGCGACGGGCCATGGGCTGCAACCTATCGATACCCAGGGGTAGGTCAATCCCCTGGGTGACTCTCTAAGGGCTGTTCCAAATAACCCACCTGCACCATCCAGCGCACAAACTCCTCCACCACCAAGCTGTTTGGGCATTCCACCAGGCTCAGGCCGCGCACGGTGCAATCCCCTTGGCCCCCGTGGTGCAGGCTGAGGTGAAAGTCCTCACCGCTGAGGCCGCACACCTCTGGGTCACTGCGCACGATCACATCCAGCTCTGCCCCCAAGCGGGTTACGTGGCGGCGTAGGTCGCTCCAGCTGGGGGGGGTGGTCATCGCTGGCTCGTGGTTGGGGCGGGGGGTTTGGCCGCTGGCCGCTTGCGTTCGGGCAGGGGAATCACCATGGCCAATCCAGCGGTGATCAATAGCGCCCCCAGGGCGGCAGCCGGCGCCGCCCACCCAGTGGCAGCCCCTTTTCGGCGCGGTTGCTCCCGCCGCCGCAGCGGTTGGGGGGCGGCCAGAGGGAGGCTGATACCCAAGCGGGGGTCCTGCAGCATTTGATCGAGGCACTGGGTGAGGTCCGCCAGTTCGGCGTCATCCAGCTGTAGATCAAGGGGATCGGTATTTGCCTGACTGCTGCGTAGTTGCAGTCGATGGCCCCTACCCCGCGGTTCCAGGCGCACGGGCGAGTGGGGGTCCCCCTGGGGACAAGGGTGGTTGCTCACCAGGTGGCGCACGTAGGGCTGCACGGCGGCCACCAGGGCCTGGAGGTGCTCCAGTTTTCCCTGGAGGGCCGCCCGTTGGCCCAGGTTCAGTTCCCAGCCGGTGAGGATGCTCAACCGCTGGCCAGCTGGGGCGGTGCTGGCATCGCTGGGGCTAGCGCTCACGTCTGGCAGGCCAGTTAGTTCAAGCCGACAGCTGGATTCTTCAAATTGCAGCTTCAATTTGGCAGCACTTAAGCCGCCGAGGGCACCGAGGGAAAAGTTGGTCATCGGCTGCCGTCCATCAGGCTGGCCTCTAACCGTTGTAGCCCACCGGGGCCGGCACAAAACAGCAGGGTTTGCACCACCTGCCGCCGCAGGCTTTCAGCTTCGCTTCCATCAATAAGTAGGCGAATGGCCCCTCGTTTGTCGTTCATCCGTTCCTGGATCAGTTCGCGATAACGGCCGTTGAAAAGCTCCCAGCGTTGGCGGTTGATTTGTTCAGGTTCGCTGCTGGAAAGCAGCTGCCGCAACATGGGGTAAAGCCTTTGGGCCAGGTTGCACACCAGCATTACCAGTCCCTTCTGTTCTTGGCTCGACAGTTCACCGCGGCGGCTGGCCCGGCGCAGGGGATTGCGGCAGCGGGATTTCCAAAGGGCCACCCGATCGGGGAAGGCCTCGGAGAGCCCCAGCTGTTCACAACTCCAGAGCATCGCTTCGCTGCCATGGAGATCGAGGGCCTCAATGGCCAGTAGCAGCAGGTCTAGGCGTTCTAGGCCCCGGCGCGGTAAGGGTCTGCTGGGTGGGCGGGCAGGGGAGTCGGTCAATGGGCGGGGGCGATGGCTGCGATGATGGCAGCAGGGCAGGGCTGCCGTCACCCCCTGTCACCGTTGCCACAGCCATGAGTATCACCCTGGATCAACAGCTCAAGGCGTTGGTCAGGGATGTGCCTGATTTTCCTAAGCCCGGCATCCTTTTCCGTGATCTCACCCCGTTAATGCGGGATCCCAAGGCCTGGCGCCTGGTGGTGGAAGGCCTCGCCAGCCGTTGTGATGGCCATAAACCTGAACTGATTGTGGGCATCGAGGCCCGGGGTTTCATCGTTGGCAATGCCCTGGCTTTTGCCATGGGCCTCGGCTTTGTGCCCGTGCGTAAGCCCGGCAAGTTGCCTGGGCCGGTGGAGGGCCTCGATTACAGCTTGGAATACGGCAGCGATCGCCTGGAGATCCAGCAGGGTTCCCTGGCGGGCGGTGCCAGGGTATTGATTATTGATGACCTGCTGGCCACCGGTGGCACCGCTGCGGCCTGTGCGGGGCTGGTGCGCCAGGCGGGCGGTGAGGTAATTGGTTATGGCTTCGTGGCAGAACTCACCGACCTGGGCGGTCGCCAGCGGTTGCCGGGGGTTGAACCGGTGGAATCTCTGATTCTTTACTAACTTTCTGCTACTGGCTGTCTTGCCAGTCGTACACCTGATTGAGCTGGCCGAGGCTCAACAGGCCAAAGCGCCAAAGCGTTACCGGTAGCGGCGCCTGTTCCTGGCACGATTGGCGCACCCCCAAGGCTAGGGCGTCTTCACTGAGCCCGATGTCCCGGCGCAGAAACTGCACCAGGGCCGAGGGGGGGACAGGTTGTGGCGATGTGGTTATCACCATGGCCGGGGCGGAGACGCTGGGGGAGAGGGGTACTGCAGGCTCAAGCAGAGTGTGCCGCGATCTGCAGCCAATGGCTGTTAAGAGCACATTAAGAGGCCTGATTATTCAGGATTAACCCCTTTTTTGTCAAGGCTCCGGGGGCCGAGCCCGTAGGTGGCCAGTTGAAGCACCCCTTGGCGCAGGGGGCCCGAGCGGCCCAGCAACCCCAGGGCAAGGCTGCGCAGGGCCATCAACACCGGCTGGCGATTGGAGAAGAGGCGCACCAGCAGATCTGTGGCCACCGAGGTGGCCAGTAGGTCGGGCCAGCGGCGCCGTCCATAGCGGCGCACCAGTTGGCGCAGGCTTTGTCGACCATTACTTACCGCTGCCGCCTCCTGGGCCAAAACCGCCACATCCCGCCAGCAGAGATTCAGCCCCTGCCCCCCCACGGGATGGCAGCGGTGGCCACTCTCCCCACAGAGCAGTTGCTGGCCTTGGCCCAGCCGCCCCGCCAAGCGCCATTCCAGGGGGAAACTGGCCGGCTGGTCGCGCAGGGCCAGGGCCTTGAGGCCGCTGGGTAGCACCGCCGTGAGTGCCTTTAGGAAGGCGGCTTCTGGCAAGGCAGCCCGTTGCTTACAGCGTTCCTGGGGCGCACTCCACACCACCTGGGCGAGGCCCTTGCCTAGGGGGAGCACCGCCAGGGGCCCCTCAGGGCGGAAAAGTTCCCAGGCGATGTGATCGCCGTTTCCCTCTAGTTCCACCTGGGCCGTTAGGCAGGCCTGTTGATATCGCCATCCCCAGAAGGGGATGCCCAGGCGTTCGCGGCTGGGGGAGCGGCCCCCTTCGGCGATCACCGTGAGCTGCCGCTGGTGGGCCTCTGAAGCGCTGGCGGCCTGGCCCAATAACAATTCCAGCCCGGGCTGTTGGTGGCAGGCGGCCAGCAACACCTCCATCAAGGGGGCGTGGTTGAGTATCCAGCCCACGGCCCCTGGGCCTTGGGTTGGACCAAGGCCCAGGAAGCTCACCTGTTTGGCGCTGGAGCAATCAATTAGTTCGAGCCGATCAAAGGCCTGCCAGTGGGGGGCCAACGCTTCCCAGAGCCCTAATTGCTGGAGCAGGGCCTGGCTGGAGTGGGTGAGGGCATAGGCGCGGCTGCGGTTTTGCAGGGCGGGGGCGCTGGCTGGGTCGTGGAGGCTTACCAGCCAGCCGGCCCTGCCCAGGGCCAGGGCGGCGAGGCAGCCGGTGGGGCCGGCACCGCTTACCCAGGCGGTGGGGCGGTTGGGCAAGGGGGCCATAAAAAATCCCGCGGCAGTGAGTCTGCCGCGGGCAAGGGGAGTGCTGCGTAAAAGCTCGCAGGGATCAGCCGAGGCCGAGCAGGCCGTGGGTGAAGGCCTCGCCGCCTAGGGCGAATTCAGTGGCGAGGAGGGCGATGAAGCCAAGCATTGCCATGCGGCCGTTCAGCTTTTCGGCGCGCTCGTGGAAACCCCAGCCGTTTTCGGCGCTCACCACTTGCATGCGGGGTTCTGCGGCAAAAGCATTAAGGCGACCGCCGTCTTCGGTGGTAACGGTGGCGCCGCGGATGATGGTGGGTGAAGAGGTCATGGCGATCGTGTGAACTAATGAAAGTTTAACGCAATGTTGCGGAAAGTAACGATTTTCTGAGTCATTGGTTTTGGGGCAAGGCAGCGGCGTATCCGAGGCGTCCCAACAGCGGGCCGGCCATGGCGGTGGTTATTAACGCCATCAGCACCATCAGGGTGAAGAGGGTGGGGCTGATCACCCCCAGGCTTAGGCCCACATTGAGGATCACCAGTTCCGTTAGCCCCCGGGTGTTCATTAGCCAGCCCAAGGCCTCGGCTTCCCTTGGCGGTAAGCCCCCAATCCGACCCATGGCCCAGGTGCCGCCAAATTTGCCCGCAATGGCCACGGTGAGCACTGCCCCAAGGGCCAGCCATAGGTTCAGGCCATGGATTGCACCGACGCTGGTGCGTAAGCCGCTCACGGCAAAAAATATCGGCAATAGGAGCGTGAGCACGATTTCCTCCAGGTGCAGCTGCAGCCGGCGCAGCAGCGGCCCGTAACGGGGCAGGGCCAGGCCGAAAAGGAAGGCCCCAAAGATGTAGTGCACCCCAGTTTGCTCTGTTATCACCGCCGAGAGGATTGCTCCGGCAAACACCAGGGCTAGTACCAGGGGGGCTAGCTGTCTTTCCCTGCGGTAATGGCGTTCTAACCAGCCCATCAGTGGGCGTAAACCCAGCAGTAGCACCGCCGCCCAGAGGCTGGTGAAAGCCAGGGAAGGTAAGGCCCCGGTGAGTGAGCCGGAGCGGCTAAACGACACCACCGTCGCCAGGAGCACCCAGGCCAGCAGATCATCCACCGCGGCGCAGGTGATTACCAGCTGCCCTAGGGGCTGTTTTAGTAGCTGGCGATCCCGCAGGATCCTTGCCAGCACAGGAAATGCCGTGATCGCCATGGCTGTGCCCATGAAGAGCGATCCAGCTAAATGGTTTTGCCCTGGCAAGAGCTCCGGCGCCCAGATTTCAAAGCCCTGGGCCAGCAATATCCCCAGGGCGAGGGGTAACAGCACCCCCACCAGGGACACCCGGGTGGCCAGGGGAATCCGGCCCCGCAAGTGCTCTGGATTTAGTTCCATGCCGATTAAAAACATGAACAAAATCAGCCCTAACTGGGAGAGCAAATTCAGTTGCTCAAGCACCGGAGGAGCAAACAGCACGGCCTGGCTGCCGGGCCACATCCAGCCCAGCAACGAAGGACCAAGCAAAATGCCGCCAATTATTTCACCAATTACCGGTGGTTGGCCTAGGCCCCGCACCAGCCGACCCAGCAGTTTTGTGACCACGATGATCAGTGCCACATCGACAAGCACCGTGGAGAGGATGCTTAACCCAGTTACTGGGGTGGGGGCCATCGCCAGGGGGGCCATGGGATCAGCTAGTCACCCCTTCAATGCGGTCTTCCACTTCCTGGTAGATCTCCTGTAGTTGTTGGATGTTCTCTTCGGAGGTTTCCCAGTAGCCGCGACCGTTTACTTCCAGCAGGGTGCCCACAATGCGACGGAAGCTGTGGGGGTTTAGATCCATCAAGCGCTTACGCATTTCTGGGTCATTGATGAAGGTTTCGTTGGCTTCTTCATAAACGAAGTTGTCAACGGCGCCGCTGGTGGCACTCCAGCCCAGGGTGAAGTTAAGCCGTTTAGCCACCTCCCTCACCCCCTCGTAGCCGGAGTTGAGCATCCCTTCGTACCACTTGGGATTTAGTAGTTTGGTGCGGGAGTCCAGACGAATTGTTTCGCCGAGGGAGCGCACCTGGGCGTTGGCGGTGGTGGTGTCTGCGATGTAACTGGCGGGGGCTTTGCCATCGTCCCGCAGGCCGGCAATCAACTTGGTGGGATCTGAATCGAAATAATGACTCACATCAGTGAGAGAAATTTCGGCCGAATCTAGATTTTGGAAGGTTACATCAGCGGTTTTCATCGCCAACTCAAATACCTCGCGGTTTTGATTCATCTCGCCAGGGTTGTCGGCATTGAAGGCAAATGTTTTGCGGTTCAAATACATCTCCTGTAATTCCTCTTCCTGTTCCCAGCTGCTGTTCTCCACCGCCAGGTTTACGTTGGAGCTGTAGCTACCACTGGCATTGGAGAAAACCCGGGTGGCGGCATCCCGTAGGGATATGCCCTGGTCGGCGGCCTGGGTTTGGGCGTGCTGACGCACAAAATTCATCTCCAGGGGCTCATCAGCTTCGGCCGCCAGCTTGACCCCTTGGTCGATTAGGGCCATTTGGTTGATGAACAGGTCACGGAATACCCCGGAACAATTAACCACCACATCAATGCGGGGCCTGCCCAACTCCTCCAGGGGTATTAGCTCAAGTTTGTTAACCCTGCCGAGGGAATCAGAAACTGGCTTTACCCCGATAAACCAGAGGATCTGGGCCAGGGATTCGCCGTAGGTTTTGATGTTGTCTGTGCCCCAGAGCACGCAGGCAATTGTTTCGGGCCAGGTGCCCTGTTCGGCCTTCTGACGTTCGATCAAGCGATCTACTACCACCTTTGCAGCGGCGATGGCGGCGCGGGTGGGAATCGATTGGGGATCGAGGGCATGGATGTTTTTGCCGCTGGGCAATACCCCGGGGTTGCGGATCGGATCACCGCCTGGACCGGGCAGTACGTATTCGCCATCGAGGGCCCGCAGCAGGCTTTCCATCTCCATGTCTGCGCAGATCTGTTCGAGACAGAACCGCAGATAGCCAAATAGTTTGTCGAGTTCGCCGGAATCCACCCCAGGGAATCCCGCTTGGCAGCAGGCCATCAGCCAGGGGCTGGGCAGCTTGAAGCCAAACCTTTGGAGCAGGTTGATCAACCAACCGAAGTTCTGGCGCATGGTCACCCGGCCATCGCGGCCCGTGACTGCCTTCACCATCGAGCCCACCGCCAAGCGACTGGTGGCGGTGATCCGTTGGTTGAGTTCCACATCGGCGAGGATCCCGGCGTCGTTGCCCCGATACACCCCATCGATGCTGCGACCCAGGCTTTGGGCCAGCAGGGAGGGCAGGCTATGGAGTCCCTCCTCCTCCCGTTCCAGGGCGGCGATGCTCACCAGGGTGGCGATCGCCTCTTCGGCGGTGGGTGGTTTGCCGATCGTGTGCAAGCCACAGGGCAGTAGCCGGCTTTCGATCTCCATAAGTTGCCGATATACGGCCCCTACAACGCCATCGCGGCCATCTAGCTCGAGATTGGCAGCGTCCCCATCGGGCAGCATCACGTCTTTATCAAGGTTGCAGAGCCGAGCCGTTTCAACAATCGCATTAACGATCTGCACTCCGCGGCTACTTTCCCGCAATTGCTGATAGGAACCCACCAGTTCGCCCAGCTCCTTGAGACCCTTATAGAGACCGGCATTCTCCGCCGGTGGGGTGAGGTAGCTGATCGTGGAGGCGTAGCCCCGACGCTTGGCAATCGTGGCCTCGGAGGGATTATTGGCGGCGTAGTAGTAGAGGTTAGGGAGGGAGCCAATCAGGCTGTCTGGATAACAGGTTTCGCTCATGCCCATCTGCTTACCTGGCATGAATTCCAGGGAACCATGGGTGCCGAAATGCAGCACCGCGTCGGCGCCCCACACTTTTTCTAGGTAGGTGTAGTAGGCGGCGAATCCATGGTGGGGGCTGGCGCTGCGGGAATAAAGCAGCCGCATCGGATCGCCCTCGTAGCCAAAGGTGGGTTGCACCCCAACAAAAACATTGCCGAAGTGGCGGCCATAGATCAGAAGATGTTGGCCATCGCTATTGAGTTCCCCGGGAGGTTTACCCCAGTTTTCCTCCAGCCTTTGGGAGTAGGGGGTGAGCCGTTCGTATTCTTCCACCGTCATGCGATGGGCGATGGCTAGTTCAGGGGAGCCTTCCATGGCTTCTGGATCCTTGAGCACGGCATCCATCAGCGCCTTTGAATCGCGCGGTAATTCACCTAATTGGTAACCGCGGGCCCGCATTTCTTCGAGCACCCTGAAGATGGAGCCGAACACGTCTAGGTAGGCGGCGGTACCCACATTGCCCTTGTCTGGGGGGAAGCTGAATACGGTGATCGCTAGTTTTTTGTCTTGGCGAGGTTTACGGCGCAGGTTGGCCCAACGGATTGCCCGTTCACTGATTGCTTCCACCCGGTCTTGCAGGGTGTGGGCCTTGCCGGTGGCATCGTCTCGGCCGGAGAGCACGATCGGTTCAATCGCCCCATCCAGTTCGGGAATGGCGATCTGTAGGGCCACCTGCACGGGATGCAGCCCCAGGTCGCTGCCCTCCCATTCCTGGGTGGTTTGAAACACCAGGGGTAGGGCCACCATGTAGGGGCGGTTAAGCCGTTTCAGGGTCTCAATGGCCTTGGGATGGTCTTGGCGGGCGGGGCCCCCCACCAGGGCAAAGCCGGTGAGTGAAACGGCTGCATCCACCAGGGCCTGGTCTGGGTTGAGTGGATCAAAGAAGAAGCTATTTACCGGCTTAGAGAAATCAAGGCCCCCACAGAACACTGGGATCACCCGGGCGCCGCTGTATTCCAGTTCCTGGATCAGGGCCACGTAATGGGCGTCATCGCCAGTAACGATGTGGCTGCGCTGCAGCACCAGGCCAATGAGGGGCCCAGCCCCGAGCTCGCTGCGGCTGTCGCTCCAGTTCAAATATTCCTTGAGGTCTTCAAACATGCCCGGCGCCATCGGGTGCCAGATCCCCTGGTCGGGAAACACCACCGGCTCGGCAATGGCGAGGTTTTCGCGGCCACTGTCTCCCCTCGGATAAACGTATTTATCGGCCAGCATCAACAGCATGTTGCGCAGATTGTCTGGCGTTCCCCCCAACCAATATTGAAAGCTGAGCATGAAGGAGCGGGCGTCTTGGGCCTTTTCCACCGGTAGATATTTGAGAACCGTGGGCAGGGTGTTTAACAGTTTGAGCATCGCGTCCTGGAAGCCCGCCCCACTGGCCTCCTTGCGCTTGCGCATGAATTGGGCAATGGCGCTCTTGCTTTGGCCCAACTGGGCCATGGAGAAGCTGCCCAACTTGTTGAGTCGCATCACCTCCGGCATCGAGGGGAAGATAACTGCGGCCTTAAGTCGATCCCGTTGGGGGGCCACCGCTTCCACCACCTTCTGGGCTAGATCTTCAATGAAGATCAGCGAAGCAATGAAAACATCAGCCTCGGCAAGATCACTGCAAAATTGTCGGTAATTCTCTTCGTCCCGTAGCTCTTCGATTAGATAGCCGCGCAGGTCCACCGCCAGCTCGCCCCCCTGCTCGTTCAGGGTGGTGGCAGCCAGGGTGAGGGTGTTTTGGTACTGGGGTTCCAGCACCACATAAACGGCCCGCATCACCAGGCGACCCTCCGAGCTGGCTGGGCTCACCCGACGGCTGGCGGAACGGACCTGGGTGAACATGGGCAAGGGGTCTGTCGATCAGGAAAGATTACGAACAGACTGCCGGGACTGTGGGTCCCCTGCCCCAACCGATGACCCAATTGCTTATTCCTGTGGTGGTGGCCGGTGCCCTTGGCCGCATGGGTGCCGAGGTAATCAAGGCAGTGCTGGCCGCCCCAGATTGCGAGTTGGTGGGCGCCATCGATACGAGCCCCGGTAGCGAAGCAGCAGATGTGGGCGAACGGCTGGGCCTGGGGGAGCTGGGGGTGGCGCTCAGCTCAGATTTTGAGGGCAGCCTTTGCCTGGCCAGCCAGCAGCATGAGGGGGTGGTGCTGGTGGATTTCACCCATCCGCGGGTGGTTTACGAACACACTCGGGCCGCCCTGGCCTATGGGGTGGCCCCGGTGGTGGGTACCACGGGTCTTAGCCCAGGGCAGTTGCAAGATCTGGCAAGTTTTGCCGAGAAGGCTTCCATGGGGGCGGCGGTAATTCCGAATTTTTCCGTGGGCATGGTGCTGCTCCAACAGGCCGCCGCCGCCGCCGCCCGCTTCTACGACCATGCCGAACTGGTGGAACTCCACCACAACCGCAAGGCCGATGCCCCCAGCGGCACCTGTATCAAAACCGCCGAACTGATGGAGGAACTTGGCAAAAGCTTCAATGCGCCTGAGTTGGAGGAACACGAGAGCTTGGCGGGCAGCCGCGGGGGGCTGCGGCCCAGTGGCCTGCGGCTGCATTCGATCCGGTTGCCGGGGCTGGTGGCCCACCAGGAGGTGCAGTTTGGCGGCCTAGGGGAGCGCTATGTGCTGCGCCATGACACCTTTGATCGGGCCGCCTATATGCCTGGGGTGCTGCTCACCATTCGCAAGGTGCGGCAGCTGCCTGGTCTGGTTTATGGCCTGGAGCGCCTGATCTAACCACCGATGTTTCTTCCCCTTAAGCCTGGTGAATTGCAGCGCCTGATTCCGGCGGTGGCCAGTGGCCCCCAGTTCAGTTTTTGCTGGGGCAATCCCCAACGGGCGCTCCAACGGATCCTGATTTCCAGCTTGGGGGGGGTGATCCCCCTACTTATCTCCCAATCCGGCTTCGGCAGCCGCTGGAGTGGGCTTTGGTTGGTGACGGGGCTCACCATGCTTCTTTATCTGTTGTGGGGGCCGATCCTGGAGGCGGGCCGTCGCAATAGCCAGCTGCGTCGCTACCCAGCGGCGGCCCTTTTCGATGGCGTGATCGCTGATTTGTACACCAAGGAACGGCTGGAGGGCCGCCAGGAACAAACCGATAAGCAGGGCCGCCTGGAGTTGGTGGAAAACTGCCGCACTTGGCTTTGTTTAGAGCTGGAGGATGAAGACGGTTATTTGGGCCAGTTGCGTTTTCCGCTCGATAAGAAGCACAAGGCGATCCGACGCGGCATGACGATCCGTTGCTTGGTGTTGGCGGAACGGTCCGATTTTTCGCGCATTGCCAGGCTCTCCGATGGCTGGATCCCCCAGGCGAAACTTTGGGTGGGGGATTACCCCTATCTGCTGAGGCCTGCCTTTGAGGAGCTCTGCCTGCGGCGCCTGCGGTAGGGGGTGGCTCCTAGGGCCGGGGCCAGAGGGCATCGGCCATGCGACAGGTTTGAACGATCGCAGCCACATCGTGGACCCTCACCACGGCCACCCCAGCGGCCACGGCCTGGCAAACGGTGGCGGCGGTGCCCCAGAGCCGGGCCCGGGCCCGGGGCTCGCCCAGCACTGCGCCGATAAAGCGCTTGCGGGAGGGGCCCACCAGGAGCGGAAAGCCCTGGGCGGCCAATTGGGGGAGGCCCTGCATCAGCAGGAGGTTTTGGGCTGTGGTTTTGGCAAAGCCCAGGCCTGGATCCCAGAGCAGTTGTTCAGGGCGCACGCCAGCGGCTAGGGCCTGGCTGGTGCGCTCCTGCAGCTCATCGATCACTTCGGCCACCACATCGCCGTAGTGGGCCAGCTGATCCATGGTGGCGCTGCTGCCCCGGCTGTGGGTGAGCACGTAGGGGCAGCCGGCTGCGGCCACCAGGGGCAACATTGCTGGGTCAGCCCGCCCCCCAGTCACGTCATTCACCCAATGCACCCCCGCCGCCAGGGCCGCCGCCGCCACCGGGGCATGGAAGGTGTCCACACTGATGAGCGGGGCCTGGGGCAAAGTGCCGCTGGCCTTGGCTGCCTGGAGCCGTTGCAGCAGCGGCAGCAACCGGGCTAATTCGGCATCGACCCCCAGTTGTTGGGCCCCGGGCCTGGTGCTCTGGGCCCCGAGGTCGATCAGGTCTGCCCCCTGGGCGGCCATCTTCAGGGCGGCCGCCAGGGCCTTCGCTGGATCCAGGTGCTGGCCGCCGTCGCTGAAGGAGTCGGGGGTGAGGTTTAGCACCCCCATTACGGCGGTGCGTGGTCCCCAGGGGAAAGCAACCAAGGGTTTTAGGCGGCCGGGAAAGGCTGGTAATTCACGATCCTGGCGAAGCTTGTGGGCTCAAGGGAGGCACCACCCACCAGCACCCCATCGATGTCTGATTGGGCCATGATTTCATCGATGTTGTCGGGTTTTACCGAGCCGCCGTACTGCACGGTGAGGGTGGGATGGCCCACCCAGCTGCGGATCAAGCCGCAGATGCGGTTTGCTTCGCTAGCCGCACAGGTTTTGCCGGTGCCGATCGCCCAGATCGGTTCGTAGGCCACCACCAACCGCTCTGGGTCGATGCCGTCGAAGCCCTGTTCCACCTGGCGACGGATTACCCGTTCGGTGTCTCCAATGGAGCGCTGTTGATCACTCTCGCCCACACAGAGAATCGGGATCAGGCCGCCCGCCTGGGCTGCCCGCGCCCGCAGGTTGATCTGCTCATCGGTTTCGCTGAAATATTTACGCGGTTCGCTGTGGCCCACGATCGCGTAGCCCACACCATGTTCCAGAAGCATGCCCGTGGAGATTTCGCCGGTGTAGGCGCCATTGCCCTCCCAGTGCACGTTCTGGCTGGCCAGGTTTACGGCACTGGCAGCTAGGGCCTGGTGCATGGCCTCCAGGGCCGTGAAGGGGGGGGCGAGCACGATGCTGCGGTCCCCGGGGGTGCTGGCCACCAACGGCAGGAACTGGTTGGCGAAGGACCTGGCTTCGGCACAGGTCATGTGCATTTTCCAGTTCCCGGCGATCACCACCGGACGCGACGCAGTGCCCACGGGCCCTCTGTTTGGAAGGGGATAAACCTAGGCGGTGGGGGGCTGGCCATCGGTTTCGGCTAATTGCACCGGCAGGCTTAACCCCTGAAATTCCACCAGATCACCGGGCTGGAGCTGGCGCCCACGGCGCTCTTCCACCACGCCATTCACCTGCACCTCCCCCTGTTGGATGCGCAGCTTGGCTTCGCCGCCAGTGCCCACCACCCCTTGCCATTTGAGAAATTGATCGAGCCGCACCCTGAAACACTCCAACAGTGTCGACGTAGCCTGCGCTGATGCTTGCACCCTCCTCGGCCGGCTTCCGCAGGTTGCTGCCTTTGCTGAAGCCCCACCGCGGAAGGCTGGGGGCCGGCGGCCTTTGCATGCTGGTGTTTGTGGCCTGTTGGCCCCTGCTGGCCTCCCAGGCGGGCCAGTTGATCCCAGCGATTGGTTCCGGGGATTTTTACCGGGTGCTGCGGGTGATCGCCGTGGCGCTCAGCCTGTTTCTGATCCAGAAGGTGGCCCAGTTTGGCCAAGACACCCTGTTGGCGGCTCCAGCCCTGCAGGTGAGCCAGGAGCTGCGGCGCCACCTGTTTGCCCGGCTGCAACGGCTGGAATTCGGGGCCCTGGAGAAACTGTCCGCCGGCGATCTCACCTATCGGCTCACGGAGGATGCCGACCGGGTGGGGGAGGTGATCTACAAGACCATCCAAGACACCACCCCCAGCGCCCTGCAGCTGGTGGCGGTATTCGGCTACATGGTTTATCTCGATTGGAAGCTGTCCTTAGCCACCCTGTTGCTGGCCCCGTTGGTGGCGGTGCTGGTGAGCGTGTTTGGGGCTCGGGTGCTGGGGGCGGCGGAACGCAGCCAGCAGCAGGTGAGCGAATTGGCGGGGTTGTTGGGGGAGGCCATCGCCGGGTTGCCCCTGGTGCGGGCCTTTGCGGCGGAACCTTGGCTGCAACAGCGTTTTGAAACGGAAATTGACCTGCACCGCCGGGCCCGCTACCGCACCTTGCGGCTGTTGGCGTTGCAGCATCCCGTGGTGGGCTTCATTGAAGCCGCCGGCATTCTCACGGTGCTGTTGCTAGGCGCCTGGCGGATCGGCGCCGGCGGCCTCACTGGGGCGGGTTTCAGTAGCTATGTGGCCGCCTTGCTGATGCTGATCGATCCGATATCCCACCTCACCACAAATTTCAACGAGTTCCAGCAGGGTCAGGCCTCCTTGCGGCGGCTGCGGGCCATTGAGCAGGAACCGGTGGAACCGCCCGATCGCCCCGGGGCCCGGGCCCTGGCCCAGTTGGGTGGGGCCCTCGAATTGCGGGATGTGAGCTTTGGCTATAGCCCTAGCCAACCGGTTTTAAAGCAGCTGAATTTGCGGGTGGCGCCGGGCCAAGTGGTGGCCCTGGTGGGACCCTCGGGCGCCGGCAAGAGCACCCTCTTCTCACTGTTGCTGCGCTTTAACGCCCCGCAGCAGGGCCAGGTGTTGCTAGATGGCCTTGACCTCCAGGACCTGCGCTCAGCGGAACTGCGCCGGGCGGTGGCCCTGGTGCCGCAGCAAACCACTTTGTTTTCAGGCACGCTGGCTGAAGCGATTCGGTTTGGCCGCCCCGCCAGCGATGACGCAGTGAGGCGGGCGGCCCAGCTGGCCAATGCCTCTGATTTTATCGAGGCATTACCAGGGGGCTATGGCGCCCGGGTGGAGGAACGGGGCAGCAACTTCTCAGGGGGTCAGCTGCAGCGTTTGGCCATTGCCAGGGCGGTGTTGGGCAACCCGGCGGTACTTCTTCTAGATGAGGCCACCAGTGCCTTGGATGCGGAGGCGGAAGCGGCGGTGCAGCAGGGGCTGCAACGGGCCATGGACGGCCGCACGGTGTTGGTGATCGCCCACCGGCTCTCAACAGTGCAGGAGGCGGATCACATCCTTTTCCTAGAAGGGGGCCGCATTGTGGAGCAGGGCAGCCACGACGGGCTGATGATGGCGGGGGGCCGATACCGCGACCTCTGCAACCGTCAACTCATTCGCTCCTTTAGCTAGTTATGAACTGGGAATACCGGGTGGTGCACATCAACATCGCCAACGATCCACCTCCCCAGCCCCCCACCCCGGAAGCGGCCAGTGAGCGGCTGGGCGGAGCCCTTAGTCCGGAATTCATTGCCCGGGAATTTCCTGAGCTCTATGCCCAGAAGATCCCTTTACCCCAGCATCCGGCGGCGCAATTGCAGCATTTCCTCAACCTGCTGGGGCAGCAGCGCTGGGAGCTGAATCAAACGGCCCAGGTGGGCCCACTATTGATGTTTTTCTTTAAGCGACCACTGGTTCCTGCTGAAAAGCCGCCTGCCGATTAGCTTTCCCAACGATGAATTGATTCAGCGATGACCGAATCCGGCGACCAGCAGAACCCAGTGCTCACCTTTGAAGGCAAGCGCTATGACCTCAATGCCCTGCCCGATGAGGTGAAGGAACTGGTGCGGGGTATGCAGGTGGCCGATGCCCAGCTGCGCCTCCATGAGGACACGCTCAAGGTGCTGGCGGTGGGCCGCCAGTCGATGGCCCTGCAGCTCAATGAGCGCCTCAAGACCCTCGACCCGCTGCCCGACGCCTGATCAGCCCAGGGGCTGGAGCTCAAGGAATTCAAAGGTTTGGTTATCGGCGCCGTCGGCGGTGCTGATAACCCTTTTTTCGAGTACCCAGTAGTCGCCGCCAGGGAGAGTTACAAAGTCGTCGGTGAAATGGTTTTCAGGCCCCTTGGCTTCACCCGTGCTGGGGTCGCTGTAGCGGCTGGTGTAGGTGTGGCTGAGGTAGCCGGCCCCGGTGTCGGTGGTGCTTTGGGTGAAAATTGTCACCACGGTGCCGTGGATGTGGCGGTGCACCATCGTCACCACGTTGTCGGCGATGCGGTAACGATCGCCAGCCCCCTTGCCGCCCACGATTATTTCCAGGCCCACCGCATCGGTGTCCCCGGCGGTGAAGCTGTTTTCGCCGTGGGTTTGTTCAAAGCTGCGGCGCACCCGGTGGATGGTTACCTCCCAGAGCTGGCCGGCGATCGCCTTCTCCACGGCTGGGTCAGTGATGCCCTCCAGGCGGGACTTCAGCTCGGCGCTCACCTCAAATGTGCCCTCGGCCCGCTGCTCCCCCTGGTGCCAGCGGCAAATGCCTTTGTATCCCTTGAAACCAGCATCCCAGGTGTAGCGGTTCTCGTAGGCGGCCCTGAACAGTTCTCGCCCATCGCTGCCGGGGCTGATGGTTGCCGGATTGCTGGCGGTGGAGGGGGAGGTCATGGCTGGGGGTGGAGATCCTGCAGGGCATGGATTGGCAATTCATTCTGGGCCTGCAGAGCCGCCACCGCTTCCACCGCCGCCCGGGCGCCAGCCAGGGTGGTCACGGTGGGTACGTGGTAATCGAGGGCTGCCCGCCGCAGGTAGCGGTCGTCGTGGGCGGCCTGGCGGCCGATGGGGGTATTGATGATCAACTGAATTTGGCCGGAACGGATCGCGTCCTCCACGTTGGGCCGGCCCTCGTGCACCTTGAGCACCGCGGTTACCGCCAGCCCTGCGGCGCTGAGGTGTTCGGCGGTGCCACTGGTGGCCACCAATTGGAAGCCTTGGCTGATCAAGCGTTGGGCCACGGCCACGAGGGCGTCCTTGTCGCGGTCGTGGGTGGAGAGAAATACGGTGCCCTTGGTGGGTAATACTTCGCCGGCCGCCAACTCCGCCTTGGCGTAGGCAAGCCCAAAGCTGCTGGCGCTACCCATCACTTCGCCGGTGGAGCGCATCTCGGGTCCCAACACGCTGTCGGCCCCGGGGAAACGCCGGAAGGGCAGCACCGCTTCTTTCACCGCCTGGAGGGGCGGCTTTGGTTCGGAGGTGAGCCCCAATTCCAGCAGGCTGCGGCCAGCCATCACCTTGCTGGCCAATTTGGCTAGGGGCACGCCGGTGGCCTTGGCCACAAAGGGCACGGTGCGGGAAGCGCGCGGGTTGGCTTCGATGATGAACACCTCGCCATCTCGAACGGCAAATTGCAGGTTGATCAGGCCGCGCACCTCCAGGGCCAGGGCCAGGGCCTCACTCCAACGGCGGATTGTGGCTAGGGCATCGGCACCGAGGCTCACCGCTGGTAAACAACAGGCGGAATCACCGGAATGGATGCCGGCTGGTTCGATGTGTTCCATCAGGCCACCGATCACCACCCGACCTTCAGCATCGGCGAGGGCATCCACATCCACCTCGATGGCATTTTCCAGGTATTGATCGATCAGCACCGGCTGGTTGGGGTCTATCTGAACGGCTTCGCGCATGTAGCGGTCGAGTTCGGTGGCATCGAAAACCACCTCCATGGCGCGGCCGCCGAGCACATAGCTGGGGCGCACCACCACCGGGTAGCCGATTCGTTCGGCAATGGCGATTGCTTCAGTTTCACTGCGGGCAATGCCATTGAGGGGCTGGCGGATCTCCAGCCGCCGCAGCACCGCTTCGAATTGTTCGCGGTCTTCGGCCAGGTCTATGGAGCGGGGGGAGGTGCCCCAGAGCTGGGTGCCAGTGGCCTGGCCCTCGGCGCTTTCCAGCCAATGCATCAAAGGCAGGGCCAGCTTCAACGGAGTTTGGCCGCCGAATTGCACGATCACGCCCCGGGGATGTTCCGCCTCGATCACATTGAGGACGTCCTCAAGGGTGAGTGGTTCGAAATAGAGCCGATCGCTGGTGTCGTAGTCGGTAGATACGGTTTCCGGGTTGCTGTTCACCATCACCGTGGCCAGGCCCTCTTCCTGAAGGGCGAAGGAGGCATGGCAGCAGCAGTAATCAAATTCGATTCCTTGGCCGATCCGGTTTGGACCACCGCCCAGGATCATCACCTTGGCGCGGCTTTCCGGCTGCACCTCCGTTTGAGGAGGCAGTATTTCTAGGTCGCCCCTGGAGTTGAGCCGTTCCAGGGGCCGTTCGTAGGTGGAGTAGTGATAAGGGGTGGTGGAGGCGAATTCCGCTGCGCAGGTATCAACGGTTTTAAACAGCACATTCACGCCAAGGGCCTGGCGATGGCGCCGCACCGAGAGTTCATCGCTGCCGGTGGCCCAGGCAATCTGACGGTCGCTGTAGCCCAGTTGTTTAAGCCGCAGCAGGGCCTCGGCCCCCAGCTGATCGAGCCGTTTGCCGCGTAATAACTCCTTTTCGCTGTTTAAAAGCCCCTGGAATTTGGCCAAGAACCAGGGGTCGATGCTGCTCAGTTGCTGAACTTGCCCAAGGCTGCGCCCCTGCTCCAGGGCCTGGCGCACGGCATAGATGCGATCCGGGGTGGGGGTACGTAGGAGCCGGTCTATATCTGCTTCCGGCAGGGGCTGGTCGGGGCGGTCACAACCCCAGCCGGCATGGCCAGTTTCTAGGGACCGCAGCGCTTTCTGGAAGGACTCTTCAAAGCAACGGCCAATGGCCATGGCCTCCCCCACCGACTTCATCGAGGTGGTGAGTACTGGGGAACTGCCGCTGAATTTTTCAAAGGCAAAACGGGGCACCTTGGTAACCACGTAATCGATCGTGGGCTCAAAACAGGCCGGGGTTTTGCCGGTGATGTCGTTGATGATTTCATCGAGCCGATAGCCCACGGCAAGGCGGGCCGCGATCTTGGCAATGGGGAAGCCAGTGGCCTTGCTGGCCAGGGCGGAACTGCGGCTCACCCGGGGGTTCATTTCGATCACCACCACATCGCCGTTGGCGGGGTTGATGGCGAACTGAATGTTGCTGCCGCCGGTGTCTACGCCGATCTCCCGGATGATCGCGATGGATTGGTCTCGCAGCCGTTGGTATTCGCGGTCTGTGAGGGTTTGGGCGGGGGCCACGGTGATGGAATCACCGGTGTGAACCCCCATGGGATCAAGGTTTTCGATGCTGCAGATGATCACCACGTTGTCGGCGCTGTCTCGCATCACCTCCAGCTCAAATTCTTTCCAGCCCAGCAGCGACTGTTCCACCAGGATCTGCTGCACGGGGCTGGCCTCCAGCCCGCTTTTGCAAAAGGCCTGGAATTCCTCGGGGTTGTAGGCAATGCCACCGCCGGCGCCGCCCAGGGTGAAGGCCGGCCGAATGATCAAGGGGTAGGAGCCGATCTCTGCCCCCACGGCCAGGGCTTCCTCCAGGCTGCGGGCAATGCCGGAGGGGCACACGGCCACGCCGATGCGACCCATGGCCTGTTTAAACAGGTCGCGGTCTTCAGCCTTATGGATTGCTTCGAGGTTGGCGCCAATTAATTCGACGCCAAAACGCTCAAGGGTGCCGTTTTCAGCTAGGGCCACCGCCAGATTCAGGGCCGTTTGGCCGCCCATGGTGGGCAGCAGGGCATCGGGCCGTTCCCGTTCAATCACCTGGGCCACCACCTCGGGGGTGAGCGGCTCGATGTATGTGCGGTCGGCCATCTCCGGGTCGGTCATGATCGAGGCCGGGTTGGAATTCACCAACACCACCTCAAATCCCTCAGCCCGCAGCGCTTTACAGGCCTGGGTGCCGGAATAATCGAACTCGCAAGCCTGGCCGATCACGATCGGCCCTGATCCCAGCAGCAGGATGCGATGCAAATCCGTGCGGCGGGGCATGGGCAGGGGGCCGGGCAAACACTGCAAGCTTCTCACTTCCGCCCCCACCCGCGGGGATGTCGCTACCCTGGGGGTTGTCCCAGACGTCCCTAAGCGTCCGCGTCCATGAGTGAGCTCCAGCGCCTGAAGGGGCTGCTGCCGCCAGAAATGCAGAGTTGGGTTTTTGTGGAGGCAGCTGCTTCCACCGATCCAGCCCTGATCAGCCTCGAAGAGATCGGCCGTGACGAGGTGGAAATCCAGCTAGATCTGGAGAAGTGGGATGAACTCGCCCTGGATCACCGCAACTTGCTCTTCTGGCATGAGGTGGGTCGGATTCAAAACGATGCGATCCCTAGGGATGGCTGGGAGATGGCAGCCCTGGCCATTGGCCTTGGCGGCGCCATCGGTGAACTGTGGGTGCAGGACGGTTTGCTGTTGGTTTTGGCCGTGGGTCTGTCCGGCTTTGCCGGCTACCGGCTCTATCTCAAAAACAACTCTGAGAAGCGGCTGCGCGATGCGATTGCCGCCGATGAACGGGCGATTGGGCTTGCCACCCGCTTTGGCTACACGGTGCCCAATGCCTACAAGAGCCTGGGGGGAGCCCTGAAGGATCGCATCGAGCAAACCCGCAAGAAACGCCAGCGCAGTTTCTTTGAAGACCGCCTCGAGGCCCTGCGCAAGAGTGCTGGCCGGGCCCGGGCCGAAATGGCCCAACAGCAGGGCAGTCGCAGTTCCGTGGCCAGTGAAAACGTTTATGGCTAGTGAACCTATGAATAGTGAAACCCTTGCCCAGTTGGCGGCTGAAGCCGCCGACGACCGCAAGGCCGTAGACATTCGTTTATTGCGGGTAGAGGAGGTCACCACCCTCACCGATTGGTTTGTGGTGTGCAGTGGCCTTTCCGATGTGCAGGTGCGGGCCATTGCCCGCTCGGTGGAAGATCGTCTAGAGGAGGAGGTGGGTCGGTTGCCCCTGCGTCGGGAAGGGGTTAGTGAGGGCCGCTGGGTGCTGCTGGATTACGGCGACCTGATCGTGCAGGTGCTCACCCCCCAGGAACGCAGCTACTACGACTTGGAGGCCTTCTGGGGCCACGGCGAATCGATCAGCTTCTGCCAGGCTGACTAAACGTTCAGGCGACCATTGGGTATGGCTTCATCGATCGGCCGCAGCGGATCCCTCCGGCCGCGCACCCCACCCCTGGAGGTGCGATTGCTGCGCAATGGCATCGCTGAATCGCTGCATCGGGTCCATGCGGTGGTTTGTGACCAGCGGGGCCGGCAGTTGATGCGGGCGGGGGATCCCCAGATGCTTAGTTTTATCCGTTCGGGGCTTAAGCCCTTTCAGGCCCAGGTATTTGTATCCAGTGGCGCCGCCGATGCCCATGGCGGGGGCGAGCGGGCCCTGGCCATTGCCTGCGCCTCCCATGACGGCAATGTGGCCCAGGCCCGCGAAGCCTTCCAGGTGCTCTGGCGGGCGGATGTGGATGTGGCTTTGTTGTGTTGTCCCTGTCCCGCTGGGGCGGATAGTCCGCTGCAACACAACTGTTCTGGAAAACATGCGGCCTTTCTTGCCGCCTGTAAGCGCCTGGGCTGGCCCCTGGAGGGTTATCTAAACCGTGACCATCCGCTCCAGCAGGAGGTGTTGAACCGGGTGGCCGAGTTACTTGGTTTGCCGGCGGCGGAACTGGTGGTGGCCTGTGACGACTGCGGTGCCCCCACCCTGCAGCTACCGCTTGCCCAGATGGCCCTGCTCTATGCCCACCTGGGCAGTGGCCAATTGCCCACCCTGGAACGGCTCGGGCGGGCGATGCAGGCCTATCCGGAGCTGGTGGCGGGGGAGGGGCGCTTTGACACCGAACTAATGCGCCGCTCCCTGGGGGTGGTGGTGAGTAAGGGGGGGGCCGAGGGTATCCAGTGCCTGGCCCGCATGGGCGAGGGCCTTGGCCTGGCCATCAAGGTGGAGGACGGTTCCGGCCGAGCCAAGTGGGCGGTGGCTTTGCATCTGCTGCGCCAGCTGGATTGGCTCACCCCCTCGGCCCTGGAGGAACTGGAGCAGCAATTCCTGATTCCCATGGCCGGCCAACGGCTAGAGGTGTTGGGGGAACTGCGTTTTGAGGGCAGCTGAGCCCAGCTTGAGAGAGAACAGTTGCTTGCCATAAGGTCGTCCTGGCTACTAAGCTTTTGAACTGGTGAACAAGCCGCGGGGTAGAGCAGCCTGGTAGCTCGTCGGGCTCATAACCCGAAGGTCGGGAGTTCAAATCTCCCCCCCGCCACCAAATTCAAGACCCCTGAGACTGCAAGGTTTCAGGGGTTTTTTATTGCCTTTTCCAGTGCTTGAGCCTGGGGGCATCCCGCCCCCGAAGCCGGGCCTGTAGGTCAACGCTTCTTCGCTCCGCTCACCGCTGAGGAAGAGCTGGCCTTTTGCCACTTACAAGCAACGAGATAAATACAAGATCGTTAGTTAGCATTTCTGAGCAAGCACCTATTCAGTACCTGCGCCTGATTCGAATTTTGACTTGATTATGCTTTATTGTGGATGTAATTGATGCCTTGGCATGGGCCTGCGTTGCGTGATTGTTGAAGATCAGGTTATGTTCTTGCAATTACTTACCAAGAGCCTCGGCAGCCATAGGGGTTTAGATATAGTTGCCACGGCCACAAGTGCTGCCGACGGTATGCTTTTGTGTCGCAAGCATAGGCCTGATTTACTAATCCTTGATTTGTGCTTGCCTGATGCCCCGGGGGCAACTGTTGCAGAGGATTTATTGAGCCACTCACCAGATACCCTCGTAATTATTCTTTCGGCTGAGGCCAGTGGCTTTAATTGCCCAAAGGATCTTCGCGGGATTATCCATGCAGTCGTTGACAAAACCAGCGCCTATGATGAACTTAATGCTGAAATTAATTATTTATTGGCTGGGGAGCCGATGTCTTCAGGGAAATTGAAGAGTCAATTAACCGTAAGAGAGCAGCAAGTATTTGAGTTGATTGGTAAGGGCTATAGTAATAATCAAATTTCAGGAATGCTAGGGCTTTCTCCCCATACTATTAAAGAGCACCGTAAGCATATTGTCCATAAGCTAGGTGTTGGTGGTTTGGGATTGGTGCGGTTGGCAGCATTGGAAAGAGAAGTAATGGATTTTACTTGGGAATAGTTCTCATAGGGATCTTGGCCTGAAAGAGCCCAGGGCAATGTGCTGCAACTTGCTGCAAATTTGTTGGCTATCTACCTGGTGGCGCAGCCATCGCAGATTTTATGCCTATGAAGCTCATAGAAGTAAGTACTGGCAATCGACAGGGCACTTGGCCAGTTAAATGATGCTGTTGGCCTTAAGAAGGACGGCAGCCGCGTATCCCTGGAGGGAGTGCTCACAGGTGCTGCCTTGGCTTTAGCGCTGCTATATCTTCAGGAGGATGGTGCTAGTGCCGGCCAGGGCCCGCTGCGGGGAGGGGCCCCAGCCTTTGAAGATGGTGCTGATACAGGTTTGCCCAACGGTGGCACATCCCCAGGCAGGGGACTCCAGGGGGAGCCAGAGCCGCCATTGGCCGGGCTTTTTGATAGCAGTGTGCCCCAATCCAGCGGCGGGGCCGATGCCCCTGTATTGGATCCAGCCCAGGGCTCTTCCCGCTATCAAGATTTAGCGGGATCTGGTTCAAGGTTTGCCGGCTTTCAGGACCTAGATCGCCCATTGTTTTCAGGTGGCACTTCGAATTTTGGGGGCGTGCCCTACGCCAGTGATGAATTGCTAGGGCAGAACAGGATATCGCTGGCCGAGAATCTTCCCTATGATGAACTTTCTTCTGTGGCAGAGCCTTTAGCTGCATCAATTCCAACACCGATGTTCGTATTGGTGCAGCTTAATCAAGAGGTAAGTAGCCGCTCAGTGGATGGTCTAGCCCAAACTTCGCATCATGCTTCTCAAGCTGGGGTTGTAGATGATCTGTTAGATCTGCGGGCAGCGGACAATCCAGACTGGCAATTGCAATCTGATCAGTTGCTCAGGTCTTTTGCTTTTTCTGTATTTGATAGTGCTGAGATTAAGCACGATTCTGATAATACTGGATTGCTAAATTCTATTGTGCTGCGGGGGGATGCTACTGGTTCAGCTAAGATTCGCGCTTTGGAATCGCTTAAACTTGGCCTGTTTGCCCCAGGTGAGCTTTTTGCCGATGTCAGTTCTCGGCTGGTGGGCATGCAGTCTAGCCGGTTTAGTAATTCTGGGGGGGATGATTCGTTTGAGCTGGAAGCAAGTAAACAGCTAACTTTTACCGATGGTGGGCAGGCTGAGAAGCTTGATTTAAATTTTGTGCTTCTTAATGAAGCAATGGTGGATAGTGTTGTATTATTAGGGCCTGGTAATAACAAGATTCTAGTCTCTAGTGGCATTAAAGATCTCGGTTTCTCCCTTGATGCCCTCAGGCTTTTGTTGCCCGACGATCAGCGCTGGAATTTCAATCTCCAGGCTCGCTCCGTGGGGCTTGATCACAGTGTGCTCGATAGCGGTGCCGGTGATGATCAGGTACTGATCGATACGTACCTAAATGCTCACCTTCCGCGTGACCTGGGAGCGGCGCTGAATGATCCTTCCACCACTGTTCAGCTGGAGCGGATCGGCCTCCTGAATTCCACTGTGTATCTGGGGGCAGGCAATGATGACTTGCAAGTTACAGCCCCTGTGCTTAATTCCACCGTTGACCTAGGAACTGATACTAATACTGTGCTATTTAACGCTGAGTTGCGTGACAGCAGAATTGTGATGGGAGAGGGATCAATTAATCAAGTAACCTTGGCAGATACCGATAATTCTGCAGTGCTTGATGGTGGTTCTTTTCTTACCCTTAAGGGCGGCGCTGGTGACGATTGGATTGAATTAGAAACAACTCCCCTCGCAGGAGATTTTGATGGCCATGGAGGAATTAATAGCCTGATGGCCAGCACCGATCCAGCCACTAACTCCAGCTTATTAACTTTGACAGGTAAGGATCAAGGCAAGTTGGATGGCATAAATTTCAGGAATTTTCAAAACATAGACATGGGTGAGGGCAGTGACCAGCTTGTGATTCAAGCGGAGGCTAGCCTGGCTGGAGAATTATTAGCTGGAGAGGGCGATGACAGTATTTATCTGCAATGGAGTCCTTGGTTAGCTCCAGCCACGGAGGCGCTCAAGCTTTCTGGCGGTGCTGGCAACGATCTGTTTGTATTTAGCGGCTTAGGCCAACCAGCCCCTGGGGGTTGGGATAAGCACAGCGGCATTCCCATCTTGCTGGATCTAGAACAAACCAAGCTGGAGAAAGGAGGCATTGGCCTTTCTGATCGGCTGGCCTGGGTGCGCCAGGAGTTGCTGGCCGATGGCAGCAGCCGGGACGTGCTGCAACAACTCACCCCCTCCGGCTTGGAGGGATTAGGTGATGTGAAGCTATTGCCAATTGCACCTTTGGCTGATTTGTTGGCAGGCATTACGGGCCCCAGCCCGCTCACTGGCGCCCAGTTGGCCATTGGCACCACTGACAATGGCGCTGAATTGTTATTACTTAACCCCCAGGGGGGTAGCCAGTTGGTGGCGGATATGCCAGGTTTCCATCAATCCTTCAATCAGTCGAGTGTTCAATCAACCAGCACAACAAGTAGCCCCCTAGGCAGTTGATCAACGAATTGTGCGGCTGGATTCCACAAAGGCACCAAAACGATCACTAATAAGTGAGATCACAGGTCTTGAACCTAGTTGGATCAATGCCGTTACGGCCATGCCGGGGCGAAGGTTATAGCTACGACCACGGCGCTCAAGGACATTGCGATCAATGCGAACTTTGGCTGGGAAATATTCCTGGGGATTTTGGGGATCAGCGGGGAGAGCATCGGCCCCTACCCGTAACAAGGTTCCCTTAAGGGAGCCGTAGTCTGTAAAGGGAAAGGATGTAACACGCACATCCACAGGCATGCCTGGTTCAAGAAAGCCAATATCCCGATTGGAGATGGCCAGTTCAACCTCCAGGTCATGGTCTGGGATTAATTTGAGGATTGGCTTTGCTGCGTTTGTGATTTCCCCTGGCTTCACATTAAGATCAAAAATTCGACCTGTTATTGGCGCCACCACTTGACTTAGCCTAATTCTTTCATTTATTTCTGCAAGACGACTATTGCCATCAATAAGTTGCTGGCGCACGTTATCATATTGCGGATAAAGTTGTTTGCCATTTGCAGCGGTCACCTGTTGGCGATTCAAGTTGCTTTCACTTACCTTGCCACGGGCAGCATTTATTTCCTGCTCAGTGCGACGAATCGTACTTAGCAATTCCAGTTGACGTTCATTTTGACGGTCCAGCTCCAGCTGGGCCATGGCCCCCTGCTTAACCAAGCCCTCCATGCGGTGACTGATGCTTTCATTAATGGCGTATTTACTCCGTAGGGTAGCTAGGTCACCAATCTGTTGCTTTAGGTTGATTTCTGTACGCATACGTTCTTGATCTGCGGACTGTTCCCGCAGGGAGGTCTCCCTGGTTTTCACCGCTAGTTCTCGGCGGACCTCGCTATTTTTTGGAATTTGGCTGCTAAGTCCCAGTTGTTTAGCCAGTATTTGGGCTTCCTTTTGCCAGAGCTTATGCATGGCCTGAAGGTCGCTTCGTTGATGTAATAGTGCATTGTTTTCGAGTTGTATTAATACCTGGCCTGCCTGTACCTGTTGGCCTTCTTTTACCAATACTCGTTTAACCCGACCATTTAGTGAGGCGCTGATCTCGGTAACCCCACCGATCGGTCGTAACTTGCCGTTGGCATTTACTGAAGTATCTATCCGGGCGATTGAACCATAAATAATTCCAAAGCCGGTTAGCCCAATCAGACTCCACACAATGCCGCGGCTCCAGCCGCGGGTGCTGCGGGGCAGGGTGGTGCGGCGGAGCCGATGGCCCCGGGGTTTTTGAACGGCTAGGGCTGCTGATGGAGCGGTTGCTGTGGCAATTGCTGTGGCTGTTTCTGTGCCTATGGCCGTAATGATGCTGGAATTGCTGATGCTGGCTTTCTTGCCTTTTCCATTCCCGTTGCCATTTCCATTGCCATTGCCATTCCCGTTGCCGTTGGAGCTAAAACCGTTGCTGCCGGTGTAGTTAGGTTTCATGGGGTTACCTGCTTAGAGACCGATTACTGGAGGATTAGCAGCAGCAGTGGTCACCAGTACCGGCGTAGGCGCTGGTGAAGAAGAGCTGGAACGACCCTGCTGACGGAACAGCACGTAGTAGGGGCCGCGGGCTGCCATTAATTCTGCGTGGCTACCCACCTCAATCACAGCACCATTGCCCATGCAAACGATCATGTCTGCATTCACAATTGAGGATAGCCTGTGGGTGATAAATAGCACGGTTGAGCCCCTTAGGGCCTGCATTAAGTTTTCACTTACCACCCGCTCTGTTTGATAGTCTAGGGCGGATGTGGCTTCATCCATGATCAGCAGTCTTGGTTTCTGCAGGATCGTGCGCGCAATGGCTATGCGTTGTCGCTGGCCACCGGAGAGATTGCTGCCGCGTTCGCCCACCTGGGTTGAATAGCCTGCCGGTAGTTCCATAATAAAATCATGGGCCGCGGCGATGGTGGCTGCTTGAATGATTTCTTCGCTGCTAGCTTCAGGGTTGGTAAGGGTGATATTTTCCTCTACGGAGCCATCAAACAAAACAGTGTCTTGGGGAACAATGCCAATTTGTCGGCGTAGGGAATATAATTCAACTTTGTTGATATCAATTCCGTCAACTAGCACTACCCCTTGTTCGGCTGTATAGAGACGTGCCAGTAATTTAGTGATCGTGCTTTTGCCAGAACCACTGGTGCCCACAATTGCTACAAACTTTCCGCAAGGAATTTTTAGATTTATGCCTGTAAGCAGAAGTGGTGACGAGGATTTATAGCGAAAATTAATATTTTGAAAAACAATTTCCCCTTTTATTAGCGGCATTATAATTCTGCTGGCATTGTCTTCTGGGGCCTCCTGGGGATGGTCAATCACATCACTTAGTCGCTCTAGGGATAGGGCGGTTTCCTGAACTGTTTGCCATATAGAAGTCATCCGTAGGAGTGGCCCTGTTACATATCCGGCAATGATTCGGAAGGCAATCAGTTCCCCCAGGCTGAGCTGGCCCTGGAGCACAAGGGCGGCCCCCCCCCAAATCACCACTAAGCCAGAGAGCTTATTTAGAAAGCCACTGATTGTATTTGCGGTAGTGCTGAGCAGAGTGTTGTCAAAACCTTCAGCCACATAATCCGTATATAGATCCTGCCATTTCCAGCGGCTGCGCAGCTCAATATTTTGGGCCTTAACGGTCATCATGCTGCTTAATACTTCCACCAGATGGCTCTGGGTGCGGGCATTGGCTACGGCACGGCTCTGTAACTGGGTGCGTACCAAAGGTGATACAGATAGGGTAAGTACCACGAGAATCGGGATTACCGCCAGCGTCAGCAGGGTGAGCTGCCAGCTATAAACGAGCATTACCGCCACGTAGAGCAAGGCAAATACAGCATCGAGGATTGTGGTGAGGGCAGTGCCGGTTAGAAATCCTCTTACTTTTTCCAATTCACTGATCCGATTGCTTACTTCCCCCACTGAACGTCGGTCGAAATAGCTAAGTGGCAGTCGCAGCAGGTGATCAATAATTTGCGTGCCAAGTGATAGATCAATGCGGTTGGTTGTGTCAATGAATAGGAAGGTGCGTAGGCATAGCAATAGACCTTCAAATACAGCAAAAACCACTAGCAAGAGGCCTAATACCCCAAGGGCGCTGGGGCTGTTGTTGATAATTACCTTGTCAATTACCTGTTGAATTAGCAGGGGATTTACAAGGCCAAACAATTGCACAAAGAAACTGGCCAGTAGCACCTCGATCAGCACCGTGCGGTGTTGTTGTAAGGCCGGCAGAAACCAACGGAAGCCAAATTTTCGTTGGGGGGTGAGTTGATTCACCCGTAGGGTGAGCACTTCCCCCTCCTCCCCCCATTGGTTGCGAAAATCACTGATGCTGAGTAGTTGGTTTCCCACGGCGGGAATGCCAATCACCAGTTCGCGGTTATTGCAGCGGTAGATGATCGCCAGGCCATTGCCCCAGCGCAGCATCAGCGGCCCACTTAGCCGCACAATCGCTTCAGCTTTAATTTCTAGCAGTTGGGTTTGTAGGCCGATCGATTCCGCCACGGCCCCAGCCAAGGCAAGGGAAGCTTCCCCATGGCGGTTTACCTGATCATTGAAAACCCGGCGTAATAATTCCCGACGGAATGGCAAGTTGAGGTGATCGCTGAGCATCCGAAAGGCAGCGATCGGAGATTCCAGAGCCCCTTCCCCCCGGTGCCAAGGAAAATCCTGGGGAGCTAGAGCTTCGGGATCGGTGGGTTCCTCCGGTTCGAAGTTGGCTAAGTGGGGGGCTTCAGGAATCTCTGCCCCTGGCCTTTGGGCCTCCTGGGCCTGCCAGCGGTCCAGCAGTCGGCCATGCCAACCGTTGCTGGAGCCATTGCCATTGCTGCCGTTGCTGGGCTCGAAGCTATCTTCTGGTTCTAGCAGGTGGGCCAGGTTGGCCCTGTTGAGCCAGATCAGCCTCAGGGGTTGCTCGCCTGTCAATGGTTGGGTGCTAGGCAGGGCCGTGCCGAGTGGCAGAGGCCCTGAGGCCACTAGCGCTAGCTGCTCGGGATTGAGGCTGAGATCATCAAGCTCAGCAATGGCCAAGGTGCTGGCGCCACTGCTGGGGGCGAGTTCAGTGGCTGCGGCCAGCAGTTGCTCGGCCCTGGCCCGGGGGTAGTCCTGCAGCTGGGCATCAAGCACTGCAAATAATTCCGCCGGATGCACGCTGCTGGTTAACCGTTTTGCCAGGGGCGGATAGGCCAGCATTGCCTGATTAATGGCGCCAAGTGGCACGGCAACGACCACTAGATCTGTGGAAGCGATCAGTGATTCCCAGCAGCGGCCACAGCTCAATGGGGTCCAGTTGAGCAGTGCCCCTGCTTCCAGGCGTTCCAGGGTTGCCACCCCCCTCGGCAGACGGCTGGCCATCACCACCGATCGCACTGAGCCCTGCACCAGAAAAAAGAGTTGATTGGGTGCCTGGTCACAGCGGCTGATCGGTTGACCCAACTTGAAGCGCAACAGTTGCCCCTGGCTGGCCAGTTGCTGCAACAGCTCTGGGGGTAGATCTGCGAGCAACGGGAAGCAACCCAGTAGCTCCAATATCTGGGGGGATTCCACCATCGGCTATTTCACCTGCATGAGCTGGGGATACACGGAACCGAGCTTGGCATCGAGGGTGGTGTTGAGATCCTGTTGGAAAAGTTCGTTTAGCAGTTGCGAACGGGTGGCATCGGTGAGGGCTGCTGGTTTGCGGTGTTCCAGGCGCAGGATTAGGAAGGTTTGGTCAAGTAGTAGCGGCGGATGTATATCACCGACGGTGAGGCTATTGATCGCTGTTTGGATTTTTGGGTGTGCTTGGGAGATCGCCAACGGCCCCACTAGGCCATGGGTGAGTCTTTCCTCGCCGATCGAAAACTGCTTGGCCAGTTGGCTGAAGTCAGCATTATCATCAATTAAGCGTAGGTAAAGCTCCTCTGCGGTGCCCTGGTTACGCACTCGGATCATGCCAAAGACCACCTGTTCAAGGGCGTCACGGCGTTCGAGCATGTATGGTTCAACCCGTTCGCTGTAACGTTCTTCCATCAATTTCTGTAGACACAGCTGATTCCAACGTAGTTGCATTGGTCCTTGAAGATCCTCTGCTAATTCCCCTAGCCAGTTACCAGAGAGGCTCGTTGGAGCTGATTCCGTCTGTCCTTCCCAGAGGTGTTTAAGAATCTGATCTTGCTCATCATTGCTGAACTGCACTGTCTGGAGTAACCGCCGTAAAAGTAAGTCTCGGGCTAGCCCCCGCAGAATGCCCTGCTGATTAAGCAAGGCCGCCAGCGGTTGTTGGGCCAGTTCAGCTAATGCAGTGTTTAGATCGTCTTCCAGTTGGGTGGTGGGTAGCATGGCAAGTTATCCAGTAAAGAATGAACCCTGGTTAGGATGTAATTTAGGTAAAGCTAAAATTACTCTTTTTCAGATCAGCTGCGTTGTCAATGTTTATTGTGCCGAGGCTGATAGAACCCTGCTTCCAGTCTCCATCGGCATCAAACATCAACTGATGGGTATCCGTGGCGTAGGCAATAGATGGGGCGCCCATGCCGAGGCTCTTTATGTCTGCAAGGCTGTCTACAACTATGCCAAGCTTTGTATTTGCACCGCCCTCTAGTACATGAAGTTGACCACCTACCACATCTAATAGGGCAGTGGCATCTGTGTCCCAAAGGGCTTGGGTTATTGACGCAAGGGAGCCGTTGATTTCCATGCTGTCTCCCCCGCCGCCGCTTTTAAAGTTACTCATGGTGTCCACGTTTCCAACGATTTGGCTGCCGTTAACTAGCTGCCCAGTTTCCCACAGATCTGATTTTTGTTGGCTACTCAGGCCAGCCCAGAAGCTGCTATCTGTAAGTCGTTCAGCAAAGCTCTGGCTGCTGGCAGCTGTATAGGCAACGCCTGCATCTGATTGAATAAACTGATCACGGCCGTTACCACCAGTGCTTAGATCCTGGCCAAAGCCCCCATCTAGCTTGTTGTTATCTCCAGAATTAACTGATATATTGTCATTGCCAAATCCGCCTAGTAATTTGTTGTCAAGCCCCCCATTGTTGATGCTGATTTGATCGTTGCCAAGGCCCCCGGCCAGTGTTGAGTTCTTAGACTTATTTAGGGAGATTACATCATTGCCAAGGGAGGCATCGAAGAGGCTGTTATTGCTATAACCATAGATTCCATCATTTCCTAGCCCTGTATTTACCGTGCTATTGCGAATGCCATCATAGCCTCCGGCTCCGCCATCTAGGAAAACATCTGCTGATAGAATTCCATCATTATTGCTGTCCAGGCCTGTGTCTGCTTCTGTAAGAATTGCCCCATAGATGGTGTCATTGCCTTGGCCAGTATTGATGATTGAATTGTCGATACCAGCCGCATCTCTTGTGCCAGGACTGCCTTGGTTGAAGCCTCGATCGGCATAACCGCCATAGCCAATTACGCTGTCGTTGCCAGCGCTTGTTTTTATTTCACTTTGACGGATGCCTATCCCCTGCAAGCTATTTAGCTGCACATCATTTGGGGTTAGATCACTGCCACTGCCATCAAAGTATGCAAGGCCCCTGCCAAATATGTCGGTGTCTAAGGCTGGTGCCCCATAGATTTTGCTGTTATCAATGCCAATGGCATTGCCATTCAGCTCAAGTTGCTTGATAGTTGATTTATTTGGTTTACCTTGCACCGCCAGCCGGGCAATGGCATCACCACTAATGGATGCTTTGCCGTTGCCATTGCCCCCAGGTACGGCTTGCACTGTGTAGCCATCTAAACCCTTGGCATCGGCCGTAGCGGTGGCATAGGTGGGTAGGGCCCAGGTGTCAAAGCTAAGAGTGGCATCAGCCAGCACTGCAGCATTGGGTTGACCGTAAAAAACCGGAGTTATATCTGCACCGCTGCCCTCAAGGCCGCGCACGGTGGCTGCGGCATTGAGGGTGGTGGTAGGAGTTGGAATTGTGGTGAGCGGGTCTAGCAGGGAGCCGGTGCCAGCGGTGGCGCTGGCCCGCAGGCGATTGCCACTGGTGCCGATCTGCAGGGCACCATCGAAGCGGGCGAGGTAGGCAACATTTGCTAGGCCCACATTTATCGCCTGGGCATCGGCGTTGGTATCCCCTCGGCCAGTGGCAAATGCCTTGGCAGCGGCCGTACCATCAATTATCCCTCCGCCGGAGTAGATCGAGAGGTTGGGGCTATTGAAATAGTCTTGATTTTCTGGGTCAGCGTAATAACTGCTGTTGCCGGTGCCGAGACCAAACGCCCACGCAGTGGCGTTAATTGGATCAGTCAGTTCCACACCACGGGCGGTGGCGGTAGCAGCGGGAGAAGTGGTGAGATTCAGGCTGCTGCCTGCCCAGAACTCACTATCGGCAGCAAAGCGGGCTGCAATAGTGCGGGCTAGGGCTAATACGGGGGGGAGCGCCATGGGAGATGACTAGGGGAACTTGGGGCCGGCAAAAAGTCGGTTGTTTGGAAAAAAAAAGTGGGGCAGGTGTTAATTCCTGCCCCTAGCAGCTAATAGAACTGGGCCTAGGCCTTGTTCTATGCAGAAACGGTGGAGGCAGTGGCAGTTGTGTTGTTAATTGCCGAGGCAGTGATGCTGCCGCTGCCGAGGATGTGCACGTCGTAGCCGGAGATTCCCACCACGGAGCCGCAGGCCTCCGCAGAGGCGTTGCCGGTCACCGAGGTGGCGGTAACGGTGTTGGTCAATTGGGCGATCGCATTCAGATCACCGTTAACGGTGAGGCTGTTGTGATCACCGAGCAAGCCGAAGATATCGGCATGGCTCTTAGCCTCTGAATCACCAGTGGTGCTTGCGCTGGTGGTGGTGTATTGGCCCACAGCCGTGCCAGTGATCACGTTGGGAACGCCCCCGGCAGGAATTACCAAACCAGCTTGAAGATCGGCATTGGAGATGCCGGTTACCAAGGACTTGGTTTTGGCTTCCGCTTCGCCTGTGACAGTGGTGGCGAGCACGTTGCCATAGCTAGCTGCCTGGCCAACGATGTTGCCACCGTTAGGGCCCGCTTGAATCAAGGTGGAGTTGTGGGAACCCCCTCTTTCATCATCACTTCCATGGCGACCGGCACTACCTTCGATACCGGCGGCATCGAATTTGCCGAAGGCTTCGCTATCACCGGTGGTATTTGTGGCGGTTACATTCAAGGGGCCGTTTAGAACGCCCTCAATGTCTAGGTTTCCGATGATGCCAATGCCTGTCACATTGCCGATGTTACCAACAGCAATGTCTGGCTTCTTGCTATGGCCACCATCACCATTACCACCATCACCATTACCACCTTCACCATCGCCACCATCCCTTTGCAGGCTGTAATCCTGAGCTCCGATAACGATACCTTTGCTGGAGATAATCGCTTTGGCTTCTGCTTCGCCAGTGGTGGTGGCGGCGGTGGAGCCACTGGGGCCGCCGATAACGCTGGAGTGGTAGGCGGATACATCAGAGCGGCCAAAAACGTTGCCGTTATTGCCGATGCTGATTTTTTGACCTTCTTGGGCAATGCCAGCGGCATCGAGTTTGAGCTTGCTTTCAGCATCGCCGGTAATGGCCTGGCTGAAGCTGGACCCGCTAAGGGCTGAAGTGCCTTGCACTGAGCCATTGGTGCCAATGGCGATCTTGCTGTTGCTGATTCCCCGGCCTAGCTCCTGGGCGTGGGCTTCGGCATCACCGGTGTTGGTGGTTGCTTGGGCAAGCAGGGCAGCATTGCCAGAGGCAGCCACATTGCCTGCTAAGCCGATTGCCACAGGAGCGGAGTTAAGGCCGATAACTGTGGCGGAATCACATTCATCCCCACCTCCAGCGGTGGCAGATACTGGACCTGTCACCGCAGAGGCGGTTGCGCCAAGGGTGGCGCCGGCATTGGCAGTGATGGTGCCGATGAGGGAGGAGCCATTAAGTACAAATCCACCCACATCAACGGAGCCATGGTTGATGCCTGCCACGCTGGAGCCCTTACCGGCTTCAGCGGTGGTGCCAGCGGTGGCGCTGACGCTATCGGCATTGGCAATTCCCACCAGGGTGGCGGCTGCGTTCAAGCCGAGCAGATTGTTGCCGGCATGAATTTCGGTATTGGAGATACCGAGTACATGGTCACCATTGGCCACCTTGGCGATCGGATCGGCACCGCTGCTGATGCTGCTGGCAGTAGCACTTTGAGTGCTGTTGGCAGTTGAGTTAATAAGCGCATCGTTACCAATGGCCAATTTCTCTACCGCAATACCTACAACATATTCGTTGTTGATTTCTGCTTTAACTTCGCAGAATTCAGGCGCAGTGATTGAGGTGGCTATGGCTACATTGGTGGCTGCGGCTGATGCCAGCACTGTGCCATTGTTGCCGATGCTTACAACGGAGCCATCAATATGGGAAGAACCATTTTTGTCTTCTTCACCATTGTCTCCGTCATGTTGTTTGCCACGCAGTACCCGTTCATCGGTGATGCCGGCGGTGGTACCAATTTTGATGGTGGCGTCTGAGTCACCGGTAACAGCCCTTGAAGTTGCATCAGTACTCAGAAGAGCAGAGGCATTCAGCGTGCCGTTGTTGCCGATGGCGATATTAAGGCTATTGGGCTTGATTTTAGGTTTCTTATCTTCCTCACCACCCTCTGAATCTGAATTGCCTGAATGCTTGTCCCCCAGGTTATCGCTGGAAATACCTGCAACAATTTCGGCAAAGCTGTTAGCTTTTGCATCTCCAGAGACAGTCCCTGCGGCGGAGGAAATAACAATAGGTCTGGCGGGTGTAGTTACAGTGCCATTAACTGATGCTGGCGACCCCGCTCTGGCGGTGATGGTGGCACTATCACCAAAGCTCACTTTAAGTGGGTCACCATTGGGGCCCTCACCGGAGTTGTAGATTCCTACAATCCGAGTACCGCTTGATTTTCCATCGGAGTCTTCTGAGCGGCTGCTGTCGTAATTATGATCTAGGGCCCCAGCTGTGGCGCTGGCGTTGCCTGGATCAACCCCAGGTAGCCCTACGGTATTGGAGACAGCCTTGAGTGAGGCGTTTACTTGGGCATTAAGGCTGCTGCCTGTGCCAGCGGCTACATCAATGTTGTAAAGGCCGGTCTTTTGGCCCACATCTGCATAGGAAGTTGCATTGCCACCGGTGGCTGTAGCTGTGGCTGTGGAGAGATTATCTACTACAACTTTAATTGTGCCAGCGGTGCCAATTGAGATGTCACCCTGTTTATTCTTGTAGTCGAGAATGCCGCCAGTGGGGCCGTCGTTCACGGCCGTAGCCTTGGCATTGCCGCTGACTGTGGTGGCTGCAGCAGACAAAATATCTGCTTCGGTGGCATTGAGAATTCCTGCCAAGCCAACAGTTATTGGAGAGTTCAGGACTGCCGCTTGGGCCAGGGTCTTGGCCAGGGCTTCGGCGTTGCCGCTTACAACCGTGTCGCTGGCCCCATAGCTACTGGGGGTTGCTTGGGTGCCGGCATCAGCATTGATTTCAGCGTTTTGAAGAACCTCAAGGGTGGAGTTATCAACTCCAATTGTGGTTTGAATGTTTGTAGCAGTCATTAGTTGTAAGGAGATTGGTGGAGGGGAGTGATTTGGTGCAAGGCCAGTTTGAACTGAACCAATTGATGATTTGGCCTGCCTCTGTAAGGCTAGGCTTATCTGCTAATGCTTAGCATTCATATCTAAAGCTGTATTGATGCAGATTTGCGGCTTGTCAGTACTGTCATTTATATATTGCTTGTGAGTGAGTCATATCAGCGCATTTTGTTCAGTCACTTGTGATCTGATCATCCTTCGCTGCCCTAATACAGCAAAGTTTCATGCTCATTTGTGTTCCCAGGAGGCAATGCGGCATCAGTGCCTCGCATTTGGTCCATTGATGGCTTATTGCACGTTATTTATCTTCAATGCTCTTAGAAAATCTCCAGTGCATTGAGTGGCGTTCGATCCATAACGCCATTTCAGAGCACCTTGTTGGATTGATTTTTTCACTTTCTTCATTACAGAGGTTGTATGTCTGTCCTCAAAGGCTCTGAAGCCCCCAATGGTTTTGTTGTGCTTCCTTTGCCATTGCCGAAGTCAGGTGTGCTGGCAAAGCCAGCTGCTCTGACAGTTCCAGCAAAAAAATCCGAGGAGAAGAAGCCAGAACCAGTTGTTGCTAATATTTCCAAAGATGATTCCAGTGATTATATAAAAACTGGTGGCAGTATTTCCGATGGCAACCCAACTAAAGCTTCTGGGCCTATTTTAATTGATACTAAGCCAAAAATTGATGATAGTAAGGCAAAGCCAGAGGAATGCAAGCCAAAGCTAGAGGATTGCAATCCTAAACCAGATCCCTGTCAACCGAGCTTTGATCCATGCAATTCCAAGCCGAGCTGTGCTCCAAAGATCATCATCGACGAAACCGCTGGCATACAAGCAGGCTCCCAGGAGATTAGCTTTGCGCCCCCGCCCTTGGCTACGCTGATCCCATCTGGGGCAGCTTTATTTTCTATTTCAGGGGTTGCTGCTGCAGAAGTCTCCAATGTTGCCACTGCAGGGGCATTTAGTTCTGTTCTTAGTTTGCCCAAGGCTGCCAGCAGCGTAAGTTTAACTATTAAAGATAACGATGGTTCTGCCAACGGTATCTATAGTGGTGTTCGTTCTGTTAATGGCAGTAAGATATTTTTCTATCCTGAAAATGGGTCTGCGGGTTCCAGCGATTTTATTTTTGTGGGAAGAGTTGGCAATGGCTCAACTCCCAATGCTGCTGGTGAAGTGGCAATTGTGCTTGTTTATGGAGCCCTGAAGAATGGTGCTGGAAATGTTACTGGTTTCAACTTGTACACATTGCTATTTGACGTGCCAATACAGCATCCAAATACCAGTAATCCCAATGATGGCGTGTCTATTGGCTCGCTAATTGATGTTACTGGTACCTATGCTGGTGGCAGTAAATCTGACTCTGATTGCAACGACAAGGATCGAAAGCAAAAGAATTTTAGTTTAAAGAATGAATGCATTCCTGTTTGTATACTTGATGATGGGCCGAAGATTTCCCTTGATTTAAGTAGTACCCCCCTTAATCAGCTAATCGTTGACGAAACAAACTTAGCCATTGATGATACAAAGTCTTTTGCTGCCGCATTTGCTGCTGGTACTTTTAGCTATGGTACCGATGGACCTGGATCGATTTCTAGCAGCTATAGCCTCAGTATTGGTGGAGGCTCCACAGGCTTGATTGATGTGGCTACCGGTCGCACTGTTGTTCTAAATGTTTCTGGTGGTGTAGTGCAAGGGCGCACCTCTGGATCTGGTGCTGCTGGTGGTTTGCTGGTTTTCACCCTAAGTGTGGCTAGCAATGGTGATGTAACTCTTGATCAAAAGAGGGCCCTAAAGCATCCTGACACTACAAATCCTGATGATGTTATTAGCTTAAGCAATGCGGGTCTGATTAAACTTACTCGTACGGATACTATTACCGATGGTGACGGTGATACTGCCTGTGCAAAGGCTTCTTTGTCTATAGGCACATCTTTACATTTTAAGGACGATGGGCCCAGTGCAACACTGCTTATTACCTCTGAGCCATTGGCTTTATTGACGGTTGATGAATCAAATCTAGTTGCCAATGCAACAGCTAGTTTTGCTGCAAACTTTAGTAGTGCAACATCAAGTTATGGCGCTGATGGCCCTGGTTCTACTAGCCCAGGAGGCTATGAGCTTGGAACCATAGGTGGGGCCAGTGGCTTGATTGATGTAGCCACTGATCACGTCGTTAAACTTAGCCTAAACGGCTCTGTTGTTGAGGGACGCACTGATGATTCAGATGCTTTTCTTGTCTTTACTATCACTGTAAATCTCACTGGTGATGTAACTCTAGATCAAGTAAGAGCTGTAAAGCATCTCGATCCTAACGATCCAAATGATTCCGTTTCACTGGCTGCTGCTAATCTAATAACTCTTAGCAAAATAGCCACAGTTATTGATAGAGATGGTGACACGGCTATTGCTAAAGGTTCCCTAGATATTGGTAAGTCTTTCGTATTCAAGGATGATGGCCCGAAGGCAGCCAGCCCAAATCAAGAGGCTAGGCTTGGCGCCGCAGTTCTTGATGAATCTCCTACCACCGCTGGCCAGGATGGTGTTTATCTTGCAACTACCAATCTGAGTGCTGCATTTGCCGGTTCCTTTGCAGGATCCTATGGGGCCGATGGTCCGGGAACCACAAGTTATGGACTAACTCTTCTTCCTAGTATCCCTGGCGGTGTTGTCGGCTCTGGTTTCTTTATACTTGACCCTTTGTTGGCTAATGGTAAAGGTCCAGAGATCTTGCTATTTAAGGAGCTTGATGGCTCGGTGACTGGCAAGTCTGGCTCAATTAATGTATTTACCATCAGTGTTGACGCTGTTGGTCTTGTTACTTTTGCCTATGCAAATGGACTTGATCCAGACAATATTTGGCATCCCTTGAATCCCCAGAGCGATGATTCACAGGCTTTAAATACTGCCGCTAGTGGTTCATTGCTTCTAACTCAAAAAATCACTGATAAAGATGGTGATAGCGTTGAATCTGCCGGTTTAAACATTGGTGTTGGTAATATTTTCAAGATAGAAGATGATGGCCCCAAGGCGCTAGCCAATCCAAATCTGGAGATCAGGTTTGAGAAGGCAGTACTAGATGAATCACCGTTGCCTGGAGCTGGTGATGGTTTGTATTCCACCACTGTGGCGCTGGGTAGTGCATTTGGAGCGATCGCTCTAGCCGACTATGGCACTGATGGCCCTGGCAGCAGTGGTTTTGTTCTAAATCTCACCCCCGGTGTAGTGGGTGGCGCAGTGGGATCAGGCCTGTTTATTCTCGATCCATTAGCAGCCAATGGTAAGGGGGCCGAGATTGTATTGGTAAAACAGCTTGATGGTTCAGTAATAGGAGAGGTGGGCTTAAATCAGGTATTTAGGATTAGTGTGGATGGCTCTGGAGTTGTAACGTTTGCCTATGTGGATGGTGTAAATCCAGATAATATTTGGCATCCGCTCAATCCTAATAATGATGATCAGCAATCACTGAATACGGGCAATAGCGGCCTGCTAAGCCTTGTGCAGCGGGTGGTGGATGCCGATGGTGATTGGGTTGAAACTGCCAATGGCTTTAATCTCGGTGCCGGCAATGTATTCGGCATAGAAGATGATGGCCCCAAGGCGCTAGCCAATCCAAATCTGGAGATCAGCTTTGAGAAGGCAGTACTAGATGAATCACCGTTGCCTGGAGCTGGTGATGGTTTGTATTCCACCACTGTGGCGCTGGGTGGTGCATTTGGAGCGATCGCTCTAGCCGACTATGGCACTGATGGCCCTGGCAGCAGTGGTTTTGCCCTAAATCTCACCCCGAGTGCAGTGGGCGGAGCAGTGGGTTCTGGCCTATTTATTCTTGATCCCCTGGCAGCCAATGGTAAGGGGGCTGAGATTCTATTGGTAAAACAGCTTGATGGTTCAGTAATAGGAGAAGTGGGCTTAAATCAGGTATTTAGAATTAGTGTGGATGGCTCTGGAGTTGTAACGTTTGCCTATGTGGATGGTGTAAATCCAGATAACATTTGGCATCCGCTCAATCCCAATAATGATGATCAGCAATCACTGAATACGGGCAATAGCGGCCTGCTAAGCCTTGTGCAGCGGGTGGTGGATGCCGATGGTGATTGGGTTGAAACCGCCAATGGCTTTAATCTCGGTGCCGGCAATGTATTCGGCATAGAAGATGATGGCCCCAAGGCCCTGGCGGATGCAAATTCAGGCGGATCTTTTGAATTTGTACCTGTTTTCCTTGATGAATCACCTTTGCCTTTGGATGGGGGTGATGGGGTTTATTCAATTTCCCTCAATCTTGGTGCTGCATTCACTAATGCCCTTTCTATTGATTACGGCACTGACGGGCCTGGCAGCACGGGTTTTAGCCTAAATCTAACCCCCAGTGTTGTTGGTGCTCCTGTTTATTCAGGTCTTTACTTGCTTGACCCCACAGATGTTGAAACCATCATTGATCCCATTGGCCAAGGGGAGCAGATAAGACTGTTGGATATTGCTGGCACTGTTTATGGTGTAACTGGCATTGCTGATACCAAGCTTTTCTCCATCTCTGTTGACAATTTAGGTGTTGTTACTTTTGAGTATAGTGATCAGGTTGACCCTGCAAATATTTGGCACCCTGATGTGCTAAATGATGATGAATCAGTATTTCTAAATACTGGTCTCTCTGGCACCCTGCGCGTACTCCAGCGGGCGGTGGATGCAGACGGCGATTGGGTTGAGACTGCCAATGGTTTAGTGATTGGAGCTGGTAATGCCTTGGGCATTCAGGATGATGGTCCTGCCCTCGATGTCTCTGCCGGCCCTGTGGTGCCTACTCCCTTAGTTGTAGATGAGACTACACTTGGTATCTCTGCCACTTTTGATTTCTCAGACTTGGTTATCGAAAGTAGTAATGTGGGTACGGATAAGCCTGGCTTTGACATTGTTACTACCTATGCTCTTTCAGCTGTTAGCCCCCTGCAAACTAATCTGGTGGCCACAGCAGAGCTAACGCCTATTTTCCTTTTTCTAGAGGGTGGTGATGTGGTTGGCCGTGCTGGTTTTGGCATTGCTTCGCCTAATCCCTCGGGTTCACTTATTTTTAGACTCAGCTTAGATTCCAGCACTGGTATTGCCAGTTTGACCCAGTATTTGGCTGTTGTTCATCCTATTCCAGGTAATCCAAATGAGCCAATTTCCACACAGATTGGTGATGACCAGATTACTATTAGTGTTACCAGCACAATTAGTGATTCAGACGGTGATAAGCTTAGTAAATCTACCAGCTTTAAGATTGGAGACAGCTTAACATTTAGGGACGATGCACCATTCGTTGCTCCTGCTTTTGCAAGTTTGTCACTACCTAGTGTTGTTTCAAGCCTGAGTGTTGATGAGACTTCCCTAGCGATTAATGCCACTACTGATTTTTCGGGTGACTTCCCCTCTGTAGCTATTTTGCCCGGAAATGATGGCCTTAAGTCTCAATCAGTATCCTATGCCTTGGCAATCGATGCTGGTGGTAGCGACTCCGGTCTTAAGGATAGTGCCACCGGCGATTCTGTTTTGCTATCTAAGTCCCTTAGTGGTGATGTTTTTGGCAGCATTAATGGTGGCACAACTGTTGTTTTCAAGCTCACTGTAGATTCCGTTGGCAAGGTAACCCTTGATCAGCAACGGGCCCTCGTTCATCCTGATGCTTTGGATCCAAATGATCCTGTTTTTCTGACCCCATTGAAGGATGGTAAGCAGCTTATTTCACTTGTTAAGTCTATTACAACAATCGATAGAGATGATGATCCGCTTACCGAAAATATTTCTCTGGATCTAACCACTGCCCTTGAGTTCCGTGATGATGGCCCCACTGCTAAAAATGATACTGATGCGTTAGTTTCTGGTAGTAACGGTCCTGAATCTGGCAATGTAATTACTGGGGCAGGTACCACTTCTGGGGCTTTAGGTGTTGATCTATCAGGTGCTGACGCGCCTGCAAGCATCAGCGCCATATCAGGGGCCGGGGGCACTGATTCCACCCCAGGCAATGGCCTATCTATCCCTGGTAGCTATGGTAATTTGAATATTGACACCGCTGGTAACTATACCTATAACCGCACCCCAGGCAGCCAAGACAATGTTAATGACGTGTTTACCTACACCCTCAAGGATTCTGACGGTGACTTGAGTACCGCAACTCTCACCATTAATATTCCGAGCGGCCCAAGCTTTATTGTTGGATCACCCACTGGGGATAGTAATGGATCCTCCGATCCCTGGACTGTCACTGGTGATGGCAATGGGATTATTAATGGCTCTGCCAATAGCGATATTTTGATTGGTGATCCTGGCGGTTCCTCCTTGGCCCCTGGCTCTACTGCAAACATTGTTTTTGTGCTAGATAATTCTGGCAGTATGGTTACCACTATTCCCTTCGGTGGTTCCACTAAAACAAGATTGCGCGCTTTGCAGGATGCTGTTATCGCAAGTCTCGATACCCTTTACAATTCTGGTGCTGCGAATATCCGCGTGCATATTGATAAGTTTAGTCAATCTGCTGCTCCTGTTGGCACCTTTAATCTAACTACTAATAGTGTTGATAGTCCATCAGAGTTGGCAGCAGCTAAGGCAGCTGTGAATTCTATAACCACCGATGCCACTACTAATTACGAGGCTGGTTTGCAAGCAGCTTTAAATTGGATTGTTTTACCCCAGGCTTCTGGGGGCCCCCTCTCCTCTGCCACCCTTTCGCAACTCCTATTTATTTCAGACGGTGAACCTAACTACCTTCTTAATGCAGATAATATTTCATTGCTTTTGTCTAATACTAGTTCGGCCACTACAGCTGCTGCCATTGATAGCGCCTTGGGCCTTTATAATCCCTCTGGCACGTCCAATGATGATAAGGTTAGTGAGGTAGATAATATTGAATCTTCTACAGCTCCTTCGCCCCATGTGGCTTTTACCATTGAGGCCATTGGTATCAATATTTCTTCTGGAGCCCTCGCTAATTTAACGAAAATTGAGGGTAGTGGCATTGCTCCTTTCCCAATTAATCCCGACCCTGGTGCTGATAATATCACCACTGCTGAAGACCTTACCACTGTACTTGGTGATTTGGTTGGTGGTTCATCTGTATCTGATTCGGCCGGCGATGATGTTATTAACGGTGGTGATTCTATTGATCTTATCTTCGGAGATGCCTTAAATTCTGATCAACTTGCCATTGATAAGTCGATTTCAGCCACATATCCCCCTGGTTCCGGTTGGGATGTTTTTGCATTCCTTGAGGGACCAGGTGGAGCTACAAAGGGGCCAGGGGGTCTCCAGTGGACCAGGACAGATTCTGTAAACTATATCAAGGCAAATCCAGATCTTGTCGCCAAAGAAAGCGGAAGATCAGGGGGGAATGACATTATTGATGGTGGCAATGGTGACGATGTTATCTATGGTCAAGAAGGTAATGATTCCATAACTGGCGCCGCTGGCGCTGATCGATTAACAGGCGGCACTGGTAACGACATCTTTAAATATGGTTTACTGGCTTCCATTGCAACTCAAACTGGTTTAACGGCTGCCACCGCAGATATAATTACCGATTTCTCCAGCGGTTCGGATAAAATTCAGACTGGCATAGCTGGTGTTGTGGGTACAAATTTGCGTAATGATCCTGGTTCCGCTGGTAGAACATTTGCAACTTCACTTGTTGCTGCAAATACCTTTTTCAACACTGCTGGCAACCAGGCATATAACTACTTTTATACTTTTGATACCTCTGCTGCTCAAACTGATGCCTATCTCTTCTTTAAGTCTGGAGGCTCCCTTGGTAATTGCATTGCTGGTTTAAGTTTAGATCTCAAGCCAGGCACTTCCTTGCAAAATGGCGACATTATATAGTTATTTCTAACTTGGTTTCCTTGGATCCCGGGTTTTAGATCATTCGTCTTGATATTTAGTTGCCCATCGTATGATGGGCTTTTTTATTAGTTAAATTCCACTGCGGCTAAATAATCCGTTTAGATAGTGTTGAGATACTGCCTTGTCCCTGCTGCCGTTTTGAAATAGAAAGCCAGCCACCGCTGAGCTCACCAGCTGATACTGGTCCCATTGGGGGTGCTCCTCTAGGAAATTGCGCATGCTCTCGAACAACTGCTCAGGCACCTCCGCTTCCATGCTCACCACTTCACCCACTAGCTCCAGCCTCTCACCTTTGGTCAAATCAACTCTCGCTTCACCCCCCGATGAAGCCACACCAAGGTGGTCCCCGTCAAAGCCGGCCTCTTTTGGGTATCTGTTTGACTCTCACCGTTGAGACCCTGTCACCCCAGTGTCTTTCGGCTTTTCCCTTGCCAGGGGAACTGCCCTTGATCGGCCGTTTTGTTCGAGTCAAGCCATTCTTGATTTTCCAGTGCTTTTCCACAGCTTTCTCGCTTAATGGCTAATTTTTGGCGATATCCTGTGGAAAAGACCCTGTAGGCCTGGGGGAAACCTCGCTTTTCTGTGGATAACTTCTTTTGATAAGCCTTGCTTATCTTGCTTTAGTCTTGTGGGTCTTTGTCTGCGGTTGGACTGTTGTGCAGGCTGCGGGGGCCTAGGGGGTGATCGGCATGGGGGTAGGTGCTGTGTTGATGGCTGTGGCTGTGGTCGTGGTCGTGGTCGTGGCCATGGTGCTGGTCGCTGTTATGGCTGTGGCCCAGCGGTTGGCCGTCTGGTTGGCAAGCACCGGTGCATTCCCTTTCGCATAGGTCACAGGGGTCCCCTAGGCCCTCCACGTGGTGGTGGTGGCTGAACTGCGCTGCCCCCACCTCCGCCTCAAAGCCCAGCACCTGGGCCCGGTACTTGCAGAGCGAGCAGTTCATCTGAGTTTCACCGCGCACCACATCCATCACCCTTTCCACAAAGGTGTCGATTACCAGTGGGTGGTCATTGAGATAGCCGGCCTTGAGAAATTCCAGATCGCCATGGTCTGCCGCCACCCGGTCGGTGTGTTGGTAAATGCGGCTCACCAGCACCCCGGAAAAGAGGAAATAGGGGAACACCACAATTCTTTTGAAGCCGAGCCGCACCGCGTGGCGCAGCCCTGGCTCCACCAGCGGAAAGGTCACGCCTGAATAGACAGTTTCTCCCCAGCCAAAGCCGAAACCCTCCACCAGCATCCGGGTTACCTTTGCCACATTCGAATTGGCATCCGGATCCGAGGAGCCCCTACCCACCACCACCAGTAGCGTTTCGGCCAGCGGGAATGGGGCTGCTGCCTCAAGGGTTTCCTGCAGCCGTGCCCCGGCCGCCTGGATCATTTTTAGATCCACCCCCAGCTCGCGGCCGTAGTCGATCTGTAGGCCGGTTTCGGCCCCGTAGCTGTTCAGCACCGATGGGATGTCGTTTTTGGCATGGCCCGCGGCAAACAACATCCCTGGCACCGCCAGCACCCGTGTGACCCCCTGGGCGCGCAGGCTATCCAGCCCCTCCCGCAGGATTGGCCTGGCAAATTCCAGATAGCCATGGGCCACGGGTAATTGCGGAAACCGCTGGCGCAATCCCTCTGCCAGCTTGGCGAATTCATCCACCGCCAGCCGATTGCGGCTGCCGTGGCCGCAAATCATTACGCCGAGGCCAGGAATGTTGTTAAGGGGGGTAGTCATCGGCCCAGTCATCTGTGCTGGACCCTATCTGCCCATGGCCTAGGACGGCAAAATCAGGCTGCGTTGCTGTTGGTGACTCCGCAGGCTGGCGTCCATATATCTCTGGCTCACCAGCCCCTCCAGCAGCCCCGGCAGCATGGGCCTGCGGCTGCGCACCGCCTGGGCCCACCGCTCCATTAGTCGCACCACCGGTGCAATGCGACCGTCTTCCCAGGTTTGGGTAAAGGCCAGGCTTGGATCTGGATCTATGGCCGCCAGGGGGCTGCCCTGTTTTGAGCCCTGCAGTTGGAAGCCATGCACGTAATCCCTTTGATTGGCACTGCCCAGCACCAGGCTGCCCTCGGAGCCATAAAACTCCAGCCAGCAACCGCGACCCGGGCGGGCCACGGCGCTCAGGGCCAGTTGGGCCGCCAGGGGCCTGCCGGGGTTTGGGCCCCAGCGCGGCAGCAGTTGCAGCTGCAGCAGGGCCGTATCGGCCGCATCTACCTTTGCCTTACCGCTGCCATCGGCCTGGGGCCGTTCGTTTATTGCCACCGCCAGCTGGGCCTGGAGCTGCTGCACCGGACCCACCAACCACTCGAGCAAATCAAAGGCATGGCTGCCCAAGGCACCCAATACGCCGCCCCCTTCCGCCTGCTGGGCATACCAGTTCCAGGCTCGGTTTGGGTCACTGCGGCTGCCCATTAACCAATCAAATCGCAGCAGCCACGGTTCCCCCAGCCAGCCCCCCTCCAGGAGCTCAGCTAACTGCTGGAAGCTCGGCACCGCCCTGTATTCAAAATTGACCGCGCAAATGCAACCCTTTTCGAGGGCCAAGCGTTCCAGCGCTTCTGCCTCCTCTGCATTGAGTGCCACCGGTTTTTCCAACAGCAGGTGCTTGCCGGCCCGCAGCGCCTGGCTTGCTAGCCCAAAGCGGGGCCCTGGGGGCGTGGCGATCACTATTGCCTCCACTTTCGGGTCTGCCAGCAGCGCTTCGAAATCGGTGTAGCCGGGCAGTTCAGCCGCTTGGCTGGCCCTGGCTAAGCGTTCCGCCCGCGGATGCCATAGGGCCACCGCTTCGGTGCCCCCACAGGCCCGCAATGCTGGCAGGTGCACTTTTTCACCAAAGCCGAGGCCGGCGATCGCCACCCCTAGGGGGGCAGCTCCCTTGGGGGCGCTCACGCCAGCCCCTGGGCGTGGGCGGCGGCACAGGCCTCGCTGAGCACAGCCGCCACCAGGCCATCGGCCTGGGCCAGTTGCCACTCAGCCCCCAGTTGCGGCAATCCATTTACCTGTTGGTCTTTGAACAGCCTTTCGCCGCAGTTGATCGCCATCACATAAAGCTGACCGCCAGCCTGTTTTTCCCCCTCCTTTTGGGCAGGGCTAAACCGACTCAAGACACTCAGTTCCCCCTGGCGGTTGAGGCGCAAGCTGCCGCTATCCCACCATTGGCGGCCCTCCGGGCTGGCGGGCACCTCCTCCCACTGCACCGGCCCCGCCCAGGCCCCCAGGGGTAAACCGAAGCCCACCACCAACGCCAGTAGCACTGCCAGCAGGGCCTTGATCATGCCGTCACCATCTTTGGCTTGCGGTGTAATTCCAGCAGGGTGGCCAGGGTGCTGCGCAGCTTGGGACGCGGCACGATCGCATCAACAAAGCCGTGGTCCTGCAGATATTCAGCGGTTTGGAAATCGTCGGGTAATTTTTCGCGCAGGGTCTGTTCAATCACCCGCCTTCCGGCAAAGCCAATCAGGGCTTTGGGTTCAGCCAGGATCAGGTCCCCCAGCATCGCAAAACTTGCCGTAACACCACCGGTGGTGGGGTGGGTGAGTAACGGGATGTAGAGCAGTTCTGCCTGTCGGTGTCTTTCCAGGGCCCCAGACACCTTGGCCATTTGCATCAGGCTCAACATCCCCTCCTGCATGCGCGCCCCACCGCTGGCACAAATCACCAACACCGGCAGGCGTTTGTCGGTGGCGGTTTCAATCAGGCGGGTGAGTTTTTCGCCCACCACTGAGCCCATGCTGCCGCCCATGAAGCGAAAATCCATCACCCCTAGGGCCAATGGATGGCCCTCCAGCTGGCCAAGCCCACACACCACCGCATCTTTTAGGCCAGTGCTTTGCTGGCTATCGCGCAGGCGATCGGCATAGGCGCGGCGATCCTTGAAGGCGAGGGGATCGGTGGGGCTTAGCCCCTCATCTAGGGCCTGGAAGCTGCCGGGATCCACCAGCAGCCGCAGGCGTTCTTTGCTGTCGATTCGATGGTGGTAGCCACAGGATCCACAAACGCTGGCATTGGCCACCAGGTCCTTGCGATAAACCACTTCGCCACATTCAGGGCATTTGCTCCACAGGCCATCGCCCTCCTCCGCATCCTGAAGGGGTTTCACCACCGGAGCGGTTTTACGCCGATCCGCGAACCAGTCGAGCAGTGACAAGTGGTTATTCCGCTGATCTACCCATTAAAGGATCTGGCCAGGGACGCCAATTAGCAGTGCCCAGAATTGATCGCAGGCCAACCAGCTCAGCAGACCCCCCAACACCAAAAATGGCCCAAACGGAAACGGCTGGCGGGGGGCCAATTTTCCACTAAGCCGGCCCGCCACCCCAAACAGCGCCCCGCTAAACACTGCGAGGCCACAGGCCACCGCCAACCCCTCCAGTCCCAGCCATGCCCCTAGTAGGGCAGCCAGTTTTGCGTCGCCCAGCCCCAGGGCCGGCGTACCCAGGGCCCTTTCCGCCAGGGCACTAACTGCTTCAAAACTAAGTAAACCCAGTACTGCCGCCATTAGATGAAATATCAGCAGGCTGGCCCCTAACCCTTGGAGCGCCCCGAGGCCTGCGGCCAGGGCAAGGCCACTGAGCAGCCCCCAGCGGCAGAGCGGTTCCGGCAACCGCAGGCTGTCGAGATCAATTAGGGCCAGGGGCAGTAGAAAAGCGACCAGCAGGCCCCCTGCCAAGAGATTTAGCAGGGGGCTGGGGTGCCCCAGACAGCCCACTCCGGGCAGGCTCAGTAGCACCCAGAGGCCAGCATTTAGTAGTTCCAGCAGTGGATAGCGGCTGGAGATTTGCCCTTGGCAAAAGCCACAACGGCCCCTGAGCATCAACCAGCTCAGTAGGGGCAGGTTGTGGTGCCAGGGCAGGTTGCGGCCGCAGCGGGGGCAATGGCTGCCGGGCCACACCAGCGATTCGCCCCGGGGTAGCCGCCACACCACCACATTCAGAAAACTGCCCACACAAATCCCTAGGAGGGCTGCTAATGGCGCCAGCAATGGCCAATCAACCGCCGCAAAAGCAAGTTCTAGCCCTTTCATCTTTTTTGGCGATTTCGACCCTGGGGTCTTAATCGCACTAGATCCAGGGGCAAAAACTGTTCATCAGGCAGCAACACGGGCGCTTCAAATATCAAACGGCCCTGGTCACCGCTGGCTTCAATTACCACCCCCAGCGGTTCCGGCAGGCCACCGTTGCGCTCCAGATGCTGCAGATAGAGGCGGCGGCCGGTATGCAACATCCGCGAGAGCAGATCAGGGGCCCAGCGGGCGGGTCCCAAATCTGCATTGCCGTTGGCGCCGCGGATCGCAAAGGAGGGCATCTTCACCGCCGCACCTTAGCGAATTTGTAGGCTTTTTTATCAGCCGTTTTGGGCTTTGTTTTCAATCATGCGGTGAATGATCGGGGTGAGGATCAGTTCCATCGCAAAGCCCATCTTGCCGCCATCTACCACCAGGCTGGTGGGGCTAGACATAAAGGAGCCATTGATCATCTTTAGCAGGTAGGGGAAATCGATTTCCCACTTTTCCCTGGCCCCCTTGCGGAAGTGGATGATCACCAGGCTTTCATCTGGGGTGGGAATGTTGCGGCAGATGAAGGGGTTGGAGGTGTCCACCGTGGGCACCCGTTGGAAATTGATGTCCGTGCGGCTGAACTGGGGGCAGATGTGGTTGATGTAATCGGGCATCCGTCGCAGGATCGTGTCCACGATCGTTTCGGCCGAATAGCCCCGTTCGGAGTTGTCGCGGTGGATTTTTTGGATCCATTCCAGGTTGGTGATTGGCACCACCCCCACCAGCAGGTCGGCTAGGGAGGCCACGTCATAACCATCCCCCACCACGCCGCCGTGGAGACCTTCGTAGAAAAGCAGGTCGGTGCCTGTGGGGATTGGTTCCCAAGGGGTGAATTGGCCGGGATCTAGCTGGGTGCCAAGCCGGGCGTTGTGGTCGGCGGCCTCGTCATGGCTGTGCAGGTAATAGCGCTTTTCGCCGCCACCGTCGCCGGCGTAATTGCGAAACAGTTCTTCTAACTTGTTGAACAGGTTGGCCTCAGGGCCGAAGTGGGAAAAGTTTTCGCCGGCCGCTTGGGCCTTGGCCATGGCTTCCTTCATCGGTCCCCGCTCGAAGCGGTGGTAGCTGTCACCCTCCACCACCGCCGGCACAATGCCCTCCCGCTGGAAGATGGTCTCGAAGGCGCGCTTAACGGTGCTGGTGCCCGCCCCTGAGGAACCGGTAACAGCAACGATCGGGTGAAGCTTAGACATCGGCAACTGAGCGTTCTGGGGGCGAGTTTGCCAGAGCACAGCGCCCCGGGTTTAGCCCAGGGCCCCCAGCAGGGCCTTACCCATCGCTTCGCAACCCACGGGGGTGCAGCCCTCGGCCATCAAATCCCCCGTGCGCAGCCCCTCGTTTAACACCTGATCCACCGCGGCTTCTAGGGCGGCGGCGGCGGCCTCCTGCTTCAAGCCCACCCGCAGCAGCATGGCCGCTGAAAGCACCATGGCCAGGGGATTGGCCTTGTCTTGGCCGGCGATATCGGGGGCGGACCCATGCACTGGTTCAAATAGGCCTGGACCATTGCTGCCCAAGGAGGCGGAAGGCAACATGCCGATGCTGCCGGTGAGCATGGCCGCCTCATCGCTCAGAATGTCGCCAAACAGATTGCCGGTGAGCATCACATCGAATTGCCGCGGGTTTCGCACCAATTGCATGGCGGCGTTATCCACATACATGTGGCTCAGTTCCACTCCGGGGTAATCGCCCGCCAGGGCATTGACCCGATCCCGCCAGAGCTGGCTCACATCCAGCACATTGGCCTTGTCTACGGAGCAGAGTTGTCCCCGCCGTTGCTGGGCCAACTCAAAGGCCACCCGGGCGATGCGATCCACCTCACTGCTGCTGTAGGTCATCGTGTTGAAGCCCCGTTCTTCGCCGGCTTCCGTGAGCACCCGCCCCTTGGGCTGGCCGAAGTAAATGCCACCGGTGAGTTCGCGCACCACCAGCAGATCAACGCCGCTAATCACCTCCGCCTTGAGGCTGCTGGCATCGATTAATGCCGGCACGATCTTTACTGGCCGCAGGTTGGCAAATAGGCCGAGCCCTGCCCGCAGGGCCAGCAGGCCAGATTCTGGCCGCAATTGCCTGGGCAGGGCGTCGTACTGGGGGCCGCCAATGGCCGCCAGCAGCACCGCATCGCTGGCCCGGCAGGCTTCGAGGGTGCTTGGGGGCAGCGGTTCCCCCACGGCATCGATGGCGGCGCCGCCCACCGGTTGGGGATCAAAGCTGAGGCTGAAACCGTGCTGGCTGGCCACCCGTTCCAACAGCTCAACGGCCACGGCGCTGATTTCCGGGCCGATGCCATCGCCGGCTAGCAGGGTGATGCGATAACTGCTCATGGGGCCGCCTTAAAACCAGCCGCCGAACCTATCGCGGCAGCTTCTCAAGCTTGGTTGGCGCCGTTCAGTTTGCGCAGGGTGCGGGCCATTTCCGGCAGTTTGTTGAAGGCGGCTGAGCAACGCAGCCACAGGCGATTGGGAATCGCTGGATAGCCGCTCACCACTTCGCCGGCGGCGATTTCCCCATGGATGCCTGATTTAGAGGAGGCGATCGCCCGGTCGCCAATCACCGCCCGGTTTGCCACCCCCACCTGGCCCGCCAGGATCACCCCATCGCCGAGCCGAGCCCCCCCAGCGATGCCCACCTGGGCGGCCAGGGCGCAACCTTTACCGGTAACCACCCCATGGCCGATCTGCACCAGGTTGTCGATCTTGGTGCCGGCGCCGATGCGGGTTTCCCCCACCGAGGGCCGGTCGATGGTGCTGCCACAGCCCACCTCCACCAGGGTTTCCAGCACCACCAGGCCGGTTTGGGGCATCTTGCGCCAGCCCTGGGCCGTGGGCACGAAACCAAATCCCTCCGAACCGATCACCGCATTGGAATGCACCACACAGGCCTCCCCTAGCCGGCTGCCCGGATGCAGCACAGCGTTGGCGTGCACGGTGCAGTGGGCCGCCAATTGCACGTCTTCGTAAAGCACCGCCCCGGCATGGAGTTGGCAGTGGTCAGCGATCTGGCAATCGGCGCCAATCACCACATGGGGGCCGATGTATATCCCCTCCCCCAATTGGGCTGAGGGGTCCACCACCGCCGTGCTGTGGCGGCCGGGGGCCGGCCGTTTGGCTGGGTAAAGGGCTTCCAGTGCTTCGGCAAAACCAAGCCTTGGGTTGGCCAGCGCCACCCAGGCGATCCCCCGGGCGCTGGCCTGGGCCTGCACGGCGGCGTCATTGGGGAGCAGCAGTGCCGAGGCGTTACTGCTTTCCAGGGCCTGGAGCAAGGCGTTGCCTGGCTCCAAGAAGCTGAGCTGGCCCTGCTGCGCCTGGTCTAGGGCGGCGGCGCCTTCTAGTTGGGGGTCTTGGGCCAGGAAGCGCGGCTGCTCCGCAGCGCCAGACAAGCGGCTGAGCAGCTCACTGAAATGCATGGGAGGGGCCAGGCGGCTAGGGCGTCGGCGGGATCGTAGGTCTGCCCTGGGGGGCTGCGGTAAGTACCAGCTGGTCGCGGTGCACCACGGCCCCAGGCATTACCCCTTTGCTAAGCGCTGCGATCTCGGTGGACCCCAGCCCCAGCCACTGGCGCAGCTCTGCGCTGGCGTAGGCACACAGGCCCCTGGCCAGTTCTTGGCCTTCCCCATCAAGAATTCGCACCGGGGCCTGGCTCGCAAATTCACCCTCCACCGCCTTGATCCCCACCGCCAACAGCGAGGCCCCCTGCTGGCGCAGGGCCTGGGCAGCCCCGGCATCGATGCGCAGGCTGCCCTCTGGCACTAAGGCATGGGCTAGCCAGCGTTTGCGGTCGGGGATTGGCGCTGGGCTGGGTAGGAAGCAGGTGCCGTGGGGCTGGCCGGCGAGCAGTTCCTGTAGCACCCGCGGGTCCCGGCCATCGGCTAATCGCACCTGAATGCCACTGGCGGTGGCGATTCGAGCCGCCGCCAGCTTTGTGGTCATCCCCCCCGTACCCCACTGGCCGCCGCCGCTGGCGGCGGCCTTGAGCTGATCCAGTTCCGCCAGGTTGCGCACCTCATCGATGGGCATGGCATGGGCGTCGTGGCGGGGATCGCCGGAATAGAGCCGATCCACATCAGTGAGCAACACCAGTTCGCTAGCCCTTAGGGCCACCGCCACCAGGGCCGAGAGGGTGTCGTTATCGCCGAAGCGCAGTTCTTCGGTGGCGAGGGTGTCGTTTTCATTCACGATCGGCAGCACCCCCCAGCTCAACAGCTGTTGCAGCGTGCGGCTGGCGCTCTGGAAGCGGCGACGGGAGGCGAGGTCCCCGCGGGTGAGCAACACCTGGGCCACCCGTTGGCCATGGGGGCGGAAGGCCCGGTCGTAGAGCCCCATCAGCTGGCCCTGGCCCACGGCGGCGGCCGCCTGCAGTTCCTCCACCAACTGGGGCCGTTGGTCCAGGCCCAGTTCAATGCAGCCCAGACCCACGGCACCACTGGTGACCAGGGCCACCCCATGGCCCCGTTGGCGTTCGGCGCTGAGAGTTGCCGCTAAGGAATTAATAAAGCTGGCCGTATCGAGGCCGTGCTGGCCGCGCAGCAGGCTGGTGCCCACCTTCACCACCAGGGTGCGGCTCATGGGCAGGGCAGCCCTGATTCCACCCGGGCCCCTAGCCACCGGGCCAGCGTGCGTTCCCCCTGCTGCACCAGGTCATCGTTGCTGGCCAAGCCATCGGCCCCCACCGGTCGCACCAGCACGGTGAATAGCCCAAGTCGATTGCCGGCCAACACATCGGTGAACACCCGATCCCCCACCAGGGCCACTTGGGCTGCAGGTAACTGCAGCTGGTTGAGCACCAGCCGCAGGGGGCCCCGCCGTGGTTTGCCGGCCCCAGCGGTGAAGGGCAAGTCAAAGGCCTGGGCCACCGATTCAATCCTGCGCCGGTTGGGGTTATTGCTGAACAGGTGCAGCCGCAGCTGTTGGCGGGCCGCATGAACCCAGCGCACCACCCCTTCGGGCAGCTCGCGGCTGTGGCGGGGTAGCAGGGTGCAGTCCACATCCAGCACTAGGGCTTGGATCTGGCGGTCGATAAAAACCTCCAGGGGAAGCTCACTGAGGCTTCCCTGGGTCACCCAGGTGGGTTCAAGCAGACGCCTGAGGTTCAATCCAGGGGCTCCCTTTCCTCCAGTTCAGCTTCGATCCGGGGTTGCACCCGTTCGAATTCCTCACCTTCCACCAACACGGCGTGGCCGTTTTCCATGCGCGCCACCACAAAGAAGGGATCAAGCGGGATGTACAGGCCGTATTCCTGGTCCGCCACCATGAAGCTCACCAGCAGCTCATAGGTTTCGGCGTCTTCGTCCCCATCTTCCTGGTCATCGCCATCGGCTTCCAGGTCTTCGGGGTCTGGTTCCTCCAGTTCGCCGGCCACCGTGAGGGTTACGGCCGAGCGCACCAGGGTGAGGTCGTGCTCCTGCAGCACCACTTCGGCGGTGGAGAGAATTGGTTCACTGGCGTCTTGGCCCTCGAGCAGTTCCGGTTCCTCTTCGTCGCTAAGACGGAACAAACAAACCGGGGTGTCCACCGGCGTCAGCAGGGCGTAGTCATTGCCGTCAAGGGGGATCAGTTGCTCCAGGAAGCAGAGCAGTTCCTTGCCCTTGCCGTCCTGAACCATCACGGTCGGCACATCGCCGGAGCCGGAGAGGGAGGAAACGTCGCTCATGGATGGTTCACAGACCCCTTCAGGATCCCTCAGCACTGGGGAGCCTGTCGGCTTTGATGGCCGCCACCATGACCGGTTCATCCCCCTCCCGTAACCATTGTTCAAGCAACAGGGCGGCCACGGCACTGTCGAGCTGGCCGCTGCGGTCCCCATGGAGCCCATGCTTTTCGGCCGCATACCAGCTGCTGCTGTGTTCATTCACCCAGGCCAGCGGTAGGCCCAGGGTCCGGGCCAGCTGCAGGCCGTAGCGTTGGCAATGCTGGGCCTGGGGTGTGGATTGCTGGGCCTGATCCAGCGGTAAACCCACCACCAGCGCTAGGCACCGCCGTTGCTGCACCAGGGCTGCCAGCTGGGGCAGATCCACGGCAAATTTGCCGCGGGCCAAGGGGGGCAAAGCCGTCACCGTGAGCCCCAGCGGATCGCAGCCGGCCAAGCCGATGCGGCGCCGACCCACATCCAGGGCCAGCACCGAACGGGGGGAGGGACCAGTGATCAGGGCCATGGCTCAGCTACTGCCAAACCAATCCCAGCGCATCGCCTCCGGCAGCGGCCGCTGGCCCGGTTGCCATTGGCCCACGATGCGCTCCAGGGTGCGGCTTGCCAGGCCCGGGGCCTGGACCAATTCCTGGCGGCGCCAGAGGCTGCGGGCCAGCACTAGCTCCTCACCGATTGTTTCGGCCCCCTGGTGCTCCAGCCAGGCCAGCCCCTGGGTATTGCGGCTGTCACAACGGATCCTCACCGGTAAGACCTGGGCGGCCGCCTGCATTAAAAGCAGACCCAAGGGGGGGCCCAGCAATTGGCGCCAGCCGGGATGCAGGCTGAGTTCCAGTTCGGTGTCACCACCCCAGCGGCGCCGCAGCAGGCGGGCCCCAGCCACCGCCTGGTGGCGCTGGCGGTCCACCAGAAGGCAGCTGCCGGCTTGGGCATCGTCGAGCAGATCTTCACTGCGCAGGTCTTGTAGTTGGCGCAATTGGCTGGGGGTAGCCGTCAGTTCCAGTTGCAACAGCAGGGCGCCGTTGCTGCCAGTGAGCGGCTGTAGCTCCAGGGGCTCGGCGATTGCTTCGCAGGCCTCCAGCTGGCTTAGGTCTTTAAGTAACCAGATCTGCTGGTGTTGCAGGGGTTGGAAACCTTGTTCCCGCAGGGCCGCCAGGCCGATCTCATCGCTGGTGTCTCTGCGGGCCATCCAGCTGATCGCCCCGGGGGCCCGTTCCAGGGCTTCCTTTAGCAATTGCGAGGCGATTGCCAGGGGGCTGTGGGCCGCTCCCCCTAGGCAATGGAGCAGATCCAGCCGCCAACAGCTGCCCCGCCGGTTAGTGGGAACCGCCACCAGCACCCCGCAAATCGGCCCCCTGGGCTCCCTTGCCACGAGGGCCAAAGGGGCAGGCGGTTGCTTGGGTAGCAGCCAATGGAGCACTTGCTCAGGGGTATCCCGGAGGGCCAGCAGCTGCAGTTGGTTTTGAAAGGATGCAAGCTCCGGGTCCCCCAGCAGCGGCAAATGCCGCCATTGCAGGCTCTCCACCTGCAGGTTCTTGCTCTGCAGTCCGGAATCCATGGAGCCGGCCCTCGATGGCCAAACTCTATCGAGCTTGATTAGCCGCCAGGGCGCACCACCACCAAGGGGGTGCGCTCATTGGCATTGCCGGCCGGGTTTGGCCGCAGCGCCCTTTCCAGCAGGGCCAGATCACAGCCCTGGCTGGCGGCCAGCACCTTCACCCTGCCCAGGTCATTCACATCCACCACCGCCACCCCATGGCCCAGGGCCCTGGCCATGGCTTCCACCACTGCCCCTGGATTTTCGGGGCCCAGCACAATCGTTTGGTCGTAGGGGGGGGTGGATCCGGTTACATCGTCGATTAAGCGGGCTTGGTCCCCGGCGAGTCGATAAAAGACGCCTTTTACCCCTAAAAGTTTCAAACCAGAGCCAATCAACCAGGCCAGCAACACCCGGCCGGGCCCCACCACATCAATCAGGGTTTGGAGACCACAGGCGGTGGCCAGGCTGCTGGTGGGATGAAAGGCGCGGCAGAGCTGGCGGGCCAAGCCGGAGGGCACCACCTGGGAGGGGTGCTGGTAGCGGCCCTGGATCACCGCCAAGGGGCTTTCGGCAATGGTCAGGATGTCGCCGGCCTGCAGCACAGGCCCGGCGTATTGGCGTAGCACCTCTTCACAGTCATCGAGCACTCCGAGCAGGTGGGTGGGCACCGCCAGCACCTGGCAGCGGTCCCCCTGGCGCCAGCGGGCCTGGGTGGGATCGAGGGGCTGCGGACGACGCAGGGGCACCAACAGCCCGTTACGGCGCAGCAAGCGGCCAAAGGGGCCGTAATTCCACCAGTGCACATCCACCCAGAGGGTGTCGAGCAGGGTTTCCAGCCCCTCCCCCTTAAGGCTGATCCGCACCTGGGCCTGGGTGCGCTTGTGACCCTTAACGATGTAGGCAAACCAGTAGCCGTCGCTGCGGGTTTCCTCGTCGGGGTGCTGGGGCTCTACACGGCAGGTAATTGTTATGTCACTGAGTTCGCCGCGGCCCAGCAGGGTGGGCACCACGGTGAGTTCAGGCACGAAAACCTCCATCTGGCCATGGGGGTTTTCGATGGAGATGCTTCCTTCTATCTGCCATTCCTGCGGCCCTGGGCTCACCGTCCAGCTGCCGGCCTTGAAGCGCAGTGGCGAGCTGGGTCGCAGCCGGTGGCGGGCTTCCAGCCAGAGCACCACCAAGGCCAGGGCCCCCAGGGCAATTCCAGCTAGGGCTGCCGCAGTGTTGAGAAGGCTCATGGTCTTGGCGCCTCAAGGGATCGCCGGAGGGTAGCTCCGGCCTTTCCAGGGGGCTGAAGGTGCGCTCTGCTACCTTTTCTTAGTGCGCCATCCGGAGCCGCCCTAACTAGCCCCAGTCCTGGACTGGAAAAGCAGGAAGGGGTCGGTGATGTATGGTTCATAAGTCGCCTGAGAGGGCGACGCACCTGGACAACCGAAAAGCTTAGGAACCGACGCTTCTATTGCGTATTCCGTGCCCTGTAAGGGGTGTGGAATGCAGCAGAGCGATAGAGGTGTGAGGTCCCGTCAAAAAGAAACAAGCCAATCTTTGTTTGGATCTGTCTGCGGTTCTCACGACTGCTGATGGAGGGAAAGCGAACAGGGGGCGGCACCGGAACTGAGTTCCAAGGAGAGCTGTGGTTG
>CALRNU020000016.1:0-64809 GCA_943369595.1 Synechococcus sp. UW140
TTCGAAAAAGAACTCGCCATCACCAAGGCCCGTGTAGACGGCCTGGAAGCCAAGGTGGGTGAGCTGGAAGCCACCCAGTTCTCCACCACCACCAAGCTGACCGGTGTGGTTCGCTTCGTGATGGGCGATGTGTACCGCGGCAACGGCTACGCCAGCTTCGGCCAAGCCGGCGCCCTGCGTAGCGCCGCCCAGCTCTACGGCCAACGGGCCTACGACGGTTCCACCGGCGGTTTCCAAGACCGTTCGGTGAACATGATTCCCGATCCCTTAAGCCAAGGGGAATCCTTTGAGTTTTATCGAGCCACTGCGCCTGCGGGCTTAGCCCGTCAATTGGCTTTCAGCACCACATGGACTGGCTATCCACCCAACCTTCTGGTCACCGCTAGGGCCACAAGTACCAATGCCTTTGGGGAGCCCACTGTGCCCAATGTGATGCGGGGGGTGGGGGCTGGGGAAAACCTGCTGCTCACTGGGGCGGCGGCAGCTGTGCTGCCCCAGGCCACTGTTACCCGCACCACTATTAGTACTGATGGCGGATTTCAACGGGCAGTAAAGCTACCCAATACTGCGTTCACGTTGCAATATCTGCAGCCCAATGCAAATACTGATCTTCCCCTTGAGGCGAATCAGATCCCTTTGCTAGGTCGCTACGGTCGCACAAATTATCTCTCGGTTTCCACCAGTGGAAGCAGCAGTAGCAATTTTGTTTCTGCCCAAGTGCTGCTTGATCCTAAGGATCTGCAGGCCTTAGTGGCGTTGGCCAATGAAGCGAGACGGGCCAAAACATATGCCTATTCTCTCAATGGTGGCCCCCTGATCACTAAGCCTGTGGGTGCCTATGACCCGATCACGATAAGTTCCACGGCCCTGCGTGATTACACAGCGGTAAATGCCGCCGGGGCTACGGTTAATAATTTTGGCGCCAATGGCACTGGTTTGGCAGTTACCCCAGGAGGACTTGTAACTAATCCTACAATCTATAAGAATTTAATCAATTATTTAGTGGCGGAGTATGGCTCTTTGGGGGAGCAACAGCGGGCCTATGGTTTTGTGAGGAATGCGGCCAATCGTTTGATTCGCAACCTTGCCGCCTATACCACCAATAGGAACTATGTGGCTGACCGGAATGCCTTTACTTTCTCCCATGATGCCTTCCTAAACTTTGATACTAGTTTCACTGGAAAGGATCAGCTTCAGTTTCGTCTCAGGGCGAATAATACCTATGGCTTTGCTGCCCGGGCGGCGGATCCAGCCGCTGCGCTTGCCTACGATGGTGCCACCGTGGAGTGGCCTAATGCGGGAAAGGCAGAGGTTTTTATTGATAAGTTGTACTACCGCTTCCAGCTTGGCAACAATGCCGTAGCAGCCCTAGGTACCAGGGTGCCCCAGGATGCTGTTCTGCCCAGTAGGGGTACATTTTATCCCAATGGTGCCCTATTGGAGTTCTTTACCAGTTCAGCTGGCGTATTCCCCTCTTACACAGGCACCGGCGCTGGCATTAGCGTGGGGCAGTTAGGCGCCAGTGGATTTCCCCTAAAGGGATTTAGTTTGGGTCTCGCTTACTTGGCAAATGAGGCTGATGCTGTGGCCCCTGATGCCAGCAATGGTATGACCCTGGGCTGGATGGGATTTGACACCCGTTTCCGCATGCCAGTTCAGTTGGCTTGGCAAAGCACCAACAAGAAATGGTTATTTTCAGCTAACTACGCCTATGAACGGGGTAATAATTCGATGGCCCAGGTGGGAACGCAGTTAGCGCTTACTCCTTTCCTCTATCCAATCCTAAATGATTCTCACCAACTGGGCTTTACGTTGGCCAGTCAGTTGTCAAACCGCTTAAGCCTTACCGCTGCCTATGGTCGGGCGGTGGTGAATGCCAGGGGCGACAGCAGTGTGTTGGGGGTGAATATGGCAAAGACTGGCGATGCCGCAGTAATGAATAGCTGGATGCTGGCCCTGGGCTTTAAGGATGTTTTTGTTAATGGCAACAGCGCTGGCCTTGCCGTTGGTGGTGTGCCCGCAGTGGGGCGCAATGGTTCCAACTGGAATACTGATGGGTCCATGCCCATTGCCCTTGAAACCTGGTACCAGTTTCAGCTTACAGATTCTTTGAGTATTACCCCTGGAGCGTTTTTTATCTCCAGCACAGTGAATACTGATGGAATTGGTGGGGGCAATGTGTGGGGAGGTGTTGTTAAAACCCAGTTCAATTTCTGAGTTATTTCTATGATTTTCCCCCGACCCTGATGTCTTTTCTGGCTTTTGCCCAAGACCAATGTGCGCTTGGGCGGGCCGCCGAGGCTGAGCGGCAGTTGCTGGCCCAATTCCCCCAGCAGCCGTTTCCCCCCAGCGCTGATTTCGGCTTGGCTTTGGCCCACTGCAACTTGTGCCTGGAGAAACTGGATCAAGTTGAAGTTTGCCTAGGGCGCGTTGCTGCGGATCACGGCGACAGCGGGGCCCTGTTGCAATTGGCTTTGGCTTGCGCCCGCCGGCGCGGCGAGGGTTCCTGCCTGCCCCGCTTCCGCCAGCGCCTGAAACCTTTTCTCGACCAGCAACCCATCGCCCTCGAATGGTTGCAACTGTTGCAGGAGGACCTAGAGGGGGCCGCCGCCAAGGCTTGGGCAGCACAACTCCTAAGGCGCTGGCCCCATGGGGTGGCGGTGCTGGAGGCAGTTAGGGCCTTGGCTTGGCAGCTGCAAGATCCGGTTTTATTGGGGCAGGCTGGCAGCGACTTTGGCCCCGCAGCCCTGCTTTGGCAGGGCCGCCAGCGTTGGTTGCTCGGCGATCAGCCAGCGGCGGAAGAGTTATTGCGCCGTTGCCTGGCCGATGGCTCCATACCCTTAGCAGTGCAGTACCAGGCTTTGCAGACCCTGGTGGGGCAGGTGCTTCCCCAGCAGGTTGAAAAGCTGCTGGCAGCCTTCCCTCAATTCCTGCGGGTTTCCCCCGATTGGGCCTGGAGCATGGGTCGCCACTACCTGGCCGCTGGCGCCTGGGCCCAGGGTTGGCCCCTCTATGAGCAGCGGTACCTCAGCAGTGACCGGGCCCAGATCCTGCCCCCAGGTTTCCCCCTGCGGGGCCTAGGGCAGTTGCAGCCTGGGGCCCTTGTGGGTCGCCATGTGTTGATCTATGGCGAGCAGGGCATCGGCGACATGCTGATGTTTGGCTCCTTGTTACCGGAGTTGTTGGCCGAGGCGGCTTCGGTGCGGCTTTTGCTGCCGCCGCGGCTTGTGGAGCTGTTTCAGTATTCATTCCCCACGGCCCTGGTGGCCAGCAGCTTTGAGGCTGCCGACCTAGACCAGGGGCAGCTGGCCTTCAGCATCGGCAGTTTGGGCGGCGTGTATCGCCCTAGGGCCGAGGATTTTCAAGGCCATGGCCCCCACCTGCGGGTGGAGCCGAGCGCCCGGCAAGCCTGGCGCCTACGGCTAGAGCAGCTGGGGCCGGGGGCCAAGGTGGGAATCGCCTGGCGGGGGGGCGGCAGCCTTGGCAGCCGGGTGCAGCGCTCCCTGGAGTTGGGGCAGTTGCTGCCGCTCCTGCAGGTGCCTGGGGTGCGCTGGATCAATCTCCAATACGGCCTCGGTCCGGCCGAGTTGGAAGACTTCGAGCGATCCCATGGCATTCGCCTGCACCATTTCGAGGGGATTGGTGAAAACCTCCAGGCCACGGCGGCCCTCACGGCGGCCCTGGATTTGGTGATCACGGTGCAACAAACGGCCCTGCATATCGCCGGTGGCCTCGGGGTGCCCGCCTGGGTATTGGTGCCGGCGGTGGCCGAGTGGCGCTACGGCCTGGAGGGCACGTCGATGCCCTGGTACAGCTCAGTGCAGTTATTCCGCCAGCAGCATGCGGGGGTGTGGCAGTCGGTGATTGAAGCCCTGGTCCAGGGGCTTGGGGCCTGGCTGGTTGGTCACAATGGGGCGATTAATTGCTCGGGCCCTGGGCCCGAACCCCATGCCGATGGCGATCGCCCCTGATATCACCGCCCTGGTGGGCCACACACCGCTGGTGCGTTTGAACCGCTTACCCCAGGCGGAAGGCTGTGGCGCTGAAATCGTGGCGAAACTGGAAAGTTTCAATCCCACCGCCTCGGTAAAAGATCGCATCGGTGTTTCGATGATTACCTCGGCGGAGGCGGCGGGCCAGATCAGCCCGGGGCGCACGGTGCTGGTGGAACCCACCAGCGGCAACACCGGCATTGCCCTGGCGATGGTGGCCGCCGCCCGCGGCTATCAGCTGATCCTCACCATGCCTGAAACGATGAGCCAGGAGCGCCGCGCCATGTTGCGGGCCTATGGCGCCCAGTTGGAACTCACCCCCGGCAGTGAAGGCATGAAGGGGGCAATCAGCCGCGCCCGCCAGTTGGTGGAGGAACTCCCCAACGCCTATTTGCTGCAGCAATTTGCCAACCCCGCCAACCCGGCGATCCACGCCCAAACCACCGCCGAAGAGCTCTGGGCCGACACCGATGGCCGCATTGATGCCCTGGTGGCTGGCGTGGGCACCGGCGGCACGATCACCGGCTGCGCCCAAATGCTCAAGCAACGCAAGCCCAGTTTCCAGGCCTTTGCCGTGGAACCCAGCGGCAGCCCAGTGCTCAGCGGTGGCTGTGCCGGCCCCCACCGCATCCAGGGCATCGGCGCCGGGTTTGTGCCAGACAACTACCAGGCTGATTTGATCGATGAGGTGCTGCAGGTAACCGATGGGGAGGCCATGGCCATGGGCCGGCGCCTCGCCCGGGAGGAGGGTCTGCTCAGTGGGGTGAGCAGTGGCGCCACCATGGTGGCCGCCCTGCGCCTGGGCCAGCGGCCGGCCCTGGCCGGCAAGTTGATTGTGGTGGTGCTGGCCAGTTTCGGTGAGCGCTACCTCAGCACCCCAATGTTTACCGACGCCCTGCCGTGACCACGGCGGATCCCTATCGGGTACTTGGGGTGAGCCGGGGGGCCTCCACCGCGGAAATTAAGGCGGCCTATCGAGCCCTGGTGAAACAGCACCATCCCGATGCCGGCGCTGGCGATGGCACCTGGATTATTGCCCTCAATGCCGCCTGGGAACAACTGCGTGACCAGGAGGCCCGCCAGCGTTACGACAGCCGCACCCAGGCGGCCCATGGGGCGCCAGCCGCCCAGGGCAGTGGCCGCCGCCGCCGGGCCGTTGATGCTGATGCGGCCCTCGATCTTTGGCTGCAGCAGGTGTACGGGCCGGTGGATCTGCTGCTGGGCCAGGTGCTTGATCCCTTCGCTTTGCAGTTGAGGGAGCTGTCGGCCGATCCCTACGACGACGAACTGATGGCGGTGTTCTGCGCCTATCTGGAGCGCAGCGGCGCCCAGCTGGACCGGGCGGAAGCCCTATTCCGTTCGCTTCCCTGTCCGGTTAGTGCCCGGGGCTTTGGCCTCAGCCTCTACCACTGCCTTAGTGGCGTTCAGGATGCCTTTGCTGAATTAGAGCGTTACACCGCCGGCTATGTGGATAGCTACCTGCACGACGGCGGTGAAATGATCCGGGAGGCGCTGCAACGGCGCCAGCGCCTCCAGGCTCAGCTGCCCACGTAGGGCTCCAGTTGGTCGAGCCGCAGCCACACATCGGGCACCGGTTGGCGGAAGCGCAGTTGGGCGTAATCCCCTGCGATCACCAAAATTTCGCCGGGGCCCTCCAGCAGATAGGCCGGCGGTTCTGGGGCGCTGGCCTTGGCTTCAAGGCTGTTTAGGTAGGCCTGGCGATTCACCCGCACCAGGGCGCCTTTTTTTGCTGTTGCGTTTGCGGTGTCGGCCATGGCGGTGGCGGTGGCTTCTGTCAGGCAGGCTAGGGGCAGCCTTGTTCCTGTTTATGTCTTCGGGACTGGCGATCTTTCTGGCGGTGTTCGGGGGTCTGTTGATCACCTCCGCCTACCTAGATCGCATGGCCGCCCGCACCCGGGTGCCAGGGGTGTTGCTGGTGTTGGTGCTTGGTTTGCTCACCGACAACAACCTCAGTGCCCTGCCGGGGGAATCGCCCCCATTGCTCGACCTAGGGCGGGCCGATCAGTTGGCCCAGGTGGCCGTGGCCGTGGTGTTGTTCCACGGGGGGCTCACCACCAATTGGCAAGCCATGCGTTCCGTGGTGCGCCCTGGCCTCAGGCTGGCCACCGTGGGATCCCTGCTCACGGCTTTGATGTTGATGCTGGTAATCCTTGTGCTTGAGCGGGTTTTCCCGGCCCCGTTTAGCTATGGCTTGCCTTTTGCCCTGTTTGTGGGGGCCATGGTGTGCAGCACCGATGCCTCCGCTGTGATGGCGGTGTTGCGGCCCCTCTCCGGTCAACTGCCCCAGCGATTGCTGGATTTGATCGAATGTGAGTCTGCCTTTAACGATCCGATGGCGGTGGTGCTGGCCGGGGTGGCCCTGGCCATGGTCATGGGCACCGATGCCGATGGCATCACGGTGATGAGTGTGGTGGTGCGCCAGTTTTTTCTGGGCGGTTTGATCGGTTTCATGGGGGGCACCTTTGGGGCGCAACTGCTGGAGCGGCGCTCGCTCAAGGAATTGAAGTCGGGCCAGGCGGTGATCTGTTTGGCGGTGCTGCTGGTGTTACTGGGGGGCACCACCCTGCTGGGGGGCAGTGGCTTGCTGGCGGCCTACATCGGTGGCCTGGTGATTGGCAACCACGACCAGGTGGAGCGCCAGGAGCTGGAGGATGGCCATGAGGTGTTTATGAAGCTGGCGGAGCTATTGCTCTTTCTCTGTATGGGTTTGGTGGTGGCTCCAGAGGACGTGCTGCGGATGCTGCCCTGGATCGTGCTGTTGTTTGTGGCCATGCAGATCGTCCGGTTGCTAACGGTGCCGCCGCTGCTGGCGGGCAGTTGCAGTGGGGCGGAGAAACTGTTTGTCAGTTTTTGTGGCCTGCGGGGGGCCGTGCCCATTGCCCTGGCCATCCAGGCGGCGGCCCAGGCCAAGGGGCCCGAGGCTTGGGGCCATTTCATGCCGCCCCTGGCCCTGGGGGTGGTGCTGCTGGGCCTATTGGTGCAGGGCTTCAGCCTGGTGCCGCTGGCCCAGCGGCTGGGTTTAACGTCCGCGGACGCCGCCTGAGGGACCCATGCGCCTGTTGCTGATCGGATGCACGGGATTGGTGGGGCGGGAACTGGTGCCCTGCCTGCAGGCGGCGGGCCATCAGTTAACGCTCGTGAGCCGGGGCCCTGCCCCGGCGGGCTTTGCCGGGGTGGAGGCCTCCGCCTTGGCTTGGATCCGCTGCAATCCAGCGGCGGCTGAAAGCTGGCTGCCAGGAACCCCCCTGGCAACGGCCCTGGCCGCCGCCGCTGGGGTGGTCAACCTGGCTGGGGAGCCCATAGCCGAGCAGCGCTGGACCGCCGCCCACCGCCAACTGCTGCGCTCCAGCCGCATCGACACCACCCGCCATTTGGTGGCCGCCATCGCCGCCGCCGCCAGCCCGCCCCAGGTATTGGTGAATGGTTCGGCGGTGGGTTTTTACGGCAATAGCAGTGGGGCCAGCTTCACGGAGGCCAGCCCTGGGGCCAACGATTTCCTCGGCCAGCTTTGTCAAGACTGGGAAGCGGCGGCGGCGGCCCTACCGGCCAGCTGTCGGTTGGTGTTGGTGCGCACCGGCATCGTGTTGGCCCCTGGGGGCGGTGCCCTAGGCAAGATGTTGCCGATTTTTCGGGCCGGCTTCGGCGGGCCGGTGGGTTCTGGCCGCCAGTGGATGAGCTGGATCCACCGCACCGACCTCTGTGCCCTGATCGCGGCGGCTCTCCAGGATCCGGCCTATGGCGGCATCTACAACGCCACGGCCCCCCAGCCGGTCACGATGGCGGCCTTTAGCCAGGCCCTGGGCCGGGTGCTCGGGCGCCCCAGCCTGTTGCCGGTGCCGGGCCCGCTGCTGCAATTGCTGTTGGGGGATGGGGCTTCAGTGGTGTTGGAGGGCCAGCGGGTGCTGCCGGAGCACCTGCAGCAGCAGGGTTTCAGCTTTCGCTATCCCGAGCTGGCCGGGGCCCTCGCCGCTGCCACCAGCCGAGCAGCCCGCTAACCAGGGCGGCGGCCATCAACAGGCCGATGGCCGGGGTGAACAGCGGCTCCCAGAGCCGTTGGAAGAGGGCCAGGGGGGCATGCAGCTGCCGGGCCTCAAACGCCACGGCCGCCACAAACCAGAGGGCCCCAAGGATCACCAGAAACACATTGGCCACCAGCAAGCGATCGAGCCAGGTTTTGATTTGGCGGCTGAGCGTGGGGGTGGGGGGCGAGGCTTCGTTCATGGCCACTGCTTGCTAGGGGGCTGGTGGCCCTGGGTTTGCTTGCCAGAGGGCTTTGTGCCGGGTTCCAGCGCCCCGATGATCGCCTCCGCCAAGCGGGCGGTGCCCCCGGCGGTGCCCAAGCGCCGTTCGCCTTCTTGGCGCCAGAGCTGCTGGTGCCGTTGCCATTGCTGGGGATCGTTGGGCGCCATCAACGCCAGCAACAGCTTGGCGGAGGCCCCCAGGGTTTCTGGGGCGCCGGCGGGCCCCGGGGCACAAAACACTGCAGGCCCCAAAAGCCGGCGCTGGGCTTCGGCAAACCCTTCGGTGAATTGGGGGCCATGGCCCGCCAGCTGCAACACCGGTTTGCCCAACCCCACCGCCTGCTCCGTGGCGGTGCCCGCCATTGAAACCACCACTTGGCTGGTGGCGAGCAGTTGGCTGAATTGGCCCCAGCAGAGTTCTAGCTGCAGCCCCGCTTTCTCAATCCGTACGCTCCGTACGGTTTTGAAAAGGGCTGGGCGCTCGTATTCCCCAGCCGGATTTCCAGCCGCTCCTTCTGCTTCCTGCCCAATCCACTGCCAGCCCTGGGCTTGAGCCAGCTCCCGTAGGGATTCGGCGCTTAGTTCCCGCACCAGGGCTGCCCGCATGGGCCATGGGCTGGCCAGGGGCGGCAACTTTTCCAGCATTTGCAGCATCAGCTTGAGGTTTTCCAGGGCCTCCGGCAGGCGACTGCCCGGCAGTAGCACCAGGTTTGCGGCCCCCGATGCTGAATCGCCGGCTGAATTGGCTGCTGACTGCGCTCTTGCTGGCTCAGTTGCGCTGGCAATGAGCAGCTGTTCCATGAAGGGGTTACCCAGAAACTGCACCGGTCGATCCAGCTGTTCGGTGAGGTCGCTGGCGCTGAGGGCATCGCGGCTGAATACAGCCCGAAAGCGGCGGCTGGCCAGACAGGCCCCGCAGGGCCAGGGCAGCCGCAGCCGGCCTTCGTAATGGCTGGAGTAGGCCACCAGGTAGGTGACCACCGGTTTGCCCCTGAGCCAGGCCAGCAGCACCGGAATCACGTCGCCCACCACCACCAGCCCATCGGCCCGCCCGGCCTCGCGCCAGAGGCGCAGGCTGCGGCGCAGCAGATAGAGCACCTGGCCCTGCAGCAGTTCGGCCATGCGACCGGCAAAGCTCGTGTAGCCGAGGCCACCGGTGCTGTAGCTGCGGGTGTGACCCAGCACAGGGATTGCCGCCCCCCGATAGGCCTCGCCTTCCCCCACCAGCGGTATGGCGGCCACTGCGGCCCCGCGCCTTTGTAATTCCTGGGCCAGCAGCGCACCGCTGAGGTCCTCCCCGTGGCCGTTGCTCACCAGCAGCAGCCGCATCTCAATCGGCCAGCCAGGCTTTCACTTTTTCAAGGGCGGGCCAGCCTGGGCGCCGCTGCAGGCCATCGGCGATGGAAGCGTTTAGCTCCTTGCCCATTTCGGGCGAGAGGGCCATCACCCGGCGCACTAGATCGATGTGTTCCCGCACCCCCTTGCCGCCGGTTTCCAGCAGGGCCAACGACAGGTTGATCCGCCCCTGGGGGTCTTGGGGGTTGAGTTTCACTGCATAACGGGCGGAGCGCAGGGCCTCCTCCGGCTTATGGCAAAGCAGCTGCAACCAGGCCAGGCAGGTCCAGCCCGCCGACTGTTTTGGGGCCTGCTGGGTGAATGCCTCAAAATCAGCCAGCAGCGCCTCGGGGGCTTCACCGGCCTGGTAACGCTGGAGCGCCTGGCTGAATAGGCCTTCGGCCCCGTTGGCTTCCTGCTGGGTGGTCATTGCTAAAAATTTCCGACCCTCAGGTTCCCATGGGGGGGTAACCAGGGGCGCCGCCCGGGCCCCCAGGCTTAAACCGCAAAGGAACTGCCGCAGCCACAGGTTTGGGTGGCGTTGGGGTTGCTGAAATTGAAACCGCCACCGATCAGGGCACTGCTGAAGTCCAGCTGCATGCCATAGATGTAGAGCAGGCTTTTCGGATCGCTCACCACCTGGAAGCTGGAACCATCGGCCAGTTGGTAGGTGTAGGTCTCGTCATCGGCGGCGATCTCGGCCCGATCGATGAAGTCCATCGTGTAACTCATGCCGCTGCAGCCGCCGGAGCGCACCCCCACCCGCAGGAGGAAGTTTTCGCCCTGCTGTTGCCGGAGCTTTGCCAGCTGGGCCATGGCCGGTTCGCTGATCTGGATGCCCTTGCCATCCACGGCAACGGTTGGTGCTGCCCCTGGGGTGCTGATGGTCATGGTTAGGGGTGGTAGGAGCTTTGCTGCATTCACTCTATGGAGACTGCCAATCCCGCCGCTGTAGAAGCAGCATCCATAGAGTCAGGGCTGCTGATGGGGTGTCGGTGCGGGTTGCGATCGTGGGGGCAGGACTGGCGGGGCTTTCCGCGGCGGTGGATCTCTGCGACGCCGGCCACCAGGTGGATCTTTACGACGGCCGTCCCTTTGTGGGTGGCAAGGTAGGCAGCTGGGAAGACGGGCAGGGCAACCACATTGAGATGGGCCTGCATGTGTTTTTCTTCAATTACACCAATCTGTTTGCGCTGATGCGCAAGGTGGGGGCTTTTGAAAACCTGCTGCCTAAAGATCACACCCATTTGTTTGTAAACAAGGGGGGCGACCTGCGGGAGCTGGATTTCCGCTTTGCCTTCGGTGCCCCCTTCAATGGCCTCAAGGCCTTCTTCACCACCCCCCAGCTCGACTGGATCGACAAGCTGCGCAACGCCCTGGCCCTGGGCACCAGTCCCATCGTGCGCGGCCTGGTGGACTACGAAGGGGCGATGGCAGTGATCCGCGAGCTGGATCGGATCAGCTTTCAGCAGTGGTTCCTGGGCCATGGCGGCAGCCCCAGAAGCATTGAACGGCTCTGGAATCCGATTTCCTATGCCCTGGGTTTCATTGATTGCGAGGCGATGTCAGCCCGCTGCATGCTCACGATTTTTTTGATGTTTGCCACCCGCACGGAGGCTTCCAAGCTCAACCTGCTCAAGGGTTCCCCCCACCGCTGGTTGCATCAACCGATTCTCGATTACATCGAAAGCCGCGGCGCCCGGCTACATCTGCGCCATCGGGTTACTGAAATGCACTACGCAGACCAGCCAGGGGGCCAGAGCCGAGTAACCGGGCTGAGCTTGGCCACTCCCGAGGGGGAGCAGCGGATCGAGGCTGACGCCTACTTGGCCGCCTGTGATGTGCCCGGCATCCAACGGCTCTTGCCCCCGGCCTGGCGCCAGCACCGCCAGTTTGACGACATCTACAAATTGGAGGCGGTGCCGGTGGCCACCGTGCAGCTGCGCTACGACGGCTGGGTAACGGAACTGGGGGACAGCCCCGCCGCCGCTGCCGCCCGGGCTGATCTGGGCCAACCGGCGGGGCTAAACAATTTGCTCTACACCGCCGACGCCGATTTCAGCTGCTTCGCTGACCTGGCCCTGGCCAGCCCCGCCGACTACCGCCGCGAGGGCCTTGGCTCGCTGCTGCAGTGCGTACTCACCCCCGGCGACCCCTGGATTCCCCGCAAGCTGGAGGAGATCGTTGCCCACACCGATGCCCAGGTGCGTCAGTTGTTCCCCTCGGCCGCGGGTCTCCAGCTGGTTTGGAGCAATGTGGTGAAACTGGCCCAATCGCTTTACCGCGAGGCCCCAGGCATGGAACCGTTCCGGCCGGAGCAGCGCACACCGGTGGCCAACTTCTTCCTGGCCGGCAGCTACACCCGCCAGGACTACATCGATTCGATGGAGGGGGCAACCATGAGCGGACGCTTGGCGGCCAGTGCGATCCTTGAAGCAGTAGAGGTTTGAGATGGGGCGGTGGTTAGAACACAGCGTGATCGCTGAGATTGCTGCCCCCCTCGAGTTGGTTTGGGCGGTGTGGATTGATTTGGAGGCCATGCCCCTCTGGATGCGTTGGATTGAATCGGTGGTCACCCTCGATGATCCTGACCTCACCGAATGGACCCTGGCAGCCCAAGGCTTCCGCTTCCAGTGGAAGGCCCGCATCAGCCAGCGGGTGGAAGGGCAATTGCTGCAGTGGGAGTCGGTGGGGGGCCTGCCCACCAAGGGGGCTGTGCGTTTTTACCCCGAGGGCCCCGATCGCACGGCGGTGAAATTAACTGTGAGCTATGAGCTGCCTGGGGTGTTGGCCCCCTTGATGGATTCGGCGATGCTCGGCGGCTTGGTGAGCAAGGAACTGCAGGCCAATCTCGATCGCTTCAAGGCGCTGGTGGAAGAGCGGGCTGCGGCTCGATAGGGTGCCGCCAGAGCTGACCTGCCCCGCTGTGAACCAGGTCCGTGGCCATGTTTTTTGCCTGAGCCGGGCCCTGCCGCTGTTGAGCCTGCTCACGGCCTGCGGTTCTGACAGTTCCCAATTGCCCCCGCCCCTGCCCCGCCCGCCCCTGGTGAAGCCGGCCGCGGTGGCCCCTGCCCCCCGGTTGGCCGGTTTCACGCCCCTACCCAGCCCTGGCGCCGTGTTGGCCTCGCTACCCAAGGGCCGGCCAGACCCCTTCGCCGCCCCGCCGGCGCCGGCCAAACCGCTGGCCGCGGGCGGGGCGGCGGCGCCAAAACCAAGCGCCCCGCCGACCCTGCGGCTCACCGGTGTGGTGCTCACCCATGGCATCGCCCAGGCCTTTGTGGACTACGGCCACCAGTCGGGACCGGTGGCCGTGGGGGAAAAGGGGGGAGGGGCGATTGCCTGGCTGCCGGAGGGTTGGCGGGTGGCCGCCATTGATGTGCAGCAGGGCCAGTTGCTATTGCAGGCCGAAGACGGTCGGCGGGTGCCCTATCAGCTCTGAGCCGGGCCATGGCCCTGGGCCCAGGCGGCCACCAGGCCGGTTAGGTCGTGGGGTTGGGCCTCCGCCTCTACCCGCCCCAGCAGCTCCCGGCAAACCGCACTGGTTTGGGGGCCAATTGAGATCACCCTCACCGCTGCCAGTAACTGCTGCCAGCGGGGCCCGAAATGGGCCTGCAGCAGTTGAACGCTGTGGCGCACGGTTTTGCCGCTGCTGAAGCAGATAGCCCCCACCTCGCCGGCGGCCAGGGCTTCTGCGGTGGCGGCAGGCAATGCCTCCGGACAGCGGGATTCATAGGCGGCCACCTCCACCACCCGGGCGCCGGCCTCGCCAAAGGCCTCGGCCAGCAGCGGGCGGCCGCCGCTCTGCACCCGGGGCAAGAGAATTCTTTGGCCCCAAACCCCCACCGGAAAGTTTTCCAGCAGGCTGTCTGCCACGAAATCGGGCGGCACGAAATCGGCCGCGGCCCCCAGGTCCTCGAGGCAGCGGGCGGTTTTACGGCCCACGGCGGCGATGTGCAGCCCCCGGGGCCGGTTGGCCAGGCTGCTGCCCAGCCGCTGCAGCCGTTGCTCTAGGGCCTCGGCGCCGTTGGCGCTGGAGATCACCAGCCAGTGGAAGCTGTCCAGTTCGGCGAGGGCATCGTCGAGGGGGCCCCATTCGTCTGGGGGGCCGATTACCAGCGCCGGCAGGTCGAGCACGGTGGCGCCAGCCGCCTCAAACAGGCGGCGCGCTTCCCCCTGCTGGGTTTCAGCCCGGGTGAGCACCACCGTTTGGGCAGGGGCCATGGTCAAGCGGCGTCGAGTTTCACCAATTCCCCAGCCTTTTGGGCCAGGATTTCGGCCTCTTGGCGACGGCCTTGTTCGAGCAGCAGGCCGATGGCAGTGAGGAAACTGCCGCGGGCGGCGTCGATGTTGCCGCCCAACAACTGGGCTGCGGCGAGGTTTTGGTGGATTTCGGGGTTGCGGGGGGCCAGCTGTAGCGCCGTTTCATAGGCCTCCAGGGCGCCGCCTATGTCGCCGCCCTTGCGCCGGATCAGGCCGAGGTTGTACCAGCCCAGCATTACTTCGGGCACCTGGCGGGTGGCGGCTTCGGTGAGTTCGGCGGCCTCTTGCAACCGGTTCTGGCGCAGCATCAAGGCGCCGAGGTTGAGCCGGGCGGAGATATTGAGGCGGGGGGCCAGGGGCACGGCCAGGGCGGCCCGGTAGTGCTTTTCCGCCTCGGGTAGGTCCACCTGGCCATGGGCCATGGCCAGGTGCAGCAGCAGTTCGTAGCGTTCGGCGTGGTCGTTGGCCCCGCATTGGGCCAGGCCCAGCTCCAGCAGCTCCAGGGCCCGCTCCCGCTGGCCGGCTTCGATTTCCAGGCCAGCCAGCTTGGCGCAGGCATAGGGATCCCCCGGGCGTTCGAGCAGCTCCGCCTCCATGGCCTGGCGCAGCCGTGCTGCCTTGTCGCCTGCCAGCAATTGATCGGGCTGGTATCCGGTGTGCACCAGGGCGGGTTCGGGGCAATCCACCACCCGCCACTGGGGTTCCTGCTGGAGCAGGGCGATGACGCTGTCGTCGATCATTGAGTGATAGGCCCGGTTCCAACTCAGGGCCGGGTGGCGCCGGAATAGGCGGCTCACCGAGGAGTAGGGGGCTTGGGCGGCGCCCTCCTCGTAGCGCAGCAGGTTGATCACCAGCACATCGGGCTGGGCCATCAACGCCTGGAGCGGCGCCTTGGCATCGCTGAGCAGAAACTCATCGGCATCCAGCACCAACACCCAGTCCCCACCCACCAGCTCCAGGGCGCGGTTGCGGGCCGGGGCAAAGTCACCGGGCCAAGCCATCGTTTCCACCCGGGCCCCGGCTGCGCGGGCCAGCTCGACGGTGTTGTCGCTGGAGCCGGTATCCAGCACCAGCAACTCATCGCAGAACCCCTCCACCGACTTCAAGCAGCGGCCGATCTGCGCCTCTTCGTTGCGCACGATCATCGAGAGGCTGAGCATGCCGACCAGGGTCAATAGGGCTTGAGGTTAGAAGCCTGGCCCGGATGGCCTTAGTTGGTGAAGCCGCTTTCCGCAGCGCCTGCCCCCAGGCCGAGGCTTTGCAGCGCCAGGGCTTGGGCCGCCGGCATCTGGCCTGGGCTGTAGGCCGCTGGCACCCCTGGCGGCAGCAGGGGCAGCAGTTCGGCCCAGAGGTAAGGGCTGCCGTAAACCACCAGCCCCCCCAGGCGCCTGGCCGCTAGCAGGGTTTGCACCACCCGGGCCCAGGCGCCATCGGCGCCGGCAGTGCCCCGGAAGGGGTTGCCCCGCACGAACAACTGCAGCAGCACCGGGCCCGGCGCCAGGGCATCCAGGTTTAGGGGCTGGCTGCGGTCGTCGAGCACCAGGGCTTGGAAACCGGCGGCCTGGGGCCGCAGCAGGGCCGGGGCCGCCAGGGGTAAAAAGCTGCAGCCAAGGCTGCTGTCGATGCGGATCAGGTTCACCCCAGGACCCTGGAGGTCAGCACTTCCCCCTAAACCAGCAGTTCCGTGTTGTTGCAGGCTGAGCCCTAGCAGCTCCTGGGCCAGGGCCCGGTGGGGGGCCTCCCATTGGGCCAGTTGCTCCAGGGCCCCAGCCGCCTCGGCCGGGGGCGGCGCGCAGCGCCCCAGGGCTTGCCGGCGCCGTTCCAGGCTCTGCTCCAGCCTCCCCAGGGGCCAGCGGCCCCCGGTGAAACCCTGCTCCAGGGCATCAAGGGCCCCATCCACATCGGCGGGCATCAGGATCAAATCTGCCCCTGCTTCAAAGGCCAGGGTCGCGGCTTCCCCGGCGCCGTAGTGGCTGGCAATCGCTTCCATCACCAGGGCATCGGTTACCACCAACCCCTGGAAGCCCAATTCCTGGCGCAGCAGTTGGCTGAGCACCGCCGCCGAGAGGGTGGCGGGCCGCTCGGGATCCAGGGCTGGCAGTTGCAGGTGGGCCGTCATCACTGAGGCCACCCCGGCGGCGATCGCCGCCCGGAAGGGCACAAACTCCACCGTTTCAAGGCGCTCGCGGCTGTGGGGTAGCAGCGGTAACTCCAAGTGGGAATCGCCGCTGCTGTCCCCATGGCCAGGGAAGTGTTTGGCGCAGCCCAGCACCCCCTCCTGCTGCAGTCCCCCCAGGAAGGCGCTGGCCAGGGCGGCGGCAGCGGGGGCTGTTTCGCCCCAGGCCCGCACATTGATCACCGGGTTGGCGGGGTTGTTGTTTACATCGCACACGGGGGCCAGCACCCAGTTGAGCCCCACCAGCTGGGCCTCCCGGCCGATGCAGGCCCCGTAGGCCCGGGCCAGGGCTTCGGCCCGGTTTGGATCGCGGCGCCAGAGGGGGTCAAGGGCCAGGGGGGGCACCAGCCAGCTGGCCCCCTCAAAGCGTTGGCCTACCCCCTCTTCCACATCGGCACAGAGCAGCAGCCGCTGCTGGGGGGCGGGGCCGGCCCACTGCTGCAGCTGGCGGCAACGCAGGGCCAAATCGGCGGCGCTGCCCCCCAGCAGAATCACGCCCCCCACCCCCTCGGCCAACCAGCGGCTTAGCTCAGCGTTGCTGGCCTCCCAGCGGGGATAACGCCTTTGGCTGTCGCTGGCGAAGCCACTGGCTCGCACCACCAGCAACTGGGCCAATTGACGCCGCAAATTCATGGCAGGTCGCTGCCTTCCGGCACCGGGCCCCGCTCCTGGCGCTCCTGTTCAAGGCTATTGAGCAAGCCGAGTACCTCCACCCCCTTGGCGAGGCCCTTGTCGTGTTGAAAGATCAGTTCGGGGGTGCGTCGCATTTTCATGCGGCGGCTCAGTTCGCCGCGCAGGAAGGGGGCCGCCGAACGCAAACCCTCCATGGCCAGGGCCTGGTCGGGCTCACTGCCATAGATGCTTACGAACACCTTGCAATGCTGCAGATCGCCGGCCACCACCACATTGGTGATGCTCACCATGCCGAGGCTGACCCGCTCATCACGAACGCCATTCACCAACAGGTCGCTCATCTCCCTGCGGATTAGAGAGGCCACCCGTTCCACCCGCCGTCCCTGGGCCATTACCTATGCCGCCGGCACTGGTGTCACCATCGCATGCAGCACTAGCCCCAGGCTGAGCACACCGCTGACGGCAGCCCCCACCAGGGCTACGGCGGTCACGGGGTTGCGGCCCCGGGCCAGTAAGGGCTCCAGCACCGAAAGGGCCACCCCCAGCCCAAAACCCACCAGGTAACGGGGGTAGCGGATCACATTGACGAAGAAGTCCCTCATCGCGCCTTCATCTGTGCTCGCTACTCTGCCGCCATCTGGTCCAGTCTTGCCTGATGGAGCTCTTTCAGTTCCGCCATTCCGCCTTTTGCGAAAAGGTGCGGCTGGTGTTGGCCGCCAAGGCCGTTAGCTACGACGTCAACGAAGTGGTGCCGGGCCTAGGCCAGTGGGAGCTGTTTCGGCTTTCGGGCCAGCGCCAGGTGCCGCTGTTGCGCGATGGCAACGAGCTGATCGCCGATTCCAGTGCCATTGCCCTGCACCTGGAGGCGCGCTTCCCGGAGCCAGCGCTGCTCCCCCAAGATCCCGCCCAGCGGGCCCAGGTGTTGCTGCTGGAGGACTGGGCCGACACCGCCCTGGCCAGTGGGGCCCGCATAGCCCTGCTCCAGGGGGTGGCCGAAGATCCGCTGCTGCGGGCCGCCCTGTTGCCAGAAGCCACCCCGGCGGCGTTGAGGAACCTGGTGGGGGCCGTACCCGCTGATTTGCTCGGGGGCATCAGTCAGTTTTTGCGGCCCGAACGGCAGCAGCTGGTGGCGGCCCTTGAACAACTCACCAGCCTGTTGAGCGTTCAGCCCTACCTGGTGGGGGATCGCCCCAGCCTGGCGGACCTGGCGGTGGCGGCCCAGCTCTACCTATTGAAGTTTCCGGCCGCGGCGGGCCTAGACCTGGCAGCGCGGGGGCTGGCTGGCATCGCCGATCAGTCCCAGTTTGAGCCGTTGTTTGCCTGGCGCGATGGGCTCTATCGCCCGTTGCAGCGGCCGCCCCAGGGTTCTATGGGGCTCGGCTGATGTCTGATCCGCTGATCAGGGCCCTAGACCACTACGTGGTGCTGGATCCGGCCGGGGCGGAGCAGATCCTCACGGCGGCCGCCACCGAGGCCTGGCTGCTAACCCAGCTGCAACGGCTGCCGGAGCCCCCCGAGGATTTAGCCGCCCTCGCCACCGACCAGGAGCGGGTGGAGCGATTGCTGGATACCGCCTGTGCCCTCGAACTGGAGCCAGGGCTCACGGTGCAGTGGTTTGCGGTGCGGATCGAGCCTTGAGCAGCGGCGGCAGGCCCCCGAGAATTTGTTCCACCACTGTTTCGGGGCCGCCGGCGCCAGCATTCACCCTTAGATCTGCTTGGCCATAGAGGGGGCGCCGCTCCTCCAGCAGTTGCGGCAGCCGGGCCAGCAGCGGCCGCGGGGTGGGGTCCGCCCCCAGCCGGGCCAGCAGCAGCTCCTCCGCCACATCCAGCCAAATCACCACCCCCTGTTGCAGTTCGCCCCAGTTGGCGGTGGTGGTAACTACGCCGCCGCCGGTGGCCACCACCAGCGAATGCCACTGGCAGATTTGCTGCAATACCTGGCGTTCTAGGGCTCGGAAGCCCGCCTCGCCATCGCGGCTAAAGATCTCTGGGATCGGGCAGCCGGCCGCCTGGCTGATCACCACATCGGCATCGATAAAGCGATAGCCCAGGGCCGTGGCCAGGGCTGGACCCACCGTGCTTTTGCCGCTCCCCATCATCCCCACCAGGTAGAGATTGAGCCCCTGCAGCCGCTCAGCCAGGGATGGGGAGTAATCCTTAGGATGCATGCGCTTTAGCAGCCTTGACAGTGGCAGCACAGGTGATCGGGCATGCTGCCACGGCCCAAATTTCCCCCCACGGCAAAGGTCGCCCCTGTGTGATCACCCGCCGGGCCTGTTTCAGCGCCAGCCACCACTACTGGTTGCCGGAGCTGTCTGAGGCGGAGAACCAGCGGCTTTTTGGTGCCTGCAGCATTGCCCCAGGCCACGGCCACAACTACGAGCTGATTGTGTCGATGGGGGGGGGCCTCGATGGCGATGGCATGGTGCTCAACCTCTCAGAGGTGAAACATGCCATCCGTGAGCAGGTAACCGCCCAGCTTGATTTCCGCAGCCTTAATGGGGTGTGGCCGGAATTCGACCTCAATCGGCCGGAGGCCTGGTTGCCCACCACCGAGGCATTGCTCCATGGCATCTGGCAGCGGCTGGCCCCCCAGCTGCCGCTCACCACCCTGCGCCTCTACGAACAACCCACCCTCTGGGCCGATTACCTCGGCAATGCCATGGAAGCTTTCCTCACCGTTCGCAGTCATTTCTCCGCCGCCCACCGCCTGGCCCGGCCGGAATTGAGCCAGGCCGAAAACGAGGCGATCTACGGCAAATGTGCCCGGCCCCATGGCCATGGCCACAATTACTTCCTCGATGTGACCGTGCGGGGGGAGATCGATCGCCGCACCGGCATGGTCTGTGACCTGGCGGCCCTGCAGCAGGCGGTAACGGACGAAGTGCTGGAACCCTTCGACCACACTTTTTTGAATAAAGATGTGCCCTTTTTTGAAACCTGTGTGCCCACGGCGGAAAACATTGCCTTACACATTGCCGATCGCCTAACAGCTCCGGTGGCGGCCCTCGGGGCCGCCCTGCACAAGGTGCACCTCCAGGAAAGCCCAAATAATGCCGCTGAGGTTTATCTGGAACCGGCCCAAGTGTGACCTGGCTAAGGCTGGTGTTGGCGGTGAGCCTTGATGGTCGGCTCGCCCCCACCACCGGTGGCGCCGCCCAGCTGGGGGGCCCGGCCGATCGGCGGGTGCTGGAGGAGGCCCTGGCCTGGGCCGATGCCTGTGTGCTGGGGGCTGGCACCTTGCGGGCCCACCACAGCAGTTGTTTGATTCACCAGCCGGATCTGTTGGCCCAACGGCTGGCCCGGGGGGCCGCAGCCCAGCCCCCAGTGCTGCTGGTGAGCCGCAGCGCCCAACCCGCCGGCCTGGATTCCGCCTGGCCATTCTGGCGTCAACCCTTTCAACGCTGGTTGTTGGCCCCAGAGGCGGCCGCCTCTGGGGGGCCGGCGCCGGGTTTCCAGCGCCAGTTGCTGCTTGATAACTGGCCGGCCCTGCTGGGCCGCCTGGCCAACGAGGGCCTGGGGCGGCTGTTGCTGCTGGGGGGTGCCCGGTTGGCGGGGGCGTTGTTGGCTGAGGATTTGGTGCAGGAGCTGCAGCTCACGCTTTGCCCGCTGGTATTGGGGGGCGCCCATACCTGGTTGCCGCTGGATCTGCCGCTGCAGCCGAGCCACTGGAACCTGGTGGAACAGCGGCTGTTGGGTGCAGGGGCTGGCCCGGGCCCAGGGGAGCTGCTGCTGCGCTATCAACGCACGGGAAACTGTTGATCCCAGCTGGGTTTAGCCGTTTCCATTAGGCGGCTTAGGCACACGGAGGCCACCCCCATGCTGGCGGGGCCCACCCGGCCGGCCATGGCCTCGGCCACCACCTGGGCGAGGTTGCCGCTGCGTTCAATTTCTTGCACCACGCAAACGCTGGCGGGTCGGGCCAGGTCGGCGCACATGCCCTGAAGGGCTGCAAAGCTGCCTTCCGCCTTGCCCACCGCCTTCTGGCATTCCCTGGTCATCTGGGCCTCCACCTGGGGCCGCACCATGCCCAGCAGGGCACCACTCACCAGGGGCACCTGGGCCAAAAGCAGGGGCAAGGAAAGCAGGCCGGCCAGCATGGGTGGTAGCAAAGGTGGCTTAAGCATGGCGCAGCCCCAGCGCTCCTGCAGCGCTGCTTAGCTTCTGCAGCAACTTCCCCAGCCCAGGACCCCTGTCGGTGGAAAACGACCAACTGGACCAAGGGCTCCGGGCCCGCTGGCATCGCAGCCTGGCAGAAATCCCTGAGGCGGCTTGGGATGGCCTCACCGCCGCCGCCGGCTTGCCCTTTTACCGCTGGCGCTGGCTGGAGGCGCTCGAACGTTCTGGCAGCATCGTGCCCCGCCAGGGCTGGCAGCCTTGCCATCTCAGCCTTTGGCGCCAGGGGGAGCTGCTGGCAGTGGCGCCCCTTTACCTGAAGGGCCACAGCTACGGGGAATTTGTTTTTGACCAGTCCTTTGCCCAACTGGCTGGCCAGTTGGGCCTGCGCTACTACCCAAAACTGTTGGGCATGAGCCCGCTGAGTCCGGTCCTGGGCTATCGCTTTTTCATTGCCCCCGCCGAAGACCAAGCTGAGCTCACGGAGCTCCTGATGGAGCTTATTGATCAGTTTTGTGGCGAGAACCAATTGCTGAGCTGCAATTTTCTCTATGTGGATCCCCAGTGGCGGCCCCTGGCGGAGGCGGCCGGCTGTGCCGCTTGGCTGAATCAGCAGAGCCTCTGGACAAACCCCGGCTACGACAACTTCAACGACTACCTGGCCAGCTTCAATGCCAACCAGCGCCGCAATATCAAACGGGAACGCCAGTCGGTGGCTGCCGCTGGGCTAACGGTTACGGCGATCGAAGGGGAGGCGATCAGTGCGGCATTGCTCTTGCGCATGCACGATTTTTATTTAGACCATTGCCGGCGTTGGGGCCAATGGGGCAGCAAATACCTCACGGAGCAATTTTTCGTATTGGCGGCCCAGCAGTTGCGCCAGGATCTAGTGCTGTTCAGTGCCCACCAGATCGGGGATGATCCCCATAACCCCCTGGCCATGGCCCTCTGTGTGCACCAGGGGGATCAGCTATGGGGCCGCTATTGGGGTTCGAATCTGGAGCAAGAAAACCTCCATTTCGAGGTTTGTTATTACGCACCGATCGCCTGGGCCATCAGCCAAGGGGTGCGCAGTTTCGACCCCGGTGCCGGGGGTAGCCACAAGCGCCGCCGCGGTTTTGTGGCTCGGCCCCACGCCAGCCTGCACCGTTGGTATCAGCCGGAATTCGCCAGCTTGATCCAGCGGTGGTTGCCCCTGGCCAATGGTCAGCTGCTGGAGGAGGTGGAGGCGATCAATGCCGAATTGCCCTTCAGCGCCGCTGGGATTCCCCTGGGCCCTGGGCCTACAGAATGAGCTTTATGCAGTTGTTACCGATCCCGCCCATGGGGCTTGGCCCCTTAACTTCCGAGCAACGCCAAGCCCTGGATGGGGAGCTGTCCCGCCGCCAGATCGACCTGGACCCTGCCGGTTATTTCTTGATCAAGCTGGATCAGGCGGCAGGGGAGCTGGTGGTGGAGCACTTCAGCAATGGGATCAACGACCAGGGCCTGGCCACCGATCCAGCCACGGGCGAAGTGTTGGCCTGCCGTGGGGCGGGCCCCAGAACCCCCGAAGTGGTGTTTCGCGGCCGCAGTGCCAAGGAGGTGGGTATTGCCCTCACCGAAGGCAGCGAGCCCCTTTGCCTCAGTCGCCTAGACCATGCCCTTTACCTGGGCAGGGAACTGCAACGGGCCGAGCATTGCCTGGAAAACGGCCTTGCCTACATTCAGGACTGATTAACCGCAACTAATTGATTTTTGCGACTAATTCAGAAGGGCTTGACCCTCAAGCAGTTTGCAATTGCGGTACAGCAGTGCTGGGCTCTTCCGGTGGTAAGCAGGCCAGCTGATCGGCAATTTCCTTCTGCACGATGCCGCGATATTCCTGGAAGTGCTCGTTGTGGGCCAGGGTCACAAGAAACTGTTCCAGGTTGTCTGGATTATGCCTGGCAATGGTGGCCAGGGCTTTCCAGAAACGGAAGCGGGTGTCTCGTATTAGGCCCTGGCGCCAAATCACGATGGCGAGGGCGCGCACGTCTGTAAATGAGGGCAGGGTGGGTTTGCCGAGGGCAGCGGTTTTTACGTAGCTCTGCCAACGGGGTTTGCCCACCTTTAGGTAGTAATGGGTGACCCGATCGATGTAGGCGTTGGGTTCATAGAGGCGGCTGAAGGCATCTACGTATTCATTGGCAATGTCGCGGATGGGGCGACTGGGCACGAAATTAAGCAGATTGGTTTGATTCACCCCTTTGGCATCAGCCTTTTCCTCAATCAACCGCCCTTCCTTCTCGAGGCGATGCCAGAGTCCAGTGTTGGGCAGGGCCTGGAGCATGCCCATCATCGCTGCGGGAATACCGGTGCGGCTGACAAACTCAACAATGCGATTGCCAGCGCCGGCTTTTTCCCCATCGAAACCGATGATGAACCCTGCCATCACCCGAATGCCATAGGAGGTGATCCGATCCACCGACTCCTCCAGGGAGCTGCGGGTGTTTTGGTGTTTGCCCGCTATGGAGAGACTGGCCTCGTCGGGGGTTTCAATGCCGAGGAAGACGCTGTCGAAACGGGCCTCAGCCATCATCTCCAGCAGTTCATCATCGGCAGCTAAATCCACCGAGGCTTCCGTGGCGAAACTAAAGGGATAACCCTTTTCAATTTGCCATTGCTTAAGGGCCGGTAATAACAACTTGGCATTGCGTTTGTTGCCAATGAAGTTGTCATCCACCAGGAAGATAGAGCGCCGCCAGCCCAGGTCGTAGAGATACTGAAGCTCGGCAATTAGTTGCTCGGGATTCTTGGTGCGGGGTTTACGGCCATAGAGCACGATGATGTCGCAGAATTCGCACTGGAAGGGGCAGCCCCGGGAGAACTGCACGGACATCGAGTCGTAGGCACTCAGGTCGAGGAGATCAAAGCGGGGAATCGGGGTGCCAGTTACATCGGGCTTCTCACCATTGGAACTAAACCGACCACTCTTTTCGCCTTTTTGAATCGCTTCGATAAACATCGGCAGCGTTATTTCCCCCTCATCCAGCACCTTGAAATCCACCAGGGCCAGCTCGGGGGCATCGGGGGTGGAGCTGGCGAAGGGGCCCCCCACGGCCACCGGCAGGCCCCGGCGCTTGGCCTCGGCAATTTGCCGTTGCATATCTTCTTTCTGAACGATCATTCCGGAGATAACCACCAATTCAGCCCAAGCCCAATCGGCTTCAGTTACCTCATTCACATTGCGATCCACCAGGCGCATTGGCCATTCCTGGGGGAGTAGGGCTGCCACGGTGACAATGCCTAGGGGCGGCAGCAGCACCTTGCGGTTTACCAGCTCGAGGATTTTCTCGTAGCTCCAGAAGGTTTTGGGGAATTCCGGGTAAACGAACAGCGTGCGCATGCCGGAGGGGGGGTCGCGGTGGCTTTATAGCCAGGTCGGTAAACCTTAATCGGTCTCCCCCAGGCCTGGGCCGTAGGCCTGCTGGCCCTTAGGCCATGGCTGGTTCTGCTGTAATAGCCACAGCTCTGCAACCGACCCATGGGAATTGCCCTCTATCTCGTTTTGGTGGCCTCTGGCCTGGCCGCAGCCATCGCCGTTACCAAGGTGCTGAAGGGAATCAAGTTGATCTGAGCTCCTAGCTCACCAGGGCCAGCTGGCGGCGGCCACGGCGCAGCAATTCCAGTAATGCCAGAGCTGTGCCCAGGGAGCCCAGCAGCCCAAAGGTGGGGCCCAGCCCCCACCGCATGGCCAGCCCGGCGGCAATCAGGCCGCTAAGCCCCCCACCGCCAAGAAAGGCGATTTGGCTTAGGCCAGCCATGCGTCCGCGCAATACCTGGGGGGAGGCCACCTGGGCGATCAGGTTGCAGCCGGAGAGCAGGGCGGCGGTGCCCGCCCCGATCAGGAAGGCCATCGCCAAACTCCACAGGGCCAGCCCCTCCCCCTGGGCCATGCCCATCTGGGCGAGGGCGGTGACCAGGCCACTGCCCCCAAGGAGCAGCCCGGGCCGTTGGCTAAGCCATTCGCTGTTGCGTTGCAGCACCAGGCCGCCGCAGATGCTGCCGGCCGCCAGGATGCTGGTGAAAAGGCCCAGGTCTTGGGGGCTGGGGCCCACCAGGTGGGCGGCGATTAACGGCGCCAGGCCGGGGTGGAAGAAACCCACCAAACAAAACAGGCCGGTGAAGCGCAGCACATGGCGCAGGTCCGGGCCGCATTGGCGCCAGGCGGCCCCCAGGCTGGCGCTGGCTCCCCCCTGGCTGCGCTGTTCCTGCTCCCGGTGGGGTCTCAGTAGCCAAACCACTGAGGCGATCGGCAACAGGTAGGTGGTGGCATCGAGCAGCAGGGCCATGGCCGGGCCGGTGAAGGCCACCAGCGCCCCCCCAATGGGGGGTCCCACCAATTTCCCCACGTTGAACACCACCGAAAAACTGGTGAGGTAAGGCCCCAGTTCCTCGGGGCGGTTTACCAGGAGTGCGCAGTACTTATTGCGGGCGGTGAGTTCGTAGGCGCTGGCCAGCCCCACCACCAGGGTGCTCACCAACAGCAGTCCTGCTTGGGTTTTGCCGTGGCTGAGGGGGATGGCCAGGGCACCGAGGGCCGCCCCCAGCAAAAGGCCCCACTGGGCCCACACCAGCACCCGTTCGCAGCCATGGCGATCGGTAACTACTCCGGCCGGACCACTCACCACCAGGGTGGGTAAAGACAACAAAGCGAAATGCAGGGCCAACAGCATGGGCTGGTGGGTGCCATTCATAAGCACCCAGCCCTTGGCGGTGAGGCCTGCAAATGAGCCCATGGTGCTTAGCCCCGAGGCCACCAGAAAGATCTGCCGCTGGCGCTCCAAGGGCCGGGCGCCTGGGCTCATGGTTGGCGGCTGGCGCCGACCATCGCCTCGATGCCCACCACTTCCCCCTCGAGGTCGTAGGCCGAGGCGCCGGTGAGGCGCACGGGCACCAGGGTGCCAGGCACGGCGGTGCGGCCGTCGGCAGCGGGGCGCACCAACACTTCGCCATCCACATCGGGGGCAAAGCGCAGGCAGCGGCCGATTAGGGCGCCGCTGCTGGGGTTTTCCTGTTCGATCAACACATCCACGATCCGGCCCACCCAGGCGCCATTGCATTCGGCACTGATGCTTTGTTGGGCCTCCATTAGCCGGTCGCGGCGCTGTTGGGCCACGGCGGCGGCCACGGGATTGGGGAGGTCGGCGGCGGTGGTGCCGTCCTCCGGCGAGAAACAAAACACGCCCACGTGGTCAAAGCGCTGCTCCTCCACAAATTGCAGCAGGTGTTCGAAGTGCTCTTCGGTTTCGCCGGGAAAGCCCACAATGAAAGTGGTGCGCAGCACCGCATCGGGTAGCTGCTGGCGGATGCGCCGCAGCAACTCGCCGTTTACCCCCGCCTGCCAGGGGCGGTTCATGGCCTTCAGCACCTCGGGATGGCTGTGCTGTAGAGGTAAGTCGAGGTAGGGGAGCACGTTGGGCACCTCCCGGTAGGCGGCCAACACTTCTGGAGTGAGGCCGGTGGGGTAGGCGTAATGGACGCGGATCCAGGGGATCTCCACCTCTCCCAGGGCCCGCAGCAGTTCCGCCAGTTGCGGTTTGCCGTAGAGGTCTAGGCCGTAGTTGGTGGTGATCTGGCTGATCAGGATCAGTTCTTGCACCCCCTGGGCCGCCAGTTGTTGGGCCTCGGCCACGATTGATTCAATCGGCCGCGAGCGCTGGTCACCGCGCAGCTTCGGGATGATGCAGAAGGCGCAGCGGTAGTCGCAGCCCTCGGCCACCTTCAGGTAGGCCACCGCTTCGGAGGTGGTGCGGTAGCGGGGTAAGTGCTCATCGGCCACAAAGCTGGGCACCGCACTCACCCGATTCACCCGTTCACCGGCCTCCACCCGTTCCAGCACCTCCACGATGTGCTGGTAATCACCGGTGCCAACGATGGCGCGGGCCTCCGGCAGGGCCTCCAGCAGTTCCTCCTGGAAATGCTGGGCCAGGCAGCCGGCGATCACGATTTGTTTGCCCTGTTCTGCCAGGTCCACCAGGGTGCGCACTGATTCCTGGCGGGCCTCCTGGATAAAGGAGCAGGTGTTTACCACCACCACGTTGGCTTCCGATTCGTCGGCGCTTACGCCATAGCCGGCCTCGGCCAGCAAACCAAGCATGTGCTCTGTGTCCACGCGGTTCTTTTCGCAGCCCAGGTGCGAGAAGGCCACGGTGGCTTTTGGCTTGGGGGACTGCACAGGGGCCATGGCAGCATCGGGCCAACTTCTCAACCTAACCCGTGGCTGCTGCAGCCCCCTGGCGACGCCTGTTTGAACCTGGTGCGCGCGCCGGCGCTGGGCCAAAGATCCCCGCCTTGATCGGTGTGCTGCACCTGCCGCCCCTGCCCGGCAGCCCCGGCTGGGGCGGCTCGATGGCGGCGGTGCGCCGCTGGGCCCTTGCTGATGCGGCCGCCTACCTGGAGGGCGGCGCCACTGGTTTGGTGGTGGAGAACTTCGGCGATCTGCCTTTTTTTGCTGGGGCCGTGCCCGCCGAAACCGTGGCGGCCATGGCGGTAATTGCCGCCGAGGTGGTGGCGATTGCTGGGGATTGCCCGGTGGGGATCAATGTGTTGCGCAATGACGGGGCCGCGGCCCTGGCGGTGGCGGCCGCCAGCGGGGCGAGCTTCGTGCGTTTAAACGTGCTCACTGGGGCGATGGTTACTGACCAGGGCCTGATTCAAGGGCGGGCGGCGGAGCTGTTGCGTTTGAAACGACTACTTGCTTTAGCGGATGTGGGCATCTTTGCCGATGTGTTGGTAAAGCATGCCTACCCCCTGGCGCCCCAGCCGATCGCTGAAGCGGTGGAAGACAGCCTGCGGCGGGCCGGGGCCGATGCGGTAATCGTGAGCGGAGTGGCCACCGGGGCGCCGCCCCTGGTGGCGGATCTTCAAGCTGCCCACCAGGGGGCCGCCGGCGCGCCGGTGTTGATCGGCAGTGGTTTTGATCTGGCCAATGCCAGCCAGTTAGCCCCCCTCTGCCAGGGGGTGATCGTGGCCAGTTCGCTCAAACGCGATGGGGTGCTCGCCAATCCGGTGGATACCCAGCGGGTGCGGGCCCTGGCCCAGGCGCTGGCGGGCTGATCTTCGGCGGCCTGATCAGAAGCGCAGCTGCAGGCCGCCCCCCAGGTTCCAGAGGGGGCTGTTGCTGTAAAGCTCAGCTCCACCCCTGGCGTAGATCACCGTGTTGTTGGCAAAGCCGTAGCTCAACTGGCCCTGGAGACCGAGGCCGCTGGCGCTGGGAATACTGGTGCCTGGGTTATCCCCCAGGAAGCCCCGTTGCAGCCAAGACACCCGTAGAGAGGGGATAAAGAGGTTCTTGCCATCGCGCATCGGCGCTTTCCAGGTAACACCGAGATCCAGGCCGCCAAAGCTGGTGTTAATGGCTCCGATCCGGTAGCGGTTATTCGTAACTGTGTCGAAACGGCTGCCCCCATTGAGGTTGAGGCTGCTGCTGCTGAGCAACAGGCTGGGTTCGAGCAGCTGGCTTTCCGAGAGCTTCCAACGCAGCCCCGCCTGGAGGGCGGCATTGAAGGCGCTGCCGCTTTGGCTCAGGTTGTAGCTGCGCTGGCCAAAGGCATTGCTGCTGATCAGTGCCAGGGGGCTCGTGCCATTCACCCCATCCAGGCCCAGGGCCCCACTCAAAAACCAATCTGGGGTTTGGTATTGGGCAAACAGGCCAGCGCCCGCCTCCTGCAGCGTTGAGGCACTGCTGCTAAACCCCCGGATCCCAGCGCCATTGATGTTCTGTTCCGCCAGGCGACCAAATATTCCGGCCCGGAACTGGGGGCTGAAGGCGTAGTCGAGCTTTAGGCCTGCGGCATAGCCGCCACTCAACGTGCTGGCGCCGTAGCCATGGCTGGCGGGCAACAGGGTGCCGCCGCCGGTGCCCCCCCAGGCCCGCAGCCGCCAGCCATCCCTTTCGCTGTAGTAAGCCCCTGGGGTGGTGGCGAAGCGATAGGCCGGGTCGGCGCTGGTTTCGGGCCCAGGGGCCACCAGCCCCTGGGCGGCGGCGGGCACCTTTTGGGGTAGGGGTTCCAGCAGGTCTTGGCTGAACAGTTGCCAATTGCTGAAGGCGGCCAAGGGGGGCAGGGTTGCTGCCGTCCGGTTCAGCTGCACACTCACCGGTAGGCCCGGGCTGGGGGTGGAGGTAATTGGGCTGTTGGTGACGGCGGGACAGCCGATCTCACTGCTGAAGGGATCACAGATCGCTTGGGCCGGGCCGGCCCCAAGGCCTAGGGCTGCCAGCACAACGGGAACAAAAAGGCAGCGGCCCATGGGAGAAGCATGGATTTTTCAGGAGCTTAATGATCCGCTTGGCGGCGACACTCCCAGGTAGCGGCAATTTAATGAGTCCTTAGGGGGACTTTAGGGGAAGAGAAATTATGCAATTTTTGCAACTAAGTCGAGCATTTGCTGGCGCCGCCGCAGGTCTCATCAATTTTTGCCCTTTTGGGAGGTGCAATTTTTTCCTTGCTTTTTAGTGTGAAGCAATCCGTTCCAAGGTATTGGCCCTTTCCCCTGCCCCTTCCCCTGCGGTATCGATAGGCGCCACGCCAATAAACATTCTCTATGGCGAGTCTGGCGTCTTGGTGCTGAGCTTTGATGAGCAGACAACGGTGGGTTATGGGCCCTGGTTGCAGCTGCTCTTGCCTGCCCCCAGCAATCATTTGCAGTTCGGGGTGGCTAGCTGGGCCGGGGGCAGCCTAAGCGCCCAAACCCTCAACTTTTCCGGGCCAAACGCGGCAGGGCTCTACACCCTCACCCACCCCTACACCGGTCAAACGCTTACCGGCAGCAAGGGTGATCAGCTGCTGATCTGGAAATTTCCCATAGGTAGTTATGCCGCCGATGCCCCGCCCCTGGAGTTGCGGGTGCCGGTGGCCGTGGCCGCCACCACCCCCACCCTGGGCCCAGTGGCGATCAGCGTGGGCGGCGGCTATGCCCTGGGGGCCGATCCCCAGCAAAACCCCAACACCGACCCAGCGCTGCAGGCCCCAGCCCTGCCAGGGGCGATCGTGCCAGCGGTGGTACAGCTGGATAAGGATCCGATCAGCCCTGAATACGAAACGGCCACCGGGCCAAATTTTGGGCGCCAGTGGCGGCTTTCGGTAAATGGGGCCGCCGGCCAAACCCTCAAGGACCTCACCCTTAGCGACAGCCTGCCCAACGGCCCGATTTATCTAGGCACAGACCCGGAGGTGGTGAACCTGCCGGGGGCCCTGGCGAAGATCAGCAGCGAGCCCAAGCTCAATGCCGCCACCGCCCCTGGCAACAACCAGTTGCAGATCAACTACGGCACGGTTACTGGCTTGGCGGCCCAGGAGGACCTGCGGGCAGAAATCCGTTTCTATATCCCCCAGACCCTCAACCAGGCCAGTGGCGTTCCGATTACTTATGCCAATAGCGCCAAGTTGTCTGGTACCTGGACCAATCCGCCGCAGGGGGCCCCTGGCGCCGTGGAGGTGCAAGACCAAGACCCGGAACCTGAAACGATCACGGCCAAGGCCCTGGCAATTCAAAAGTATGACGACAGGCCGGAAACATTAGATAAAAATGGTCGCGAACTTGCGGGCACTATCTTGCCCGGGGAGATCGTAAATTTCACCCTTGATTTTCAGGTTTCTGATTATTTTGCCTTTGGTGAACTGAAGATTGAAGATATTCTTGGCGATGGGCTGAGTTTCCTGCCGGGCACGGCTAAAATTCGATTGCAGGAGCAGGGCAATAGTCTTACCAATGGGGGTTTTGTTGATTATCTAGATGGCTATCTTGCCTACACTAAAGATTTTAGTTTGGGCAAGGATCGTCTGCAATTTGATCTATCTGCCTGGCTGAAGGGGGCTGGCTTGCCATTCGCTGATGATGGCATCTTGCAGGGGGGCTATGTGGGGGCCAAGGCGGGTGCCAGCCTTGGTCGAATAACTTTCCAGGCTAAGGTTGATGATTTGTTTGTTGCCCCCCAGCTCGCCGGCCAGAATATCAAAGCCGCGGATAATCTGCGCAATGATGTGACATTTGAAGGGCAGATCTATAGCTATAACCCTGCCACTGCCAGCTTCACTGATACCAATGTAGTTGTAACTGACACCAGCTCCGAGGCCCTGCGTATTCCAGAGCCCAGCCTGGTTAAATCAATTGTGGCCCGCAATGGTCAGCCCCTTAGCGGGGCTGTGGTGTTTGCCCCCGGCGACACGGTCACCTATCGATTGCGGGCGGTGCTGCCCACTGGCGATCTGCAGGCCATGGAGCTGCTGGATTGGTTGCCCACCCCTGGTTTCAGTGTGGCCAATGATGCAGCCAATGGTGTTTTCAAGGCTGCCTTTGAAGCAGGGGGCAGTGGCGCCACGGCCGCCAATCCTCCGGCTGCCGGCCGTTTCGCCTATGGCAGTGAGCACTCGGCGCCCCAGCTCCAGGGTAATCAGCTTCAGGTGGGCCCTGGCACCAATCAGTTGCTTGCCAGTTTCCCAAATACCTCTGACCAGGTAAATAAGGGTCAGGTTGTTGATCTTTACTACACCGTTACGGCCACTGCGGCGGTGATGGCCGACCGGCTAGAGCAAACAAATATCTCCCAGCTCAATTACAGTTCCTCCGATGGGGTTAAGCATTCCACTGACCTGGCGGTGGCGATTGGCGAGCGCCTATCCCCCGACCTGAAAATCCGCAAGGGGGTGGTGAGCACCAGCCGCGATAAAGGCCAGCCCGGCGCTGGTAATATCCCGGCCAGCTATAGCCCAGCCATAAATACCGATGGCGTAATCTTTGCCCTGGCCGGCAGTGCCGGGGCCCCTTTTTCAGGGGGCAGTGGCAACGGTATTTTAAGTAGCTCCGCCATCAGTACTGCTGGCGAAAATGGTTCAACCGGTGCAGTAAAGAGCAGCATCCTTGATTCAAATGTCTCGAATCTTGATGCCGGCGACTTGGTGCGATTTGCAATTGTTATTGAAAATATCGGCACCAGCTATCGCGGCGCTTTTGATGTGCAATTGCGCGACGAGTTGCCGCCGGGGTTGAGCTATGCCGGCAACCTTTCCATCGTTGATGGCACCGGAGTAGCCCTCGCTTACACCAAGCCCGATGGTTCCGCTGCCACGGCCGCCGATTTCTTTTCAGCCAATGGGGTGATGCTCACCGACCCCGGCGCCACCCCCGCCAGCGGTGGGGACGGGCTCAACGGCGGCGCCATTGATGGCTACAGCGCCAGTAGCGGTCGCAACATCGCCGTGGTGGTATTCGATGCGGTTGTTGATACCAGTGCCTATGGGAATTTGCCCATTGGCGGCGGATCGTTGATTAACAAAGGCATCCTCGAAGACTATGCCAACGTACAAACACCGGGGGCTAGTACCTTCCTGCCAGGGTTAACAAATCTGAATGATTTGGCCACAGTAAATCTGCGCAAGGGTGAAATTACCAAGTCGGTGGTGAGTACTTCTGAGGCCAGCACCAGTGGCAATAATGTGGCCATCGGTGAGATTGTGCGCTATCGGCTGCAGGTGAATATCCCTGAGGGGGAATTGAAGGGTTTTCAGGTGAGCGATGTTTTGCCCGCTGGATTATCGTTCCTTAATGATGGCACCGCCAAGCTGGCATTGGTGGGTTCCAGTGTCAATAGCTTTAGCTGGACCCTGGCAGATCCCATCGCCAAGTATTTCCAAGTCAGCAGTGGTGATAACACATTGGTGCTGCCCAGCCAGGCGGCTCCGGCCCCCACTATCAATGGCCAAGCCCTTACCTGGTCCCTGGGCACCCTGGGGGATCTAGATCGGGATAATAATGTTACCGAATCCGTGGTATTGGAGTTCAATGCCCGGGTAGATAATATTGCTTCCAACAAGAAAGGAGCCAGTCTTAAAAATATCGGCCGCTTTAATTGTGATGGCATTAGCCAGCAAAGCGCCAGCATGGATGTAGTGGTGGTCGAGCCACAATTCACTATTCAGAAATCGGTAACCCCCACCGGCGGCATGGATGCAGGTGATCTGCTCACCTATACGGTGGTAATCAAGAACACCGGCAATGCCGATGCCTTTGATCTGCAGCTGGATGATTCCCTTGGCAACCTGGGAGTCAATTTTGATCTGCAGTCAGTAACAATTGCTGCGGCCCCGGCCAGCACCAATGCCAGTACCGCGGGCTCGGTAACCAGCGCCAGCAACGCTGCCAGCGGCGACAGGGTGCAGTTAACGGCGGCTCAATTGAAAGTGGGCGAATCGCTCACGCTTAGCTACAGCGGTGTTTTGTTGGCGGCCTTGCAGCCGGGCACCAGGCTCACCAATGAGGCCAGTATCCGCTATTCCAGTCTGCCGGGGGAGCGCGGCACCACCGTTAATCCCACCGGCAGCAGCATCCCTGGAGATAGCGGAGCTGCCACTGGTGAACGCAATGGCAGCGGTGGTTTTATTGCCCCTAATAATTATTTTAATGCCAGTTCAGTGGCTGTTGAATCCCTTGGCTTTACGGCGCAAAAAACAGTGCGGTTGAGTTCGGAAGACAGTACCCAGGCTGATAATGTTGCCATCGGCGAAATCGTGCGTTTCCGGCTGCAGGCCCAGCTGCCCGAAGGCAGTATCAGCACCCTGCAATTTGTTGATGATCTCCCTGCCGGATTTGACTTCATCAATGACGGCACCGCCACCCTGGGCTTTGCCGCTGGCTCGGCCACAGATCTCAGCTGGAATGGCGGTCAGGCCCTGGGGGACTATTACCTGCAGGCCGTTGGCACCAACAACACCCTCGTTCCCACCAAGGCCTTTGCCCCCAGCCAGAGCAATGGCACCAAAACCCTCACCTGGGCCCTGGGCGATGTGGTGAATCTGGATCGCAGCAATGTCCGCACTGAATCAGTGATCGCTGAATTCAATGCCCGGGTGAGCAATATTATCGCCAACCAGGCGGGCACTGCCCTAACAAATACTGCCAAAGTTACCCGCGCGGGTAACTACAGCGAATCATTCTCTGCCCCTAAGCAAATATTGGTGGAGCCCAATGTGCGGGTCACCAAAACTGCATCTGCCCCCCCCGCGGCAGGCTTCCAGTCAGGGGACCCGGTCACCTACACCATCAGCCTCAATAACAGCGGCGGTGCCAGCGCCTTTGATCTGCAGGTGGAGGATCTGCTTGATCAACTGGGCTCCAGCTTTGACCTGCGCTCCGTTGCCCTGGGTTCGATCCCTGGGGCCGTTGATCAATCGATCAGCTCTGGATCCAGCGCCCCCACTGATCGGGTGAGCGTGGCTATTCCCCGCTTGGATCCTGGCCAAACCGTGAGCTTTACCTACACCGGCTTGCTCACCGCCGCGGCCCAGATCAATAGTTCCTACGCCAACACCGCCAAGGTCACCTGGACCAGCCTGCCGGCTGGGGGCACCCCTGTGGGTTCCATAAACCAAACCGGTAGCGCCTCTGGCATTGCCGGCACTGCTAGCGGCGAGCGCACTGGTTCCGATGGTTTGCCCACTGATTCCCCCACCAATGCCAACCCCCTCAATAACTATGTAGCCAAGGGCTCGGCCACCATTGACACCCGTTCGATCACTTTTAAAAAATCAATAGTCCTTACCAGTGAGCCCGATAGTGTCGGCTCCAATGTTTATGTGGGCGAGATAATTCGCTATCGCCTGCAGGCGGATCTACCCGGCGGCACCTCCACTAGTGTGCTGCTTACAGATCTGCTACCCCAGGGTCTTAGCTATGTGACCGGCAGTGCCAAGTTGGCCCTGGCGGCCCAGAATGTGGCGGAACTGGATCTCAGTGGTCTTGGCAATGAAGTTGATTACTACCTGCCAGCTAGTGGCGCCAATTCAGGGTTGACCCCCTCCCGAACCTATGTTGACCCCATTAATGGGGTTTGGTCCTTTGGCACCATCGTTAATAGCAATGCCTCCGATGCCCAAACTGAGTCGCTGATTCTGGAATTTGATGCCCTAGTGGCTAACCAGAAGCCACCGAATGTGGCTGGTTTCAGCTATGGCAATACTGCCAGCCTAGAGGTGGGAAATTTCACTGGCACCAAGGCACTTAAGGCCACGGCCCCCCTGGTTACCCTGCGGGAGCCTTTAGTCACACTCAGCAAGCAAGCGGATAAGGATTGCCTAGATATTCTTCAGAATCCCCTGGATAACAAGGTTGTCTACAAGTTGGTGTTTACCAACACAGGCAGCGCCACCGCCTTTGACCTGGACCTGAGGGATGTGCTGCCCAGCGCCGCCAATGGGGCCAGGCTTGATCTCCAGCTGGCATCGATTGCCTCGGAATCCAGTGGTGGTGCATCTGCCCTGCAATTGGCCCCTGATAACGGCCCCCGGCTCCTGCACGCCACGGTTGCCCGCCTGCCCGTGGGGGCCTCCGTCACCGTTACCTACACGGCCCTGCTCAGTGATGGGGCGGCCGTGGTTGGTAGTCCTGATGTGCCCAATGGGGCCCTGGTGAATGGGGCAAGCATCACCTACACCTCCTTGCCTGGAAATCAGCCCAATGAACGCAGCGGCATTGATGGGCTGGGAACCGGTGTCAACAACTACGCGGCCACCAAGGCGGTGGCGGTGAATGTGCATTCCGCTGCCACCACCTCAGGGGCCTTGGTGGTTGATGAAGACAACCTGCCAGGTGCCGGCGCCGAAGGCCCAAATACCAGCATTGGTCTGATCAGCAGCACCAAAATTGCCCTAAGTGCCGGCAGTTTTGGCATCAATACTGCCTCCTTGAAGTTGGGCAGCAGCACGGTGGCCCTAGCCGGCAGCGTCGCCAGCGTTAGTGGTTTGGCTTTGGTGGATGCCAATGGTGTTGGCATCACGGCAGATGCCAATGGCCGGTTAATTCGTTGGGACTACGGCATCGTTGCCGCCCGCACCCTGCGCGCTTATGTGGAAACCACCCCAGGCACAAAAGTAGGTCTGGTGGAGTTGCTGTTCCCCACTACCCCCGCCATTGCCGCTGCATCCACGGGCTCGCTGGAGATCAACGCCAAGCTGCTTGGTGCGCTTCAGAGCCATGGCCAGGCCCTGGCTGATAACAACTACAGCCAGCAGCTTTTGGGCAGTTGGAAAGCTGCTGTGAAGTTGCAGGGCATCGAGCTGCTGCTCGGTGATGGCAGCGCTGGCGCCACAGAAGCCTGCGACGACCTCGCCATCCCCCTGCTGCTAACGATCCTCGACGACATTCCCACCAGTCCTGCGATCACCGGCGATACGGCCGCCTGTTTTGGCGGCTGGAGTAAGAGCGGCAGCTTTGTGATTCAGCCGGGAGCTGATAACGGAGTTGTGGGTCTAGTGGTGGATGCCAATGGCAATGGTTCCTTTGATGCTGATGTGATTTTAAAAGCCACCAATGGCAGCATCACCGATTTGCTGCAGCGCAGTTTTGTGGTGGCGGGTAAAGGGGAGCTGCTGGTTAGTACCAACCTGGCGGCGGGCTCTGGCAGCTGGACATTTATCCCGGCAGCGAATGGTGCAGCCCAGACCACCCAGACGTTTTCGATTGGAGTGCGAGATGCCGATGGCGACATCAAATTGAGCACCCACAGCCTGGTGCTGAATACCAAGGCGGCTTTTGGCACAGCTAATGACCGTGAGCTGATACTGAATGAGGATGCCTTGGCCAATGCCGGGGGTGAGAATGCGACAGCGGCGACCTATGGCTTTACAGATACGGCCCAGTTGGTAATTCAGTCAGGCAGTTTGGCGACTACGGCTATTGGCTTTGATACCTCGGCGGCAGCCCTGGGGGCCATTCAGTTGTTGCGCAGTGGTCAGGATGTAACTGCCAATCTGGTGGCGCCAACTGCCAACTCCCTATATAGCTTTGCCGTAAGTAGTGGCGCTGGTTTAAACGACACGCTCACACTTCTCTGGGCCGGTAAAGCAGTGGCTCGCCTTAAGTTGGCAGCCACAAACCTAACGATTGCCGCGGGTCAGAGCGGCTTGGTTTCCCTCGGGGCTGAGTTGCTGGGGCCAATGCCCACCCATCTACTTAAAAATCAGGATGGGGGCTATCAGCCGCTGATATTTGAGGGCCTGCCCTTGATTTTGCAGTCGGCCGAAGGCTGTGCCGCCCCGGCCACGGTGTCTTTGAGTGTTTACGACGACCGACCGGCCTTGCGGGTGGTTAATAGCTCTGGCTTTACCAGCAGCACCGTGGCTGCCAATGGCTCGATTGCTGGCAGTTGGGGCCGTTCCCTTGATGCAACTGGCGGCTATGGCGCGGCGGTGGGAGCCGATGTCAATGTTTATGCCAACGCTGATTTTTCCCCTGGGCCCCGTTGGGAAGTATTGCTAAATGGAATTACTTACAGCAGCGCCCAGGCGGCCTCTGGCATTGCCGTAACCGCCGCCGATGGCACCGCCTTAGGCCGCTTGGTGCTCCAGGCGGCGGGAATATGGAGTTTTAACTCCCTGGCTACGGTGTTCAACCAGGAACAGTTTAGTTTTTCTGTGCGGGTGCTGGATGCCGATGGCGATGCCAGAAATTTTAACCATCGGATCACCGTTGTGGCAGCCAATGCCCCACAAATGTTGGCGCCCCAGCTAAATCTTGATGAGGACAATCTTCTGGCCGGAGCTGGGGAAGGGCCAAATACAACTGTTGGCCTTGCTGATATTCAGTTTGTAGAGCTCACGGCAAAATCTGCTGCAATTAACTCCTTAGTTTTCGCCCAGGCTGTTATCCCGCCGGTGGTGCTTGATGCCAACGGTTTGCCAATCACTGGTTTGGTTTGGAGCCGGAGTCTGGATAGTTTGAGTCTCACCGCCAGCTATGGCGGCATAGATGTGCTGCGTTTGTCGCTGCCGGCCAGTGTTTTTGTGGCGGCGGGCACCACCGGACAACAGGCCCTCACGGCCACCTTGCTGGCAGCGCTACCCAGTCATTTAAAGGGCAACGCGGATAACGACTACAGCCGCGGGATTTTAAGTGCATCTACAGCTCCTTTTGGCGGCGCCGTAGAGATCACTGGGGTGGAGCTTGTGGCTACCGCCAGCAATGGTCAAACCGCCCATGCGATTGCCGGGATAAGCATCCTTGACGACATGGCTTCCCCCCTGGCCCTTCAGGGCGGTGGCCAGATCTCTTTCGGTGCAGTTGCTCCCCTTACGGGCAGTTTCCTGGTGAATCCAGGGGCAGACAATGGCAGCCTGCTAGTGACGGTGTTGGCAGGGGGGCAGGTACTTCAGCTTGACCCAGCTAGTGCCGCTGGTTTCCTGGAAATTGCTGGCCTTGGGAGGCTGGATCTTCAGGTGGATTTTGGCGCTGGGATCGGTAGTTGGAGTTTTACGGTGGCTTCCACTGGGGCCGCCGCCAGCCAGACAAGTTTCTCCGTAAGTGTTCAAGATGCCGACGGTGATCGCCGCCTTGAAACCCACGCCATCGCGATCGCACTGCCGGCGGCCATTGATCTGGGGGCTGGGGGCGGTCTGCTGGTTTTAAACGAAGATGCCCTGGCGATCCCCCTGGTGGGACCCGATTCCCCGTACACCAGCACCTATGACAACCGTGCTGCCAAGGGAGCCCAAACCAGCATCAGCATTCAGCTCAATGGCGATCAGGTGCAGGGGGTCAGCTTCGACCCGTCCCGTTTGGCGGCGATTCAAAGCGGCGCCCCTGGCTTGTCCTATCAGTTGGTTGATCAAAATCGCAGCCTGCTGGTGTTTCAGGCTGCTGCTGGGGCTGCAGGTTTGTCCCAGCAGGTGGCGAGGGTTAGCTTGGGCAACCTTGACTACTCTTTGGATCCTCTGCGTCCCAGGGTTACGGCCACAGCCACCCTGTTTAGCAATTTAATCTCCCACGGTATTGCAGATAATTTCTATGCAGCTCTAGATATCAATCAGTTGCCAATTTTACTGGAGCAGCAGGGTAGCAGTTCTCCCCCGGTTACGGAGCTGCTCAGCTTGCGCATCTATGACGATGTGGGCAGGGTGGGTATTGCCGATGCCTATGCAGATCCTGGTGAGGCCAAATCAGTAAGAGCCCTATCTGGCTTGGGCTATGTGGATGAAGACACGCAAACAACCACCGGGGCCGGCGGTCAGGTTCGTGGCACCTGGGGGGCTTTGGCTGGAAACAATGGCGGCACTACTCCCCAGGCATCGCTTGGTTCCGCCGCTGCCTTTGGGGCCGACGGGCTCGGGGCGGGGCCAGCATTGGCAGCGGGCCAGCGGTGGGAATTGTGGGTGGATGTAAACCGAGATGGCTTGGAGGAGGCCAATGAACAGTTCTCTGCTTTGAATGCTGCGGCCCTGGATGGCACAGGCGCCCAAAGTGGTCTGGAAATTCCTGGTATGGGTTGGTTTAAATTTTGGGATACCCAGGCGAGTAAAGCTGCCGGTTGGGCCTTTAAGGCCAGCCCTGATGCGGCGCCAGGGGCGCTTGATTTTCGGGTCTCAATTGTGGATGCCGATGGTGATCGTGATAGCCAAACCCATACATTGAGGGTGGGTAATGATGTGGGCCAGAAGCCTACGGTGAATTTATATTTGTTGATGGATGATTCTGTTTCCATGCAGGGATCAGATCCCTCTACCCAGGCTGCAGCAGTTAAGAATCGACTTGAGGCCCAGAATAGGCTGGCTTTTATTGCCCTTCAGGATGCTGCCCAGTTGGCTGGCTATGGTTATTACACCGACGCCAACTCGCCTTTCTATAATTTTGACGATTCATCAATTAATAATGTTTTAACCAATGGCGCTGGTCAGATTGCTTCTGCCCTGGGTGCATACCAGTTGGCGGATGATCCAGCGGATGGCATCCTGGCGGGCAGGGTCAACGTGCATGTGATTAAGTTTGGCTATTTAGTTGAATATAGTCATGCTGTATTTGATCCAACTTCGGTGGATCAAGGCATAGCAATTGCCCAGCAGGTGTTAACTGTGGACACCAATGACAAGCTGTTTGGAAACAGTATTGTTGGTAATCCAGATTGGCAAGCCCGTGGGTTGCCAGCTCCAGGCCCCATTGACTACTACCAGGACCCGGCGCTACCTGCCTCCAATCTCTATGCCGGCACAGAGATGCTTGGCGCTTTGCAGGGTTTCCAGCATCTGTTGGCGGCCCAGGAGCGTGCCACTAATCCAAATTCCGATGAATACACCCTGTTGGTGATGACCACCGATGGTCGTCCGGAGCGCCGCTATTGGTGGGACAACCGGCCGGAGTTGGGCTATGGGGGAACGGCGGTCAAGCTGCCCACAGAGCTCGGTGGCGACCCGATCCTTTCCTCAGGCTTGCTTTACGACAGCAATGGCAATGTCCGCTATACCCCCACGGCCGCTGGTGTGGATCAATGGACCATTACCCAGAAGGCGATGAACGCCAGCCTCAATGCTTTGGCGGCAAAGCTCGATAAGCCGGCAACCCAGTTGGTGGTTAATGCGGTTGGCATGGGCGATGGCAGTAATGCCAGATTCCCCCAGATCTATAACGATCTCTTCACCCAGCGCAGCTTCGACAACAGTGCCGGCACCTGGACGTACCAGTGGACTGGTTCTGGAAGTTTGCCTTCGTTCCTTGGTTGAGGGCTTCCCCGCTGCCAAACTCAGCCCAGTAGCCGTGAGCCCGCCGTGACCAGCAGTCGCCAGCGCCCAGAATCGCCCTTGCACCGCTGGGTGCGGCCGTTGCTGGGTGCCCTGGCCACCGTCGGCGCCATTGATACAGGATCCATCACCCTGGAGCGTTGGGGGCTGATCGGCAAGCTCTCCTGCCCAGGGGGCAGCGGCGGTTGCGACAAGGTGCTCACCAGCGCCTGGGGCACCCTCTTCGGTCAACCATTGGCCCTCTTAGGCTTTCTGGCCTATGGGGCGATTCTGCTGCTGTCGCTGTTGCCGCTGATCCCTGCGGTGCAGCAATGGTTGGCCGATCGGGCTGCCGCCAGCGTTAGCGGCCTCGGTGCCCGCCGCAGCGGCCGCACCCCAGATCTGTTTTGGCACCTGGGTTTTCTGCTCAGCCTTGCCATGGCGGTATTTAGCCTGGTGCTGGTGGGCTTGATGTTGTTCAAGATCCAGGCGATCTGTGCGTTCTGTTTTCTTTCCGCCTTCCTCAGCCTTTCCCTGCTGGTGATCCATGGGATCGGCCGGGAATGGGAGGACCGCGGTCAGCTGATCTTCCGCACGGTGCTGGTGGCTTTATTGGTGGCGTTGGTGGGCCTGGGCTGGGCCGCCGCCGTGGACAGGCCCGCTGTGCTCACGGAGAAGGGCACTCCCCCGGCGATCCTGAGCCCCAGCACTCCGGCTAAGGAGGCCCTTGCCACCCATCTCAGCCGCATTGGGGTGGTGATTTACACCGCCTACTGGTGTCCCCATTGCCATGAGCAGAAGGAGCTATTCGGCAAGCAGGCCGCCGCAAAGCTCACCCAGGTGGAGTGCGCTGTAGATGGTAAAAATTCCCAGGCGGCCCTCTGTGAAAGCAAGAAAATCGATGGTTTCCCCAGTTGGGAGATCAATGGCAAGGTCGATTCGGGCGTGAAAACCCTCAACCAGTTGGCTGATCTCAGTGGCTATAAAGGCCCCCGCAACTTCTAGGCACTGCTGTTAGACGCTGGTGTGGATTGTTGATCCCCGCTGCTGCAAGGTGTGGTGCTGCCAGAAGGGTTGGGGGGCCGGCGCATCGCTGCGGTAGTGGCCCCCCCGGCTTTCGCGGCGGAAGGCCGCTGCCTCCAGCAGCAGCCCGGTAACTAGGCCCCGCTGGCGCCGGTCCCAGAGGGGGGCCAGCAGTTTTTCTTGGGTTGCACTGAGCCTGCGCAGTTCCCCAGGGGGCAACTCCAGCAGGGCTGCCAATTGCTGGCCTAGGCCTAGGGCTTGATTGGCGGCCGCCAGTTGCCGTTGGGCGGCCTGGAGTTGCTGGCCATGGCGCTCCACCCCGGCCGCCTGCCAACAGAGTTGCCGCAATTCGCTAACGCTGGCTCTTGCCTGCCCAATAACAGCGCTGCTCGGCTGCCAGGCCAGGGGCTGGGCGTTACGGCGGGGCAGGCCGGGGCTGTTCAGGCTCGATGGTTGCAGCCGCCGCAGCTGGTGGGCCATCACCAAGCATTCGCTGAGCGAGTTGCTGGCCAAGCGATTTGCCCCATGGACGCCGCTGCTGGCCACTTCCCCCACCGCGTACAGCCCCGGCAGTGAAGTGGCGGCCTCGAGGTTGGTGGCAATGCCCCCCATCCAGTAATGGGCCGCTGGCGCCACCGGCAGCGGGCCCAGCAGCGGGTCAAGGCCGAGGCCCTGGCAGCGGGCCAGGATAGTTGGGAACTGGCGATGCAAGCGTTCCGTCCCCACGGGCCGCAGGTCGAGCCAGAGCTGGCCCAGGCCCAACCGGCCCATCTGCCGCACCATCGCCCGGCTGAGTTGATCCCGGGGGGTGAGTTCATCGCCCCGCGGCAGCACCGGGGCGCCCTCCCCATCCACCAGGCGGGCCCCTTCCCCCCGCAGGGCTTCGGAAAGCAGGAAATGGGGGGCGCCTGGGTGCATCAGGGCGGTGGGATGGAACTGTACGAATTCCATGTCGCGGAGCAGCGCCCCTGCTTCCCAGGCCATCGCTAGGCCATCGCCTCGGGCACTGGCGGGGTTGGTGGTGTTGGCAAATAGATGGCCGCTGCCGCCCGTGGCAAGCACCACGGCCCCGGCCCGGATCCAGCCCAGGCGCCCCTGGTGCAGCAGCTGTAGGCCGCAGCAGCGGCCGCCTTCCACCCAGAGCCGCAGGGCGAGGCCCCCTTCCAGGGCCAGGAGATCGGACCGTTCCGAAACCCGTTGCTCCAGCAGTTCCACCAGGGCCAGCCCTGTTTGGTCTCGGGCATGGAGCACCCGGCGGCGGCTATGGGCGGCCTCCAGGGTGGTGCTTAGCTGATCCCCCTGGTGATCGAGTTGGAGCCCCAGCTCCAGCAAGCGTTCAACGCAGTGGGGCGCCTCCCGCACCAGAAGATCTACGGCCGCAGGATCGCAGAGGCCGGCCCCCGCCAGGAGGGTGTCCTGGTGGTGCAATTCAGGGCAATCATCGGGGCCCACGGCAGCGGCCAGGCCCCCCTGGGCCCAGCGGCTGGCGGAGCGCAGCTCGCCCCCGCGGCTCAATAAAAGAATCCTGGTGCCCGGGGGCAGCTCCAGGCAGCTCATCAGTCCGGCGGCACCACTGCCCACCACCACCACATCCCAGGTGGTGCTGAACGGGTCAAGACCGGCAGATTCGTGGTTGTTGCTCAGCGGTATTGGCCGTCGTTAATCCGATCAAAGCCTTCGTTGAGGGCGATTTCTGGATCGGTCACTGTGAAGTTGTCGCGGTACTTGGCAAACAACTCTTTCTGGCGGCCCGTGAGGTCAAGCTTCAACACGTCATCAACGCTGCTGTAAGGACCACCAACAACAATCTTGCCGGCCAAGGTGGGATACATGCCTGGGAATTGCTGGAAGCGGCGCACCGAGGCATTGTTCAGGTCCACCTTGCCCTGGGTTTCGCCGATTTTCTCGTCAGCCAGGTTGCGGAGGCCGTCGGCCTGGGCCATGGGCGGTTGGGCTACCCAAAGGCCGATGAGCAGCAGAAAGCTGCAAAGCAGGGAGGCAAGCCGACGGGGGAGCCTGGTCATGCGGGGGGCCGAAGGGGGCTGGTAGGCAACGTTACAGAGAAGCTTGCGTTCCGATGCCCGTTGGGGCAGGAGCATTCGCAGTTCTTTAAACCAGGCCGCTTAATTGGGGGCTGACCAGGGCGAGGGCCAGGAATAGGCCATCCACCACCAGGGTGCAGGCCAGGCAGGCGGCCACCAGGCGGGCCCCCGGCCCCCGGCCCCAGAGCCAGGAGGCAAGAACAAGCATTGCTGTGGCGAAACAGCCCAGCACCAACAAATGTTCCGGTGCCAGCGCCCTACTGGCCGCTGCCGCCAACAGGGCGCCCGCCTCGTCAGGGCTGGCTTGCAGTACGGCGGGCCAGAGGGGCATCAGGCCGCATAGAGCCATGGCGGCATCGGTGCAGGCTGTGCCCAGCAATGCCCCCAAATAAAACTGTCCGGCCCGGCGCCACGGCCCCCACAGACCTGCCAGCGCCAGCGGTAAAGCAAATGCCTCCACTGGCAGATGCCAAAGCGGATGCAGGCGCAACCAGCCCCAAAACAAACATCCGGCCAGCCAGCTGCCGCTAAACCCCACCAGCAGGGCCCCCGTTTGGCCCTTTTGCCAAACCCCCAAGCCCAGCAGCACAAAGCTGAAAAGCAAAGCCGTTAGTGGCGAAAGACGCACCCAGGGGGCCTGCACAAACACCGGCAGGCTTACGAGCAGCGCGCCCCCCAGGGGAAGGGCGATGCCTTCAACCCAGGTCAGCCGAGGCCAGCGGGGGGCTGAGCCAGGGGCGGGGGGGGCGCTGAAGCTAAGCAACGGACAATTGTGAACAAAGGTGCACAACCTTAAAGGCTGCGCCCCTTGGCCCGGGGGGAATATGCCGCTTAAGGTCTGGCCCTTGGCTGAAATTCCTTTGGATTCCTCCCCTGTTTTGACTCTCATGGAGGCCTGCTGGCGCACCCTTGTGCTTGGGGTGGTGCAAGGCCTCACTGAATTTCTGCCGATCAGTAGCACCGCCCACCTGAAGGTGGTGCCGGTTTTGCTGGGGTGGGGCGATCCAGGGGTGGCGGTTACCGCCGTAATTCAGCTGGGCAGCATCGTGGCTGTGATTGCCTATTTCCGCCAAGACCTGGCGCGGGTGCTGCGGGGGGTGGGAGGGGCCCTGCGCCAGGGGGATTGGCAGCATCCCGACGCCCGCCTAGGGGTGGCCATTGCCATTGGCACCCTGCCGATTGTGGTTGCGGGCCTGGCCATCAAAGTGCTTTGGCCTGGTTACGAAAGCTCGCCCCTGCGCAGCCTTACTTCCATTGGCATTGTTTCGATTGGCATGGCCCTGGTGCTGGCCCTGGCCGAACAGCTGGGTAGGCGCCGCAAGCTGCTCCCTGCGGTGCAGGGGCTTGACGGCCTGATTGTGGGCCTGGCCCAGGCCCTGGCCATCGTTCCTGGTGTGTCCCGGTCTGGCAGCACCCTCACGGCGGCCCTGTTTGTGGGCTGGCAGCGCTCCGACGCCGCCCGCTTCTCTTTCCTATTGGGGATTCCGGCCATCACCCTGGCGGGCCTGGTGGAACTGAAGGATGCCCTCAAGGCCGGCTCCGTTTATGGCCCCTTACCCCTGTTGGTGGGCATCATTTCGGCGGCCGTGGTGTCTTGGCTGGCGATTGCTTGGTTGCTCAAGTTTCTGCAAACCAACAGCACCTGGCCATTTGTGATCTATCGCTTGCTATTTGGCGCCCTTTTGCTCGGCTTGGTGCTGGGAAACCCCACACTGGAGAAGCTTTCCGGTTAGCCGGTCTAAGGATGAAGTGGCGTGTGGAACGAGCCGAGTAACGGCATCCCCCTGGGTAATCAGGCCGGAGCCAGCACCCCCCAGCCGGCGGTGGTGGCGTCGGTGGAACCCGATTCGATCGGCGAGGAGCTGGGTTTTCAGCCTGGCGACCGGCTGCTGGCGATCAATGGCGTTCGGCCGCGGGATTTGATTGATCTGCGGTTGCTCTGCGGTGAGGAGGAGCTGGTGCTGGAGGTGGAAGACCCCAGTGGTGAAATTCACCGGGTGGAATTGGAAAAGGATGCCGATGACGGCCTCGGCTTGGAATTCACAGAAGCCTTGTTTGATGGCCTGCGCCAATGCAACAACCGCTGTGGTTTTTGTTTCATTGACCAGCAGCCCCCGGGAAAGCGCCAAAGCCTTTATCTCAAAGACGACGATTACCGACTCAGCTTTCTCTACGGCTCTTACCTCACCCTCACCAACCTGACGGCGGCCGACTGGCAACGGATTGAGCAGCAGCGGCTCTCGCCTTTGTATGTGTCAGTGCACGCCACAGACCCCGAGTTGCGCAGTCGCCTGCTCCAAAACGACCGGGCGGGGCTGTTGTTGGATCAGCTCGCCTGGTTCCAGGAACGGCGTTTGCAAATCCATGGCCAGGTGGTGGTTTGCCCTGGCATTAATGATGGCGAGGCGCTGTTGGCCACCCTCCAAGACCTGGCCCGCTTTGGCGGCGGGGACTGGCCAACGCTGCTGTCGGTGGCGGTGGTGCCGGTGGGGCTCACCCGCTTCCGGCCGGCCAACGACGGGCTGGTGCCAGTGGATCCGGCCATGGCCCGGCGCACGATTGCCGCAGTGGAACCGTTGCAGCAGCAGTTCAGCCGCCGCTTTGGTAGCCGCTGGGCTTGGCTGTCGGATGAGTGGTATTTGATGGCGGGCCTGCCCCTGCCGGCTCGCGACAGCTACGAGGACTTGCCCCAACAGGAAAACGGTGTGGGCAGTATTCAGTCCTTTTTGGAGGAGCTCGAACGGGCCACCACAAACCTGCCCGGGAGGCTGGCCAGGCCCCAGCGGCTTAGCTGGGTGGTGGGCAGCCTTGTGGGCCAGGCGTTGGCCCCGGCGGTAGAGCGCCTGCGGGCGGTGGAGGGCCTTGAGCTAAATCTGCATGCCTTGCCGAGTTCCTACTGGGGCCAACCCCAGGTGGTCACAGGGTTGCTTACGGGGGCAGATCTACTGGAGGGCTTGGCCGGGCAGGATCTCGGCGAGCGGCTGCTGCTGCCTTCGGTGATGTTGCGCCAGGGGGAGCAGGTGTTTCTCGATGACCTGCGCCTAGAGCAACTGCAATTGCAGCTTCCTGTGCCTGTTGAAGTGGTGGGGGGGGCAGCTGAGATCGTGGCCGCCTGCCTGCGCCAAACCGGAGCTGGGGACTAAATTCCCGTTATCAAAGTAAAAAGGGTGGTTTTGGTGGTGGGACAAAAGCGCAGCTTGCTGCTGGCCCTTGTCCTGGGTGCTGCCGGTGTTGTGCAGGCCCAGGAACAGGTTGGCCAGCCACCGCTGGGTGTCCAACCCCCCTTGGATTCCGTGCAAGCTCCCTTGCCCAATGCCTTGAAGGTGAAAGGAACTCGGCCTAAGTCGAATCCGGGGGTGATCCCCCCGGCGGCCACCACCCTGTCCCCTGAGCTGGATAGTCTCAATTCGCCCCCCTCCCTGGCCCTGCCCACCAAGCCTGAGCAGGTGCGGATCAATGACCTGCGGCCCCTGGGCTTGAAGGAGGTGGAACGGCTCGCTGAAGTTAATAACCCCTTCCTCAAATCGATTGCCATGCAGGTGGAGGAGGCCAAATCAAACCTGCGGGCCCAAATCTCCGCCTGGTATCCCACCCTTAGCCTGAGCACGGGTTCATTCCCCACCCGCACCTTCGGTTCCCGCACCCAGAACTATGGGGGTGCCTCCCTAACGCCGAATAATCCCTACGATTCACCGGCACCAAAAACCCAAACCCAAACCTATGGGGCGGTGGCTGGGCTCAACTTCAACTGGGATCTGATTAACCCCCAGCGGGTGCCCCAGATTGCCGCAGCCCGCGATAGCTATGAAAAGGCCAAAAACCAATATTTGATTGCCCTGCGGGACCTGCGTTTGCAAACGGCCCAAACCTATTTCGGCCTACAAAATGCCGATGATCAGGTGCGAATTGGTAAGTCTTCGGTGCAATCTTCCCTGGTGAGCTTGCGGGACGCCCGGGCCCGTTTCCAGGCCGGAGTTGCCACCAAGCTGGATGTGATGGAAGCGGAAACCCAGCTGGCCCGAGACCAACAGGTGCTTACCAATGGCCTTTCGGAGCAGGCCAAGGCCCGCCGCCAGCTGGCCAGGATCCTGGCCCTGCCCCAAACAGTTACCCCCACGGCCAAGGACCCTTCGGTGGTGCTCGGGGTTTGGCAGCCCAGCTTGCAGGAAAGCATCGTGGCTGCCTATGCCTTCCGGGAAGAACTAGACAACATTATTCTTGATATCTCAGTAGCCAATTCCAATGCAAACTCTGCCTTGGGAAATGTGCAGCCGTTTCTGAGTATTGTTAGCACTTCGGGTTGGGATAAAACCTTTGGTGAGGCCAATGTTTATGGGCCCGCCAACATGGGACTGGTGGTGGAAAACCTGCGGGAAACCATTGGTATGAACCTGCGTTGGAATATTTTTGACGGCGGCCGTTCGGCGGCCCAGGCCCGCCAACAACGGCAGCTGGCTAAGGAAAATACGTTTAAGTTTGCCGACCAGCGCGATAAATTGCGCTTTGAAGTAGAGGAGTCTTACTTCAACCTCCAGGCCCAGGTTCGCAACCTAATCACCCTTTCCCGCCAGGTCTTAAGCACCCGGGAATCGCTGCGGCTCGCCCGCCTGCGCTTCCAGGCCGGGGTAGGCACCCAGCGCAACGTGGTGGACACCCAACGGGATCTCACCCAGGCCGAGGTGAGCTACAGCAATGCCGTGTCGCAGTACAACACCTTCATGGCCCAGCTGCAGCGCCGCACCGGCCTCGATCAAGTGTTGCGCTGTGTGCCGCCTCGCCTGCCAGCGGAACCGCCCGCCAAGGATTCCCTCACCGACATCCCCGTGTTGCCGGTGCCCACCGATTCCCCCTGTGTAATCAAGCCCGCCTCAAAAGCGATGTAGGAACCTGCTGGTAACTAATTAAATCCCAACCCTTGTTTTCCGCCCGCTTCCTGCTGCTATCCCTGCGATTGGGGCTTTTTCAGGCCTGTTTGGGGGCCCTGGCGGTGCTCACCCTGGGCATCTTTAACCGGTTGTTGATTGATGAATTTCAGGTGCCCGCGGCGCTCACCGCCTTGGCCCTGGGCGCCCAGCAGTTGGTGGCCTTCACCCGGGTGTGGTTTGGCCAGCGCTCAGACCGCTGCCGCTGGCGGGGCCTGCGTCGCACCCCCTTCATCATTGGCGGCGCCATGGGCTTTTGTTCGCTCTTCTGGGTGGCCGGCCGCACGGTGCTTTGGGTGGCCCAGGCCTCCCAGGCCGGCGATGGGGCTGCGGTGCTCACCAGGGGTTTGCTGCTGGCCCTGGTTTTTCTGCTCTATGGAACGGCGATTTCGGCCAGTTCCACCCCGTTTGCGGCCCTGTTGGTGGATGTAACCAGCGAGCGGGAGCGGTCCCCCCTGGTGTCGGTGGTGTGGTCGATGCTCACGGTGGGTATCGTCGCCGGGGCGATTTTGGCCAGTCGCTTTCTTGGTACGGCCTGCGCTAGCGCCGACTTGGCCCAGGTGATGGCCGGGGTGGAGCGCTTGATTGTGGTGGCGCCGCTGCTGATTTTTGCCCTGGTGCTGCTGGCGGTGGTAGGGGTGGAAAAGCCCCTGGCTAAGGCCAGCCCAGCCCCCCACCAATCCCTCCCCAAGGAGCCCGGCTTTGGTCAGGCCTGGCGCCTGGTGCGGGCTGATCCCCAGGTGGGTTATTTCTTCGGGGTGCTGTGTTTATTCACCTTCAGCCTCTTCCTCCAGGAGGCGGTGTTGGAGCCCTATGGGGGAGCCATCTTCCAAATGAGTGTCTGTGACACCACCAAGCTCAATGCGATCTGGGGGGTGGGCACTTTGGTGGGGATTGCCAGCACCGGGTTCCTGTTGGTGCCCAGGCTTGGGCCCCAGCGCACGGCCCTGGTGGGGGGGGTGTTGTCTGCGTTGTTTCTAGGGCTGGTTGCCTATGCCGGCTCGGTGCCCTCCGAGGGCCTGTTCAAGCTGGCCCTAGGGCTGTTTGGTTATGGGGCAGGGGTTTGCACCAATGCCTGCCTCACCCTGATGTTGGGGCTTACCTCGCCGCTGCTGGCCGGCACTTTCATCGGCATCTGGGGCCTGGCCCAGGCCTATGCCCGCGGCTTTGCCACCGTGGCCGGCGGGGGCCTGCTTAGCCTCTTCGGCGGGATCTTTGGCGGCCAAAACAGCTTTGGCGCCTATGCCAGTGTGTTCGTTCTCCAGGCCATTGGTTTGCTCATAGCCGGCTTCCTGCTGTTACGGGTGGATACCGCTCTGTTCCAGGAGCGGATGCAGCGCGCCCTTGGCCCTGTGGCGGCCTTTGAGCTTGATTAATCCGATGGGTCCTTTTCCCTCCGACCCCCAGTGGCAGGCCCTGGGGGCGCTGCTGGATCAGGTGGCGGAGCGGCAGCGCCAAGACTTTGGCCAGATCAGCAGCAGCCTTAAGTCTGATGGCAGCCTGATCACCGCCTGTGACCAGTGGAGTGACGCCACCCTGGCGGAGGGCCTGGCGGCGATTTATCTCGGCGATGGCTTGCTCAGTGAGGAGGGCAACACCAATGTGCCCCTGGAGCCCCGTTACTGGGTGGTGGATCCCCTCGATGGCACCACCAATTTTTCCGTGGGCCTGCCGATCTGGGCCATTTCCCTGGCCCGCATCGAGGCCGGCCGGCCGATCGCAGCGGTGCTTGATTTGCCCCCCCAGCGCCAGCGGTTTGTGGCGGTGCGGGGCCAGGGGGTTTGGCGCGATGGCGTAAAGCTCAATGCCCCCGCCGCCCCCCGCCACGGTTGCAGCTGTGCCAGCCTCTGCAGCCGTTCGATTCAGGTGTTGCGCAAGGTGGCGGCCCCATTCCCGGCCAAGCCGCGCATGTTGGGGGTGGCCAGCCTCAATCTGCTGGGGGTGGGTTTGGGCACCCTGGTGGCGGCATTGGAGGCCACCCCAAAGATTTGGGATTTGGCGGCGGTTTGGTTGATGCTGGAGGAGCTGGGCTGTCCGATCGAGGCCCTGGGGCAGGCGCCCTTTCCCCTGGAGCCTGGCTCAGCCCAAGCGGAAACCGGCTATCCCCTGCTCACCGCTTACAACCAGGAGCATTTGCAACGCTTTTTGCCCTGGGGCCAGGCCCTACGGCCGTGAGCGTTGGGGCTCAGGTTTCAATGCCCAGCTCCAGCCATACGGCCTGGAGCAGTTTGTCTAGGCCCTTGCCGGTGGCCGCGGAGATCACCAGCACGGGTTGTTCCATTTCCTCCTCCAGGGCCGTCTTCAGTGGGGCAATGCTTGCCTCATCCAGCAGTTCCCCCTTACTAAGCACCAGAATCCTGGGGCGTTCGGGCAGCCCGTGGCCGTAGGCCTGCAGTTCCCCCAGCAGGGTTTTGGCATCTTTGATCGGATCCTCCTGGGAGCAATCCACGAGATGAATAAGTAGCCGGGTGCGTTCGATGTGACGCAGGAAGTCGTGGCCGAGGCCGGCGCCGGCGGCGGCGCCGGCAATCAGGCCGGGGATATCGGCAAAAACCGTGCCATCGCCGGTGGGGCGGCGCACCACCCCCAGGTTGGGCACCAGGGTGGTGAAGGGGTAGTCGGCGATTTTGGGCCTGGCCGAGGAAAGCACACTGATCAGCGTGCTTTTGCCGGCATTGGGCATGCCCACCAGGCCCACCTCCGCCAGCAGCTTCAGCTCCAGTTGCAGTTCCCGGCCTTCCCCTTCCTTGCCTTCGGTGAATTTCTCCGGGGCCCGGTTGCGGTTGCTCAGGTAATGGGCGTTACCGAGGCCCCCCTTGCCGCCCTTGGCAATCACGATGCGTTCGCCGGCCTCCACCAGGTCGCCGAGCAGCAGGCCGGAACCCAGGTCCCGCACCTCGGTGCCGCAGGGCACCCGGATCACCAGGTCGTCGGCGCTGGCCCCGGTGCTGCGGTTTGGACCGCCCCGGCGGCCGTCGTTGGCCTCAAACATCCGTTTGTATTTGAAGTCCAGCAGGGTCTGGAGGTTGCTGTCGGATTCGAGCACCACATCGCCGCCCCAGCCGCCATCCCCGCCGGAGGGGCCCCCCGCTGGCACGTACTTTTCCCTCCGAAAGGCCGCGATACCGTCGCCGCCCCGGCCGGCCTTAACGGCGATCCTGGCCTGGTCGATGAACTGCACGGTCTTCCTGCTAATCCCCCATTCTTCCCACCCCTGCATCATCCCTAAAGTTGGGCCCCCTGCCGCCCCCCTTTGGCTGAGGTCGAATTTCGCGACCTGCGTAAGCAGTACCCCCCCCGGCGTAGGGGGGCAGCGGTGCCGGTGCTCAAGGGCATCGACCTCCAGGTGAAGGACGGGGAATTCCTTGTGCTGGTGGGCCCTTCCGGCTGTGGCAAGAGCACTTTGCTGCGGCTGTTGGCGGGGCTGGAATCCCCCAGTTCGGGCCAGGTGCTGGTGGGGGGCCGTGACGTCACAGCGCTGCCCCCCTCCCGCCGCGATGTGGCCATGGTGTTTCAGAGCTATGCGCTTTATCCGCATCTCTCGGTGGCCAACAACATCGGCTTCGGGTTGCGGCGTTCCTCCCACCGCAGCGGCGCCGAGCAATTGCAGGATTTCCTGGCCCGCAGCACCGGTTTGCTGCGATCCCCGCGGGAGCAGCGCCTGCGGGAACGGGTGGAGCAGGTGGCCCGGATGCTGGATCTTGAGGCGCTGCTAGATCGCCTGCCCAAGGAACTCTCCGGGGGCCAGAAGCAGCGGGTGGCCCTGGGCCGGGCGATTGCCCGGCAGCCGGCGGTTTTCCTAATGGATGAACCACTTAGCAACCTCGACGCCAAATTGCGGGGGGACACCAGGCGCCAGATCGTGGAGCTGCAGCGCTCCCTGGGGGTAACCACCCTTTATGTGACCCACGACCAGGTGGAAGCGATGACCATGGGCCATCGCATTGCCGTGCTCAATGGCGGCCGCCTGCAGCAGCTCGGCACCCCCATGGAGCTTTACGAGCACCCTGCCAATTTGTTTGTGGCCCAGTTCATTGGTTCGCCTCCCATGAATCTGTTGCCGGTGGAGGTGCAAAGTGGCGAGCTCCTGGGCCTGGCGGGGCGGCGGCTCAGCCCTGACGCCCGTTACAGCCCGCTGTTGGCCCCCCGCATCGGCGAAAGGCTTACCGCCGGCCTGCGGCCCGAACGGCTGCGGCTTGGCCCCGCCACCAACCGCAACCTGCCGGCGGTGGTGCTGCAGGTGGAGGCCCTGGGCAATGAATTGCTGGTGGCCTGCCAGTTGCAGGAGGGGGGCCAAACCGTGCAGTTGCGGGCTGACCCTGGGGCCGCCTTGCTGCCCGGCCAAACGGTGCATCTCGAGGTAGACAGCCAGGGCTGGAGCTTTTTTGACGCCGATGGGGAGGCCTTGGGTCAAGCCAAGCCGGCGGCGGCCCCGAGGCTTGAACTACCCAGCTTCGGGGGGTGAGGCGGGGGCCACTGGCTCCAATTGCAGGGTGGAGTGGTCGATGCCCAGTTGGGCCAGGGCGGCCTTGGCCTGGTGAATGAGTTGCATGTCGTCCCCTTGGCCTGGGGGCCGTTGCAGGTGGGCGGTCAGGGCCGTTTGGGAGGTGCTCATGCCCCAGATATGCAGGTGATGCACTGAATGCACCCCCTCCAGGGCCGCCAGGGTGCGTTCCACCTCTTCCACATCGATGCCGGGGGGAACCCCATCCAGGGCCACCACCAGGGCCTGCTGCAGCAGCTGCCAGCCGGTCCAAGCCACGGCTAGGCCAACGCCAATGCCTGTGAGGGGATCAAGCCATTGAATCCCTGTGGCCCCCACCAGCACGGCGCTCACCAGCACGGCGCCACTCACGGCCGCATCGGTAAGCAGGTGCACCACTGCGGCCTTTCGATTTAGGTCATGGCCATGGTTATGGCCAAATAGTCGGGCGGAAAAAAGGTTCACCAGAATGCCTGCCAGGGCGGCCCAGGCCACGGGGCCAGGGTGCACCTCCACCGGTTTGCCGAGTCGCTGGATGCCCTCCACGATCACTACGCCAGAGGCCATCAGGATCAGGGCGGCGTTAACCATGGAGGCCAGCTGGGTGCTGCGGCCAAAGCCGTAGGTGAAGCGCCGGTTGGCGGGCCGTGCACTGAGCCGTTCGGCCCCCCAGCCCAGCAATAGGCCAGCCACATCGCCCAGGTTGTGCAGGGCATCGCCGATCAGGGCCAGGGAGCCAAAGCCAATGCCAATGGCCAGTTGCAGGCCAGAAAGGGCGCTGTTTAGCAGCACACTCCAGCGGAAGGCGGCGGGGTTGCCTTCCCGGTGTTCGTGCTGAATTTCCTTAGGTAACCGCTGGCGCTGTACAGCCGGATGCATGGCAGAGCCCTGGCTGGACCCGGGATCGTGGCTGTGGCCGTGACCGTGGCTGTGGTCGTGGTTGGTTTCTGTCATCGCACTTTTTTAGATCAGCGGGGCCAAATCACACTGCATCCGGCCCCACCATCGCCCTGCTCCGCATCACACACCTTCTCCACATAGGCGAGGCCCTCGAGCCAGCTGCGCAGCCCCCGCTTGAGTCGGCCGCTCCCCACCCCATGGATCACCCAGAGGGGCCCCCGGCAATGGCGTAACTGCTCTTCCACCGCCGACTCCGCCTCATGCACCCGCATGCCGCGCACATCGACGCTGTTGCGGCTGGTGCGCACGCTGGGGCTGCTGCCGCCCCTGGCGCTGCCATTGGTATTTGCAGGGACCAATGGCCGCAGTTGCACCGGCGGTGGGGGCGGGCTGGGCTTTTCCCCCTGCAAGCCTTCGATGCCCTCCAGGGGCACCGTCAGCCGCAGCACGCCACAACGTACGGTCAGTTCCTTGCCGTCGTCGGCCAGGGCCAGCACCTCTGCGGCCTTGCCGAGGCTGAGCAGTCGCACCCGATCGCCCACCTGGGGACTCCAGCCCTGGGGCTCGCGGCTGGCGAGCTTGGGTCGATGTTCGGCCTCCAGCAGCTTGAGCCGTTGGCCGGCCTGGCGGGCCTGTTCGCCATCGGCATTGCCCTGGCGCAGGCGGCGGATCAGCTGCCGCACCTCCTTTTGTCCCTCCTTGATCGAGCCCTCTAGGCGCTGGCGGGCCACCGTCTGTTGTTCTTTTTGGAGGTTTTGTTGCTGTTGCCAGCTCTGCAGTAGTTCCTCATGGAGCAATTCAGCCCGCATCAACAGGGCGGCGGTTTCTTCGGCGGCCTCCTGCTGGCGCTGGCGCTGGTCCTCCAGGCCGCTGATCACCGTATTAACGCTGCTGGTGCCCTGGGCCTCCAGCAGCGCCTCCGCCTGGCTGAGCACCGCCTCGCTGAGCCCCAGGCGCCTGGCCACCGCCAGGGCATTGCTTCGGCCGGGGATCCCCCAGAGCAAGCGATAGGTGGGCCTCAGGCTCCCATCATCAAATTCCACCGAAGCGTTTTCAAAACGTTGGTCGTTGTATTTGAGGGCTTTCAATTCACCGAAGTGGGTGGTGGCCACGGTGAGGGCCACCCGATCGGCCAGCAGGCGCAGCAGGGCGGTGGCAAGGGCGCTGCCCTCGCTGGGGTCTGTGCCGGCCCCCACCTCATCGAGCAGCACCAGGGCTGGGGCGGCGCTGGGGCAGGCCAGGGCTTCAACCGCCGCCAGGATCCGGGCGATGCGGCGCACATGGCCGCTGAAGGTGGAGAGGTTTTGCTGGAGGGATTGTTCATCGCCGATGTCGGCCAGCACCGCCTCACACCAGGGCAGCTGCGGCGTGCCGCTACAGGGCAGAAACAGGCCGGCCCGGGCCATCAGGGCGGCCAACCCCAGGCTTTTCAGGGTCACGGTTTTGCCGCCGGTGTTGGGGCCGGTGATCGCCACCACCCGCAGGGGGGGATCGATGCGCAGACTCACGGGCACCACCGCGGTCCCCCCCTGCCGCCGCTCCTGCCACACCAGCAGCGGATGGCGCAGGTCGCGCAGTTGCCAGTGGTCGCTCCCCAGCTCTGGTTTCACGGCCCCCAGCCAGGCGCCGTAGCGGGCCCTGGCGAGGGCAAAGTCCAGTTGGGCCAAGCATTTTTGCAGTGCCTCGAGGGCCTCGGCCTCTGCGCCCACGGCGCCGCTGAGCTGCAACAGCACCCTCCGCTCCTCCTCCCGTTCCTGGCCCTCCAGCTCAGCGATGCGGTTGCCCAGGCCCACCACCGCCTGGGGTTCCAGGAAAAAAGTGCTGCCGGAGGCTGAACTGTCGTGCACCAGTCCCTGCAGTTGGCTGGCCGCTCCGGCCTTCACGGCCAGCACGGGGCGGCCATGGCGCTGGCTGATCACCGTGTCTTGTAATTGCGGCCCCCAGCGACGGATCAAATCCTGGAGCCGGCTTTGGCGTTCCTGGCGCTGGCCCAGCAGTTGGCGGCGCAGGCCCTCCAGGATCGGGCTGGCCCGGTCGGCCACCCTTCCGCCTTCCTCGAGGGCAAAGCGCAGCTGTTGCTCCAATTCGGGCAGGGTGCGCAGGCCCTCGAGTAGGGCCGTGGTCACTGGCCGCAGCTGGGGGTCATCGATCTGGCGCCGCAGCCGCCGGGCCGCCGCCAGGGTGTCGGCCAGCTGCAGCAGGGCTTCTCCGCCGGCGCAGCCGCCCTTGGCGCAGAGCTGCAGGGTGGCGTGCAGGTCTACAACCCCAGCAAAGCTCAGGCCCCCATCGGTGAGGCCATCAAGGGCTAGCAGTTCCACGGTTTCCTGCAGCCGCCGCCGCGCCTCCCCCAGCTGGGGGGCCAAGGGCAAGGCCAGGCAGAGCCGTTGCCCCAGCCCACTGGCGGCAAATCCCGCCAGCTGTTGGCCGAGGCGGTCCCACTCCAGCAGCTGCAGGGCCTCTGCCTGAATGTCCAGCGTGCTTGTCATCCCTGTCCTTGGTGCTGGGGATTTCCAGTGCAGTCACCCCATTGTCGAGGGCCGTGGTGGCTGGGGGCGATCGGCGCCAGACTGCGGGTCCGTTGGCTATCCCCTTGGTGCTTGATGCCCCTGGCCATCGCCCTGTGGCGCTTGCCCTCAGCGGGATGGCGGCGCTCACTGCCGCCTGGGCGCTGTTTTGGCCAGTGCCCACGGAGGTGGTGGGCCGCGGCGTCTTGATCGTGCCGGGGGACGCCACGCTGCTGGATGCCCGGGCCGAGGGACAAATCCTTGAGTTGGCGATGGTCCAGGGGCAAAGGGTGCAGCGGGGCCAGCCGCTGTTGAAGCTCTATCTGCCTGCGCTGGTGCAGGAGCTACAGCGCCAGCGGCGGGACCTGGGCGAGCAGATCGCCATCAATGCCAGCCTCAACCAGCGGGATGCGGTGCGGCTGGCCACGGCTGGGCGCCTGCGGGCCACCGCCCTGGCGAAGCTGCAGGCCGATGCCGGCCAGTTCCGCCAGCTCAAAACCACCTACGACCAGAAGTTGGCCGATTACCGCTACCTGGCGGCGAGGGAGGTGGTGGCCCCGCTGGCGGCCCCGGTGGTTAGCACCGAAGACAGAACCACCCAGCTGGCGGTAACCCTTGCTGACCTGCGCATTCAGCAGCAGGCCGCCGTTGATGCCTACGAGAAGGTGAAGCTGGAAATAAGTACCGAGCGCCTGCAGCGCGACTACCGCATCGACGACCTGCGGCGGACAATTCGGGTGACGGAGCAGCGCCTCGGCTTTGAGGGCACCCTGCGGGCCGACCGGGATGGCCGGGTGCTGGATGTGCAGGTGGTGCGCGGTCAAACCGTGAAGGCGGGCCAGCGGCTGGGCACCCTCCAGGGCCTGAGGCCCCAGCCCCTGCGGGCTGTGGCCTATTTCTCCCCCGCCGATGCCCGGCGCCTGCGGCGGGGGCTGCCGGTGGAGCTGGTGCCCGACTGGCGCCAGCGGGGCCGCTTTGGCGGGGTGGAGGCCACGGTGCAGCGGGTGAACCTTTTGCCAGCCACCGAAGAAGACGTGAACACCACCCTCGGCAACCCCCAACTGGCCCAGGAATTGGTGAAAAATGGTCCGGTGATGCGGGCTGAGCTGCTGCTAAGCCGGGACCAGAGCCATGGCGCTGCACCCCCTCGCTATCGCTGGACCCTCTCCGCCGGCAGCCGGGTGTTTCCCCTGCGGGAGGGGTTAACGCTCACGGCCCACAGCTATGTGGAGTGGCGGCCAGCGATCAGCTATGTGGTGCCGGTGCTGCGCGACCTCACCGGCAGCTACCGCACGCTGCGGCAGCTGCGCTGGGATCGCCCCAGCCTGCGCCAGAACCCAGAGGAGCTCTGATGACCAGCTTGTTGTCAAACCTTCAGCACTGGTTCTCCACCCCCCTGCGGCGGGAATTGCCCTGGCTGGGCCTGCAGGCGCTGCTGCTGGTGGTGCTGCTCCATGCCAATGCCCCCGAGCTGTGGTTTTGGTTCTTTTTGTTGCTGTTGCTGCTGCTCTGGCGGGGGATCAACTGCTGGTGGCAGGCGGCTCAAGGGTCAGCTCCCGCAGCAGACGGGCATAGCTGAGGTTTGCCAGGGTGATCGCTTCGGCCTTGGCCTCCATGGCCACGGTGAGCTCCCGCAGGCTGTCGCTCACGTCGGTGTAGTCGGCGAGCCCGATCCCGTAGCGGGCTCGGGCATCGCGCAGGGCTTCGCGGGCGGCCCGATAGGCGGCCCGGGCCGCCAACACCTGGGCGAGGGAAGCCTCGTGGTCAAAGAAGGCGGTTTCCAGCTCCTGGCGGATGCGGTTGCGTTCGCGGGCGCTGGCCAGGCTGAGCCGTTCGGCGCCGGCGCGGCTGGCGGCCACCTGGCCGGCGCTGATCCCCCCGTCAAATAGGCGCCAATTCAGCCGCAGCCCGGCGGCCCAGTCGGCCTGCTGGTTTTGCACCACAGGGATGTGGGTGGCGCCGCAGCAGCCCCGCAGGGTTACCCCAAAGTTGCTGAGGTTGTTTTGGCCATAGCCCCCCTCGGCAAATAGCCCCAGGTTGGGCAGCAACTGGGCGGCCTGGGCGTCGGCCTGGCGCAGCAGCGCCTCCCGGGCGGCCCGGAGGGCGATTAGCTGGGGATTCTGGTGGAAGCCCTGCACCAGGGTGCTTTCCAGGTCGAGGGGCCATGGGGGTTGCAGGCTTAGGGGGCCCCCGGCCGTAAGGGTGGTGCTGAAGGCCACGTTCAGCAGATTGGAAAGTTCCCGTTCTCGGCTGCGGCGGTCCGCCAGGGCCTGGAGCAGGCGCCGCTGGTCCTCCTGGCGGCGGGCTTCAATGCGGAATGCGTCTAGCCGGGGCACCAGGCCCGAGCGCTTCAGGGCCTGTACCTGCCCCTGGATCACCAGATCGTTGGCCAGCACCGCCTCGCGGATGCGCACCTGTTGCTGGGCCAGCTGCAGCCGGTAGAAGCTGCTGCTCACCGCCAATTGGGTGGCCCTGAGTTGGTCGCCGTAGCGGGCATCGGCCTCCTGGCGTTGGGCCTGCCGACTGGCGAGGGTGGGGCCGCGGCTGAAATCCAGCAGGTTGTATTCGAGCCTTAGGCCGGCAGAAAAGTCGGCCAGGCCTGAGGTCAGGGCATTCCAGCCGTTGGCTGCCACCCGGAAGCCGGCGCCGGGGGCATAGGTCTTGACGCTGCTGCCGTTGGCCTGGGTAACGGAGCTGTATTCCGGGTAGAGCGAATAGTTGTTTTGGGGGGCGAAATTGTATTGGCTTTGCTGGCCATAGCCCCCCTGGGCCCGGATGCCGATCACGGGGGCGTAGAGGCCCCGGGCGCTCTGCTCCAGCCCCTGGGTTTCCCGCACCTGGGCCTGGCGTTCCTGCAGGGCCAGGTCGTTGCTGAGCGCCAATTCCTGGGCCTGGGGCAGGCTGAGGCGCAGCTCCTGGCGGATGGCCAGCTCCTGGGGTTGGCTGGGTAGGGCCAGGGGGGCTGGGGCCCGCAGGCTGCCGGCCGGAGCGGCGCCAAGGGCGCTGAGGCTGGGGGCAGGTTTTTCAGCGGGGTTGTCCTCGAGCACCCGATCCAGCTGGCCCAGCTGCCGTTCCAGTTGCTCCAGCTGTCGCAGCAGGGCCGCCGAGGGCGGTGGGCCACCGGCGGCGGCTAGCCCTGGCCAAATCAGCCCGGGCAGCAGCAGCGCCGGCGCGAGCAGGGGCAGCCTCACGGTTGGGGATCCGCCGGGGGGCTTGGGGCTGGGCTGGTGGGGGCGCTGGCTTTGAGTTCGTGCAGGCCAAGGGTGGTGCGGGCCAAGCAACCGATGCTGAAGCAGATCATGCCGCTGCCCAACAGCCCCCAATGCACCCGGCTGCGGTCGTCCACCAGTTTCACCACCGCCAGCAGCACCAGCAGAGCTGCCACCCAAGGCAGCGTCACCAGCAACCGCAGCAGCCCCGGGGTCATCGGCTAGCTCCGGGGGGCTGGGGCTCGACCCAGCCTGGCTAGCCCCCAAGACACCTTGCAAACGCAGCCGATGCTGAAGCAGATCGCCCCATTGCCAATCAACCCCCAGCCATGGCTGTGATGGTCAAACTGGTCTGCATAGAGCAAGCGCAAGGCCAGCAGTTCGCAGAGGCCGGCTGCTAGCCAAGGGGCGTACACCCAACCCACAAAAAAGGTCAGCCTTGGCGGAGCCATGTGGCGGCATCACAGGCGTGATAAGTGAGGATTAAATCAGCGCCAGCCCGTTTAAAACACAACAGGGTTTCCAGTACCACCGCCCGCTCATCGATCCAGCCCCGTTCGGCCGCTGCCTTCACCATTGAATATTCACCGCTCACGTTGTAGGCGGCGATCGGTAGTTCCGTTTCCCCGCGCAGGCGGTGAATGATATCTAAATAGGCCAGGCCTGGTTTCACCATCAGGATGTCGGCCCCCTCCTGTTCATCCAGCAGGGCTTCCGTGAGGGCCTCACGGCCGTTGGCCGGATCCATCTGGTAGGTGGATTTGTCCTTGGGGATTGGCTTGTTGCCGGTGCTGCGGGGGGCGGAATCGAGGGCTTCCCGGAAGGGCCCGTAGTAGGCGGAGGCGTACTTGGCGGTGTAACTGATGATGCTCACGTGCTCGAAGCCCTCCGCATCCAGGGCCTCGCGGATGGCCCCCACCCGTCCATCCATCATGTCGCTGGGACCCACCAGATCTGCCCCCGCCTCGGCCTGGGTTACCGCCTGGCGGCAGAGGATTTCCACGGTTTCGTCGTTGAGCACCACCCCCTCCTGGCTAACGATGCCGTCGTGGCCATCGCAGGAATAGGGGTCTAGGGCCACGTCGGTCATCACCGTCATGGCTGGATGCACCTCCTTGAGCCGACGGATCGCCCGGGGAATTAGCCCGCCTTCGTTGAAGCATTCACTGCCATCTTCGGTTTTGAGACCGTCGGCCACCTTTGGGAACAGCACCACGCAACGGATGCCCAGGTCCCAGGCGCGCCCCACCTCATTGATCAGGCCGTCGAGGCTCCAACGCTGGCAGCCGGGCATGGCGCCGATGGGTTCGTTGCTTACCCCTTCATGCACAAAAAGGGGATAGATGAAATCTGCAGCAGAGACCTGGTGTTCCCGCACCATCGCCCGCAGGGCAGGGGTGCGTCTTAGCCGCCGGGGGCGATAGGACAGCTCCATGGTTCAAGGGCCCGCTGGCGGGATCCTAGGGGGAGCCCCAGGCTTACTCAGGGGCCGAGGCGGGCGCCGGCCACGATCAACAGGGCTCCGCCGATCGTGCTGATCTGAAAGATTAGGTCAACCCTGTTGATACGAGCCATCACCGCTGTCTGTTGCTCAGGAGCGGCGGTTGAATAGGTATTGGTGCCCCAAACAAATAGGGCAAACAAAACCATAGAAGCTACAAATCCAAATAGATAAAGCTTGTCTAGAAAGGTGAGGTAATCGAGGGGTGGTAGATCAGCCCTGGCACTTTGTTGTAAAAACACCATGGTAAGTAGGGCCGTTGAGGGGATGGCCAGGCGCAACTCTGTGAATTGGCCTTCGAGGTTTGGGGCCATCAACAGCATCGCCATTACCGTGAGCCAGGGGAGAATGTATTGATAGAAGGCTGCCCAGGGATCAGTGGCGTAGTCCAATGAAAATGTCACCTGGCTGAACTCGCCGGTCTTTGACAATTCATCAACTCCAAAGTTGGTCTTGTAAATATGAATTTTGTTTTTAACTGTTGCCCCTGTCTGCTGGAAGCCCTGTAGTCCTGCGTAGTCGCCTACCACTCCTTTGGATCCAATCTTTGGATTTAGCAGAATATTATTTTCGCCTACGGCAAAGGCCGTGGGCCTCGTCTCTAGGATGACTGGTAGGCTTAAGGACTGAAAAGGGAAGTCCCTCAGGTTTTCATCATCGTCGTAAAGGCGTATTGAAAAGCGAACTAGCTGCCGAAAACGGCCATCTGGTTGTCGATCTGGTTTGCTGCTGTCTAGCTCAATTTTTGAGTTCCAGGATTCAACCTGGTTTGTGAATTCAACTATTTCCGTAAGGTTAATATTGTTTTTCGTGATTATCTCTTGCACTGGTTCAGGCCATTTAAGCCAGTACCAGCCTTCGCAGTTAAATGTTTTATCTTTAAGCGAAAGGCCCCAGATGTTCTCAATATGTACTCCCACTTCAATGCTTCGGTTTGGATCAATGATTATTGGGCTGGGTCTCAGGATCGTGGATTCTGCCATCAATACGTTGGGTTCTGCCAGCGATGGATTTAGCAGTCCAAAACCCAAGGCCAGGGCCGCCAGCAAGCCGAGCAGCGCTGCCCATAGGTTTTTCTGTAAGCGATGCCCCTTCATCAGAGCTTTGCCCCCTTAAAGAGGCTTTCGCGCGGATCTTGGCTGCGCGCCTCCCGCAACTGTTGATAGATCTGCTGTTCTTCCGGGCTGGGGGCGCTGGGCAATTGCAATTGAATCGTCAGTAGCAGGTCGCCACGGCCCTGGCGTAGGGGCCAGCCCTTCCCCTTCAGGCGCAGGCTGCGGCCGCTGGCGATGCCGGCGGGCACCGTAACTAGGGCTTCCCCATCGGGGGTGGGCACCTTCACCTCCCCGCCCAGAAGCGCCTCGTCGGGGGCTAGGGGCAGATCAGCGCGCATCAAGTCGCCATCAAGGCTCCACACCGGATGGCTATCAAGAGAAATGTTCAGGTAGAGGTCCCCCCGCCGGCCACTGCTGGGCTGCAGGTTGCCCTTGCCTTTCAGCCTTAGGCGGCTGCCACTGCGCACCCCAGCCGGGATCCGCACCTGCACCCTTTCCTGGTTCACCTGCAGGCTGCGTTCGCAGCCATGGAAGGCTTCAGCAAAGCTCACTTTGAGGTTGGCCTCGGCATCCAAGTTCACAGGGGCCCCACCGCCTGGGAAGCCCCCCCCGGGGAAACCGCCGCCCGGGAAGCCCGCCCCGCCGGATGGGCCGCCAAAACGGCCAAGTAAATCGTTGATGAAATCGTCGAAGTTGCCGTAGTTGCCGAAATCCACATCGAAGCCGGCGGGCCCGGGGGCTTTGCCACCGGCCTGGTTCCAATACTGGCCAAATTGCTCGTAGCGGCGCCGCTTCTCCGGGTCAGAGAGCACCTCATAGGCCTCGCTGATGTCCTTGAATTTCGCCTCGGCGCTTTTTTCGTCTGGATTCACATCGGGGTGGTATTGCCGCGCCAGCCGCCGGAAGGCCTTTTTGATGGCATCGGCATCGGCGCCCCGTTCCAGGCCCAGCACCTTGAAGTAGTCGCGGTAACCGCCGCCGTTCATGGGTGGGAAGTCCTGAGTTGCCGTCTTCCCCCAGTCTCTCAGCTCCCCTAACCTCAACCCATATGGCTGTGTTCGATGGCGCGTTTCCCCTGGGCCCTACCCCTGGCCACCCTGCTGTTGGCTGCTACCCCAGCCCTGCCGGTGCGGGCGGGCACCCTTGGCGAGGCGGTGAGCCCCTCCACTGCGGAGCAGTTGCAGCTGGCTAAGGAGCTCAAGCGCGTGGGCGTGATTTTTTATGGGGCCTGGTGGTGCAGCCATTGCTTCCACCAGAAAAACCTGTTTGGCACCGAGGCGGGCCAACAGCTGCCCTACGTGGAATGCGACAAAAACGACGAGGGCCGCGACCGCTGCCGCCAGGCCGGCGTGAAAGCTTTTCCCACCTGGGTGCTGGGGGAGAAGCGCAGCGAGGGGGTAATGAGCTTGAAGGAGCTGCGCAGCTGGGCGGGGCTCTAGGCAGCTTGCCAAGGACGGCACCGATGGCAAGAACTCCGAGCTAGGCTCAACTCTCCATTGACTGGAGAGTTGCATGGCTGCGTATGTTCCTTGGTCCAGTCGGATACTGAAGATCGGTGATGTTTCAAGGCTGGCGGGAATGCCAGTTAAGACAATTAGATTTTATTGCGACCAGGGAGTTATCCACCCCAATGGCCGCTCTGAAGGACGTTATCGCATATTTGATGAAAGCGTGATTGATGAGCTTTCCTTGGTTCAGTCCCTAAAAATGATGGAGTTTCCATTGGTGGATATTAAGTTGATATTGGAAGCTAGGCGCTCTGGTTTCTGTAACTGTTCTTTTCTAAAAAGTACTGTCCAGGAGAAAATTGATGCTGTTGATCAGAAAATTAACGATCTTCGGGCGATGCAGCAGCAGCTAATTGCTTTGCTTAGCGGCTGGCGAGATTGCGGAGGAATTAAGGCGGATGCAGTCTCGATGCAGTGAGCAATCGCTGACAAAGAAAAGCCCTGGGACCAGGCTTGGGCTGGCGCCAGGGGCGTTAGAGCCCACTCAAGCCTGGCTACTCTCCAGTAAAATCTCCATTCAAGAGACTTCTCTGTAGTATCTGCAAGACCTTTGCCCCGCCCCAAGGCGCTTGCCTGTTTCCGTGTCGTTGAGGGCCGCCTGCCCCTGCATGCAGGCCACGATCACAGTGCGGATACCGGAGTCGCCAGTGCTATTGCCAGTGCAGTCCCAGCAGCTCCCGCCTTTAAGCAGTTGGGTACAGGTATTGAGGTGTTGAAGGGAGCAAACGGAGCAGACACATTCAGCTTGGGTGCGAAGGGTTTAATTTATTATTTAGATCCATCTGGGGGTTCAGCCAAGGACGGTAGTTACGCATTAATTCAGAATTTTGATAAAGGCGACAAAATTCAACTCGTCTGCGACGAGATGGGTGATTACAGTGTGCTGGTCTGTGACATGGGGGATACGGCTGGTATCTGTAGTTGTATTTATTACAACAGCAATGATCAGTCCGGCGGCCATGTAGACCTAATTGCATGCGTAACTGGCCCTGATGCTCTCAAGCTGGATTTAATTGATGCCAGTACCTTCATATGGGACATTACCCCCGCCGCGATTGATGCCGTTGGTGGCATTGCCAATGATATTTTGATCGGTGGCGATGCAGCTGATGAATTAATTGGTCGTGGTGGCAGCGATGTAATTATTGGAGCCATGGGGGCCGATCGCCTCATCGGTGTTGATCCCCAAGGAGTTAATCCCGGCCGTGGTGAAGTTGATGTCTTGATCGGAGCGACTGGGGCTGATTCTTTTGTGTTGGGCAGTAAGGGTAAGGTTTTCTACCTGGATCCCCTTGGACAAAGCGCCAGAAGTTATGCAGCTATTCAAGATTTTGAAAAGGGTGATCAAATAGTTTTAGTTTGCGATGAAATGGGAGATTATAGT
>CALRNU020000017.1:0-61741 GCA_943369595.1 Synechococcus sp. UW140
CCTTCTCCTGGTCAAGGAAGGCGGTCGGAGTATTCGCACTGTGCCTCTGAAGCCTCAGATAGCTGCAGCGTGATGATCGGGCTGCGGGCTCAAGCAGGTCTCCTTTTTGTTGAGGCTGACTCCGAATTCACTTTCTCAGGAGACCCTAATTAAGCATTGCCTTATCCCTAGAGAAAAGAGACGTTTGTAGCTTTCAGACAAACCTTCGCCAACCTGTTGGAGCTGCGTACCAAAACCACCTGAACTGACAGCGAAGGACGAGGTGGGACAGAGAACAGCTATTTGTAACTACTGAAAACAGTCACACCCCTGGGATGTGGAGAAGCCAAATTATTTAGTCGTCTTACGGCTTAATTAAAACGGAGGGGGCGGGATTCGAACCCGCGGAAGCTTTCACTTCGCTGGTTTTCAAGACCAGAGCCATCAACCACTCGACCACCCCTCCAATGCAGGCACCCTGGGGCAAACTGCAGAAGCTAGTTTGCCACAGGGTATTGCCCAAAACCTAGCCCTGTTTGGCTAGGGGAAGCAGGCACTTGTCGGAATCGCAGCCGGCAGGACCGGCCTCTTGCAACTCTCCACCGTCGTAGCGCTGCAGGGCCTCAAAGAAATCGCTGCTACGGCGCCGCCCCAGCACCTCTTGCTGCAACCTTGCGTAGGTGGCTTCGTCGATGGGTTCAAAGGGCAGGCGCGGGAAGGTGGCATTGGCATCAAAACGGGCCAGCAATGCCGCAGAGATGTAACCATCCCCCTGGGCGATCGCCTGGTAGATCGCTTCCGACAACTCAGCGATCTCGTTCTCGCGGAACTCGACGGTGGCGGAGGTGTTGTGGGCTGTGTAGTGGCGCTGCACCTGCATGTAGAAATCAAACTGGGCCATGGCGGAGAAATTATTGATCTCCACCGCATCGGCGCCTGGAATACTGGCCCAGCTCACCTCGGTGGGAATTTCCACCAACCACTCGCTGCAACGGGGATCAAAGGGATCGTCGAGCAAACGGCCCTGCTCGTCTTTATCCGATTGGGAAGGCACGATCGCATAGCCGTAATCCAGGCAGGCCAGGGCCACTGGATCATTTTTTCGGAAGGTGATCCGACGGATGAAGCGCTGGGCCTTAGGGGGGTGCCAACCGGGGCTGGCACCGGTGAGCAGGCTCTTGGTGCCGGCGGGCTGCACCGTGGTGCAACGGTTGGGCCGCCGCAGGCCATGGCGATCGCAGTATTCCCAAACGGCTTCATTCACAATCTGCTTCCAGCGACCAAGGAACTCGGCCTCCTGGGCCTTGAAGCTCAAACCCTGCTCCGTTTCAGGGCGGCCCGCCTCCCACCACTGCAACCAGGGGGTGCCAAAGGCATGCACGAAGAAGTCAAATAGGCCGGTAAAGCTCACCCCCACGATGGGATCCCAGGCCCGGCTCTGGCGGTAGCGCTCCACCTCAAAGCGATGGTTCAGCAAGCAGGCCACCGATAGGCCAGCGGCCTTGAAGGCATCCTCCTGGCCCTGCAGGTCCGTGGGGTTGATCTGGTTGAGGTGCACCTCCGCCAGGTTGCAGTGGAAGTCTGCGCCGAGAATTTCGCCACAGGGGTTGAGGCCATAGCGGCCCAGGCGATGCTCCAATTCGGCGGCGCCCAGCTCCGGATGGTTTAGCTGCAACCAGCGGCCGGCCTCTTCGCGGCCCTGGTCGCAATAGATCGCCTGGAATTCGCTGCGCAGTTCAGGGGTATTCAGCAGATCGGCATTGGAGCGGGCGATGGCCTCGGGGGCGAACTGAATCGCCCCCTCACCGGATTGAAACTGACGGTTCACCGCCTCCAGCACCACCTCGCGGCTGGGGCGCGTGTGGAACACCCGGGTGTGGTTTGCCATGCGCAGGGAATCACGCTCCGGATCAATGCGCCAGTTGCCCTCGGCATCCTGCTGCCAGAGATTGTCTTTGGCATTGGCGGCGGCACTGTCATTGGCGCAAAACTGACGCATGCCAGCACTGCGGCGAATGTTGCCGGCAACGATGGTTACGGCAGCCTCATCAATCAACAAACAGCACTCCACGGAGCTGAGTTGACGGCCCTGGGCTTTATTAAGTATTTGGGCCACCCGGCCATAGAGATCCTTCAATTTGACCGGATTAGCCATGCCACCAAAACCCTTAAGGGTTTCACCTACCGGCCGCACATCCGAGAGATCAACACTGATTTCGATCGGACCATTAAAGCGTTGATCGGAGCAGAGATTGAGCAGCAATTGATAACTGTCTACCCAGCCGCGGCGGGTGTCGCCCACCTTGATCGAGACCCGCTGGCCATCGATGCTGTGGCTGGTGTGCTCCTGGCGCTGGCCCGCCGGGGTGGCACCAATGTCGCTAACTGCGCATATCACAAGCTGATTGCGCACCGCCGGCAGGCGGCCAATCAGATGGGGTTCGATGATGGCGCCTGTGCCACAGCCCATCATCGCCAGGTCCATCATCAAGCCAAAGGCTTCCCAATCCACCAAGTTGGTGGAGGTGCAGTTGTAGGCCCCTGAAAAGTTTTCTTGGCGGTTGATCCAGTCAGTGCCGCCAATCCAGAGCCAGCGCCCCGAGGGCAGCGACTGTTGCCGCCTCTGCATGCTGCGGATCAGTTCCACCTCCGCCTGGTTGAGGTTGCCCAGTTGACGCAAACCTTCGAGGTTGCGCTCAGATACCTGATGCCAGCTTTCGCGGCCCTGGGGAGTTTTGCGGCTGTAGGTGCGGTAAAAAACAGGATTTGCCGCCGGCGCCGTGGGCGGGAAATCAGGCTGGGGGGAGACTTCGGCCGTTAACTCAAGCTCATCTGGCCGTGTGGGAGCAATAGTCACGGAGCTGGATCACTGGGGGCTGTGGAGCAAGGGTAACGCCACCTGTAGGGGCCGCAAGAGTGGTTACACCCCATTGGCAGTGTCTCGACTCAATATCCCAGCAGTCGCATGCGAAAGGCCACCAGCGCCTGGGCCTGCTCAGGCTCCCTAAGCAAGAAAGGATGGTCTGCCAACTCCAGCATCACCTGCTCCAGCTTCTGCTCGCGGCTGAGCCCATGGCCGGGATGGCGCTGGTCAAAGCCCTCCCAGGCTTCACTGAAGGCCATCCCCATGCCATCGGGGTTGTTGAACACAACCTGGTTAGCGGAGTCGGGATTTGGGCGGGGGCGGACCAAGGCAGGTAAAGGCTGCAGAAGCTCAAGCTAAAGGGATGGGAAGCTGGGGGATCACCCCTTATCCCCCCATGGTCGCCAGCACCGAAAACAGCCTCGGCAGCGAACTGGGCCAGGCCGTAGCCAAACGCCGTAATTTCGCAATTATTTCCCACCCTGACGCCGGTAAAACCACGCTCACGGAAAAACTGCTGCTCTATGGGGGGGCAATCCAGCAGGCCGGTGCCGTTAAGGCCCGCGGGGAACAACGGCGCGTCACCTCCGACTGGATGGAACTGGAAAAACAACGGGGCATCTCGATTACCTCCACCGTTTTGCAGTTTGACTACCAGGGCAACACAATCAACCTGTTAGATACCCCTGGCCACCAAGACTTTTCCGAGGACACCTACCGCACCCTGGCGGCAGCGGACAACGCGGTGATGCTGGAAGATGCCGCCAAGGGCCTCGAACCCCAGACCCGCAAGTTATTTGAAGTTTGCCGCATGCGGCAAATTCCGATCTTCACATTCATCAACAAAATGGACCGGCCCGGACGGGAACCGTTGGAGTTGCTTGATGAAATTGAAAAGGAACTGGGCCTCACCCCCTGGGCCGTGAACTGGCCGATCGGCAGTGGCGAGCGCTTCCGGGGGGTAATCGACCGCCGCAGCCATGAGGTGATGCTATTTGAACGGGCCGAACGCGGGCGCCAAGCCGCTGAAAGGCGCCTCCAGGCCGATGATCCGGCCCTGGCTTCCCTGGTGGAACCGGAATTGTTAGCCCAGGCCCTTGAGGAACTGGAATTGCTGGAGGCCGCTGGCGCCGAGTTGGATCTGGAAATGGTTCATGCCGGTGAGCTCACCCCAGTGTTTTTTGGTAGCGCCATGACCAACTTCGGCGTGCGCCCCTTCCTAGATGCCTTTTTAGAATTAGCCCAGAAACCAATGGCCCGGCAGAGCAGCGGTGGCCCGATTGATCCCCTACGCCCAGAGTTCAGTGGCTTTGTATTTAAATTACAGGCAAATATGGATGCCCGTCACCGGGACAGGGTTGCCTTTGTAAGAGTATGTTCCGGCAAGTTTGAAAAAGACATGACCGTGCAACATGCCCGCAGTGGGCGGGCGATAAGGTTGTCACGGCCCCAGAAACTATTTGGCCAAGATCGGGAGGTGGTGGAAGAGGCCTATCCCGGTGATGTGATCGGCCTTAATAACCCTGGCATGTTTGCCATTGGAGACACCCTTTATATGGGCCCAAAGGTGGAATACGAAGGTATTCCCTGCTTTAGTCCTGAGATCTTTGCCTGGCTACGCAATCCAAACCCCTCCGCTTTCAAAAGTTTCCGTAAGGGGGTCAATGAGCTGCGGGAGGAGGGGGCCGTGCAGATTCTCTACGACACGGACCTCAGCAAACGCGATCCAATCCTGGCGGCCGTGGGCCAATTACAGCTGGAGGTGGTGCAGTACAGGCTGGAACATGAATACGGGGTACCCACCCGCCTAGAACCCCTGGGATTTTGTGTGGCCCGCTGGGTGAGTGGCGGTTGGCCAGCCCTGGAGAAACTCGGACGCATCTTTAATTGCAAAACCGTGCGAGATGCCTGGGATCGGCCGGTACTGCTATTCAAAAACGACTGGAACCTCAATCAACTGCGGGAGGATCACCCCGAGCTAGAGCTGGCGGCGGTGGCGCCAGTGGTGAGTGGCCTAGAGCCGATAAGCCTTTAAAGGCTGGCGGTTTTGGCCTTTTCGGCCCGGGGCCCGATACGCTGCCTATAAAGGGCCCATGGCCATGGCACAACAGGGCACCGTTCCCCCCGATCCCCAAAGCAGCGACCCCTACGAGCAGCTGGGCATCAGCCCCGAGGCCAGCTTTGAGATGGTGCAGCAGGCAAAACACGACCGCCTGGCCAGCCTTCAGGGGGACGACCTCAAGGGCCGGGCCCGCATTGAAGCCGCCTACGACAGCGTGCTGATGCAACGGCTAAAGGAGCGTCAACTGGGGCAACTCACCGGTGCCGCCGCCACCGCATCGAAGCGGGAGGCGGTGGTACCCAGCGCCGCCAAGGCCATTGCCCTGCCAAATCTGCCCCAACTACCGAATTTGCCCCGGCCCCAACTGGGCCAATTGAAGCTGCCGAGGCTGGCCCTAGCCGAGGGCAACAAGCTCTGGATCCCCCTAGGGGGCAGTGCGCTGGTGCTGGCTGGCCTGTTGCTGGCTGGTGGCCAGCCTGGCACGGCCGAACTACTGCTAGCCCTAGCCACCCTGCTAACGGTGCTTTGCTTGCAGAGGCGCAACGGCCGCTTCTTCCCGGCGGTGGGCTATGGATTTACCTCCCTGGCCCTGGGCCTGCTGCTAGGCAGCCTGCTGGCTCCAGCCTTGGGGCCCCTGGGGCTGGCCCTGGCCCCAGCCGCCCTGGCGGCAATCCCGGCCCTGGTGCTGCTGGCACTAACAGCCCTATTCGTTGATTCTTAAGGGTGGCGCCGGCCGGGGCCAACGCCCCCAGGGCTGGCAGGGCGCGACTGGCCTTTAAACGGGCCCTTGCCACCAACCTGGCAATCCATGGGTTTAGCAACTCCGCCAGGGTGAACCATCCATCCAAAAACACCAAGAGCAGCTCCAAAGGCAGCCTTTGGGGGCTATCGGGGTTCAGCGTCCGGTCAGGCCCAGGCCCCGGGGTTGCGGCAGGAGCAGGGGTTCCATCCCCACCGTTGGCGATCGAACTGGAGGGCTCCTCAGCAGTGATCTCAAATGGGGTGGGAGGGTGCACCCGCCAATAAAGCTGCTTACTACGCCGCCTAGCCCGCTCAGAAAGGGTCGGATTCATTGGGGCCAGACCAAAACCTTAACCTCATTCTCCCAGCTCCATGGCTGGGCAGCGGCTGGAGCCAGAGATTTGTCACGGTGGTGGCGGCGGTGGCTGGGGCGGTGGCGGCGGAGGTGGCAGAGGTGGCGGCCCAGGGAAACCAGAAAGACAAAGGTAAATATTAATTAACAATCACTGGCATTCCCAGGGGAAGTACCTTTTACGAGGCTTAGCAGCTGCTACGGGGAAATTATCCGCATTGACTGCAAGCTTCTGCCCAGGGCTGGTGGGTAATCCTGCCCAGTAAGGTTTGATGCTTGTCTCGTTACTGGCTGCCAGCCATGGCTGCCAACCCCTATGACCGCCACTGTGCCAGCCAGCGAAAAGCTAAACATCCTTGTGGCGGATGACGAGGCCAGCATTAGACAGATATTACAAACACGATTGACACTGCTGGGCTACCAGGTAACAGCAGCAGCTGACGGAGAAGAGGCCCTAGAAGCATTTGGAAAGATACAACCAGATCTGGTAATTCTTGATGTAATGATGCCTAAACTTGATGGCATGAGCGTTTGCCAACAGCTGCGTACTCATTCAGACGTACCGATAATCATGCTCACGGCGGTGAGCGAAATAGCCAACCGAGTTACAGCATTAGAGCTGGGGGCCGATGACTACCTGGTAAAACCCTTTAGCCCTAAGGAACTGGAGGCCAGAATCCGCTGCGTATTGCGCAGGTCCCAACGGCCCCAGGGCCCCGATGGCGTGATCCAAACCACTACGGTGATCGAAGTGGCAGGCCTAAAGGTAGATATCAATAAACGTCAGGTTTTCAAGGAGGAAGAGCGGGTACGCCTAACCGGGATGGAATTCAGCATGCTGGAACTATTGCTGAGCCGCCCTGGCCAACCATTCAGTCGCAATGAGATCCTTCAAAAGGTCTGGGGATACACCCCTGAACGCCACTCCGACACCCGGGTGGTAGATGTTCACATCTCCCGACTGCGCGGAAAACTTGGTGATGACCCGGAAAATCCAGAGTTGATCATGACCGCCAGGGGCACTGGATATATGTTCAGACGAATCTCAGCCAGCCCCGAGGGCTAATAGCTGGGCTGAATCAACAGCAACTAGCAACAAAACAAAAGTGATGCAATCTGCGGCAGATCAAGGCCATGATTGCCGCCGCGAGTAGGGGGAGTCGACTTGAATCCTTCCTAAACTTTAGATGCAAACAAATAGCCTCAACATTTCCCGGCCCTCCATATACCTGGAAATCCTAGAAACAGCAGACCAAAAGCTGGATCCAGAGGCATTGAAAATAACTGCGCACTCCATCATGACTGAAGGTAGAAACGCGAGAAACAGGATTGATTCGGTCAAAAACCAATGAGAATTGCCCAGATATCGCCATTGCTTGAAAGCGTCCCCCCCGCCAAATATGGAGGCACTGAAAGATGTGTTCATTATTTAACAGAAAGCCTCGTAAAAAGAGGGCATGATGTTGTTTTATTTGCCAGTGGCGACTCTCAAACCACTGCCGAGCTTTGCCCTTGTGCACCGCAATCCCTACGCCCATCAGGGATAACAACTGATGCTGATATTTATACCGCAATACAGTTAGACCGCATAATGGAGCAGATAGATCGATTCGACATATTGCACTTTCACCTGGGCCATTCCCATTTCCCCATGGCCAAGCAGCTACCAATACCCCACGTAAGCACAATGCATGGGCCGGTAACAGGAAATAATCACAAACAACTACTTAAACAATTTCATAAGATCCCCCTAATTTCCATATCAAATTCCCAACGCCAACCCTGCCCGGAAGCCAATTGGCTTAAAACCATCCACCATGGATTGCCAACGAATCTCTACAAATTTAATCCCGCAACGAGCGTTGATAAATACCTGGCATTCATAGGTCGGATTTCACCGGAAAAAGGAATTGATCGGGCAATTACAATTGCCAGCCGTGCTGGCTTACCGCTTAAAATAGCAGCTAAGATAGATCAAACAGATCAAGCATATTACCGGGATCACATAGCACCAATGATTGCAGCAAATGCGAGCATAGAATTCGTTGGTGAAATCGATGACAAAGGAAAACAAGAGTTGTTAAGCCAGGCTTTAGCACTTTTGTTCCCAGTGGACTGGCCTGAACCGTTTGGGCTTGTGATGATTGAAGCAAATGCCTGTGGAACCCCAGTAATTGCCTGGAACAACGGATCGATACCCGAAGTCATAGTCAATGGGACAAATGGCTACATAGTAGAGTCAATTGAAGAAGCGATTTTGGCAATCGACAAAATCGCGAAGATTGATCGCTTACAAATTCGCAAAAATTTTGAATCAAGATTTTGCGCAGAGAAAGAGGCGGAAGAATACGAGAGCGTATATCGTCTTCTTATCCAAAAGCATGATCATAAACGCAAAATCATAAGGCAGCTTAACCATGCCGCATGACACAATACCGCCATTTGTATTGAAAAATGGCGAAACATTTGCCATGCTGGACTCCCGGGGCGAAATTTGCCAGGAGATACACCCTGATTCAGGAATTTTTCACAGGGGGTGTAGACATATCAGCAGGCTCCAACTACTTATTTACGGTGAAGCTGGAGCGGTACTAAGCTCCACCCAAAGAGGTGAAATCAATGTACACGTTAGTCATCTAACCAATGCCAGCAGCAGCCATGGACCAGCCCAAGGCATAATTCATATTGAACGCAGCACAACACTCACTCCCAAAGCATGCTTGCAGGAGCTAAAGTTCACAAGCTATGCAGGCGAGAAACTAACAATACCTCTACTTTTTAGTGTTGATGCAGATTTTAAAGATATTTTTGAATTGCGTGGCTTCAAACGATTAGCCAGGGGCCGAATAGCTCACCACAATGACACAGACGGTCTACGCATTACATATTACGGTCTAGATCGAGTTACACGTCAAACAACGCTAAGCCTAGATACCAAAACAGAGACAGAAAGTGACACTCAACTATCACTACAACTAGAATTAATGCCTCGCAAAACGAAAATTCTCTATATAGCCCTTGATTTTGATACGGAAAACAAGCAGCCAGCCAGCGGCCAACAATTTAACAATGCGATAAAATCATCCATAGACAATACTCACTCAGCCAAAGACCTTTCAGCACAAATATATAGCGACAATTCAGACTTTAACAACTGGCTTGCCAGATCATATTCAGATATTAATTTACTATCTACGCCAATCACCCATGGGATATATCCCTATGCTGGCTTGCCATGGTTTAGCTGTCCTTTTGGCAGGGATGGCTTGATAACTGCAAGGCAAATGTTAATGGTAGAACCAAGGCTAGCAAGGGGGGTACTTGGCTATCTTGCTGAACATCAGGCTCAACATAGAGACACAATAAATGATGCCGAATCTGGCAAAATATTGCATGAAGCACGGCTTGGCGAGATGGCATCCCTAGGGGAAGTACCGTTTGCAAATTACTATGGAACAGTAGATGCTACACCTCTATTTATAATGCTTGCCGGTGACTACCTAGGACGCACTGATGACCTAAATTTTATCACTTATATATTACCTGCACTAGAACTTGCCCATGACTGGATAAACTGTTCAATAGCCAATAGCCATGATGGCTTTCTTCGTTACAATTGCAACACAAAAGGCGGCCTGAGAAATCAAGGCTGGAAAGACTCAGAGGATGCAATTCATCACTCAAATGGTCAACTTGCCGAAGCTTCAATTGCACTCTGCGAAGTCCAAGCATATGTTTATGGGGCCAGACGAGCCATGGCACTAATCTACAAAAAATTAGGGCGGCATGAAAAAGCAGAGAAATGCCTGGGGGAAGCCGAGGCTTTTAAACAATACTTTAATCACTGTTTTTGGTCTGATTTATTAGACTCATATGTGATGGCAATAGATGCCAATGGCCAAAGCTGTGTCGTGCGAGGTTCAAATGCAGGCCATTGCCTTTGGACAGGCATAGCCACTGTAGAAGCCGCATCTAGTATTTCGAGACAACTACTTGCACCCCACAGTTTCAGTGGCTGGGGGATTCGGACCCTTGATGACCGCGAAGTGCGCTACAACCCGATGAGTTACCACAATGGCTCCGTTTGGCCCCACGACAATTCATTGATTGGCCTAGGCCTAGCTCGCTATGGCTATCGATTCGAAACCATGGGTATTATGGCTGGCTTATTTGATACCGCCCGAGCAATGCCCTTATATCGCCTACCTGAATTATTTTGTGGCTTCCCCCGCCAGGAAGGAGAAGAACCCACCCATTACCCCGTAGCCTGTCGCCCCCAGGCCTGGGCCAGTGGCTCAGTTTTTGCCCTAGTGGAAGCAATCATAGGACTTAGCATGGGAAGTAATTCTGAAACAGGTCGTATTTGGGTGCAACTCAAGAAGCCATTACTGCCCCTAGGCGTAAATTCCTTAGACATTTCAGGCCTGATGTACGGAGATGAACAAGTTGATCTACACCTAAGCCAAGGGAGCGAGGATGTGGCAGTAAATGTTAAGCACAGATCCAGCAGAGTAGATATTCAAATCTCCAAATAGCTCAAGCACAGCAAGCCAGTCTCCCAGTGGCCTACAGCATATTAACAGCACATATGCCTAAAATAGCTTACAGGAATGAATTCCAGTAATTAAGCGTCTAAAACTGCATATAACTCTCCAATATTCTTGTGTTCCCATGCATGCCCTGCTGGTTTATCCACGCTTTCCAAAAACCTTTTGGAGCTTTAACAGAGCCCTAGAACTGGTGGGCAAGCAAGTGTTGATGCCCCCCCTAGGGCTCATCACGGTGGCAGCATTATTGCCCGAGGAATGGTCACTAAAATTAGTTGATACTAACATTCGTGCTGTTAGTAGTGCCGAATGGAGCTGGGCTGATCTAGTGATCTTCTCTGCCATGCTCGTGCAAAAGCGTGATCTGGCCGACCAAATCCAACTGGCCAAGGATAGGGGTCTTTTGGTGGCAGTGGGGGGACCATTTGCCAGCTCTAGTCCAAACGCTAGGGAGCTAAAAGCTGCGGATTTCTTGGTTCTTGATGAGGGTGAAATAAGTATTCCAGCTTTCCTCAAGGCCCTTGAACAGGGGGCAACCCAAGGGCGCTTTTCTGCAGAGAATGAAAAACCAGATATTAGCTTCTCCCCCGTGCCCAGATTTGACCTGCTAGAGCGCTCAGCCTATGACATTATGCCTTTGCAATTTTCACGGGGCTGTCCGTTCCAGTGTGAATTCTGCGATATTATTGTGCTCTATGGTCGCAAACCCCGAACAAAAACCCCAGATCAACTAATTAAGGAACTTGACTGCTTATATGAGCTGGGCTGGCGGGGAGGGGTATTTCTGGTAGATGACAACTTTATTGGCAATAAACGTAATGTAAAACTATTACTTCCAGCCCTGCTGAGTTGGCAGCAACTGCACGGATTTCCCTTTGCCTTCACCACTGAGGCATCTGTGGATCTCGCTAATGATGAACCACTAATGCAAATGATGGCGGCTGCTCGCTTTGATCGCGTTTTCCTTGGCATTGAGACCCCAGATAGCAATAGCCTTATGGAGGCAGGAAAACTACAAAACACTAGAAATTGTTTGGTGGAGGCGGTCGATACAATCACAGGCCATGGCTTGCAGGTGATGGCCGGATTCATCCTAGGTTTTGATGCTGAAAAAACTGGGGCCGGCCAACGGATTGTGGACTTTGTGACCAAAACAGGTATCCCGGTGGCGATGCTTGGAATTCTCCAGGCATTGCCTAATACAGCCCTTTGGCATCGCCTCCAACGGGAAGGCCGCCTACTTGAATCCCCAGACAGCTTTGATGAGGGGATCCAAACCCATTTGCTTAATTTCACTCCCACCCGGCCCATGGCGGAAATTGCCGGCGAATTTGTGGGGGCCTTCTCCCAGCTCTATGAACCGCGGGCCTATCTGGAGAGGATCTATGCCTATTGCCAGAAATTGGGCGTACCCCGCTGGCACCAGGAAAGAAAAATCACAAATCTGCTCCCGCCACTGGCTAAGCTCAATCCCATTGCAATTAAAGGAATCCTTACGATCCTCTGGCGCCAAGGGCTGCTCCGGGATAGCCGTTGGTTGTTTTGGCGGCAACTCAGTTCAATGCTATTAACCCAACCACAAAGAATTAAAGACTACTTCTTGATGTTGCTACTTGATGAACACTTCCTTGATTACCAGAGTGTAATATCCGAGCAAATCAATGGGCAATTGCCCCAACTAATCAAAATACAGCCGCAACCAATTCTCCAAACGGCCACCTTAAATATTCAACACTGATTGGAGTAATTTACTACTCAGCCATGCACTGCCATCGCCACAGAAGCAGCCCATGACGCAGGACAACGGCTGAGTGCAACTTACTCTTAAAAGGCTACAAGTTTGAATATAGAAATGAACCAGTAGTTATAAATTAAGCAAATTTGCAACGACCCGCGAAAAGATGCTCAAAGAATTGGTGGCGCCGTAGTGATCCGGCACATCTGCAGCACTAGTAGTACAGCCCCAATTTGAGTTCCATACTTAAAACGAAGGAGCTGTGGCATGACAAGTGGAAGAATTTGCCAAAGCATTGATTCAGCCACTCCATATGCTCTGACATTTAACCCAGCCCCTTGCAGGCCTAATCATGAACAAGCTTCAGTTCAAGGGTGAATGGCATGAGTTGAAAGGGAAGCTCAGGCAAAAATTTGCCGACCTCACTGATAACGACGTGGACTACGCCGAGGGCCAAGAGGAGGAATTTCTTGGCCATCTACAGAAGAAGCTTGGCAAAAGCCAAGACGAGATCGCCCAGCTAGTTAACACCCCCTAGGTACTTTCAAATGCTCAACTATGCCATATCATTTTTCATCATTGCGATTATCGCTGCCTTCCTAGGATTCAGTGGCATCGCTGGATCCGCTGCGGGCATCGCCCAGATCTTGTTTTTCGTCTTTCTCGTGATTGCCGTGATCTCTTTCCTCACCGGCAGGCGCGGCGTTCTATGAATTACTAAGTCAACCCAATTGCCCTGGGCGAGCCATGGCGAATGGCATTTAATTATTTAGCAATGGTGGCGTGGACAACCAGGCGCCACCATTTTCTCTTTAAACCTCATTTTTCTTCGCAACTATCATCATGAAAGGCAAACTTCGCTTTCTGCGCCAGCTGGCCACCACTGGGCTTGGTCTAATCTTCAGCCTGCTGGTGTTAATCGCCACGCCGGCCTTAAGCGCTCCCGCCCAGGCCTCTGGAGCGATCACCCTCACCGCCTCCCCCTTGCCCTTTGCCGCCACTGCTGGCCGCGTCAAGGCTGAAGCCAAGGCCTTTGAGGGCAAGACCCAAGAATCGATTGGCAAAGTCACTGACAACCGGGGAGATCGGCTAGCCGGCAAGGCGAAGCAGGCGGAGGCCAAAGTTCGTAATGGCATGGAAAATGTCAAGGACAAGGCCGGCATGGGCTAAGCCAAGATCAGCGGCACGGCCTGGCATCAGGGCTGAAGATGTTAGGCCGGGTTAAATAGCTCACTTTGAAGCAACAGGAATGGGCAGGATCTGAAAAGCCTTGGGAGAGTCCCCAGGTAATTACTTGCTGCCCGCTTGGAGAGATGGTGTAAGCATCGAGATTGCTGCCAAGAGCTAGCCCGCCACAGGCTCCAGCTCTGCAATCAAGCTTCGCAACTCATCGGCCTCCACCTGATAAACCTCATTGCAGAAGTGACAGGTGAGCTCAGCGCTGCCTTCGGTTTCCAGCATTTCCGTGAGTTCATCACGGCCCAATAATTTCAGGGCCCCCAGGCTGCGGCGCCTGGTGCAGGGGCAGTGGAAACTCACCGGCTGCTGGGCTTCCTCCCCCTCGGGGTCTAGGTCTGGAAAGATCTCCCGCAGCAATTCCCGCAAGTTGGCCTTATGGGTTTGCAGCAGGGAGCTGAAATTTGTGATCTCACTGCAGCGGGCCTCCAATAAGGCCACTAGGGCTGGCTCCCGGGCCGCCTTGGGCAGCACCTGCACCAACACCCCACCGCTGCTGCGGATCCCTGTGCTGTCGATGGTTTCCCCCACGAACACCGCTGAGGGGGTTTGCTCCGAATGAACCAGATAGGAAGCCACATCTTCACCGATGCAGCCACTCACCAACTCCACGGTGCTGCTGTAGGGCGGGCCATTGCCGTCATCCCGCACCACGTGCAGATAGCCGGTACCCACCGCCTGGCTGAAATCAAATTGGGGCGGGTCCCCCACCAGGTCCAACTCGAGGCCGGGGTTACCCAGCTGGCCCCGCACGGTGCCATCCCGGCCCGCATCCACGGTTAAACCACGCAGGGGACCATCCGCCTGGATGCGCAGGTTGACGCGGCCATGGGCCACCTTCATCGAACTGGCCAACAGCAAACCTGCGGCCATCGAGCGCCCCAACAGGGCGGTGGTGAGATAGGAGAGGCCATGGCGCCGCCTGGCATAACGGGCCGTGACCGTGGTATTGACCGCCACCAGGCGAATGCCACCAGCTGCGGCGGTGGCCCTAACTAACTGATCAGCCATCGCTCAACTGGGCCTCGTTGAATGCTACGCAGCGGCCCTGCTCCAGGCGCCAGCGTTGCTGAATCAAACCCTCGAAGCACTCCGGTTCATGGGTTACCAGCAGCAGCAAGCGATCGCGGCTGATGGGCCCCAATAACTCGAGCAATTCCCGCCGCACCGACCAATCGAGGCCGGCGGTGGGTTCATCCAGCAGCAGGATTGGCGGATCCCTAAGCAACTGCACCGCCAGGGCCAAGCGCCGCTGCTGGCCACCGCTAAGCCGTTCGGGGGCCTGCTGGAACGACAGCCCCGCCAGGCCCACCTGGGCCAGGGCCGCTGCCGCCTGCTCCGAGGGGAGCCGCCGGTGGCCCAGCCGCAGTTCCTGGCCAACGCTGAGGCCCAAAAAATGGCGCTCGGGAAACTGAAACACCAGGCCGGTGAGCCAGCGGCGTTCCTGCACCGTGGTGGGTTTCCCCTGCCAAAGGATCTGGCCCTGGGTGGGACTGGCCAACCCGGCCATGATCTCCAGCAGGGTGCTCTTGCCACTGCCACTGCGGCCGGCCACCAGGGCTGGTTCCCCCAGCCGCAGGCGCAGGTTGAGGCCCCGCAGCAACGGTTGCGCCGCCGCCGCTGGGTGATAAAAAATCTGCTCCAGTTCCAGCACGCGCTTGGCCCACCCCCCCACTGGCGCCTAGCTTGACGCCATGCAGGTGCACTTCCGCGAATTCGACCCCTTCGACTGTTGGTTCTGGCTGCGCTTTCCCCATGTGCCAGGCCAGGGGGAACGCCAGTACGTGGAAGAAACCTTCAACAGCTGGTATTTCCTCGGTCGGCTCGGGGCCTTCAATGCCGAAAACCTTCAGGTGCATGAGGAGGGGGCCGATGTGACCTGGATGGCCTACGACAACGAAGACGCCGAAAACTCAATGCTCGCCCTCATGCACAACATGGGCGAGATGGAATATCAAGAGGAATGGGGTCGCATCTGGCTCGACCTGGGCACCAGTGATGGGGTAGCCATCGACATCTTGATCAATGCCCTGCGGTGCCTAGACCGGGATCTGGTGCAAATCGAGGAACTGCGGGTGGGGGGCATCAACGAAGACTGGCCGGCGGATGCCAACGAAGACCGGATATTTGAGGACTAAGGGCCATCGCCGAACTGCGCCGCTTGCTAATCGCCCCCCAACGGTTGGCGCGGCCGGGGCAACCGTTGGAGCTGAGTAAGGAAGAACAGCACTACCTGCGGCGGGTGTTGCGCCTGCGGCCCGGCGATGGCTTTGCCATCGGCGATGGCCAGGGGCAGCTCTGGCAAGGGCAGCTGGGGGCCGAGGGCCAAGCCTTGCAAGGGCCGCTGCTGGAGCAGCAGCCCCCCCCCCAGCAGCGGCTGGTGTTACTAGCTGGGCTAATGCGCCGCGAACTGGAACCGATGCTGCGCATGGCCACCGAACTGGGCCTGGATCGCTTCGTGCCGCTGCGGGCCCAACGCAGCCTGCCGGACCCCGGCGACCAGCGCCAGGACCGCTGGCAAACCCTGGTGAAGGAAGCCTGTGAACAATGTGAAAGGCTCTGGCAACCCCAACTGGAAGCCGTAGTTAGCGCCGCTGAAGCGCTGGCCCGGCCCAGGGGGCGAGGGGAGCGCCGCTGGATTGCCGTTACCCGGGAAGCGGGGGTGCCCAGCCTGCTGGAGCAATTACAAGGGCTTCAGCACAGCAGCCCCGGGGAAACTGGCGACTGGCAGCTGGCCTGCGGACCGGAGGGGGGCTGGTCGCCCATGGAACGGGAAATTGCCGCCGGGGCCGGCTGGCAACCGGTGAGCCTGGGACCCACCATCCTGCGGGCAGCTACGGCGGCATTGGTGGGGGTAACCCTGATGCAGCAGCAGCGCTCAGCCGCGGCCGAGGCCCTTGGCGATCGCCTTGAAATCAGCGAGGGCCGCCCCGGGCCGGCGGCGGCGACGGGGTAGGGCGGCGGAGGGCTGCAGCAACTCGGCGGCGAAGGTAACCGGGCCGCTGGGCTTGACCTCGGCCTGCACTGCCGCCTGCTCCGCCGCCAGCAATTCGGCGGTGGTTAGCTGGCGCTCCGTGGGGGCAGAGGTCTCCCCAGGGGCGCCAGGGGTAGGCACCGCCAGCGCTGCTGGGGCCACCGCAGCGATTTTGATTTCAGCGGTTTTGGTTTGAACGGTTGGTTCTTCAACGGTTTCGCTGGCCCGCACTGGCGCCACTACCACCGCCTGGCTGGGGCCCTTCGACAGCTCCAGGAAGGGCTTGCTCTTAGCGCCGAACAGCTTGTTGAACACCATGGGAAAGGTCCAGCCGACCTCGATTATCAGGGCTGGGGCCCCGCCAGGGCCTGATCCGTTGGGCAGTGCAACATCGCAGAGGGCAACAGCGCAGAGGGCAACAGCGCAGAGGGCAGCAGCGGATCAGGCAAGAGAGTCGCCCCCTCCACCCAGGGGTACAAATCCGCCCGGGCCGCTGGACTGGCAGGGGCTAGGCCCCCGAGGCTGCCCAGCAGCTGCCGCAGGGTGAGGGCATCGGCCCCCTGGCTACGCCAACGCCGCTGGCAATCCAGCCGCAACTGCTGGGCCGAACAACCGCCCTGGCGGCGCAGGTGAGTTGCCCAGCGTTGCCCCAGCCCCTGGCCGCCGCGGCCCCATTGCTGCGGCCATAGGGGCTCACCCCCAGGGCCCCGATGGCGATCCCAAAGCTCCACCAAGCTCTCTGGCAGCGGTAACAGGCGTTGCTGGCCAGGGCGGCAAGGGCGCTCCAGCCCAGCAAAACTCCAAGGGCGAATCCAAAGGGCTGGTTTTCCCTCCCAGAGGCCCCAGTCGAGGGGCCGCAGGCCCGCCGCTTCACTGGCCCGCAACCCCAGCAGCCTCACCAGCAGATAAACGGGGTCCCCAGCCCTCTGCCGATCGAGCTGGGCCAGCAGCTGGGGATCAAGGGCTGGCGGCGGCAGGGCACTGAGCGCCAGGGGGGGCAGCAAAGCGAAAGGGTTCTGCTCCACCCCCCCCTGGCGGCAGGCCTCCCCATAGAAAGAGCGGATCAAACTGAGGCGCCGCTGGGCTGTGCTGAAGCTGGCCGTGGCAAACAGGTGGTTGCGCCACCGCCAGGCGGCCCCTTCACTTACCGCCGCCGGCAGCGACACTTCGCTGAAACTGAGCAGCCGCTGCAATTCCCGCTGCCAGGCCCGGCCACTGCTGGCGGCGCCGCTGCCCTGCTGCTGCCGTTGGGCCACCCAGCCCGCCACGGTGCTGGGCCAGCGCTGGGGGGGGGGCGTTGGATTTTGCAGACCAGGCAGTTTCAACTGCGCACAGAAAGCCTCCCGGGCCAGCAGAAAGCGCTCCCCCGTGAGCACCAGGCCGCGGCTGCGAAAGCCATTAACAAGCAACTCGGCCAGGTCTGCCTCATTGGGCAGTTCAGCCAGGGCCAGCGGGCCCCGTTGCCGTTGCCAATCGCGGGCACAGTCGCAGGCCACCAGGCGCACCTCGCGGCTGCGCAGGGTGAGCTCGCCACTGCTCAAGGCCAATAGCCGCTGAACCTCCTCCTGCACTTCGCCATAGCGGCGCTCGGCCTCGGGGCGCTCCGGGGAAAGGAACCGTCGAACCCGCCCGCGGCCCAGGCTGCGGCGCAAGGGCTTAGGCACGGCCCGGTCGTACCACCAACCCGCCGGAGGCCCCTCCAACCGCTGCAAATATCGATAAGAACCCGCCTTTAGCACCCGCCCTACGATCCAGCCCTTTGTTTACCAAGCCTTAACTAAAGCACAATCTTTCTTTTAATAAAGGGGCGGGTCAAGTTGGATCGGCCCCGGGGCTGATCCGGTCAATCACCCAATTGGCGTTGATGGTGAGCACCGCCAGGTCGTCCTCCCGCAACACCTGCAAAAAAGATGGCTCCCCCGTGCGGGCGCCGCCTTCGCAAAACAGCACCTGGGCGAGATAGGGCTCCAGCCGCGGCGGGGCCACCGCCACCACATCCCCCACCTGCACCAGCAGAAACACTTCCATTCAGCCAGCACCCATAAAAAATAAGTACACATGTATTAGCATGCTTGTCTTTTATTGGCGAGAATGGCCGCTGCCCGAGGCAAGCACCCATGGATCCAGGGCTATTAACGGGGGGCCTGGCAACCGCAGGGCTCCCAAGCCGCTGGCTTTTAAGTGCGGCCCTCAATGCACTGCTGATCGCACCGCTGCGCCCATTGCCCATACTTACGCGCGCCGGCTGGCTCCATGCCTGGATCCTCGGCACCCTGTTGGGGGCCTGCCTCGGTTGGCGCGGTTGGCTGGCGGTGGTGCTCTACCTGGCCCTGGGTTCCGTTGTAACAAAACTGGGCTTTGCCCACAAGCAAGCCCTGGGCATCGCCGAGGGCCGGGGCGGCCGCCGCGGCCCAGAAAATGTGTGGGGTTCGGCCGCCACCGGCGCCCTGCTGGCCCTGGCCTACCCCTGGCCGGGGGCGCCAAAGGCCCTGCTGTTGCTGGGCTTTGTCGCCAGTTTTGCCGCCAAGCTCGGCGACACCATGGGCAGTGAGATCGGCAAGCGCTGGGGCCGCCACACGGTGGGCATCACGAGCCTGCGGCCGGTGCCGCCCGGCACCGATGGGGCCGTGAGCCTGGAGGGCACCCTGGCCAGCCTGGGGGGCGCCGTGCTGTTTGGGGCAATTGCCACGGCCCTGGGGCTCATCCCCCTGGCCCAACTGGCTGGGCTGAGCCTGGTGGCCTGGGGGGCCACCCTGCTGGAGAGCCTGGTGGGGGCAGAACTGCAACCGCGGCTCCCCTGGCTGAGCAACGAAGCCGTTAATGGCCTGATGACCCTCATGGCTGCAGCGCTGGCCATGGTTCTGCTGGGCTGAGCTGCTGCCGCAGCAGGGCACAGAGCTGGCGCAACCGCCGCGACACCTGGCAGGGGCTCCACTGCAGCTCCTGGGCCAACTGCCGCTGGGGTCGCCCCTCCAGCAAACAATCCCGCAGCAGCCGTTGATCCACCGGGGCCAATTGCTGCACATGCTCCTCCAACTCCTGCCAAAGCAAGCGTTGCTCCGGCCCAGGGCGCTGGTCCACCAGCTGCTGTTGCAGGCTTTCGCCCTCCTCCCCCTGGCCCGCACCGCCATCCAGGCTGGAAAATTGCAGGGCCCGATGCAGCTCCTGGGCCTGTTGAATCCGGGCGGCACTGCACCCCAAGCGAAGGCCCAGGGCCTCCCTGGTAAGTGGAGGCAACCCCCCATGCTGCCTGGCCTGCTGCAGCTGCTCGCATTTGCCGTGGAGCTCGCGCAGCCGCCAAGAGCAGCGCACGATGCTGTGGCGGTCCCGCAGGTAGTGCTTCATCTGCCCCTGGATAAAGGGCACGGCATAGGTGCTGAAGGCATGGCCCTGCTGGGGGTCAAAACCCTCCACCGCCTTGATCAAGCCCAAGCTGCCGATCTGCACTAAATCATCAAAAGACAAGGTGCAGTGCTGGGCGAAGCGCTGGGCCTGCTGGCGCACCAGGTTGAGGTGCAATTCCACCAGCCGGTTGCGCAGCCTTAGGCAACGGCTGCGCTGGTATTCACCATGGAGGGCCAGGCAGCGGGAACGATCAAACGAACGGCCAGCCCCGCGGGGCGCCGGCAGCGAATGGGCCATGACAGAAGCAAAACCGGGAACCTTTTCAAGCTCTCCGGAACTCCGCGGTTCCACCAGCTCCTTTGGGAGGGGAAGCGTCCCCCCCTTTGGGGGGGGCTAACCGGCGGTGGCGGCTGGTAAAGAAGCAAGAAAACGGCCCAGCCGGGCAAGGCCGTCGTCGATGGTGGCACTGCTAACAGCGCAGGAAAGGCGCACACAACGGTCGTCGCCAAAGGCTCCGCCCGGCACCAGGGCCAGGCCCTCCCGCTCCAACACTTGGTCGCAAAATTGCATCGAACCAAGGCCGTAGGCACTCACATCCGGAAAGGCATAGAACGCCCCATTGGGGGGCACCAGCTGTAGGCCTGGCAACTGCTGCAAGCCGAGGGTGAGCCGTTGCCGGCGGGCGGAAAAACTGGCCGCCATGGTGGTTACACAGTCCATGGATCCCTCCAGGGCCGCCAGGGCCCCGAATTGGGCAAAGGTGCACACATTGCTGGTGCTTTGGCTCTGCAGGGCAATGGCCGCCTTAACCACCGCCTGGGGGCCCACCAGATAACCAATGCGCCAACCGGTCATCGCCCAACCCTTGGCAAACCCATTCACCACAAACAAACGCTCGGCCAGGTCGGGGGCCAGGGCCGCCAGGCTGTGGTGTTGGTGACCTGGAGCCAGCAGGTGTTCGTAGATCTCATCGCAAACCACCGCCAACTGGGGATGGCGCCGCAACAGCTCCGCCAGCGCCTCCAGCTCCTGGCGGGATAACACCACCCCGGTGGGATTAGAGGGGGTGTTGAGCACCAACAGGCGGCTGCGGGGGGTGATCAAGGCCTCTAGGGCCTCGAGATCAAGCCGGAAACCAGTGGCAGCGGAGCTGGGCAGCACCCGCACGGTGGCCCCGGCCAAGCGGGCCATTTCCGGATAGCTAAGCCAATAGGGGGCCGGCAACAGCAGTTCATCCCCCGGATCCAGCAGCACCTGGAAGAGGTTGTAAAGGGCCTGCTTGCCGCCGTTGGTAACCAGCACCTGGTTGGCATTCACCGCCATGGCGTTTTGCCGCTGGAGTTTGGCGGCAATCGCCTCGCGCAACTGGGGCTCGCCGGCCGCGGGGCCATAGCGGGTGGCCCCCGCCCCTAGGGCGCGGATCGCCCCCTCGCGAATGAACTCGGGCGTATCAAAATTTGGCTCTCCGGCACTGAGGCTGCAGATGTCCTGCCCCTCCGCCTGGAGTTGTTTGGCCTTGGCGGCAATGGCCAGGGTCAGGGAGGGTTGCAGGGCCGCCGCTCGGGCCGAAAGCTTCATTGCACAAATGGGGCCAGCCCAACGGCCGCCGCGACTAAATCCAGAGTGACCAGTGTGCATGAGCGCTACATCGGCCTGGAGCGCCTTGATACAGAACTGGCGATGGCTTGGGCCTGCCACCCCTAGGCTCCGGCCATGCAGTGTTGGACCGAGCTCACCAGCGCCTGCGGCCAGTGCCAGCGCTGCGACCTGGCCTTGGGCCGCCAACGGGTGGTGGTGGGGCGGGGCAACCCCCAGGCACCGCTGCTCTTACTCGGTGAGGCCCCTGGCCAAAAAGAGGATGAACAGGGGCTGCCCTTTGTGGGTCGCTCCGGTCAACTGCTGGATCGCCTGCTGGAGCATGCGGGCTTCAACCCCCACCACGACCTCTACATCTGCAATGTGGTGAAGTGCCGTCCCCCGGGGAACCGCAAACCCACACGGGAGGAAAGCCAGCAATGCCGCCCCTGGCTGGATCAGCAAATCCAGCTGGTTAATCCCCGGGTGATCGTGCTGGCAGGGGCTACGGCCATGGAAGCTTTGTTGGGCAAACAACAGGGGATAAGCAAGGTGCGGGGCCAATGGCAAAGCTGGGACCAGCGCTGGCTAATGCCGGTGTTTCATCCCTCTTACCTGTTGCGTTTCGGTTCGGAAGCTGAACAATCGCCCCGCTGGTTCACCCGCCAGGATCTGACCACGGCCCGGGAGCGGGCCCTTGCAGCACCCCCCGGGCCCGTACCGCCGCCAGCGCCATGACCGCCAGCCCCCCACGGCCCCAGCCCGCCCCCGTGCGCAACGACACCGCCGGCGAACTGGTGGTGAACTGGGAGCAGTACCACCGCCTAATCGAACACCTGGCGGTGCAACTCCACAGCACGGCTTGGGAATTTGATCAGATCATCGCCCTTTCGCGGGGGGGGCTCCGGGTGGGGGATCTGTTGTCACGGGTGTTTGATCGGCCCCTGGTGGTGATGGCCGCCACCAGCTACTCAGGGGAGGACAATCGCCAGCAGGGGGAGCTCCGCCTCGGCCCCCAGCTGGCCCACACCTGCGCCAGCCTCGGCCCCCAGCTGTTGTTGGTGGATGACCTGGCGGACAGCGGCGCCACCCTGGCGGCTGCCAGCGCCTGGCTAGAAGCGGAGCTAGCCCCCCAGCGGCTCCGCACCGCCGTGCTTTGGCTAAAAGCTTCCAGTCAATTCAAGCCAGACCTCTGGGCCATGGAACTGCCCGCCAACCCCTGGATCCTGCAGCCCTTTGAGCGCTGGGACCAGTGTTCTGCCGCCGACCTGCAACCGCTCGGCGGCTGTGCCAAGGTTTGAGCCAAGCCCAACCCCGCCTGCCATGAGCGTCGATCCCCGCTTTGACACGGTGATCCACCGCCGGCCCACCCGCAGCGTGCGGGTGGGGGACCTCTGGATCGGCAGTGAGCACCCGGTGCTGGTGCAGTCGATGATCAACGAGGACACCCTCGATGTAGAAGGGGCCACCGCCGGCATCCGCCGCTTGCATGAGGCAGGCTGCGAATTGGTGCGGCTCACGGTGCCGAGCCTGGGCCACGCCCGGGCGGTGGCTGAAATCCGCAAACGGCTGGAAGACACCTATCAGCCGGTGCCCCTGGTGGCGGATGTGCACCACAACGGCATGAAGATCGCCCTCGAGGTGGCCCAGCACGTGGACAAGGTGCGGATCAACCCAGGCCTATTTGTTTTTGATAAACCTGATCCCAACCGCACGGAATTTTCCGAGGAAGAGATCGCTGCCATTGGTGAACGGATCCAGGCCACCTTTGAACCGTTGGTGAGCCTGTTAAAAGACCAGGACAAAGCCCTACGCATCGGCGTGAACCACGGCTCGTTGGCAGAACGCATGTTGTTCAGCTACGGCGATACCCCCCTGGGGATGGTGGAATCGGCGCTGGAATTTATCCGCATCTGCGACCGTCTCGATTTCCACAACATCGTGGTGTCGATGAAGGCATCGCGGGCGCCGGTGATGCTGGCCGCCTATCGGCTCATGGCCCACCGCATGGATGAGGAAGGTTTCCCCTATCCGCTGCATTTAGGCGTTACCGAAGCGGGCGACGGCGACTACGGCCGGATCAAGAGCACCGCCGGCATCGCCACCCTGCTGGCCGCTGGCCTCGGCGACACGATCCGGGTGTCGCTCACCGAAGCCCCAGAGAGGGAAATCCCCGTTTGCTATTCGATCCTGCAGGCCCTAGGCCTACGCAAAACGATGGTGGAATACGTGGCCTGCCCCAGCTGCGGTCGCACCCTCTTCAACCTGGAGGAGGTGTTGCATCAGGTACGCGCCGCCACCGTGCACCTCACCGGCCTAGACATCGCCGTGATGGGCTGCATCGTTAATGGCCCCGGTGAAATGGCCGATGCCGATTACGGCTATGTGGGCAAAACCCCTGGCACCATTTCCCTCTACCGCGGCCGTGATGAGATCCGCCGGGTGCCAGAAGCCGAAGGGGTGGCGGCGCTGATCGAATTGATCAAGGAAGACGGCCGCTGGTTTGATCCCTAGGCGCTTACGGGGCGCCTAGGGGGCGCCCATTCAGACACCGCCATGGCTGTCTGCCCCTGCCGCAAAAGGCTCTGGGAGCGTTACCTTGAATAGATATAGGCTCCCTCAATGAACCACTCCCGCCTGCGCCGTGTTGCCCTGGTCGCTTTGGCTGGGGCCGGCACCTTTTCCGGGGCGGTAATCCTGGGCAGTGACTTGATGGTGGGCAGCAGCACCGCCGCGATCATTTCCGACAGCCCCAAGGAGGTAATGGATGAGGCCTGGCAGATTGTTTTCCGCGATTACCTAGACACCACCGGCAAATACAGCGAAGAAACCTGGCGCAAGTTGCGAAGGGATGTGCTGGCGCGCAGCTATGGCAACACCAAGGATGCCTACGAGGCAATCCGGGGCATGCTGGGCACCCTTGATGATCCCTACACCCGCTTCCTAGATCCACGGGAATTCAAGGAAATGCAGATCGACACGTCTGGGGAACTCTCCGGCGTGGGCATTCAGCTGAGCCTAGATAAAGACACAAAGGAACTGATGGTGGTTTCACCAATCGATGGTTCCCCCGCCTCCAGGGCCGATGTGCAGCCCAAGGATGTGATCACCCAGATCAATGGCAAAAGCACTAAGGGGATGAGCACCGAAGACGCGGTAAAACTTATCCGCGGGCCGGTGGGCACCAAGGTAAATATCCAGCTGCGCCGCGGCAAAAACCAACTGATAAGTGTGGATCTGATCCGGGATCGCATTGAACTGCATGCCGTTGATAGCCGCCTAAACATCGGCAGCGATGGCCTGAAGGTGGGCTATATCCGGCTGAAGCAGTTCAACGCCAATGCGGCCAAGGACATGCGCAATGCGATCAAAGAATTGGAGGGCAAGGGTGCCCAGGGCTATGTGCTTGATCTGCGCAGCAACCCCGGCGGTCTGCTGATGGCCAGTGTGGAAATCGCCCGCCAACTATTGGATGACGGCGTAATCGTTTCCACCCGCACCCGCGATGGGGTGCAAGACATCAAACGGGCCAGCGGCCGGGCCCTCACCAAGGCGCCCATGGTGGTGCTGGTGAATGAGGGCTCTGCCAGTGCCTCGGAGATCCTCTCCGGCGCCCTGCAAGACAACAAGCGGGCGGTGTTGGTGGGTCAGAAAACCTTTGGCAAGGGGCTGGTGCAATCGGTGCGGGGCCTCTCCGATGGCTCCGGCATGACCGTAACGATTGCCAAATACCTCACCCCCAGCGGCCGCGACATCCACAAGCACGGCATCCAGCCCGACGTGGTTTCAAAACTGAGCGAAGAGGACGCCAAGAGCCTGAAATTTGATCAGCTCGGCACCAAAAGTGATCCCCAGTACCGGGTGGCGGAAACCACCTTGAGCAAGCAGCTGGCTGGTGCCAGCGGCGCCCCTGCCGTTACCTACGACCCAGATAAAAAGACCCAGGCCCTGAACAACAACTAGGCGACAGGCTGCATCAGCCCCCCTCCGGGGCTGGAGTCGTCGTCATCATTGCTGCTGTCTTGCCGCCACAGGGCAAACCCACAGAGGCAGGCAACAACGCTCAAACCCAGGATCAAGCCGAGGCTGCCGCTGCTCTCACCCAGCTCAAGCACAGCCCCAAGGCCATCCCCTAGGTCAACTATCTCGAGCATTGGGACCAATCAGTTCTAAGCACTATAAAGAAATATTGCCTTCCTGAGAGGCCGTCGCTTGCTCCGGCAGGTGGGCAGCCATCGCCTGCAGCCATTCCATTAGCCCCTCCAGTTGTTTATCGGCGGGCAATACGCCCAAACCGCGGGCCGACACCTTGGCGGTGCTGCCACTGCCGGCCTGGTACACCAAGCGGCCATGGAGATGGCTGGGCAGGCCCTGGCGCAGGCGCCGGAAGGCGGGTTCCTCCATGGGGGTATCGAGCACCAGGTTGGGTTTCTCCGCCTTGATGCGCGAAAAGCCACAGCGTTTGGCCAAGAGCTTCAGTTCCATCACTTGCAGCAGCGACTGCACCGGCGCCGGCAGGGCCCCGTAGCGATCCACCCAATCCGTGGCCAGCTGCAGCAGCGACTCCTTGCCAGTGCAATCGGCCGCGGCCCGGTAGGCGGCCATTTTTTCGTCGGCTTCGGTGATCCAATCGGCGGGGATGAAGGCGGTCACCGGCAGATCCACCTGGGTGTCGTCCACCGCGGGGATGTCTTGGCCTCGAATCTCCGCCAGCTCCTCCTGGAGCATCTCCATGTAGAGATCAAAGCCGATGGTTTCCATCTGGCCGCTCTGTTCCATCCCCAGCAGGTTGCCCACCCCACGGATCTCCATGTCGCGCATGGCCAATTGGTAACCACTGCCCAGCTGGGCAAATTCCTGAATTGCCCGTAGGCGTTGGCGGGCCGCCTCACTGAGGGAGGCATCGCCGGGATAAAACAACCAGGCATGGGCCTGGATGCCGCTGCGCCCCACCCGACCGCGCAGTTGATACAACTGCGCCAAACCAAACTTCTGGGCGTCCTCCACCAGGATCGTGTTGACCCTTGGGATATCAAGGCCGCTTTCGATAATCGTGGTGCAAAGCATCACGTCGGCCTCGCCGGCATTGAAGGCCACCATCGCCGATTCCAATTCCCCCTCCGGCATCTGGCCGTGGGCCACCAGCAGGCGCAGGCCCGGCAACATCTGGCGCAATTGACCGGCCACCTCCTCAATGCCCTCCACCCGCGGCACCACATAGAACACCTGGCCGCCGCGGTCTAGCTCCTGGCGAATCGAACTGCGCACGGCCTCCTCATCGAGGTTGGCCAGGTGGGTTTTGATCGGCCGGCGCAGGGGGGGCGGCGTAGTAATCAGGCTCATCTCCCGCACGCCGGAGAGGCTCATGTAAAGGGTGCGGGGGATGGGGGTGGCGCTGAGGGTGAGCACATCCACGTCCTTGCGCAGCAACTTGATCTTTTCCTTTTGCTGCACCCCAAAACGCTGCTCCTCATCCACCACCAACAGGCCCAGCTGTTTAAAACCCGTGCCCTTGCCGAGCAATTGATGGGTGCCCACCACCACATCAATGGAGCCGGCGGCCAGACCCTCCAGGATCACCTTGCGTTCCGCCGTGGTGCGGAAGCGATTCAGGAGGGCCACCTTGAGCGGATAGGGGGCAAACCGTTCGGAAAGGGTGCGCCAGTGCTGCTGGGCCAGCACCGTGGTGGGGGCCAGCAGCGCACATTGCTTGCCAGCCGTTACCGCCTTAAACACCGCCCGGATCGCCACCTCCGTTTTGCCAAAGCCCACATCCCCACACACCAGGCGGTCCATGGGCCTGGGCGATTCCATATCGCGCTTTACATCGGCGATCGCCTTCACCTGGTCGGGGGTGGGCTCGTAGGGGAAGGAATCCTCCAGCTCCAGCTGCCAGGGACCATCGGGGGGGAAGGCATGGCCTGGGGATTCATGGCGTTCGGCGTAGAGCTTCACCAGGTCGAGGGCCACCTTGCGCACGGCCTTGCGGGCCCGCTCCTTGGCCTTGGTCCAGGCGACGCCGCCCATGCGGTTGAGTTCCGGCGGCGCATCGGTGCTGGCCCGAAAACGGCCGAGGCTGCCCAATTGGTCGGCGGCCACCCGCAACAGCCCATCGGCGTATTGCACCACCAGGTAATCGCGGGCCTCACCGGCGATGGCGAGTTTCTCCAGCTTTAGAAAACGACCGATGCCGTGGTTGCGATGCACCACAAAATCACCGGGCTGCATGCGATTCGGATCCACCGTGCGGCTGGCGGCCCGCCGGCGCCGGCGCACATAACCACTGGCCACCAGGTTGTGCTGGCCAAAGAACTCCCGGTCGGTGATCAACACCAGCCGCCAGGCGGGCAGCAGCAGCCCCTCCAATTCGGCGCTGCCCTTGGTTTTCAGGGCGATCGGCGTGTGCTGCTCGATCAGGCGATCAATGGCTGGGAAATCGTGGGGGTTGGGCACAAAGCGCGCCACACAGTCGTGCTCCTCCAGCAGCGCCACCGCCCGGGAGGGCTGGGCCGAAAGCAGCCACACCCGGGCCTTTTCCTGCTGGTGACCCTTAACCAGGGCGGCGAGTTTGCCGAACTGGTTGGGGTAGGCGGGCACCGGCCGGCTGGCCAGGTCAAAGCTGTTGGGGTGCTGGTCGGTTTCGGCCAGTTCCGCCAGGTCGATCCCCAGGAAGGGCTGCACCAGGCCCAGGGCCGCCGCCATCGGGCGATGCAGGCTGGCCGGCAACAACGGCGAACCATCGGCCGCCAGTAAGGCTCCAAATTCATCGGCATGGTGCTGGGCCGCATGGTCGAGCCATTGCTGGCCATGGGCCACCAGCTGGCGCCGTTCATCGATCGCCACCAGGGTGTCGGCCGGCAGGAAATCCACCAGGCAACTGGGCGTTTCCCAAGCCAGTCCCATCAGGCGCCGCATCCCCTCCGGGCTGCCGCCGGCCAGCAACTGCTCGAGGGCCTCGGCGCTGAGCAGTTGCTCAAGGCCCTCAGGCAGTTGCTGGCGCAGGGCCTCCGCCACCAGGGGCCCGTAGCTGGTGGGGGTGAGCCGCACCAGCTCCACCGCATCCAGGGAGCGCTGGGTGGCGGGGTCAAATTCCCGTAATTTCTCCAGTTCTTCGCCAAAGAACTCGAGCCGCACCGGCAATTCAGCACTCACCGGGAAGAGGTCCACGATGTCGCCGCGGCGGCTCCAGGTGCCCTCCTGCTCAATGGTGCTCACCCGTTCGTAGCCCAGCCGCGCCAGGGTTTCGCCCAGGGCCTCCAGGTTCACCGTGGCCCCTTTCTTAAGGCTGAGGCACTGGGCCTCCAGCACCGGCGGCGGCGGCAGGTGGGGCTGCAACGCCCGTTCGGTGGCAACGATCGCCCCGCGCCAGCTGCGTTGGCCCTGGCCATCCACGGCCAGTAATTCACTTAATACCTGCAGCTGCCCCCAGGTGATTTCACTGGTGGGATCAAAACCTTCGTAGGGGGAACCCTCACTGGTGGGATAGAGCTGGGCACTGGGCCAACCCATCAGTTCCAGCAGGGCTGTCCAGCGGCCGGCCTCCTCCAGGGTGGGCACCACCACCAGCAGCGGGCTGCCCTGGAGCCGGGCCAGAGCAGTGCTCACCAGGGCCCTGGCGGCACGGCTGGCCCCCTGCAGCCGCAGGCGCTCGCTGCGGCTAGCCCGTTCCAGCACCTCCCCGGTGAGGGGCACCTGCTCCAGCTGGCGCACCAGGGCGGTAAGGGGCATTGGGATCAGCGAAACAGCCCCTGATCTTCGCAAGCGAGCGCCTGGGGCGGCCTTCAGTTGGCCAGCCGTTCCTGCAATAGCTGGTTAAAGCGCCACAGCTGGTCCTCACTGAGCTGCTGGCGGCTGGCCAGGGAAAAGTGCTCCTCCAGGAAGGCCCGGCCCTCGGCCGGCCCCCAATTCAGCTGCTCCAACAGGCTGTCGCTATGGCCCAGCAGGTCTGGACGGCGCAGGGGCAGGGCCGCCGTGGCCGGATCCGCCGCCGGCTCCAACAGCCGCAGGGCCTTTAGGTGGGCCACCAGGTCGGCATAGGTAACCAAACGGCTGCGGCTGGGGTGGCCAAAGGCCCGCTCCAGAAACAAGCCCTCCTGGTCGCGATCCCAGCCCAGCCGTTGCATTTCCATGTCTACGGCGGTCAGTTCTTCGCTCCAGTCGTCGGGTTCGGGGGGCGGCTCTAACGGGAGCTCTGCTGGGGAACCAGGGGAGAGATCGGGTAATGGTGGGAGCAAGGTTTCTGCGGGTGCTGCCGATTCCTGGGGTGCTTCGGCTACGGCTGCGGCTGGGGCTGGAACTTGGTTGATTGCTGGGGGCGGAGCTGCGTTAAGCCGTTGCTGCAGCCGCTGGCGGGCCCGGTCTTCGGCCTCCTCCGCCCCCGCCGCCTCGCCCAGGGCGGCGATTGTTACGCCCTTGAGGCTGCGGCTCACTCGCACAATTACCCGCTGGCCATCGGCATGGAGCAACTCCACCTGGGTGGCAGGGGCGGGGGATTGGGGGGCAGCGGCCAAGGGGAGCTGGAGCTAAGCAGCAGTTCTAGGTGGCCAGGTCCCCGGAGGCCAGGTTCTAGGCGGCCCATTTCCTCGCGGGCCCTTCCTAAGCTGGTTTGACCTTTTGGCCCCAGAGCCCGTACCAGCAGCTCTGGCCCCATGGAAGCAAGTTCAATCCCATCGCTTACCCCGCTGATCAGCGCCGCAGACCAGTGGCACGAGGTACTGCTGCTGTTGCCGGTGCTGGTGGGCCTGGAGGTGGTGCTCTCCGCCGATAACGCCATTGCCCTGGCGGCGATCGCCCGGGGGCTAAACAGCCCAGAGGAACAAAAGCGAGCCCTAAACCTGGGCTTGATCTTCGCCCTGGTGTTCAGGATTGGCCTAATCCTTGCGGCCCGTTGGGTGCTGGGTTTCCGGCCCCTGATGGCGGCGGGTGCCGCCTACCTGCTCTGGCTTTGCGCCAACCATTTTCTCAAAGGTGAGGAAAACCACGGGGAAGCCCCTAGCGCCAGCGGAGCAGCCGTAACCGGTAACGGCGAAGCCGCAGCCCAGGAAAAGGCCAAAGCCGAGCGGTCACTGCTACTGACCGCTGGCACCATTGCCCTCACCGACCTGGCCTTTTCGCTCGACAGCGTGGCGGCGGCCGTGGCGGTGAGTGACAGGCTCGGCCTGGTGATCAGCGGCGGCGTGATCGGCGTAATTGCCCTAAGGCTCACCTCAGGCCTATTTATTCGACTGCTGCAGGTATACGAATTATTGGAATCCGCCGGTTATTTAGCCGTGGGCCTGGTGGGTTTGCAGCTACTGCTGCGGGTGATCTGGCCTTCGCTGGAATTGCCGGAATGGGGCCTATTGGCGGTGGTTGGCTTGCTGTTTGTGTGGGGCTTCTCCAGCAAAGTTGCCAAACCGGAGGAAGTGAATCCCTGAATTGATGGCTTCAACCGAGTTCCAGCCAGCTGCGCAGCGCCAGATCTAGCTCCCTAAGGATGCTGGCCTCCAGGGCACCCACCAAACTGCCGATGGCTGAACTGGGCACAGTAAATAGTTTGTCCACCATCAGCTGCGATGGCTTGCGCAGACCGTTCTGCCCACTGGTTGGCACCGGAATCCGCAGCAGTGGCGCATCAACAAGACTGCTCGTTAGCGGGCAGAGGGTCACGCTGGGATGCCCTTGCAGCCAGCGGTTGGCCTGCACCACTACCGCCGGCCGCGGTTTACCGGAATACACCCCAGGGCTGGCCACCGTCACCACAGCGCCCCGGCACAAACCCGAAGCGGTCATGCGGTCCAATCGCTCCAATCGGGCAGCTGTTCGCTCCAATGGGTGCCATCGCCCTGGGCCTGAATCAGAGCTGACTGACGCTTGGCTTCGGCGTCATCGGCGAAGTACTGCACGTACAGCCGAATCGCCTCACGCACACAGGCGCTACGACTCTTGCCCAAGCTGCGCGCCACTAAATCCAGCCGCTGCTCAAGCTCCGGCTCCACCCGCACACCGATCACCATGGCCCCCTTGTGTTAGACGTTCTGTATCACAGGCTATCGGCTGTCTGGCGGCGGGGCCATGATGAAGTTTCCGGGAGGTGAAGATGGGACCACTGCACTGCCCGCTCTGCATCGGCCTAGGGGTGATGAGCATTGCCCGCTGCCTGGCCTGGGGGCGCCTGCTATGGATCCTGCGCCCTGAGCTGCTGCAGCAATTCAGGGCCCCCCGCCGCGGCCTTGCCCTCCAGCTGGGCGCTGCGCAGTAACAGGGGGCAACCGCCGGTGGCTAGCACCAAGCCAACCCCCTTGACCCTCTCCAGCACCGAACCGGGCTCCGCCTTCGGCCAAGGCCGGCCACTGAGGGCCGCCGCCTCGCCACTCAGTTGCGCCGCCAGCCGATGCACCAACGGCTCCGTGGCCAGCAGCTTTAAGCGCTTGCCCTGCCACTGGCAGTGGGCCCCGGGGTAGAGGCCCATGACCCGGCGATGGATCGCCAGGGCCGGCTGCTGCCAATCCACCAGAAAGTCGTCTTTGGTAAGTAGCCGGGCCAGGGTCACACCCTCGCTGGGCTGGGGCTCCAGCCCCAGGCGGGTCAAGCGTTCTTGCTGCGGTCCAGGGCCGGCAGCTTCGATCAAGGGCAGGGCCTCCACCAGCAATTCAGCCGTAAGCCCACTGAGGCGCTCCGCCAACTGGCCGGCGTTTTCCAGCAGGCCCATGGCCAGGGACCGCTCCAGCAGCACCGGCCCGGTGTCGAGCCCGGCCTCCATGGCCATGATCCCCACCCCGGTTTCGCCATCGCCTTCGATCAAGCTCCACTGGATTGGGGCGGCGCCGCGCCAGCGGGGCAGCAGGGAGCCGTGGCCATTCCAACAGCCATAGGCGGGCTGGGCCAACACCTCCGGCGGCAGCAATTGGCCAAAGGCCACCACCACACTCACATCAGCCCCTAGCTCGGCAAGGGCCTGCTGGGTGGCGGGCTCCCGGCGGATCCGTTCGGGGGTAAACACGGGAATCGCTTGGCCCAATGCCGCCTGCAACTCCAGGGCCCGGGCTTTCACCGCTGAGGGCACCAGGGTCCCACCACGGCCCCGGCGCCGGTCGGGCTGGGTCACCACCCCCACTAGCCGATGGCCAGCGGCCACCAGGGCATTGAGGCTGGGCACCGCGTAGGCGGGCGTGCCCCAAAACAAAACCCGCACTAGGCCTCGCCGGTGATTGAGAGCCCCTCCACCCACACATGGGGGCAAAGACCATCGGGGGTGAGCTTCGCTTCCCCCTCCAGGGCAAGGATCGAGCGCAGCACCGTGCGGATGTCACCGGCCACGGTGGCGGCTTCGATGGAGCGCCGTTCACCGCCCTTAAGCAACCAGCCATCAAAGGGCAGGGAAAAGGAACCCTGGCTGGCCTTAACGCCGGCATGGAGGGCCGAAAGCGAATCAATCCACACCACCCCATCGGCGCTATGGCGATCAAGGGAGCTGTCGCCAGCGCCGGCCCCGGGGGCGGCACCGATCACAAACCAATCGGGTCCCACGGACACCTTCGCCCCCATGCCCGCATGGCCGGTGGGGGCCACCCCAAACTGGCGGGCGGTGGCTTCGCTGTGCAGGAAATTGGCCAGGTGGCCCGCATCAATCAGGGGCAGCCGGGCGGTGGGGGTGCCCTCCCCATCAAAGGCCGAAGCACCAAGGCTGCCGGGGTGGCGCGGGTCATCCCAGAGGCTGAGGAAAGGCACCGCCAGCAACTCTCCCAGGGAATCGCGTTTGGAGAGGCTCAGACCATCAAGCACCGAACGGGCATTGAAGATATTGCTGAAGGCAGCAATCAAATCAAGGAAAGCCTCAGGGCTAAATACACAGGTGTAACGGCCCGTGTCGATGGGGGCGTAGTCGAGGTGGCTGATCGTTAATTCGGCGGCCTCGGCGATGCAACCTTCCACATCGAGCTCCCTGGAGCCGTAGGCCAAGCGCACGGCGCCGGCGCTGCGGGGTTTGCGGCCGGTTTGCTCGGCCCGGGCATAGAGATAGAGGGAGGCGGAACTGCTGCTCTGGTGCCGCTGGGCGCCGAGGCTGTTCACATAGACCCGTTCGCCATTGCGCTCGGAAAGGCCGTTGTAGGGGACGGTGCCAATGGCCCCATGGCAATCCAGCAGTTGCCGTTCGGCCGCCAACAGGGTGCTGAGCATTCCCTGGATCGGCTGCAGCGGCAACCAGGGCCGTTCCAGCGGTGCCGTGGGCTCGGTGGAGCGGGGCGAGAGGGCGGGGGGTTCCTCCAGGTCCCCAAAGGCGCTGGCATCGCGGGCACCGGCCAGGGCTAAGGCCAAGCCGGCATCGGAGAAGTCGGTGCAACTGGTGATCCCCACCCGGCCCTCAGCGTTCCAGGCCCGCACGGTTACGGCACTGCGTTGGGCCCCCTTGAGCTGCTTGGCTTCGCCCCGGTCCACCTGCACCGAAAGGTCGGTGCCGCAGGCGGCGCCCAGGTCCCATTGGCTGATGCCCTCCTGGCGGGCCAGCCGATCCATGGTGTCGTAAAGGTGCTGGGTATCAAGCATCTCAGCGGCCCCCCACGGTGATCGAATCCACCTTGATGTGGGGCTGACCAACGGTCACATAGATGCTTCCGCTCACGGAACCGCAGAAACCAGCCGCCAGTTCGAGGTCGTTGGCACACATCGAGATGCGGGGCATCACGGTTTCGGCATCACCAATCAACGTGGCCCCCTTCACCGGTTTACCCAGCTGGCCGTTTTCGATCAGGTAGCCCTCCTCCACGGAGAAATTGAACTGACCGGTGGGACCAACGCTGCCGCCGCCCATCACCTTGCAATAGATGCCCTGGTCGATGGAAGCGATCAGGTCGGCTGGGCTATGGGGACCGGCGGCAATGAAGGTGTTGCGCATGCGGCTGGCGGCGGCAAAACCATGGCCCTGGCGCCGGCCGCTGCCGGTGCGGGCATGGCCCGTGCGCAATTCACCGGCCCGATCGGAGAGGAAGGCCTTCAGTTTGCCGTTTTCAATCAGGGTGGTGCGTTGGGGTTCGAGCCCCTCGTCATCCATGGCCAAGCTGCCAAAGGATTGGCTGGAAAGCCCCTCATCCACAGCGGTAACCGCCCCATGGGCAATGTCTTCGCCCAGCTTGTGGGCAAAGGGGGAGGTGCCGCGCTCCAGCTGGGTGGTTTCCAACAGGTGCCCACAGGCCTCGTGGAAGATCACGCCACCAAAGCGGTTGGCCAACACCACCGGATAGGTGCCGGCCTCAATGAAATCGGCATAGAGCATGGTGGCGCTGCTGGCGGCGATGTCGCTGGCGGCGGCATCCGCATCCCACTGGCGCAGGTCTTCGGGGTTATCGGAGCTGCCAAAGCGGCGGGCAACGCTGGAACGGTGCTCGCCATCGGCCGCCAGCACACTGAGGCCGAGGGTTTGGTGCAAGCGCAGGTCGCGGCTGAAGGTGCCATCGCTGGCGGCCACCAGCACCTCCTGCCAGTCGCGGGAGTAGCTACCCCGCCGGGATTGCAGGTGGCGGCCATGGACGCTGAGGCGATCGGTGCCTTGGAGTAGCCGCTCGGCGGTTTCGGCAACCCCGGGGCAGGCGGCCAGCCAATCGGCTTTGCCCTGGCCAAAATCCCGCAGCTCTGGCAGGCCGGCGAACTGGGGGACCAGGGACCGGGGGCTAGCCCCAGCGGGGCGGTTGAGGCCGAGCATGCCTAGGGCTTGGTCTAGGGCGCTGAGCAGGCCGGCCTCACTGAGATCGGTGGTGCTCACAAAGCCATCGCGGTAGCCATCGGCCTTGCCACGGAACACGCGGATGCCGGCGCCACTGCCGAAGGATGGGCTAACGCTGGTGACCCTTTCCTGTTCAGCCAGCACCCCGAGCCGATCGGAGCGCTCCAAAAACACTTCCACCAGGTCGGCACCGGCGGCACAACCAGCGGCGAGCAAGGGCTCGAGCCGGGCCCGCCAGAGGGAATCAACGAATGAAAGCACCACTCAACGAATCACCGGCTGGAACTTTTCACTGCGGATGGGGGCCATTAAGAAGAGCTTGGCCATCTCCAGGCCATTGCCCACCCAGTGGGGCAACTTACGGATCAGTTTCAACGGGGCGGGGGCATCGGAATCCACTGCCGCCTGCAGGGCGGTGTTGTGGCCCACGATGCGCTCGAGGCGCTCATAGAACTTGGGATGCTCCACATTGAGCACCACAGGGAATACCCGGGCGGAAGTTTCGTTGGTTTTAGCGATTACATACTTGTCGTATTCGCGGGCATCAAGGCCAAGGGCCCCATAGAACTCCTTACGGGCCACATCTCGCACGTACATCGTGGCGAACACGGCCAACAGGAAGAATCGGCACCACAGACGGGATTGGAAGCCGCGCACTGTGTCGGGCTGGGCCTTCATCAAGGCATCAAAGAAATCGCCGTGGCGGTTCTCGTCTTGGCACCAGTTTTCAAAGAAATTAAAGATCGGGAAGATCTTGCTTTCAGGATTTTGTTCGAGATGGCGATAGATGGCTATGTAGCGCCAGTAGCCAATCTTCTCGGAGAGATAGGTGGCGTAAAAAATGAATTTTGGCTTGAAGTAGGTGTAGGCCTTGTTGGCGGTAAGGAAGCCCAGGTCCAACTGCAGGCCGAAATCTCCCATCGCCTTGTTGAGGAAACCCGCATGGCGGGCCTCATCCCGGGCCATGTGGGCAAAGCACTCAGCCAGTAAAGGGTTGCGGTTTTTAATCCGCCGGCTCAGTTCTTTGTAAAGCAGGAACCCAGAAAATTCTGAGGTGCAGCTCTGCTCAAGGAACTCAACAAACACCCGACGGGTATCAGGGTCAAGCTTTTCTGCGGCCCCCTCAAAGGCGCTATCGCGCACGAAATGATGGCGGTTGTAATCCTTACGGAATTCCTCACAGATGGCCTCCAGCTCCACCTCATTGGGCCGCAGATCCATGGCGGCCATCGCCTCGAAATCCGTGGTGTAGAAGCGGGGGGTGAGGATCGTGTCCTTCACCGGCTCCTTAAATGCCGAGGGCCCTGCGGGGCTGGGGGCATCGGCTAGGGCAGCGCTGGGGGGAACCATCCGGAAGGGGCGGTTGATTAGCACCCAATCGTAGGGGGCGCAGTGCTCAGTTGGGTCCGAGCCATTTCTGACCATTGAGCCGCTGCACCGTGCGGCTCACCAGCAGCGCCAGGGTGGTTTTCTTCTCATCGATCAGAAATGACTCCAGCAGGCTGGGGTTAGCGCCGGCCTCAGCCACCGCAATCGTTTTTGGGGATTGGATGTTGTCTGTGGTGAAACAAACCCAGAAGCGGTGCTCCCCGGGCAATTGACCCACCACCTGCCAGCAGGGCTCCCCCACCACCGGCATCTGGCCCTGCTCCAGCCGCAACTCAGGGGCTGGTCCCCCATAGCTCTGAATTTCCTTGGCGAGGGCCGGCAGGAAAAGTTGGGGGATGAACTCAGCGAAGGGTTTGTCCTCCGGCTTCGGCGCTGGGGCGGCCTTCTCGGCTACGGGCTTAGCGGGGGCAGCGCTGGGGGTGGCAGCGCTGGGGGTGGCGGGGCTGGGGGTGACAGGACTGGGGGCCGAATCGGTCACAGCACTGGAGCTACTGAAAGCAAACTAAGTCAACCCCTGGGCCCAGGGGAGCGGGCCTTACCAGTCCTCATTTGGGGTTTCATCCCAGTCACCACCGGCAGAAGCTGGGGCAGAAGCTGGCGCTGGGGTAGCGGCGGTGCTGGCCGCCGCCGCTGGCTGGGGGCGTTGCACCACCCGAAAGGGCACAGACACGGTGGGGGCTGGCTCCTGGGGGTCCCGGGCGGGCCAGGGGATCGAGCTAAAGGGATTGGCAGCCTTGGCCTGAGCTGGGGCCTGGGCTGGGTTCTGGGTGGGGGCCTGAGCTTCCGGCTGGGGGCCGCCGGCGGCATCCCTTTGGGGGCGGCTGCGGGTTTGAGGTTCAGAAGCCCAATCCGCTGGCTGGCGCCGGGCGGCGGCCCCAGCTGCCCCCACCGCCAGCAGGCTGGCGGCACTGCCCACCAAGGCGCCAGAGCCCGCCCCAAGGATGAGCCAGCTCCCCAGGGAAAGGGAGGGGCTAGTCCAGAGCAACAGGCGCAGCCGGGCCGGGGTGGAGAGGTTTAACAGCCCCACCACCAGGGCCGCCCCGAGGGGCAAAAGCAAAGGCAGCAGCAACAGCCCCCTCATGGCCGCTGGGCACCGGCCACGGGCCGCTGGGGGCTGCCAATGGGCCCCTGCCAGCGGCGCAGCTCACCCAGCTCATAACCAAACAAATCGAGGGTGCGGGCCACCAGGAAATCCACCATGTCGCCAAGGCTTTCCGGTTGGTGGTACCAGGCGGGGATCGGCGGGGCAATCCTGGCCCCCGCCTCCGCCAGGGCGGTGAGATTACGCAGGTGGATGAGGTTCCAAGGCATTTCCCGCGGGGCAATTACGAGGGGGCGGGCCTCCTTGAGGTGCACATCGGCGCAGCGTTCAATTAAATCGGTGGCGATCCCCGCTGCCACCCGACCAACGGTGCCCATGGTGGCCGGCAGGATCAACATGCCGCGGGTGCGATAGCTGCCACTGGCCGGGGCCGCCGCCTGGTCATTCCAGCGATAACAACGCAGGCTGCCAGCACTGGTGCCGCAACGCTCACGCAGCAGCTTTTCCTGCTCCGCCGGCGCCACCGGCAGCAACAAGCCCAGCTCTGCCCGCCACACCTCAAAGGCGCCGCGGCTGATGATCAGATCTACGGCTTCGCCAGCCTCGAGCAACAGTTGCAAACTGCGCAGGGCCAGCACCTGGGCCGAGGCGCCGCAAACGGCCAAGACCAAGGGATAGCGACGGTCAGCAGTGCTCTGCTCAGCACTGTTTTGACCAGCAGTGCTCTGGTTAGAAGGTGTCATCCTCACCCTCAACGGTGCCATCGGGGTCGGTTTCTGGGGCCAGGGAGCCCTCGGCCACCAGCACCGCCAGATCTATCTGGTGGCGCAACACATCCACCTTTTGCACCTCCACCTCCACCGGATCGCCCAACTTGTAGGTGCGACGGTTTTTGCGGCCCACCAGGCGATGCTGGCGAGAGCGGTATTCGTACCAATCGTCTTTGAGGGAACTGACATGCACTAAGCCCTCCACCTGGGTGGGGGGCAGCTCCACAAAGAAGCCATAGCTCTGGATACCACTGATTACCCCGGGCAAGGTTTGGCCCACCAGGGCTTCCGCCCCCCGCGCCTGGGCCAAGGCCAGGCCATCGGCCTCCACCTCATCGGCAAAACGGCTGCGGGCGTTTAAACGGTTGACTAGGCCCGCGGCCAGGGCCTCCTGGAACGGAGCCAACTGGCTCTGGGGCAGCAGGGCCCATTCCACCTGGCCGTGGCCACTGTCACTGCTGAGGTCGATGCGGGTTTTGTGGCGCACGCTGGGGCGATCCTTGCCCTCGGTGAGCAGGCTCACCAACAGCAATTGGTTCCAAATGGCGCTGTAGTGCAGGGAAGGGCAACACCAGGGGGCATAGGCCAGCGGTTCGGCCGCCAGGCCATTGGCCTCGGGCAGGGCACTGATCAACACCGGCCGGGTGGTGTCGCGCAGCTGCTGGTGTAACACCCGGACGCGGTCGGTGGCCAGGAAAGCCTCAGCCAAGGCAGCGGCGGCGGGGGCATTGCCATCGGCACCGAGCTCAAGGGGGATATCTAGGCCCACCGCCAGCTTGACCAGGTCATTGAGTTCGTTGGGGTCAGGGCTGGCCTGGGTAAGGAACAGGGCCGGCAACTCAAAGGCGGCCAGGTGCCTACCCAGGGCCTGCTCCGCCGGCCGCAGCAGCTCCCGCAACCAGGCCAACGGTGAGCAGGGGTCAAAGCCCAGGCCCCAGCCCTGGCGCCGCTGGTCTGGCAGCCCCTGGCGCTGGTCCGCCAGGCTCTCAAGGGGTGGCAGCGATAGCTCTAAATCAAGGCCACCGCCGGCCAGGCGCTGCTGGCGCAGCAATTCAACCAACCCCTGCAATTGCTCCAGCAGCGGCAACTGCTCCTTCAGGGCCTTGAGGGCCACCGGGGTGGTGCGGGCCTTGGGTTTGCGGGCGGCAAAGGCCTCTAGGGCCTTGGCATCGACCAGCGCCGTGGGCTTCACCAGGGATCGGCAGAAGCGGTAATGGAGCAACTCCCCTTCGGCGCTGAGCTCCAGGGCCACGGAGAGGGCCGGCTGGGTTTGACCTACCGCCAACCCCGCCGCCTTCTGCAGGGCCGCCGGCAGCAGCGGCACCCAGCTGTTCCCCAGGCAAAGGGCCTCCCCCTGTTGGCGCAACCAGCGCTCCAGGGGGGTGTCCATCCCCAGCCGTTCGCCCACGCTCGGCGAGTGCACCCAGAGGCGATAGCCCCCCTCCAGGGGCTCCAGCGACACCGCCGGCAGGGCGGGCTGCTCCTTGGCCCCCCAGCCGTGCAACAGCAGGCTGGGCAGGGCGCTTAGGTCTTCGCGGCCATTTTCGGCCGGGGTTTTTAGGCTGACGCGACCGCTGAATCCATCGGGCGACAAACGGTGGCGGGCCAGCAATAACTCTTGGTCTGCCTGGCCCCCGCCCAGGATCGACAGCGAGCGGCGCACGTGGCCCTGGGGGGGGAACTGGGCCACGGGGAAGCGGTCAAGTTGCACCTCCACCACCGCTTCCTCGGCCCGGTCGGCGTGCTCTGCATCAACAGCCGCCAGTTTGATTGGCGCATGCAGCCGGTCATCGAGGGGCACCGCCACCAGCTCTTCCCCCTGGCGTTCCACCTGGGCCAGCACCGTGGTGTTTGCCCGCTCGAGGATGCATTGCACCCCCCCCTCGGGGGAACGGCGGCGGCCCCCCTCCCGGGTCACCTTCACCAGCACCCGATCGCCATTCCAGGCGTGGTTCAACTGGTGGTCGCGGATATAAATGTCTTCTCCGCCGCCCTCCCTTAGGGCGAAGCAGAAACCTTTACTGGAGCAACGCAAGCGCGCCTCAATCAGCTCTTCCGAATCCGTGCGGCTGATCCCCTGCTCCTCGAGGTTGAGCACCCCAAGGTTTTGCAAAGCCCCAAGGGCAATCTGCAGTTGCTGTTGATCCTTGGCGGATTTAAGCGCGAGCTTCTTCTCCAGATCCGCCACGGGCAGTGCCGATTCGGCCTGCAGCTGATCCAGCAGGTCGGCAACTGAGAATTTCATGCGGGGGAAGCGCCTTCGATGGAACCAATCGGGCTGATGGTGCAGCGACAGCCTGATTCAGCACTTTAGGGAGCAGGCGGTTCGCTTGTCTCCCCCGCCTGGCGGCGGGCACCCCACACCAGGCGGCCACCGATCACCACAAAGCCCAGGGCAGCGGCCAGCTGCAGCACCTCGGTGGGCACCAGCTGGGCTAAGGAACCGCCGGCCAGGGCCCCCAGCAAACTGGCCAGCACCAAAGCTGAGGCACTGCCCAGGAAAACCAGCAGCGGTCTGTTGCTGGTGCCGCTGATCGCCACCGTGGCCAGCTGGGTTTTATCGCCAAGTTCCGCCAGAAATACCGTGAGGAAGGTGGAACCCACCAGGGGCAAGGCGGTGGCAGTGAGCAGGTCTGGGGACAGGTCCATCTCAGGCCGGTTGATGCCAGAGGGCAGCGAAGGGGAAAAAGCTTTGGAGGGCCTGCCAGCCAAGGCCGACGCCGAGCACGAGCATCAGCGAGCCCGCCAACAATTCGAGCCGCTGGGGCGGCAACCACTGGGCCAGCCAGCGGCCCAGCAACACCCCCACCAGGCTGGAGGCAATCAAAGCCAAGGCAGAGCCAATAAAAACCCAAAGGGGCCGCCCCGACTGGGCCGAAAGCAAGAGGGTGGCCAACTGGGTTTTATCGCCCAACTCCGCCAGAAACACCGTGGTGAAGGTGGACAAAAGTAAGGCCCCGGCTGTTCCCCCGGAGGGCTCAGGGGCTGGGGGTTCTGAGGGCCCGTTCAAACCGCTTGAGCTCGCTGCTTTTGCCCCCATATTCAACACGTATCTGCTGCCTACAACAGGCAATCGCAAACGCCTCCTGCTGGGGCTGGGGCACAGCAAACAAATCAGCCAGCTTCTCCACCCGGCAAAACTCTGGCCGCTCGGCATAGATGCGGCAGCGGCGGCCGCCGGTGTCGAAATGGATGCACCAGCCGTCGGCACCCACCATGGCCAGGTAGGTGCTGCGCTGCCCAGGGCTGAGCGCCTCCAGGGCCTCGGGGCGCTGGGCTGGGTCGAGCCGGCAACAGGCACCGCAGGCCGAAACGCAGCTCCAGCTGTGACAAGCCATCACGGCTAAGCCCCCCCGGGCAGCTAGTAGGCATTGGTAAACGTAAAATGAAAGGGCTAGTAGCTGAGCGGATTTCCATGGGCATTGATTTCCACCTGATCGCCAACTTTGGGGCCCTAGCCCTGATCACCCTGGCTGGCCCCGCCGTGGTCTTCATCCTTTTCTACCGCCGCGGCGCCCTCTGAGGCTCCAAGCCCTGGCGGAATAGCTCGGTGAGACCGTGATACACCGGGCTGGGCTGCAGCGAACGGCTCACCATGGCCGCCACGGCACTGGCCAACAACACCCCCGCCAGCACCTGTTGATCGCCGCAGAGCCTGAGGGCAAACAGGGTGGAAAAGATCGGTAACTGGGTGGCTCCGGCCAAGCCGGCCGCCATGCCCAGGGCAATGCCCAACAGGGGATCCTGGCCGCTAAAAGATTGCAGCAACAAACCGCCGGCCACGCCGCCAATGCTGAGGGCCGGATCAATCAAACCGCCGGGAATGCCGGCCCCCAGGGCCAGCACCGGCCCCAGCAGCCGGGCCAGCAGCACCCGTAGCCCCTCCCCCGGCGGCAAACTGCCCCCCCGGGCAATCAGATCCACCAGCACCTGGGAGCCATCCCCATAGGCACGGCCCCCAGATATCAGGGCCAGCAGCACCAGGGCAGCCCCGAGGCCCAGCCCGGTGACCAGGGGCCGGGCAGTGCTTAAGGGCCCCAGCCGGCGGCTGGCGTAGAGCACCAGGCCGCTGAACAGGGCCCCCAGCAAGCCCCCCATCAAACCGAGCGGTAATGCCAGCAGCAACTGCTGGAACTCATCGGAATGCACCGGCACCAGGCCATAGCCAAACAGGGCTTCACCGCCCAACCCCGCCACCAGGGCCGCCGGCACCACCACCGGTAGGGAGGCCCAGAGCAGCGGGGTGCTCCAGCGTTGGAGCAGGTCTTCGGCGGCAAACACCGCCCCCACCAGGGGTGTGTTGAAACCGGCCGCCAGGCCAGCGCCGCCGGCCACGGCCAGCAGCACCGGCAACTGCAGGTGTTGCAGCAGCCCCCCCAGCCAAGGCCTCAGGGCCCACACCAAAGCGGCCCCCACAAACACCACCGGCCCCTCCCGGCCGAGGGGCAGCAGGCTGAAGCTGGCGATGGTCCAAAGCAGCAGCCGGGGCCAGAGGGCCCCGAGCCGGAGCAAGGCCTCCCCCCGCTCCGGCTCCTCCAGGCACACCACCGTTTGGGGAATACCGGAACCGATCCCCTGGCGCAGGGGGCCCCGTTGCAGCAGCAACAGCAATGGCAGCACCGGCAGGGGCAAAAGAATCCATGGCCCAGCGGGTTGGTCAAACAGGCCCGCCAGGAGGCCATCCACCCACTGGTCAACGGCATTGAGCGGCAAGCAAACAATGCCCACCAGAAACCCCAACCCCGCCAGGGGCAGGGCGAGGGGCAACCAGTGGCGGGGCTGGAGTTGTGGGGGCTGGGGTTGATTCATCAGGCGGCAAGGCCCAGGGCCTGGGCGGCATGGCGCACCAGCTGGGCGGTATCGGGATGCTGGAGGGCTGCATCTTGGCAAGGGGCAGCCCCCTGGGCCCAGGCCACCCGCAACTCCTTGCCCTCCGGATTACGGATCACCAACAGCGACCCCTCCCGATGGCAGAGGTAGCGGCGCTCGCGCCGCAGCAGCACCGCCACCTGCCCCTGGCTGGGCCTGAGCGCCTGCAGTTCCAGCTGGAGGCGCTCCTGGCCCTGCCATTGGTCTGAGCGCAAACGAAAGGCGATGTCGAGCCGGGAAGCGGTGGGGGCTGGCCCCTGCCAGCGCCAGGCCATGGCCGCCAGGCTGCCGGCCCCCGCCTCCAGCTCCAGGGAGAGGTGACCGCCCCGCAACAGCCGTTGGCGCCGCACCCCACAGTGGCGGGCCCAAAACAGTGGGCTGGCATGGGCCACCCCAAAGGGTTCGAGCCGCTGGAGCTGGCGGTAAAAGTCCCGGTCGATGCGCTCCAGGGGCAACAGCGCCTCGGGGGCCACCAGCAGGGCACTGTTACGCCCCTCCAGCCATTGGCCGGCCAGGGCACAGAGGCGTTCCTGCAGGGGAGCCACGGCTTCACTACGCACGGTGAAGCCGCCGGCGGCGGGGTGGCCACCAAAGCGTTCCAGCAGGTCGGCGCAGGCGTTGAGGGCCTGGTCCACGGCAAAACCTTGGGGGGCCCGCACCGAGGCCCGCAAACGGCCATTGCCCTCGCCGGCCAGCAGCGCCACCGGCAGGCCCCAGCGCTCCACCAGGCGGGCGGCAACGATGCCGATCACGCCGTGGTGCCAATGGCTTTGGGCCAGCAACAGGAAGGGGGGCCGCTGGGGGCCATCGGCCTCCACCAGGGCATGGGCCTCGGCTTCGATGCCATCGCAAAGGTCGCGGCGTTGGCGGTTGAGGGCCTCACACTGGTCCGCCAGTTCGAGGGCGCGGTCGCCATCGTTGGTGGTGAGTAATTCCACCGCCAGGCTGGGATCCGCCAGGCGACCCACCGCATTCAGCCGCGGGGCCAGCCGGAAGCCCACCGCCTGGCTATCGATGGGGCGATCCTCCAAGCCCGCCAGCTGGGCCAGGGCCCGCAACCCAGGCAAACGGCTGCGGTGCAGCTGGGGCAGGCCCTCCTGCAACCAACGCCGGTTTACGCCGGTGAGCGGTGCCATGTCGGCGATGGTGCCGATGCAATAAAGATCGAGGGCCGCCTGCAGCGCCTCCGGTTGCTTCAGTTTCTGGGCCAGGGCCGCCGCCAACACGTAGGCCAAGCCCACCCCCGCCAGGCCCCGGTAGGGGGAGCCCGCTGGGGTGCATTGGGGATGCAGCAAGGCCAGCAGCGGCGGCCGCTCGGCGGGAATCGTGTGGTGGTCGGTAACGATCACCTCCACCCCCAGGGCCTCGGCCCGGGCCAGGGCAGCGGCGGCGCTGATGCCGTTGTCCACAGTTACCAGCAGCAAACAGCCCTCGGCCGCCAGGCGTTCCACCATCGACACATTCAGCCCATAGCCCTCCGACTGGCGGCTGGGGATCGCCGCCTGGGGCCGGGCGCCGAGCCGCTGCAATACGCCCACCAACAGGGCGGTGCTGGTCATGCCATCGGCGTCGTAATCGCCGCAAATCGCCAGCATTTCCCCCTGGCGGCAGGCGCGCTCCAGGCGGGCCACCGCCAAGGGAAGGTCTGGGAAATGCTGGCCAGGGGCGGGGGCCGGCGGCGGCTGCAGCAGGGCCCCAATGGCGGCGGCATCGCCATGGCCCCGGCGCCTTAAAACCGCCAGCAATTCCGGCGGCAGCGGCTCGCCCAGCGGGGGTTCCCCTGGCTGGGGCCCCAGCGGGGCCTCCAGGGGGAAGGGCAATTGCCACTCGGGATCAGGGGCGGGCGGCTGGGTCAAAGGGGAATTACGAATAGGCGCCCTAAGGTCGGCGCAGCACCAGTGCATGATGGCCCCCCTGCAAGCCCTGCTCTGGGATGTGGATGGCACCCTGGCCGACACGGAACAGGAGGGCCATCGCCCAGCCTTCAATGGGGCCTTTGCCGAAGCCGGCCTCCCCTGGCATTGGGATCGGCCCACCTACCAACGGCTGCTGGCGGTTACCGGGGGCCGCGAGCGCATCCGCGCCTGGCTGGGGGAACAGCAAAGCTGGCCGGCGGCCGCCGGCGATGACCCCAGCAGCTGGGACCCCACGGGCTGGATTGAAAACCTGCAACTGCGCAAACAGGCCCATTACCGCCAGCGGCTGGCCGAGGGCCCTTTACCGCTGAGGCCTGGGGTGGAGCGGCTGCTGCTGGAGGCCCAGGCGGCAGGCCTGCGCCAGGCGCTGGTAACCACCAGCGGCCGTTCGGCGGTGCAGGCCCTGCTCCAGCCCTATCCCCAGCTGCAAAGCTGCTTTGAGCTCTGGGTCTGCGGCGAGGACGTGGGCGCCAAGAAACCCCACCCGGAGGGCTACGAACGGGCCCTGACCACCCTGGGGATCAGCGCCGGGTCGGCCATTGCCATTGAAGATTCAGCCCAGGGGCTGGCCGCCGCCCGCGGGGCCGGCCTGGCGGTGGTGATCAGCGGCTGGGCCGCTGGCGAAAACAGCCTTACCGGGGATGGAAGCCTTGCTGGGGCCGCCCTAGTGGTGGATCATCTGGATGCTGGCTATGGCGGCCCTGTAACGGTGGCCTGCCTAAGGGCCTTGCTGCCATGGAGACCGAGCGATGACAAGGCTGCCCCTGCAATCAACCCGTTTCAATGGCCTGCAGCAATTGATCGGTAAGCAGCTGCTGGGCTGGGTAACCAGCGGCTGGCTGCAGAAAAGCTTGGGGTTGATCTCCCTGTTGGGGGGGGCTTACCTGGCCGCCAACATCACTTCGATCTACCTGAATTTCGTGCACCTCCAGAGCGTGGGCGCCCTGGGGATGCTGCTGTTGGTAGAACTTATGGTGCGCTTACGCACCCGTCTGGCCGGTGCTAATCCAGGCCTGTTCTGGACAGTGCTGGACAACTTCCGGATCGGCTCCGTTTATGCCTTGGTGCTGGAGGGGTTCAAGCTGGGTAGCTAAGACCTCAGCTATCCGCTTCTTCCTCATCGGGCATCGGATAAACGAAGCCCTGGGCCCGGCCACTCAGCACTGCCTTACCAAGGGACATGGCCTTCTGGGCGGCCACCCGGGCCTTGGCTTTCCAGGTGGCATGGCGTTGGTTGCGCTTGCCCTTGGAGGTTTTCTTCTTAGGTACGGCCATCCCGGCTCAATCACTGCCAAACATCAATTGTCTGCTGTCGTGATCACTTTCGTCAATCGCTAAGCTCTAGGCATCGAAAGAGGCTTGTGCCCAAAAGGGATTCGAGCGACACGCCCAGCTATAGCGGGCTGCTGAAGGCCATCCGGGATGGCCAGGTGGAGCAGTTGCAGCTGCTGCCGAGGGAAGACGAGGTGCAGGTGCACTTCAAAGACGGTCGCCAGATGCGGGTGCCGGTTTTTAGTAACGACCAGCAAATCCTGCGCACGGCGGAGGCGGCCAAGGTGCCGCTCAGCGTCAATAACGGCCAAGGGGATAGTGCCGCCACCGGCCTGCTGGTGAATGCCCTGCTGGGGCTTTTGTTAATTGGTTTGCTGGTGCTGCTGTTGCGCCGCTCCGCCTCGGTGGCCCAACGGGCCCTGGGCTTTGGCCGCAGCCAGGCGCGGCTCCAACCGGAAGGCAGCGTCAGCGTGCGCTTTGACGACGTGGCCGGCATCGACGAAGCCAAGGCCGAACTCCAGGAGGTGGTGACCTTCCTGAAGGAACCGGAACGTTTCACCGCCGTGGGGGCAAAAATCCCCCGGGGCGTGCTGCTGGTGGGTCCGCCGGGCACCGGCAAAACCCTGCTGGCCCGGGCGATCGCCGGGGAGGCTGGGGTGCCTTTCTTCACAATCTCCGCCTCGGAATTTGTGGAGTTGTTTGTGGGGGTGGGGGCCAGCCGGGTGCGGGACCTGTTCCGCCAGGCCAAGGCCAAGGCCCCTTGCATCATTTTTATTGATGAAATCGACGCGGTGGGCCGCCAACGGGGGGCTGGCATCGGCGGCGGCAACGACGAAAGGGAGCAGACCCTCAACCAGCTGCTCACCGAAATGGATGGCTTTGAAGACAACTCCGGCGTGATCCTGCTGGCGGCCACTAACCGGGCCGACGTGCTGGATTCCGCCCTGCTGCGCCCCGGCCGTTTCGACCGCCAGATCCTGGTGGAACTGCCCGACCGCCGCGGGCGGGAGGCGATCCTCGGCGTCCATGGCCGCAGTCGGCCCTTGGGGGAGGACATCTCCCTGGCGCTCTGGGCGCGGCGCACCCCGGGCTTCTCCGGTGCCGACCTGGCCAACCTGATCAACGAGGCGGCGATCCTCACGGCCCGGCGCAACCGCACGGCCATCGATGAGCAGTCGATGAACGACGCCCTGGAAAGGGTGACCATGGGCCTGAGCGCCAAACCCCTACAGGACAGCGCCAAGAAGCGGTTGATCGCCTACCACGAGGTGGGCCATGCCCTGCTCACCACGCTGCTGCCCGCCGCCGACGAACTCGACAAGGTGACCCTGCTGCCCCGGGCCGGTGGCGTGGGCGGCTTTGCCCGCACCACCCCCGATGAGGAAATCCTGGATAGCGGCCTGATTAGCAAGGCCTATCTCCAGGCCCGGTTGGTGGTGGCCATGGGCGGTAGGGCCGCCGAAATCGTGGTGTTTGGCCCCAGCGAAGTAACCCAGGGGGCCAGCAGCGACCTGCAGATGGTGACCCAAATCGCCCGGGAAATGGTTACCCGCTATGGCTTCTCCGTGCTGGGGCCTTTGGCCCTGGAGCAGGACGGCGGCGAGGTATTTCTGGGGCGCGACTGGACCCGCTCGGAGCACCATTACTCCGCTAGCACCGCCAAGGTGATCGACCAGGAGGTGCAGCAAATGGCCCGCGCTGCCCTCGACCGGGCCGTGGCCATGCTGCAACCGCGCCGGGAATTAATTGATGCCCTGGTGGAATCGCTGATCGAACAGGAAACCCTTGATGGCGACGGCTTTAGGGCCCAGGTGGCCAGCTTTGAAAACCGCCCGGGGGGGCTATCAGCTGAACTATCAGCGGAACTGAATGTCGAGGCTGCGCAGGTAGCTGTGCAACCCGGCATCTTGAACCGGGAGTAGCTGGGCTGGGGTGTCCGTGGGGTTTACGTGGCTATGCCACCACCCCGGGGGGGTAAGGAAGGCCCCAGCGGGCTGCCAATCGATCCGGTGGGGGTTAAGGATCAAACCATCGGCATCCAGCTGGGGGCCGGTGAGCGTGTGGGTGCCAGGGCTGCAATCGATGATCAGATCGAGGGCCACGGATTGGTGGCGGTGGGGGGGCTGCACCGCCCCCGGGGGCACGATGCCGAGCATGGCCCAGAGGGTGTGGCTCACGGTGCGGGTGGCGGGCAGGTCTGCATGGCCCAAGAGGATGCTGACCCGATTGGCCTTGGCCGCACCCGGGTCTGCCGCCACCGACTGCAATTTCTGCTCCAGCTCTGGGGCGGCGTAATGGGCGGGCCCAAAGCGCGGCGCCCCGGGCACAACCCCCAGGTAGCTGAGCAAGGGGCCGTCATGCACCCCATAGAGCAGGGCCTCGCCAGGGGCCGTCAGCAGAGGCTCATCCACGGAAGGCAAAACCAGGGCATCCCCAGGGCCCCAGGGGATCGCCATGGCCTCGCCGCCAAGGCTGCCAGTAAGTGCACCGCTGCCGCTGAGGGCATAGAACACAGCGCTGGCCCAGGGGCCAGTTAAGGGAAGGCTTTCGCCGGCGTTGATGCGTAGGAAAGCCGCCGCCAGGCCCGGGCTAGTGGCGCCAGGAATCAGGCCCTGCTGGGGGCCTGGCTCCAGGGGAATAAGCGCCGTGGGGCCGGGGCCGTGGATGCTGGCGGGCCACTGGCAGGGGCGGATCGGCTCGGTGAGCCCAGGCCGCACCGGATTGGCCGCTTCTTGGTAGCTGTAAAGGCGCGCCTTTTTTTGAAACTCCACCTCAGCCGCCGGCCACGGCGGGCACGATGCTTACCTCATCGCCTTCCTTAAGGGCGGTGGCTTGGTTATCAAGGAAGCGAATGTCTTCGCTGTTTACGTAAACGTTGAGGAAACGGCGCAGCTTGCCTTGCTCATCACAGAGGCGTTCCTTGAGCCCGGGGAAGCTGCCATCGAGGGCAACGATCAATTCATCCACGGAGCTGGCCTCAAGGGAGACCGTGGCCTGGTCGCCGGTGAATTTCTGCAGCGGGGTGGGGATCAAAACTTGAATGGCCATGGCAAGCAAATGAATGGGGTGGGGGTGATATCCCAGGAGGGGCTATTTCAAGGGGGGAACTGCCAGGGGGGCAGTGCCAGCTAAACGCCCACCGATTCCCAGGTGGCCCGCTGCAGGGACTGGGCCCGTTCCCAGGCGGCATTGAAGCTGGCCAGCTGCGGTTCGATGGTGAGTGGTTCGCCCACCACAGAACTCACCGCCTCGGTGGTTTTAAGGCCATTGCCGGTGATGTAAGCCACGGTGGTTTCCTCGGGGTTGATCTTGCCCTGTTCCACCAACTTCTTAAGCACGGCAATGGTGGTGCCCCCTGCGGTTTCGGTGAAGACGCCTTCGGTTTCGGCCAGCAACTGAATGCCGGCAACGATCTCCTCATCGGTCACGGCGGCAATGGTGCCACCGCTCTTGTAGGCGAGGTCGAGGGCATAGGGGCCGTCGGCGGGGTTACCAATGGCGATCGACTTGGCGATGGTGTGGGGCTTCACCGGGGTGATGAAATCCCGGCCGGCCGCAAAGGCCTGGGCAATCGGTGAACAACCCTCCGCCTGGGCGCCGCTGAAACGCACGGGCTTCTCATCCACCAAACCCACCTTGATGAATTCATCAAAACCCTTGCGGATCTTGGTAAACAACGAACCGGAGGCGAGGGGGGCAACGATGTGATCAGGCAGTTGCCAACCGAGCTGTTCGATTACTTCAAAGCCCAGGGTTTTGGAGCCCTCCGAGTAGTAGGGGCGGAGGTTGATATTTACAAAACCCCAGCCGTAGGTGTTGGCCACCTCACAGCAGAGGCGGTTTACCTGGTCGTAGTTGCCCTTCACCGCCATCAGGGTGGGGTTGTAGATCAAGGTGCCGAGCACCTTGCCGGCCTCCAGGTCTGAGGGGATAAACACACAGCACTCCATGCCGGCGTGGGCGGCGATGGCGGCGGTGGAATTGGCGAGGTTGCCGGTGCTGGCGCAGCTCACGGTGGAAAAACCCAGCTCCCGGGCCCGGGTGAGCGCCACGGAAACCACCCGATCCTTGAAGGAAAGGGTGGGCATGTTTACGCCGTCGTTCTTGATATAGAGGTGCTTAAGCCCGAGGCGGCGGGCGAGGCGGTTGGCCCGCAGCAGGGGCGTAAAGCCGGTGCCCACATCGATGGGATCCCCCTCAATGGGCAGGAAATCGCGATAACGCCAGATCGAAACCGGACCCGCTTCGATCGAAGCACGGGTGGTGCGGGCCCGGATGGCGTCGTAGTCGTAAACGACCTCTAGGGGGCCAAAACAAACGTCTTCACAGACGTGGCGGGCGCTGGCTTCGTAGGGGTGGCCACACTCCTTGCAGCGCAAGCCCTTGAAGGTCACCGAGGAAAGGGTCGTGGTCACGGCGCCAGCACGAATGGCTAAACGCTAGCAGTGGTGCCCGGGGGCCCGCACTAATCCCGACCTTGGGAGTCGGGATTAAAGAGCTTGTGCTTTTAGGGGCGCTGCCTAGCCTCGCCCCATGCGCTCCTTTCCCCGTTTCCGCCCCGCCCCCAGGCCGCTGTTAGTGGCGCTGGCGGCGGCCCTATTGCTGGCCCTGCTGTTGCTGCCCAGGCTTTGGGTGGAACAGGCCTGGTTTGATCAGTTCCAATTGCGCGCCATGTTGCTGCGGCGCTGGGGCCTACAACTGCTGGCCTTCCTGGCGGTGTTAGGCCTCGGCATTCCCCTGCAACTTCAACAGCTGCAGCGCTGCTGGAACCTGCGCCAGGGGACCCAAACCAAGGGGCCAGCGCTCGGCAAGCCGGGGCGTAAACCGCTGCTGGCCCTGGAGGGTTGGCCCCTGGCCTTGGCCCTGGCCCTGCAGCTGGCCCTGCTGGTGGGGGGGCTCACCTACCTGCTGGTGCAGGCCCGGGGCTTAATCAACGAACCCTTTAACGACGCCGTGCTCAGCGGCTTCCCGGTGCTGGCCGACCTACCGCTGCCCCTGCTGGCCAGCTTGGCGGTGGGGTTGCTGCTGCCGCTGCTGCGCTGGCCGCTCACCAGCCTGCGGATCACCCTGGCGGCGGCCCTGGTGGGGTCTGCCACCGCCCTGGCCCGGGGCTGGAGCCTCTGGTTGCCGGCGCTGCTGGCGGCGCCCTTTGGCCAGGGGGATCCGGTAACCGGCCTCGACCTCAGCTTCACGGTGTTGCGGCTACCGGCCCTGCGGCTGGTGCTGAGTGTGTTGATGGCCCAGGGGCTGGTGGGCTTGGCCGGCTGCCTCTGGCTCAGCTTTAGCCAAGGCAGCAGCCTTTCCGATTGGCGTTTTAACGGCCTCAGCCGCGCCCAACAAAAGACCTTGCAACCGCAGCTGGCGGTGCTGGCCCTGGTGGCGGCCTGCATTGCCTTCCTGGCGCCCTTTGAGCTGATGGTGCAGGGCAGTGGCGTGGCGGCCGGGGCGGGCTTTGTGGACCTGCAGGTGCGGCTACCGCTGCGGCTACTGCTGGGGGCCCTGCTGCTGCTCACCGCCCTGGGGCTCACCGTGCCCCTGCCGGAAGGCTGGTTGCGGCGGGGGCTGCTGCTGCCCTTGGCGGGCACGGCGCTGCTGGTGCCCCTGGCGGAACTGCTGCTGGCGCCGGTGGTGCAACGGCTGATGGTGCAACCACGGGAATTGCAGCTGGAGCGCCCCTACCTGGCCCGCACAATCAAGGCCACCCGGGCCGCCTTTGGCCTGGAGGAGGTGCAGCTGGAAACCCTGCAACCGCGCCAGAACCTCACGGCGGCAGACCTAGCCGAAGAACCGGGCACCCTCGACAACCTGCGCCTATGGGACACCCAACCGCTGCTGGCCACCAACCGTCAACTGCAACAGCTGCGGCTTTATTACTCATTCCCTTCGGCGGCGGTGGATCGCTATCGGCTCAGCGCCGATCCCAACCGCAGCAGCCAGCAGGTGCTGATCGCCGCCCGGGAACTAGACACCAATGCCCTGCCCACCGCCTCGCGCACCTGGTTAAACCGCCATCTGGTGTTTACCCATGGCTATGGCTTCACGGTGTCTCCGGTGAATGCCTTTGGCCCCGATGGCCTGCCGCTGTATTTCGTGAAGGATTTGGGCCTAAGCGGCCAGATCCAAGGGATTCCCCAGCTGCGGGTGAGCACGGAAGAAGTGCGGCGCCAGCTGCCCATGGGCCGGCCGCGGCTCTATTTCGGTGCCTCCCCCGCCGACTACGCCGTGGCCCCCACCCATGTGCGCGAATTCGACTTCCCAGAGGGGGATCTGAATGTGTATTCCAGCTACAGCGGCCACGGCGGCATCCCCCTGGGGGAGCACTGGCAAAAAATGCTGGCCAGCGCCTACCTGCGGGAGCCGCGGCTGCTGTTTACCGGGGCAATCCATGGCAAAACGCGGCTGCTGTTGAGGCGCCAGGTGCAGGCCAGGCTCCAGGCCCTGGCCCCGTTTCTCAAGTTTGAAAGTGAGCCCTACCTGGTAACGGTTTCAATCCCAAACCACCGGGATTTCCGAGCGGAACAACATCAGTACTGGTTGCTGGATGGTTTCACCACCAGCCGCAGCTATCCCTACGCCGAGGCCAACCCCGCAGGGCTGCGCTATTTCCGCAATCCGGTGAAGGTGGTGGTGGATGCCTACAACGGCAAGGTGTGGCTTTACGTGAGTGAACCGGGGGAACCAATCCTGCGCAGTTGGCAGAAGGCCTTCCCGGAAATGTTTAAACCCATCACGGAGATGCCCAAGGAACTCCGCCAACACATTCAGGTGCCCCAGAGCCAATTTGCGGTGCAGGCGGAAAGGCTGCTGCGCTTCCACGTGACTGACGTGCGCACCTTTTACAACGGTGACGACGTGTGGGGGATTCCCCAGGAGATCTACGGCAACAGCAGCGTGGCGGTGCGGCCGTACCACGTGACACTGCAGCTGCCGGGGGAACAACGGCCGGAATTTGTATTACTGCTGCCCTTCTCACCCCTAAAACGGCCCAACCTGGTGGGCTGGCTAGCGGCCCGCAACGATGGGGCCGCCTACGGACAACTGCGGCTGGTGCGCTTCCCCCAGCAGCGGTTGCTGCTGGGGCCCCAACAGATCTCCGCCCTGATCGAACAGGACCCGGGGATCAGCCGTCAATTTGGCCTCTGGAACCGGGAGGGTTCAAAGGTGGTGCAGGGCAACCTGCTGGTGGTGCCGGTGGGCCGGGGGCTGCTCTATGTGGAACCGATCTATCTGCAGGCCCGCAATGGCGGGTTGCCCACCCTGGTGCGGGTGGTCGTTACCGACGGCCGCACCTTTGTGATGGAAAACAACCTGCAGAAAGCCCTGGGGCTACTGGTGGCCCAGAAGACCTAGGCGGCTACGGCCACCTTGGCGTCTAGGAGGCCCTTGGCATAGAGGCCGGCGTAGTAGTTGATATCGCGCTGCTTGATCTTGCTGGCGTTACCGGCGGCCCAGAACTGCTGGTAACGGTCAAGGCACACCTGCTTCATGTATTGGCGGGCGGGCTTGTTGAAGTGGCGGGGGTCGAAGTTGGCGGGATCCTTGGCGGCGGCTTCCCGCACGGCGGCGGTGAAGGCGAGGCGGTTATCGGTGTCGATATTCACCTTGCGCACGCCATTGCGGATGCCCTCTTGGATTTCTTCCACGGGCACGCCATAGGTTTCGGGGATGGCACCACCGAACTTGTTAATCATTTCCAGCCATTCGTGGGGCACGGAGCTGGAGCCGTGCATCACCAGGTGGGTGTTGGGGATCGCCTTATGGATTTCGGCGATGCGGGAGATGGCCAGCACTTCGCCGGTGGGCTTGCGGGTGAACTTGTAGGCGCCGTGGCTGGTGCCGATGGCAATCGCCAGGGCATCCACGTGGGTTTTAGCCACGAAATCAGCGGCTTCGGCGGGGTCGGTGAGCAGCTGGGAATGGTCGAGGCTGCCCTCGAAGCCATGGCCATCTTCGGCTTCACCCTTGCCGGTTTCGAGGGAACCGAGGCAACCGAGTTCGCCTTCCACGCTCACGCCGATGGCGTGGGCCACGCCCACCACTTCCTTGGTAACAGCCACGTTGTAGTCGTAGCTGGCGGGGGTTTTGGCGTCGGCTTCCAGGGAGCCATCCATCATCACGGAGGTGAAACCGTTGGCAGCGGCGCCAAAGCAGGTGGCGGGGCTATTGCCGTGGTCTTGGTGCATCACCACGGGGATGTCGGGATAGGTTTCCACCGCCGCCAGGATCAGGTGGCGCAGGAAATTTTCACCGGCGTACTGGCGGGCACCGCGGGAGGCCTGCAGGATGACGGGGCTATCGGTTTCGTAGGCAGCCTCCATGATCGACTGCACCTGCTCCAGGTTGTTCACGTTGAACGCTGGGATGCCGTAGCCGTTTTCAGCGGCGTGATCTAGCAGCAGGCGTAGGGGAACGAGGGCCATGGGAAACCTCTAAGGGGGGGCTTGGGTTCCGGCGGCAAGCCACCGGAAAGACGGGGGGAGTTTAACGCGGTGGTCTGCGGCCCTGGCGTTTTGGCGCTCCGCCCCGGGGCGGCCGCGAACTTCTGGCGCCTGGGGGGGGGCCCACGGGCAGGGAGGTGTCGGGCTCAAAGCCGGGGATCACCTCCCGGGGCAGGGGGGCACCGATCAGTTTTTCGATGGCCCCCAGCAGATCGCGCTCCTCGGCACTCACCAGGGAAAGGGCATGGCCACTCATGCCCGCCCGGCCGGTGCGACCAATGCGGTGCACATAGTCCTCGGGCACGTTGGGCAGATCGAGGTTCACCACGTGGGGGAGCTGGGCGATGTCGAGGCCCCGGGCGGCCAGGTCGGTGGCCACCAGCACCCGCAATTCACCGCCCTTAAAGCTGCTGAGGGCGCGGGTGCGGGCCCCTTGGCTCTTGTTGCCATGGATGGCGGCGGCCTGGATACCTTCTTTGGTGAGCCGTTCGGCCAGCTTGTTGGCGCCGTGTTTGGTGCGGGAAAACACCAGCACCTGCTGCCAATCATTACTGGTGATCAGGTGGCTGAGCAACGCTGATTTACGGCCCTGGTCCACCGGGTGAATGCGTTGGTCCACCGTGTCGGCGGTGCGGTTTTCCGGGGTTACCTGCAGCTGCAGGGGTTGGTGCAGAAAACCCTCGGCCAGCTTGCGAATTTGGCCGGAAAAAGTGGCCGAAAACATCAGGTTTTGGCGCTTAGAAGGCAGCCAACTGAGGATCCGGCGGATGTCGTGGATGAAGCCCATGTCGAGCATGCGGTCGGCCTCATCCATCACCAACACCTCGAGCCGATCAAAGCTGGTGATGCCCTGGCCGTGCAGGTCGATCAGGCGGCCGGGGGTGGCCACCAGCAGATCAACGCCCTTGCGCAGGCGCTCGATCTGGGGCTGGAGACCAACGCCCCCAAACACAACGGTGGAACGCAGATCCAGGCCTTGGCCATAGCGGGCGGCGCTATCTGCCACCTGGGCGGCCAGTTCGCGGGTGGGGGTGAGCACCAGGGCGCGCACCTGGCCGGCCCGGGCCTTGGCCCCGTGGCGCAGCCGTTCGAGGATGGGCAGGGTGAAACCGGCGGTTTTACCGGTGCCGGTTTGGGCTGCCGCCATCAGGTCCCGGCCGGAAAGCACGGCGGGGATCGCCTTCAGCTGAATTTCAGTGGGTTCGGTGTAGCCGCAGCGGGCCAGGGCCTGGAGCAGGGGCTGGCCCAGGCCCAGCTGATCAAAACCGTTGGCAGGGGCCTCAGCCCCAGGGGAAGGAATACTCACTTAGTAAAAGTTTTGAACTGGGAATTGGAGAGATATGAAAACAATGAAAGAACCAAAGAAGGCAACCGGGCTTGAACCAAAACAATTAGCTGTAGTTAAAGCTTAGCTGCGCCTAGGGCCGCCCCCCAGGGGGGGCCAGGAAGGGCAAGGGGTTTTGGTCGCGGCGATGGCGCTGGGGCAGCTCGGGGCCCTGGCGATCACCCACCAGGGCGGCGGTGTCCTCCAGGGCTTGGCGCAGGGCCCGGGCCGCATGGAGGCCCATGTCGCGCGGCACGCAGATGCGATCGCGCAGGCTGCGCAGGCCCAGGTCGCTGCCGGGGGGCGGCGCACAGGGCTCAGCGGTGATCAGGCGGGTGAGCGCCGCCCGCAGGGCCAGATCAGGGAGGGAGCTGTACACGCCCAACAGGGTGTGGCGGTGCTTGAGCACCCGGCCCAGGGCCTCCTGGGGGGCATCGGCGGGGGCGGGCTGGCGGCTGTCACCGAGATCTATGAAGGGGCCCTGGTCGATGCGGGGGGCCCACTGGCGGCTGCTGGCCGGGCCAATGCCATGGCAACCGCCCATCTGGGGGGGCAGGTCGTGGGCGTGGGTGTGGTGGTCGCTTTGGGTGCCCCGGTAGGTGCTGCGTTGTTCGAGGGCGGCAAACCAGCGGTCTATGGCGGGCCACAGCCGGCAGATTTCATAGTCTTTGTAATAGAGCAGGCTGCTCACCATGCGCTCCAGGTAGGGCACAAAAACGAGATCAGCGCTGCTGAAATCCCCTAGGAAAAAATCCGTGGGGCTTTGCTCAAGGGCGGCACATACCCGGGCAATTTGCAGCTCAAAGCGACGCTTACCTTCCGCTTCATGGCCGGGGCTACAAAGCCATAGGCACCAGGCCCTAAATAGATCCCGTTCCAGCTGGCGCAAGGGCAGCACTGCGGGATCTAAAAGGGACCGGCCCAGGGGGCCAAAGCTGTCTTCCAGGGCCTGGAGGATCACATCGCTTTCGGTGATCAACTGGCCATCAAGGGCCAGGGCCGGCAGCAGGCCGGAGGGCACCAGGCGCGTAAACCAAGTTTCCTTGGCGCCATAACAAAACATCGAAACCTTTTCGATCCGATAGGGCACCTGGCGTTCCTCCAGCCAGAGCCAAACCTTTTGGCAATAGGGACACCAGGCGTAGTGATCGCGATAGAGCACCACCCGCACGCTGGCGAGGGGCTTACCAAAAAGACGCAGGCGGGCCTGGCTACTGGTGGGCCCCTCGGTGCGATCGGGCTCCTCGGGGGCCAGGGCTTCTAGGGCCTCCCAGCTGAGCGGCGGTTGCAGGGGCGCTAGCGGGGAAGCATGATCCATAAATGATGAACTTTCGAACACATACTTGCCAATTAAAGATCAGCTGATTAGACAGATAGAACCGGCGACGCAGCCCCCCGTCGGCCCAGAGCACCTCACCCTCCATGGGTGCTCCGAGAAAACCCCCGGCCAAGCTGGGGGTTTTCTTGTATCTAGCTAGCTAAGGCTAGGCGGCCTGGGAATCGAGGTGCTGGAAAACACTTAGGTCGCCCAGGTCTGCCTCCTCCGGCATCGGAAACTTACGCAGCACTAAGACCAACAGCAGGGCGGCCTCCACCGCCAGTAGGCCCATGGCGGCGCCGGCGGGCAGCAGCTGGCTGAGCCAACCGAGCAGCAGCAACGGCAGCAGCAGGGTGAGGCCAATGGCCTCGGGGCGCTGGAAACAGAAAAACTCCTTGAAACCCAGGCCCGCCAGGGCGGCAAAGAAGGGGCCAATGGCCCAGATCCAGAGGGGTTGTGCCACCAGGGTGGGCAAGATCTGGCCAGGGCCCACCTGCCAGGCCAGCACTGCCATGCCCAGGCAACCGATCAGCCAAAACAGCTGCAGGGCCCGATGCAGGGGCCGTAAATAGATATGCACCCACCGCAGGGCCCCACCAAGCCCCAGGGCCATCAATAGCAACCAGGGCCAGGTGAGGGCGGGGCCAAACTGGCGCCATTGGATCAAGAGGGCCGCCTGGGTGAGGGCGAGCAGCAGCAAGGAAAGCCGATAGGCCAACACCTCGCGGCGGTGGGCGCCGGTCACCGTATAGGTGCCATACACACCCTCGTAGCTCACCGGGGCAACGGTCATGGCTGGGGGGCAAAGGGACTACTGGAGACCAGTGTGGCCAGGTCTGGGCCGGCCGGCACGATCCCAGAGGGGTGCAGCGGAAACAGGGCGCCGAAATAATCCCGGCGCCAGGCATCGGGGAAACAGGTGGCGGCCACCCCCGGCAGGCCATAGAGCCGCGCCCGCCAGGCCCAAAGGGCGGGGAACATCCAAAGGGGCTTCCGACTGCAACCAAACAGGGGTGCATACACCTGCTCCCAGCGGATCAGCGTGGGGAACAGGCGTAGGTCGGCCAGGGTGATTTGATCACCACAGAGCCAGGGGCGGGAATCGGTGGTGAGGCTGGTTTCGAGGTCCTCAAGCACCTCAAACAGGGCGGATTCGGCCCGGTGGTAGGCGGCCTGGTTGCGGGCAAAGCCACAGCGGTAAACGCCATCATTCACAGCGTGTTGGAGCCGTTCACTCCAGGCGTCACTGGCGGCCGCCAGCGCTGGCGGGGCGAAATCTGGGGGGCTGGCAGTGCTGCCAGCGGGCAAGGGCCAGCGGTTGAGCAGTGGCACCAGGTCTGCACTTTCGTTGCAGATGATCCGCGGGGCGGGGCCAGGACCAGATGCAGCCGGCATACCTGCATCCAGCAGCACCGGCACCGTGGCCCGCTGCTGGGCGGAGGCGCCAGAGAGGGCATAAAGATCAAGCAGGGCCTGGCAACCGAGCAGTGGTTCCGTAAAAACCCAGCGGCCGGCCTCGGGATCGGGCTCCACCACCACCAGTTCGATGGCGCCAGCCAGCTGGCGCAGGCTCCACACCAGCCAGGCCCGGTGGGCCCAGGGGCAGCTGCGGCCCACGATCAAGAGGGGCCTGATGGGGCTGGGCTCGAGGCTGGCGCTGCCGGAAAACTGACTGGGGCGGCGGCTGAAATTGCCATCGGCGTCGGCCCGGGCCAGGCCATCCATCAGGCGTTGCCATTGCCATTGCCAGACACAGCGAACGCTGGCCACCAGCTGGGGGGGCGGAACGCCCATGGGATGCCCCTATGCAGTTAACAGTCAATATCTAATCAAGGCGGGGGCAATGCCCTGGGGCCTCGGCCTTGGCATGGAGGGTTGAGCAATCGTTACCTCATGGAGCCACTGGGCCACAACCTCATTGGAAAGCATTTTCGACAACACCCGGCACTCGAATTCGTTGGTGCTGTCGTCGTCTCCGGTAATTATCGCCAGGGCATCCTCCGAGGGAATAAAAGATCTGGAAAGGATCGAGAGCAGCGGCTCAGGCAGCAATGCGGCCGGATAGCGCTCTTGGATCACATGGATTAGCTCGTGCTTGAGCACCTCCTCTGGCGACTGGCCCAACTTGGCAATCGCCTCCGAACAAAGAAACACCGTGGCCTGGGTGCGCTCCCAGCCGCCCAATAACTGGGGGTTATCCACACAACGGGGATGGCCCGTGGCAACGGTTAAGCCGGCCAACGCCGCTGCTGCCGAGAGAACAGTGAACACAAACGCAGGCTCAACTGCCTCGAAGCTACGCACGATGGCATCCATCTCGTGGCATTTGACACCAAATGCGATGCCACGGGGATGCCCTTTGTATCAATTGCGACCATGGGGAGGGTTCTGTTCAAATCGCTAGGCTTTTCCAATGCCAGCCGAAAAAAAACGCAAGGCCCGCCAAACCTGGACGCTGGAAAAGGACGTAGTTGAAAAACTGCGCCTTCTTGGCAAGCTCCACCACCGCACCCCCTCAGGGGAGCTGGCCGCTGCTGTGGATGCCTGGATTGCCAAGCACCGCGATGAATTAGTGGCTGAGCAAAAAACCGAAAACGGCAAAGAAAAGGCCATCGACCCAGGCAAACCGCCATGCTCAGCCCCCTGATTGGCCTGCTGCTGGCAACGTCACTGGCGCCGGTGGATCCAGAGCTGATCCGCAGCAGCTATGGCCAGGAGGCGCTGTTTCGCTTTGAGCTGGGGGTGGATGCGGGCTTAGGCACGGAAGCGCCGAAAAATTGCCCTGACCCCCGCCCTGGCTGGGGGGCATCGGCCGAACGGCAGGCCATGGAGGCCGCCCTTAAGCGCGGTCAATTTTTTGAGGCTGGCAAGGAACTCGGCGCTTGGCAGAAAACTGGGCAGTGCCGCTGAGGCTGGGCGGCGGCAGCTCAGTCGCCGTAGCCAGCAAAGCCAAGGGCTGCATAGCAAAAGTGGTCCCTAAGGCCCTGGGCGGCTGGATCTTGGGCCATCAGCCGCTGGAGGATGCGCTGTTGATCCACAGGGGAAAGCTCGCCATCGGCGCCCCACTTCAGGCAGGTGTCGTCAAGGCTGTTTCGATCCATATCAGCGCCTCCTGACAATGGGCTCAATTTAAGAGCGGGCCACCAGCGCTGGCACCCCTGGGGCCGGGAGAAAAAAAGGAGAATAGATAAGAAATTCAAATCAAAGCTCAGCAATACGGGCCGAGGGCAAGGCCAACCACCGGCGTACATACGAGGCCGGCCCTGGGGCTTGTATTACCTGTATTTATGCAGCCAACGCAAAAAGCAAAACGCTGTGGGGAAGCCAGGGAGTGAAATGGGAACGTATATACAAAAGGTTGAATACAAAACCGCATCCAAATCAGGCCTGTTGAAGCAATACAAATAAATCCATTTCAGCCATACAAAACAAGCTTCTGGTATCTACAGAACCCTGTTGCCGCAAGGGGTTTGCAGGGCATAGGTTGTGTGCATCGACCCAAACGGGTCCCTACTTGCTGCACAGGATCAATGGCCACCCTCCAACTGACCTCCCTGCAAACCACCAGCGCTCCCATAAATCGAAGACGAACGACGCTGGTGGCGGCAGGGCTGGATTTGGCCCTGGAAGGCCAAGGCCTGCAGGTGGTGGCCCCTGGCCAAGACCCCATAGCTGTAATTAGTGCTGCCCTCCGGAAAGCCCCCAGCCATGAGCTGCACCTGGTGGCCCACGGGGCCCCAGGGCAGATCCAGCTGGGCAGTGGCATCGACCGCATCGGCCTACTGGCCCGGGCTGCAGAGATAGGTGGCTGGGGCGTAGAGCGGATCTACCTGTGGAGCTGCCGGGTTGGCGCAGATCTCAATTTTGTAAGCGCCCTGCAGGAGCTAAGTGGCGCACGGGTGTTCGCCAGTGCGGAAGCCCTGGGGCAAGGCAAGGCACTTGTGGGGGCGGGTTTTGCGGAGTTGGCGGAAGCCGTGGCTGGGATGCCTGGGGAGTTAGCTGAAGGTGATCCTTTTAGCGGAACAATTGTCAATGCTCTTACCTTTGCCGGGGTAGGAACAACACCCAATGATGATTTCGACGGGACAAATCTTTTTACGCTTCAAGGCGCAAGCGTAAATGCTGCAGATCTAAACACTTTAGATGGCTTAACATCTGGTGCGATCAATGCCACAACTGTCGCAACTATTACAGGCACTGCCAGCGAAGTAAAAACAGCCTACGCTTCAAATCAAATCACTGGAATAAATAATAAAGCCGTAACCATTACTGGTGGCATCTCAGCTGCTGATGCA
>CALRNU020000018.1:0-59341 GCA_943369595.1 Synechococcus sp. UW140
GGCACCGCCGTGGGTCAACCCACCTTTGTGACCAGCAACAACGGCTTCCTGGGCACCGACGAAAGCACCTTTGCTTGGGAAATCTGGTACAAATTCCAGGTCACCGACAACATCAGTGTGACGCCGGCCTTCTTTACGATTACAAACCCCGCTGGCATGGGCAGCAACAGCGCCTATGGCGGTGTGCTCAAAACCAGTCTGCTGTTCTGAGCATCTCCTTAATGACAACTGCCCCTGATCGAGCACCCCTGCCCGTGACCATCCTCACGGGCTTTCTCGGGGCTGGCAAAACCACGCTGCTGAACCACATCCTCTCCAACCAGGAGGGGGTAAAAACAGCGGTGCTGGTCAATGAATTCGGCGAGATCGGCATCGACAACGAGCTGGTGGTAAAAACCGGCGAAGACATGGTGGAGCTCAGCAATGGCTGCATCTGCTGCACCATCAACGACGAACTGCTGCAGACCGTTTACAAGGTGCTGGACCGACCCGATCCGGTGGATTACCTGGTGGTGGAAACCACAGGCCTGGCCGATCCCCTGCCGGTGGCCATGACCTTCCTGGGCAGCGACCTGCGCGACAGCACCCGGCTTGATTCGATCATCACCGTGATCGATGCCGAGAATTTCAACGAGGAAATCCTCAGCACCGAGGTGGGCCGGGCCCAGGTGCTCTACGGCGACATCTTGCTCATAAACAAAACCGACCTGGTGAGCCCCGAGCGACTGCTGGAGCTGGAGGCCCATCTGGCCAGTGTGAAAAAGGATCCACGGTTGCTGCGGGCCGTAAAAGGAGAGGTGCCGCTGCCGCTGCTGCTCAGCGTGGGCCTCTTCGAATCCGACCGGGTGGTGGCCGAACAAAACGTCCAAACCAAGGGGCCTAAGCACGATCCCGGCCATGACCACAGCCACTGTGACCATGACCATGGCCACTGCGACCACGACGACCACGGGCACCACAGCCATAGCCATGACCACAGCCATAGCCATCACAGCCACGGCCAAGACGAACCGGCCTCGATCGAAGGCTTCACCTCGCTTTCCTTCCGGAGCGACAAGCCCCTGGGCCTGCGCAAATTCCAAAACTTCCTTGACAACCAACTGCCCGCCGAAGTTTTCCGGGCCAAGGGCATCCTTTGGTTTAACGAAAGCGAACGGCGCCATGTGTTTCACCTGGCTGGCAAGCGCTTTTCGATCGATGACACCGACTGGGAAACGCCCCGTAGCAACCAGATGGTGCTGATCGGCCGGGGCCTTAACCACCAGCGCCTGCGCCAGCAGCTCCAGGCCTGTGTGGCCCCCGATGCGGGCAAAGGTTTCGCCTGAACTAGTCGAGCGTTAGCCAGCGGCGATACTTATGCCAGTGGTTCCCCGGATTCAGCCCGGGGAGGTAACGAGGAAAGTCCGGTGCAAGTCCGGCACTGTCCCGCAGCTGTGAAACCCCATTGGGGGTTCAGTCAGAACGCTCACCACCCATCAGACCCCTTACTTTTTTCGGCGCGGACCGAACTGCCCATGAAACCCCCTGCCCCCCACCTACGTTCCCTGGGCCTAGCCCTCGCCGCAGGCCTAGGCTTCGCCGCCCTATCGGCGCTACCGGTACAAGCCCACGGCAGCGCCATCGGCCACTTCCATGGGGGCGTGATCCATCCCCTGCTCGGCCTTGATCACCTGCTGTTGCTGGTGGGCGTGGGCACGGTGGCCTCCTACCTGGGCTGGCAGCTGTTGGCCTACGCCCTTGGGGGCGCCGTGGTGGGCGCCCTGCTGGGGGCCAACGGCATCGGCCTGCCCCTGGCGGAATTGCTGGCTGCTCTGTCTGTATCCCTGTTGGGCTTTTTGGTGCTGCAAGCCAGCCGTTCCGGCCAGCCCGTGGCGCTGCCCTTCAGCGGTGGCCTCGTGGCCCTAGCCGTGGGCGTCCATGGGCTGCTCCATGGCCAGGCCGCCAGTGGTGATGCTGGCTGGTGGCTCGGGGCCCTGGTGGCCTCCACTGCCGTGGTGGGCGTCACCTACCTGAGCTTGCACAAGCTCGGCCTGGTGTGGACCCTGCGCCTAGCCCTCGGCCTGACGGTGGCCGGCTTCCTGCTGGCCCTTGGCCCGATTGGTCTGCTGGCAGGCGGCGCCGGCGCTTAATGGCTGCTGCGCAGCTGGGGCGAGTCGTTTCAAGCATTTTTTCCAGTGCCCTGATCGGCGCCGTGGCGGGCAGTTTGGCGGCCCTATTGATGGCAGCCATCGCCTGGTTTACGGCCCTGGCCTGGGGGCCAGCGGTGCTCAACGGCTTCCCTTCCCAAGCACCGGTGCTGTGGCAAGCATTGGTGCCAATTGCCATCGGCCTGGCCATCGGTTTGCTGCGGCGCCGCGGCCTGGAGCCCTTGCCTGAGCTGCACCAAACCCTTGAGGAATTACACCGCAAGCAGGGGATGCCTCTTAAGCACAGTGGCAGCCACCTGCTGTTGGGTTTACTGGCCCTGGTGGGGGGCGGCAGCCTGGGGCCAGAGGCACTGCTGAGTCGCGCCCTGGCGGTGCTGGTGCTCTCCCAAAAGCGGCTGCGGTTGCATGGCGCCTCCGCGGTTAGCGGCGCCCTCGGCTTCATCGGCTCCCCGCTACTGGGGGGCGTAGCCCTGGCCGAACGCCAGGACCAGTCGCTACCGGCGGGTCTTTGGAGCTGGTTGCCAGGACTGGTGAGTGGCACTGCTGGATTTGCCGCTTTTCAGGGGTTCAGCCGCTTCGGTGGCGGAGAACAGGGGGTGGCCTACCAATGGCCCAACGACCTGGAGCAATCGCTGGTTTTCTTCGCCTGGAGCCTGCTCTTTGGCTTGCTAGGCGGAGGGCTTGGCATGCTTTTTCTGGGCCTGCGCCAGCGCCTGCAGCAATTAATCGCCCGCTGGAAACTGGCGGTGTTACCCCAGGCCCTGGGCACCGGCGTGGTGGTGGCCCTGGTGAATCACTGGCAACCGCTGGCCCTGTTTTCCGGTGAACAACAGATCACAGCGCTGCTCCAGGGGAAATTGCTGCAGGGGGCCCTGCCAATGCTGCTGTTGGGGCTATTGAAATTGCTGCTGGCAGCCCTCTGTCTCAGCACCGGCTGGGTGGGGGGCCTGTTCTTTCCTTTGATCTTTGGGGCTGCTGCCATGGCCCAGGGCCTTGCCCTTGCCTTGCCCGGCAGCGTGCCTGCCCAGGTGGCCATTGGCGCCATGGCTTGCAGCATCCAAAGCGCCGTGTTGGGTCAAGCGCTGGTGCCGATCCTGGTGACGGCCACGGTGCTCAAGGCCCATGGGTTGGGGGCGGTGCTAGTGGGCAGCGTGATGGGCTTAGGGGTGCGCAATCTGCTCATAAACGGCGACATCACCCCTAAAAATTGATTAGTATCTGGACAATTCGTGGACCGGCCATGCTGGAGCTCAGCCTGTTGAGCACCATTGCGTTGCTCCTGGGGCTAGCCCTCTGGTTCCAGGCGGATTCGGACGACGACGATTCCAACGGTGGCTTGCTGCAGCCCGTGTTAATTCCCGTGCGTCACAGCTCCGAAGGCCGCCGCTGAAGGCCCTCACACTCAGGACATAGTCCCCTGACATTTAGGCAGGAGGTGAGCAACTGGAAGCCATGGAGCCTTGCCGCCGCCTCTCCTGCCTGCACCACCAAAGGATTTTCAAACTCCTCAGTGCGGCCACAAACAGCGCAGACCAAATGATGGTGGTCATGGTCCTCGGCGGTGGCCAGCTCAAAGCGGCGACTGCCCTCCGGTAATTCGAGCTCCCTCAAGAGATCCATGGAACTGAGCAACCGCAGGGTGCGATAAACAGTGGCCAAGGACACCTTGTTATCGGCCCGCAACAATTGCAGGTGCACATCCTCTGCGCTCAGGTGATGGCCGCCACCAATGCGCTCAAATAAATCCAACACCCGCTGCCGCTGGGGCGTGAGTCGTTGGCCGCGATCATTTAGGTCGTGGCGCAAGCTGCCGGAAACGGCCACCGAACCAGGGCATTGATTCTCAATTCTAGGGCTTATTGCGAGAATCCGCAGCGGCCCCAGCCGCCGCCAACAATTCCGCCAGCACGCTGATCAGCCGGTAACTCACCAATACCGCCAGCAACTCCGGCTCCGGCACCTGGCCCCGCAGCCGGGTGAGCAGTACCAGCTCAAACACCCCTAGCCCCCCCGGCGCCCCAGGCACCACCAGGCCAGCGGTCCAGGCCAGGGCAAACGCCGCCAGCCATACCCCCCATCCGGGCCCCACCGGTTCGCTAAAGCACAGCACACAACTGGCAAAACCAGCAAAACGCAGGCCCAGAAACGGGAATTCCCACAGCAGCGGCTGCCAGGGGGGGCCCTGCAGCCGCAGTTGGGAGCCATTGGCGCCCGCAGGCTCTTCCCCTGGGCTCACAAGGCTTTGCTTTTGGCGCAACAAGCGCTCCAGCAGGGGATTGAGCCAGGCAGGCCGTAACAACAACAAGCCAAAGGGGCTAACCAGCCCCAGCCCCGCCTGAAAACCACCGAGCGGCACCAGGCAGAGGGCGGCGATTGCCATCAGTAACGGCTCCAGTAGTACCGCCCCCAGGGCCTGGCGACCGCTGCAGCCCCGTTGGCGCAACAGGCCCATGCGACCCACTAGATGCCATACCCCGCCGGGCAGGTACTTGAGCAAATTGGTGCGCACATAAAGGGGCACCGCCTCCTGCCAAGGGAGCGGCAACGACAGCCAACGCAACAGCCCCCACCAGGCAATGCCATTGAGCCACTGGGCCACCACCGTGAGGCTGAGGCCGATCAGCAACAGAGACCAGCCCCGTTGGTCGGGGGCAAGATCCAACACCTGGCGCCCATGGCTGACCAGGGCCCAAAGCACAAACAACAAACTGCCGCCCGCCACCCAAGGGCGCAGGCCCCCCGGCAAGCGCAAGCGACGCCCCAGCTCAAGCACCCGCATCCGTCCCTCCGTCAACCTGTTGCAGGGCAGCCCGCAGCTCCGCCCAACCCAGCCCATGCTCCTGGGCAAGGCGGGCCAAGTCCTCGGCCTCAGGCTTGCAGCGGCCCCCCGCCGGTCCGCCGCTGCGCTTGGCGGCCACGGGGCCCCAGGGGCTGGCCAGGCTGGTGGCCGAGCGGGGCAACACCCAGCGCTGTTCAAGGTTCTCCCGCAGGCCCAGGCTGCTGGAATGCCGCCACCAGAGCTGGCGCAGGGCCTGGGCCTGGTCAGGGGTCACCAAAGCGGTGAGCTGTAAGCCCGGTCGGCCTTTCTTCATCTGCAAGGGCTGGGCATAAACCTCGAGGGCACCGCCAGCCCGCAACTGTTCCTGGAGGAAGCCGAGGGCCTCCCCATCCATGTCGTCGATCTGGCACTGCTGCACCACCATCCACTCCAGGCTGGCGCCGCCAGGGTCAAGACCAGGGCCTGGATCTGAGCCTGGATCTGGCGCCATGGGTTGCCAGAGCCTCAGCAGGTTGGGGCGATCCAGCTGCCGCTGGCCCAGGCCGATCCCAACGGCGGCAGGGCTATGGGCGGGAGCTGGACCAAATTGGCTCACCCAAACCGCCAGCAGGGCCAAGCCGGTGGGGGTGCTGAGTTCCCCCGCGGGGAAGCCCTCGCTGGAGGCCAGCGGAATCTGCCAGCGGCGGGCCAACTCCAGCGCCGCCGGAGCCGGCAGGGGCAGGATCCCGTGGGCGGTTTTAACCGTGCCATGGCCCGCCGGCGGCGGCGAGGCCCGCAGGTGATCGATACCGAAATGAAGCAGGCCGGCACACACCCCCACCACGTCCACCAGGGCATCCACGGCACCCACCTCATGGAAATGCACCTGCTCCGGGGGGCAGCCATGGACCGTGGCCTCGGCCTCCGCCAAGCACTCGAACACCGCCATCACCCGCTGGCGCAGGGGCTCCGGCCAGGGGGCAGCCTCCAGCTGGGGCCGTAACCGGGCCCAATGGCGCTCCGGGGCAGGGGCCTCCAGTAAATGCACCTGCAGGCGGCGCCCCCGCAGGCCAGCGCTGCGGGCCTCCTGCAGTTCGAGGCAAAAGGCATCGGCTAGGCCTAGGGCCGCCAGGGGTTCCAACACCACGGCCTCAGGCAGGCCTAAATCAAATAAGGCCGCCAACAACATGTCACCGGCCACCCCAGTGGGTAGGTCTAGATAGGCCCAATGGCCCGGTGGCGGTGTCACGGCTGTTTCATTGGGCTGCGGCTGGGCGGCGCTGGGGACGCTTACCACCGCCACCGCGGCGGTCGCTGCGCTGGGGCAATGGGCCAATCACCTCAAATTTCTCCAGTTGCAACTGCTGAGCGCTGCGACGCAGGTCTAGGGAAACAAAATGGCGCAGGTGTTCCAGGGGGATTGCCCCCTTGAGCTGCAGCTTGAAGGGCTGGGGCCGGCTGCCATCGGCCCGGGGTAACTGGCGAATTTTCACCACCACATCATTGGTTTCGGGCCGGGTAAAAATCAATTCACCGCGCACCGAAAAATAGCCATCCCCCTCCGGCAGGCTGTCGAGTAGCTCAGGTTCATCGCTGGCCAGGGTGCTGGGTTCCCAGATGCCCACCACCTGCAGGTGCAGCTTCTCCTCATCCCGGCTTCGGGGATAGACCACCCAAAGGTGGGGCTGCTCCAGGCTGAGATGACGTTTTACCAGGCTCAATACCCGGCCGAGCAGCACCGCTTCAATTTCCACCCCATCGGCGCTGCGCAGGTGGCCGCGGGTGAGGGTGTCGGCTTCGGTGGGCACGTAGGTGGCTTCCACAAGACCGATCGCCCGGTATTGCATCGGTTCGGTAACCGGGGGGATCGGGTGCTGACGCATCAGAAAGGCAGGTCCACCGACCAATCTAGCGAGGCCGCTGACAGGCCCCAGGGGCCAGGGTTAACTGGATCCAGCCATGGGTGTGCGGTGCGTCTGGGTAGCTCCAACTTGCTGGCTTCCCGCTGGGTGTTACTGGGGGCAGCCGCCTTAGGGCTGGCGGGCCTTGGCGGTTGGTGGTTTGGGCGGATCAGCCCCAGGGCCGAACCCCCCAAGGCCCCCCTGGATTCGCTGAGCCTGGGGCGCCTGCGGGCGCCGCTGGAAAAACGCTTAAGCCAGGGCAATGCCAGCGAAGCCGAACAGCTGCAGCTGCTGAAACTGCGCCTGGCCCTTGATGACCAAAAGGGCGCCATTGCCCTGCTCGAACCCCTAAGTGACCAACGGCCAGAGCAATGGAACCTGCGGCTGCTGTTGGCCGAGCTGCGCCGAAACCAACAGGATCCCACCGGAGCCGAACGGGAGCTGCGACAGATCCTGAATGTGCATCCGCTCCAGGTCGATGCCCTACAGCAACTGACCCGGCTGCAATTGGAACAAAAACGCGGCGATCAAGCGGAACAGCAACTCCGGGCCAAGCTCCTAGCCAGCAAGGGCAAAGCCGAAGCACTGCCCCTGGGGTTGCTACTGGCAGACCTGCAACAGCGACGCCATAAATCAATGGAGGCCGAAGTCACCTACAAACAGCTGATCAATAGTCACCCTGAAGACCCGAGACCCCTGCTGGCCCTGGCCCTGCTCCAACAGAAACTAGGGGCCAGTGACCAGGCCATCAAGCTGCTCCGGGAGGCGAAGCTACACAGCACGGCTGCGGCTAAACCGATGCTGGATCAGGTGGCCAGCAGCTGGTCCATGGCTCAGCTCCAGAGGCCGAAAAGCTCAGCCAGCCAACGGTGTAGACACTCCAGCGGTCAGGGCTTAACAGGCACCACCTTGCCGGCAGGGGCTGAAGGCTGCTCAAACTGACGGAGGGCGGCGTCGATGGCGTCCTTAGGGTTGGTGGCGTTATCCATGGCACTGGAATTACGCAACCTATTCATTAACTCCATCGGATTTGTTACGTCCATCAATGAGTTACCGGGCTTGCTGGTGCCGTAGTTGTAAAGGTTCTGTTCCTGGAGCGGCTCATTGGGGGCCGCATGGGCAGGTAAAAAAGCAGCTAGGCCGGCCAGAGCCACGGCAGCAGCTGGCATGGCCCCCAGCCAGGATCGGAAGCCAAGGGAGAGCATGGCCCACTTGAAGGTTCTTCACAGTTTAGGGGGCTGCTTAGGTGCGAATTGCCAGCTGGAACCTGAATTCGATCCGCAGCCGTGAAGCCCATCTGCTGCGCTGGCTGGGGGAAGCCCAGCCCGACCTGGTGGGGCTCCAGGAAACCAAGGTGGAAGACAGCCTCTTCCCGAGGGCGGGCCTGGAAGCCGCTGGTTACCAGGCGGCCATCAGTGGCCAGAAGAGTTACAACGGCGTGGCCCTGCTCAGCCGCCAACCGCTTGAGGACCTGCGCATGGGCTTTGAGGCGCTGTTGCCTGGTGATGGCGAAGCCCAGCAGCTGGGGGAACAGCGGCGGGTGATTAGTGGCTGGCTAGATGGGGTACGAATCATCAATCTCTACGTACCCAATGGTTCGGATCTGAAATCTGAAAAGTACAGCTACAAACTCGCTTGGCTGGCTTGCTTAAAGCGCTATCTGGCGGTGCAAAGACAGCAAGGGGAACCTTTCTGCATGGTTGGCGATTTCAACATCGCCCTGGAGGACCGGGACCTGCATAACCCAGCCCGACTGACTGGCGGAATCATGGCCAGCGAACCCGAACGCCAGGCCCTTAGGGCCTGCCTAGATGACGACCTCAGCGATGCTTTCCGCCTGTTCGAACCGGATACGGGCCATTGGAGCTGGTGGGATTACCGCTCCGGCGCCTGGGACCGGGACCGTGGCTGGCGCATCGACCATCTCTACCTATCAGAGGAACTTCAGGCCCGGGCGCTGCGATCCATAATCCACAAGCAAGAAAGGGGCCAAGAAAAACCCAGCGACCATGCCCCCGTAAGCGTTGACATTAGTGATGAACCTAACGATGAACTAAATGATGAACTAAACGATGAAACCAACGACTAAGGGGGCGATGATTTTATGGATTGAAGGCACCTCAAAAACTGCCGAGCAGCTTTTGACTGCCCTAGGGCAGCCAGGGATCGCCCAGACTCCCGGGAGCGATCAAGGCTTGGCTTGCTCTAATGAAAATGACTAGGGTCAAATGACTAGGGTCATTTTGATTAGAGCTTCTCGATAAATACCAAGCAGCATTGGAACCAAAACATTTTCGCCCAATCCCAATCATTAACCTTGCGCCTCTAGCCAGACACCTTCAATTCAACAACATCGACTCAATGGCATTAAGTCGATGTTGTTAAGTCGATGCTATTAAGTCGATAACATTAAGCCAATAATATTATCGACCCGAAAATACCAACGAAAGCCATAGCTTGCCTTCGACAACTTAGCAGCACTTACTTGGTCATGTCAACGCAGCTACATCAACCTAGTGGTACTAAGTCTGAAATATTTCCCCGCAGCGCCAAATAGGCAAATTAACTTAGCGGCACAAAATCATCAGCAACAATTTAGCGCAGCAACGACTTAGCAGCACCAACTCGGCAGCGACTAACTCAACATCAAGCGCTAACTCAGTTGCGCCAACTAAATAGCATCAGCCAAGCTGTGTACAAAAATAATAAAAAAATCTTTGCAGGAACAAGTGTAAATCAGAAAATATCAAGTTAAATGAAATTGAATCAAATCAAATCAAATCAAATCAAATCAAATCAAATCAAATCAAATCAAATCAAATCAAATCAAATCAAATCAAATCAAGTAAAATTAAATTAAATGCAATGCAATGCAATGAAATGCATTGGAATGGAATGGAATGGAATAATATATTAAAAAGTCCTATTACAAACGGCCGTCCTGGAAATTACCTTCAATCAATGGGAACCATCCCGCATTTTTCTCACAAAAGCCTCCTCTTGCTCCTTGTTGGCAAGGCGACCATCTTCCACAATAATGATTCTATCGGCCACATCAAGGATCTTATTATCATGGGTTACCATGATAATCGTGGTTTTTTCAGTTTCCGCCAGTTCCTTCATCAAGTTCACCACTGTCCGGCCCGATTCCTTATCCAGGGCGGCAGTGGGCTCATCCCCCAACAAAATTTTCGGCCTACTCACCAAAGCCCGGGCTATCGCCACCCGTTGGCGCTGGCCACCGGAAAGATTGGCGGGAAAATAATCAACTCGATCACCCAGACCAAGCTTATCAAGCATCTGCTCGGCCATTAAATCCATGTCCGATTCGTAGTACTTGTCATGCAATTCAAGGGAAAGCCTTACATTTTTCCTAGCATTAAGAAACATCATTAAATTATGGGCCTGAAAAATGAAGCCAACATTCAACCTTAGCTTGGCCAATTGTTCTTTATTGGCACCATTGAGTTCCTCCCCAAGGATGTTTAAACTGCCGTCTTGACAAGAACGCAAACCGCCAAGCATCGTCAGCAGGGTGGTTTTCCCAGAGCCGGAGGGGCCAGTGCAAATCACCAGCTGCCCAGGATAGATATCCAGAGATATGTCTTTCAAGGCATGTTTACGCTCCTCTCCTGTGCCGAACCAGTGGTTCACATGCTTGAGGGAAATCAGCGGCTTAAGCATCTGCTCAGAAAACATCGGCCGGATCCAATTGCACAAGTTTGCGGGTGGCCAGGGCCCCAGAGCCCACACACATCACGAAGGTGAGACCCAGCACCTGGAGGGCGCGGCCCGTGGTCATAAACACAGACAATTTGGTGACCGCCGCCAGCAAGGCATAGAGGCCAATTGAGCTCAGCACCCCAGGGATAAAGCCAATCACGGCAAGAATTGCCGACTGCTGAATCACAACACCAATCACATAGGAATCGGTATAACCCATCGCCTTGAGCGTGGCGTACTGGGGCAGGGAATTCATCACATCACCAAACAGAATCTGATAAACAATTATGCTGCCAACCACAAATCCCACCAACACTCCCAGCGAGAAAATAAAGCCTACCGAGGAATTTTTCTTCCAGTAGTTCACCTCCAGCTGCGCCAACTCCTTACGACTAAGCACCTTCACATCCTTGGGCATCAACGGTTGCAGCTCTGCCTTTACTGCCTCCAGGGAAGCTCCGGGTTGCAACTGGATCAAACCCAGCTGAATCAAGCGAGGATCCTGCTTCGGAAATAAGTACAAAAACGTACTATCACTGGTGATTAGGTTGGCCTCAGCGGCAAATGTGGCCCCCAAGGAAAAAGTATCAACGATCCGAATCGAGCGACCATTCACCTCCAGGGGCAACACCCCATCGCGGGCAACTACCCTTGCCACATCGCCATATTGCTTTTTAGAGTTGCGATCAAATAGGGCATTACGCAAGGGTTGCAGCCGGGCCGGGTCCTGCTCCAGCTCTGGGAAAGCTAAGGAGGGCCTACTGGGATTTACACCAAACACATAAACGTCGTAGGACTCCCGAGTGGCCGGCGTGATCCAGGTGGCCCGAGAAATTCTGAGCGGTGATACCCCCGCCACCCCCTGCACCCCCAGGGCCTGATACAAACGGCTGCGCTGAAAATTTTGCAGGGAGCCCATGTTGCTATAGCCAGCACTCACCAGCACCAGATCCGCGCGCAAGCGATCAATGGGCTTCCGCTGGCTATTGTAAATACTATCAAGCAAACCTAGCTGAAAAAACATCAGCAGGTTTGAGAAACTTACGCCGGCCAGGGCAATGCCCATTTTCACAGGATTATTAGTTACCTGGAGCCAGGCCACCGGGGTGCGTTTTAGCCACTTGGCAAGACCTTTGTTCATGGTTTCAGCCCCGGCTGACCATTGGCAGGTTGCGACTTAGGATCAAAGACCACATTTACTTGAAGATTTGAGCCAAAACGCAGCTTGAGTTGCTCCTCCGGGGTGGTATCAAGGCGAATCTTCACCTCAAAAACCCGCTGGTCCATATTTTCACCAGGCTGACCGGTAAAAACTGTTTGCCGCTGGACCTGGGGCAGCACCTGATAAACCTTCCCCTTGAGGCTGCCTTCAAAGCCATCGGCAGTAATCGAGGCTGTTTGCCCCTCAAATAACTTTGGTAAATCAGTTTGATATACCTCCGCCGTAACAATCATACGGGTAGTATCTGCCATCTCCAGAATGCCATCTTCGCCCACCTTGTCGCCAGGGCGCGCAATTATGCGAAGAATTTGGCCGTTCTGGGGGGCCCGCACCGTGGCGAAATCAAATTCCTGGCGGGCACGATCGCGGGAGGCAATGGCCTTACGCAATTCGTTGTTGGCAGTGGCCACATCCTCCGGACGCACCTCCTTGATCTGGGCCAAGGTTTGGCGAGCACTCTCAATGTCTGCCCTGAGGGTACTGAGGGTGCCCGCACGGGTTTCAATGGCCTTTGCTAGGTCTGCGCTGGTGGTTTCAGCCCGGGTGCGATAGCGATCCCGTTGCAGGGCTGAAACCCCTCCAGCCTTATAAAGCTGGTCGTAGCGCTGCATTTCTAGCTTGGCTTCATTGGCGGTGGATCGGGCTGCCTTCACCGCTTGATCCTGGGACAACTGCTCACCGGCCAGTTGCCTTTCCAGGCTCTGCACCTTGTATTCCTGGGCCCGAATTTCCCCTTGCTTAGCCCCGGCCTTCACCTGGGCGAGCTTGCTTTCGGCCACACCCACCAATTCATTTGCCTCCTGCAAGGAGGCCTTGAGGGTGCCATAACTGTTAAGGATCGCCAACGGCGTTCCTTCTTTTACCACCTGGTTTTCTTGCACCAGGAGCTTCTCAATCCGATCACCACTTAGGGAACTCGACACCGAAACCTTACGGATCTTGGTTTCTGGCTCCAGGCGCCCCAGGGCTGAAACCCGCCGAGGGGAAAGCTGGGGAGGCGGCTCCACCGGCTTGGGCTGACAGGCCACCAGCAGACTGGCGCTGGCCCACAGAGTGAAGCCGCAGGCTCCCACCAGGGCCATAGGAATGCGACTCATGGGCGGGGACAGCTCCTGACTGGCTCAGGCTAAATCACCCCCACATCGGCAGGCAAATTGAGTTGCTGGGCGCGGCGGCTGGATTCAGCACAGCCCCCAGGGCTGGGAAAGAGTTTACCTGGATTGGCCCGTTGCTCCGGGTCAAAGGCCCTTCGCACCAACTGCATAGTTTCTAGATCATCGTAATTAAACATCCAATCCATAAAACAACGCTTATCCGCACCAATTCCATGTTCTCCACTAATACTACCTCCCGCATCAATGCAGAGCCTTAAAATCGCCGCCCCCAGTTCTTTTACCCTTTGTTTCACCCCGGCTTCGCTGGCGTTGTAGAGAATCAAAGGGTGGAGATTTCCATCGCCCGCATGGAAAACATTGGCCACCGGTAAACCATGCTGCTCAGCTAATTCGGCAATGGCGGCCAGCACCCGGGGCAGGGCGCTGCGGGGTACCACCCCATCCTGGAGGTAATAGCTGGGATACATGCGCCCCAGGGCGGAGATGGCGCTCTTACGCCCCAGCCAGAGCCGCGCCCGATCCTCGGGGGCCAAGGCCTGCTGCACCTGGCGGGCGCCGGCCTGGCGACAGAGCTGGGCACTCAACTCAGCCGCCACCGCCACCTCCCGGCCACTGCCATCGAGTTCGATCAGCAGGGCCGCCGCCGCATCACTGGGATAGAGCTCCTGCTCCAACATGGCGTCCACGGCGCGGATCGTGAAGTTGTCCATGATTTCCATGCCCGCTGGCAACACCCCCGCCGCCGTAATCGCCCGCACGGCCTCACCGGCGGCCTCCATCGAACTGAAATCCGCCAAGAGCACCGCCACCGCCTCAGGCTCCCGCAACAGCCGCAGGGTGATCGCCGTAGCAATCCCGAGGGTGCCCTCACTGCCAATGAATACCCCCCGCAGGTCTAGGCCGGGCGCCTCGGCCAGCGGCCCCCCCAGGGTGGTAACCGTGCCATCGGGCAAGACCACCTCCAGCTCCAGCACATGGTTACTGGTTACCCCGTACTTAAGGCAATGCACACCACCGGAATTTTCAGCCACGTTGCCGCCGATGCTGCACACCACTTGGCTAGATGGATCCGGGGCGTAATAAAAGCCAGCGCCGCTCACCGCCCGGGTCACCCAACTATTGATAACCCCGGGCTGCACTCGAATGCGTTGGTTATCGAGATCCACCGCCAGCACCTGACGCATGCGGCTGGTGATCACCAGCAGGGCCGACTGTTCCACCAACGCCCCGCCGGACAGCCCCGTGCCACTGCCGCGGGCCACGAAGGGCACCCCCAGCCCATGGCAGAGACCCAACACGGCCGCCACCTGCTCAGTGCTTTCCGGCAACACCGCCAAGGGCGGTAGATGCCGGTCCATGGTGAGGCCATCGCAGTCGTAGGTAAGCAGCTCCTGGCGTTTGCTTACTACGGCCTTGGCAGGCAATAAACGGCGCAGCCGGCGCTCGAGTTCAGCCCAGTCAATTGGCTTCAGCACTGGCCTGCTGCCGTAACAAAACAGTGTTGGCAGCCTATCGATCTACTAAGAGGCAAGGTTCTAGGTAAGGATGGGGGCTTGTGATTTGCTGAACGGTCCCTTGGTTACCGCCGCCGCCCTGAACACCAGCCGCTCCGATGCGTTGTTCGCGGCAGCCCAGAAACTGATGCCGGGGGGGGTGAATTCACCGGTGCGGGCCTTCCGCTCCGTGGGCGGCCAACCAATTGTGTTTGACCGGGTGGAAGGGGCCTACGCCTGGGATGTGGACGGCAACCGCTACATCGATTACATCGGCAGCTGGGGGCCGGCCATCTGCGGCCACGCCCACCCTGAGGTGATCGAAGCCCTGCACCAGGCCCTGGCCAAGGGCACCAGCTTTGGCGCCCCCTGCGCCCTGGAAAACGAGCTGGCCCAGCTGGTAATCGATGCGGTGCCCAGCGTTGAGATGGTGCGCTTCGTGAATAGCGGCACCGAGGCCTGCATGGCGGTGCTGCGGCTGATGCGGGCCTACACCGGCCGGGAAAAGCTAATCAAGTTTGAGGGCTGCTACCACGGCCACGCCGACATGTTCCTGGTGAAGGCCGGCTCTGGGGTGGCCACCCTCGGCCTGCCCGACTCCCCCGGCGTGCCGAGCAGCACCACCGCCAACACCCTCACCGCCCCCTACAACGACCTGGAGGCAGTAAAGGCGTTGTTTGCAGCCAACCCCGATTCAATCGCCGGGGTGATCCTGGAGCCGGTGGTGGGCAATGCCGGCTTCATCCCCCCCGACTTTGGCTTCCTCGAGGGCCTGCGGGAATTAACCAAGGAATACGGCGCCCTGCTGGTTTTCGACGAAGTAATGACCGGCTTCCGCATCGCCTATGGCGGTGCCCAGTCGAAATTTGGCATCACCCCAGACCTCACCACCATGGGCAAGGTGATCGGCGGCGGCCTTCCCGTGGGGGCCTACGGCGGCCGGGCCGAGATCATGGCGATGGTGGCCCCGGCCGGGCCGATGTACCAGGCGGGAACCCTGAGTGGCAATCCCCTGGCGATGACCGCTGGCATCAAAACCCTGGAAATCCTGCAGCGCCCCGGCAGCTACGAGCAGCTGGAAGCGCGCACCAAGCGCCTTTCCAATGGCATCCAGGCGGCGGCCCAGGCGGCGGGGCTGCCGATCTGCGGCAGCAGCATCAGCGCCATGTTTGGCTTCTTTCTCACCGAAGGCCCCGTGCGCAACTTTGAAGAGGCCAAGGCGGCAGACACCGCCCGTTTTGCCCAGTTGCACCGGGGAATGCTGGAGCGGGGCGTTTATCTGGCCCCCAGCGCCTTCGAGGCCGGCTTCACCTCCCTGGCCCACTCCGAGGCAGACATCGACGCCACCATCGAGGCCTTCCGTGAAAGCTTTGCCGCCATCGCCTGAACTGCCATTGCCTAAACCGCGGCGCCCCCAAACCAGGGCCCTGGGCCTGGCGGTGGCGAGCCTGCTCCTGCTTACTGGTTGTGGCGGATCCACCAGCAACCAGCCGGTGAACCTGAAGGGGGGCTTGCCGGTGGGGGCAGTGCTGTCGCTCACGGGCAACGCCAATGTGTATGGGCAAGACCAGAAAATCGGCCTTGAGCTGGCCCAGGCGGCCCTCAAGCCCGGCAGCGTCCTGCCGCTGCAGCTGCGCATCGAGGACGGCGGCAGTGATGAGGCGGGCGCCACCAGTGCCTTCAACCTATTGATAAAAGGGGGCACTGCGGCCCTGATCGGCCCCACCCTTTCCCAACAGGCCTTCGCCGCCGATCCCATCGCCCAACGCCGGGGGGTGCCGGTGCTGGCCCCCTCCAATACCGCCACGGGCATCCCCGAACTGGGCAGTTTCATCAGTCGCGTGTCGGCCCAGAGCTCGGTAATTGCGCCGCTTTCGATCGCCAAAGCCCTGGAGCTGCATCCCCAGATCAAGCGGGCGGCGGTGTTCTACGCCCAAGACGATGCCTACAGCACCGCTGAAACGACAATCTTCCAGAAGGCTTTAACAGAGAAGGGGCTCAAACCGATCACGGTGCAGCGCACCCAGCTCAACGACCAAGACTTCCTCAATCAGATCACCGCCGCCCTCCAACTGAAGCCCGACCTGGTGGTGCTTTCCCTGCAGGCGGTGGATGGCGGCAACCTGATCCGCCAACTGCGGGAACTGGGTTACAAAGGCACCATCGTGGTAGGTAACGGCATGAATACGCCGAACATCTATCCGATCTGCCAACGGGCCTGTGATGGCATCTTGATCGCCCAGGCCTACAGCCCCGAACTGCCCAGCGCCGCCAACCGCGCCTTTGTGGCCAATTACAAGGCAAAGAAGGGGGGGGCGATACCGCCGCAGCTCACCGCCCAGGCCTACGCCGCCTACCAGGTGATCGCCGAAGCCGCCGGCCGACTCAACCAACAGCAACCGCTAAAAGGCCAGCCCCTGCGCCAGGTGCGTTTGATGCTCAACAAAGAAATCCTCAGCGGCAGCTACGAAACCCCCCTGGGCAAGATCAGCTTCAGCCCCGAGGGAGAGGTGCAACAGGACCGCTTCTTCGTGGCCCAGGTACGCATGAACAGCGATGGCCGCAGCGGGCGCTTTGCCCTGCTGAAGTAAGCCGCGCCCATGGAAATATTGGTGCAACTGCTGATCAATGGCCTTTCGGTGGGGGCCGTTTATGCGCTGTTTGCCCTCGGTTACACCCTGGTGTTTTCGGTGCTGGGGGTAATCAATTTCGCCCACGGCGCCCTGTTCACCCTGGGGGCCTATCTCACCTACCTGCTGCTGGGGGGGACGGTGGGCAGCAACGGCGCCCTGGCCGGCCTGCACCTGCCCCTGGCCCTGCCCCTCTGGGCAGTCCTAGCCCTGGCGGGCCTTGGCACCGCCGCCGCCAGCCTGGCGGTGGAGGCCGTGGCCTTCCGGCCGCTGCGGCGCCGCGGTGCTGAACCCTTGCTGTATTTGATCACCAGCCTTGGGGCTGGGGTGATCCTCGTAAACCTGATCCAGTTGCTGATGGGGGCTGAGGCCTATGCCCTGCCCGGCCAGCCCCTGGGGGCCCTGCCGGCGGTGTTGGCCCTGGGGGATGGCTTACAAATCCGCACGGTGCAATTGCTCTTGCTGGGGGTGGCGGCGCTGGTGATGGTGCTGCTGGGCCTGTGGCTTAACCGCAGCCGCGGCGGCAAGGCCCTGCGGGCCGTAGCCGAAGACCCCAGCACCGCCCGGCTACTGGGCATCAACAGTGACGCCATGGTGCAGCTGGCCTTTGCTTTGGCCGGCTTCCTGGCGGGCTTAGCTGGCGGTTTGGTGGCCCTGAGCGTGAGCATCGCCGGGCCCTATTTCGGCATCGGCTATGGCCTCAAGGGGCTGGGGGTGCTGGTGCTAGGCGGCCTGGGCAGCGTGCCGGGGGCGGTGCTGGGGGGCCTGATCGTAGGCATCGCTGAGGCCTTGGTACCAGGCAAACTCTCGGGCTACAAAGACGCCGTGGCCTTTGCCTTTCTATTTGCGATCCTGCTGCTGCGGCCCCAGGGGCTGCTGGGTCGGCGGCTGGTGGAGAAGGTTTAGCTCCCATGCCCGACGTTTCTCTATTGGTGCAGATGCTGCTGGGGGCGCTGCTGGCCCTGGCGGTGTATCTGCCGCTGCGGGCGGGCCAACTGTCGCTGGCCACCCCAGGGTTTTATGCCGTGGGCGGCACCGTGGCGGCCCTGCTCTCCACGGGCCTACCGGCCCTGGCCGGAGATAGCGAGCTCTATCCGCTCAGTTCAGTGCTTCTTGAACTGCTGGTGGCCCTGCTGGTGGCCGGGGCCCTAGCCCTGGCCATCGGCGGACCGGTGCTGCGGCTGCGGGGGATCTACCTGGCGATTGCCACCATTGCCCTGGTGGAAATCCTGCGGGTTGTGTTGCTGAATAGCCCCTGGTTTGGCGGGGCCGTGGGGATTTTTGCGATCCCCCAACCGTTTGACAGCCCCGAGGGTTATCTCGCCGCCTTTGGGCTGCTGCTGGGGTTGGGGTGCTGGGGCTGCCACACCCTCGAACGGCAACCCCTGGGGCGCTCCATGGCCGCCATCCGTGATGACGAACTGGCGGCCCGCTGCATGGGGGTCGATACAGATCGCGTAAAACTATTAGCCTTTTTATTAAGTGCCCTTGGGGCCGCCGCCGCTGGGGTGCTGGCGGCCCATTACTTCAACAGTTGGAACGCCCGCCAGGCCAGCTTTGACGCCAGCATCACCACCCTGGCCTTTGTGGTGTTGGGTGGCAGTCGCACCTGGCTGGGCCCGGTACTTGGCGGCCTGCTGCTCACCGCCCTGCCGGAACTGCTGCGGCCCGTGGGCGACCTGCGCCTGATCGTGTTTGGCCTGGTGATCCTGCTGGGACCGGTGTTAATTCCCCAGGGTTTGATTCCCCAGGGCCTGATCAACCCGAAGCGGCCATGACCATGGCCCCCTTGCTGGAGCTGGATCAAGTAAGCCGTCGCTTTGGCGGTCTGCGGGCCCTTGATGGGGTGAGCCTGGAGGTGCAGGAGGGGGAGATCCTTGGCCTGATTGGCCCCAATGGGGCCGGCAAAACCACCCTCTTCAATGTGATCACGGGTCTCACTGCGCCCAGCAGCGGCAACGTGCGCTGGCGGGGTAAGGCCATAGCAGGCCAACGGCCGGATGTGTTGTGCCGCCTGGGCCTGGCCCGCACCTTTCAGAATTTGCGCCTGTTTCGCCAACTCAGCTGCCTCGACAACCTGCAGGTGGCCATGGGCCGCAACGACCGCCGCGGCGCCCTGGAACTATTGGCCCTAGTGCAGCTGCAGGGGCGGGCCGAGGAGGCCGCCGGCTCCCTGGCCTACGGAGACCAGCGGCGGCTTGAAATCGCCCGGGCCCTGGCCACCGGCCCCCAGCTGTTGCTGCTGGATGAACCGGCCGCGGGGCTAAACCCGGTGGAAAAACAGGCGTTACGGGAGCTGGTGCAACTGCTGCGCCATCAGTTTCAGCTCACGGTGTTGATCATCGAACACCATGTGCCGCTGATGATGCAGCTCTGCGACCGGCTGGCGGTGCTGAATTTCGGCAAGCGCATTGCCCTGGGCAGCCCCGAACAGGTGCGCCGTAATCCCCTAGTGATCGAGGCCTACCTGGGTAAGGGGGCCCCATGAGCTCCATGGCCCCACCGCTACTGCGCCTAGAACAACTGGGGGTGCGCTATGGCTCCCTCTGGGGGGTGCGGCAGCTGAGCCTGGAGGTGGGCACCGGCGAATGTGTGGCCCTGCTGGGATCAAATGGGGCCGGCAAAAGCACCACATTGCGGGCCATCTCCCGCCTGGTGCCCGCCAGTGAGGGGCAGCTGTATTGGGGGGAACGCAGCCTCAGGGGCCTCAGCACCGAAGCCACCGTGCGCCTAGGCATTAGCCATTGCCCAGAAGGGCGGCGGGTGCTGGCCCAACAAACCGTGGTCGACAACCTGCAACTGGGGGCCTGGCTGCGGCGCGATCGTTCGGCCATCGCCGCAGATCTGGAGCGGTGCTACGGCCTATTCCCGCGGCTGGCGGAACGGCGCCAGCAACTGGCGGGCAGCCTCAGCGGCGGCGAGCAGCAGATGCTGGCCATCGCCCGGGCCTTGATGGCCCGCCCCACCCTGCTACTGCTGGATGAACCCAGCCTGGGCCTGGCGCCCCTGCTGGTGGAGGAACTGATGCAAAGCCTGGCCCAACTGCACCGCGAGGGGCTCAGCATGTTGCTGGTGGAACAGAACGTCTACGCAGCCCTAGCCATTGCCCAGCGGGGCTATGTGCTGGAGGCGGGACAGCTGGTGCTGGAGGGGAGCGCCTCAGAACTTCGCGGCGACGAAGCCCTAAGAAAATCTTATTTAGGCGATGAATAATCAATATTTAGGTGAAAACCATAGAAAGCAAGAATCATAAATACTCACCTTGAAAAGCTAATCACCCAAAAAAAGCTAATCACTTCAAAAAGCTAATCACAGGAAAGGCCTAATCAGATGAAAAATGACCAGAGGAAAGAACTAGTCAAAGCAGAGAGTCAATCAGGAGAAAAGTCTACATGAATATTAATCACAAATGAACCATCCTCAATGCCAAGCAACTGAGCAACCCTACGCAGAACATGATCTGCCATGGGCGCTTCATACTTCAGCGGGATCAAGGGGATCAAGACTAAAAAGATTATCAACACTTCCGGGGCTAACCAGCCATGGACACCTTCAAAATTATCAGCAACTGCAGCATTTTTAAAATACCAGAATCCCAGCCCCTTGCCACGCCAAGCACCAGGAAAGAGAAAAACCACTGATCCCAACCTGATGCAAACATGGGCTGGCCTGCCGCCGGAACTTCCTGCTGACCGGAAGAGACAAGCTTGCCATTAAACCAATCCAAAGAAGCGCTCATCGAGCTCAAGAATGCCGCCCGGTGATTGGCAGAATTGACAATATTTAAACTAATATTTTCCTTAGCAAAGCCAATACTTTGGCGCTGGTAAATTACAGTGGCCAAATCAGGACTCATTAGCTCATCCTGCCTCCCGTAAACCATCATCACATCGCTAGACAGAGGGATGTTTCCTGAACTTGCATCCCTCAATAACTGAGCATAGGCGGATTTAGCAAAAGCCGCCGGATCAGAGGTATATTTATCTGGCAAGATCTTGCCGACTTGATTCGGAAGATATTGCCCATCAATAAAGATACCCAAATTATCAGCACTTATTTTTAAGTCCTTATACTCTCTAGTGTATAGCTTTCTGGCCGTTTCATAGTATTTACCAAGTACATCTTCTGCAATATAAGCTTTTTCATTGTAGCCAGAAAGTGAAAATGCTGTGTAAACCAATAAGTAGTTTAGCCAGTCAGCATCTGGTGTATTCCCGTCTGCTCCGTCCCGAGGATTAAAGATGGCAGATTTCATCAACATTTCCTGGTCCCATGGTCCTGCGGCTATCGCAGCGCCTTGAACCTTGATTCCTTTACTCTCCAGTTCTTCAAGAAATCCGGCAACCGTAACCCCCCCACCAGACCAACCAGCCAAAAACAAATCTGAAGTGCTTTTACCAAGGGACTTAATTAAATCTAATGATTTAGAATAAAGATCAAAACTAGCCTGTTGATTACTCCTCTTAACCTGATAAGCATAATCTTCAGTAGAATTACCGAGGCCAAATTGGTCGGCACTAATCACAGCATAACCTTGGCCTGCATAATGGGCAAATTTGAGACGGGTAGACAATGCTTGGCCATATTCAGCATCTGACTTGTAACTAAAAGCCTGGGAAGCAGCATTTGTTTTTTTGAATGAAGTTTGATGCTCCCATGAAACCACTGGCAATGATTTAGCGGTAGTTTTTGGGATTCCAGCAATTCCATAGGCAGTAACAAAACGATCCTGCTCAGGGATACTTGAGCGAAATGCAATTCGATAAATATCTACGTCATTCGTTGCGGGCTTCAATGGGGGGATCTCATAATCTCTAAGATAATCTTTAATATTACTTGACTCGGCTGGCTTGTTAGTGTCAATAACAGCACCGCTTAAATACCAATCCTTCTCTTTTGCCATATTTTGATCAAGGTCTTCTCGCTTGATCGTTTCAAGATACTCGTAATGTGCACCCATTACAACAACCCTGCTACCATCCTCAATCAATGTTTCATTATAGTTTGATCCAAGCAACTCAATACTGTTCCCCAGTTGATCATTAATATTTACGCCTTCTGGTAAATATATCACTTGTCCTGTCATTTTCCTGAAGCCAAGGTCATTTAACTCCATAGGCCCAGGCACTGTTGCAGCGAATATTAATGTTTTAGAACCTGATCCAGATTTGTACTTCAGATACCCAGGAGAGGCTCCAAGTTGCACGGGAACCAATGGCTCTCCAGTAACATGAACATCTTGGGCAAAATTGACCTCAAGCATAGCCTGGAGACCAATGTCGCTGCGCTGCATCATCAGATTGCCATAGCTCACAATTTCCGGGCCTTTGGCATCAATAAGAATATTATTAGTATTTAAAGCTGGAATTATGTCGCTGGCAGGATTACCCCTTATGTCGGTGATTGACGAGGAAAAATCAAAATCCCTGAGACCAGTAATCGAATCTACAATGCCGATACTAATACCATCTAAATCTAGATCGCTAGGCGTAATATTTAATGCAAAATCCAATATATTTGTGCCTGATCCCCCCAGATATTCAGCATGGCGCATGCGATATCCAATCTCAACGGGTAGTTGCGGAGTAGCTTGCCCTACAAAAACATTATCATTAAAATTTAGGGAAAAAATTAACCGCTCAGCTCCACCATGTACCCCATCATTCGGCAAAGCAATCGCCTTAACCCAGGGATTCAAATTGGCCATACTTCGATACCGAACCAATTCAAATATTTTATCATAAAAATGCAGTGGACCACTCCATCTGCTAGCCAGCACGAAGGAAATGAAAATATTACTTCAGACATTACTTCAGATATTCCTTAAGATGCTGCCTAAGATGTTGCCTAAGATGTTGCCTAAGATGTTGCTTCAGGCAATGATTAAGATATCACCCAAGGCATTACTTTAAACCAAAGCTGCCGGCAACATTGCCAACCTTGCCCTTGGTTCATCATCAACAGCTGGAGCGAAGGCAATGCACCTAACCGTTGCGGCTGAGCCTTAGGCCTAAAAGTTGTGCCTGAGCATTAGAGCTAAAAGTTGTGCCTGAGTACTGAAGTTACAAATTTTTATTGGTGCCCTAGGTGAATCCTCTCCTTTAAGGAGCAGCTCAGCAGCTCAAGAGCACATCCACCCAGCAGACTGGAATCCTAAAAGACAGCAGAGCAGAAGCCCAAAAGCCAGCCGAGCCTCTCTTGAATATGACCCTAGTCATTTGACCCTAGTCATTTTCATTAGGGTCAACTTTGCTGTCCATGCCAAGCGCCGCTGGTTTGAAAGCAAAAGCCCCCGCAGGGCTGGCCTTCCTAGAGGGTGCAATCAGGCTCCCTAGGGTCGTTCGGGCACCGCCGCCCCCTCCGGCCGACGGGGATCGGCCACCCCAAGGCTGCCGCCAGCGGGCAGCAGTTCCACGCTGTTGACTGAGCCCATTGCCGCCGTTCGCAGCAGCTGGTGACCCTTGCCCTCCAGCAACCTTTGGGTGTCTGGGCTGAACCCCTCCTCAATGCTGATCTGATCGGGCCAGAGTTGGCTGTGCAGCCTGGGGGTAAGCACCGCACTGGCCAGGTTAAGGCCATGCAAGATCCGGTTCAGCAACACCTGCAGCACGGTGGTGATGATGCGACTACCCCCGGGACTGCCGGTGGCCAGCCATGGACTGCCATCGGTGTTAAGCACAATCGTGGGGGTCATAGAGCTCAGGGGCCGGCGACCCGGCGCAATGGCATTGCGTTCCCCTTGCACCAAGCCATAGGCATTGGCTACCCCTGGTTTGGCGGTGAAGTCGTCCATCTCGTTATTAAGCAAGAAGCCGGCCCCAGGCACGGCAATGCCATTGCCATAGGCAAAGTTGAGGGTGGTGGTAAGCGCCACCAATGAGCCCTGGCGGTCGGCCACCGACAGGTGGGTTGTGTTGGTGCTATTGCTGGGCAAAGGGGCCAGCCCCGCCAGTTGGGCGCTGGGGGTATGGCGATCCAGCTGGATCTGACCCCTCAGGCTCTCGGCATAGGCCTTACTGGTGAGCCGTTCCACCGGGATCGCCATCTGGTCGGGATCGCCGAGTTCACTGTTGCGGTCGCGGTAGGCCAGGTTCATGGCCTCCACCATTAGGTGAATAGTTGAGGCGCTGTTGAGTCCCGTCAGGGCCAGGTCAAAGGGTTCCAACAGGTTCAGCAGCTGCACCAGGGTCACGCCACCGCTGCTGGGGGGCGGCATCGATAACACCGTGAGGCCCCGGAAACTACCGCGCACCGGCTCCTGCCAGCGCACCCGATAGGCCCCCAGGTCTTGGCGATCGATTAAGCCGCCCCGGGCCAGCATCAGCGCTTCGAGCTGGCGGCTTATCTCCCCCGAATAAAAACCAGCAGCCCCCTGCTTACTAATCAGCCCCAAGGTCGCCGCCAGTTGCGGTTGACGCAAGATCTCCCCAACGCGATAGAAATGCACCCCAGAGGCTCCCAGGCCCCCTGGCTGTGCAGGCCCTGAATTATTAGGGAAGAAGAGCCGTTTAGCGGTGGTATCACTATGCAAAAGCGGTGATGCCTGCCGCAACGACTCCGCCAACTGGGGATAGACCGGGAAACCGCGCTCCGCCAGCTCAATGGCCGGGGCAAGCACGGCTTGACGCGAAAGGCGCCCGAAACGGCCCTGGGCCGCCAGTAAGCCAGCCACCGAACCAGGCACCGCTGTGCTCAACAAACTGCGGGTGGCCCTGGCACGGTCCACATCCCCCGCCCCGTTCAAAAACATCTGCGCCGTGGCCCGGCGGGGGGCCATTTCCCGAAAATTCAGGGCATAGGCCCGCCGCTGGGGCCCATGCCAAAACACAAGAAAGCCTCCGCCCCCCAGATTTCCGGCCTGGGGCAGGGTTACCCCCAGGGCAAAGGCCGTGGCCACCGCCGCATCAATCGCATTGCCCCCCCGCCGCAGGATCGCCGCCCCCACGCCACTGGCGAGGGCCTCCTGGCTCACCACCATGCCCGCAGAGGAGGCCACGGGCTGCACCCGTTGGCCCTGCTCCTGCAGGGGATTGGCCAGGACGGCCAGGCAAAGTAAAGCGGCTGAAACTGCCAACCCATGGGCTGCAACCCCGCCAGGCTGCCATTCCACCAAGCAGCGCCGCCGCCAAGGCTGCGGGCCCTACGGCAATCAAGGGCTGGCCAACCCCTGGCCATGGCCCTGGCCCTGGGGCTGGCAGTGACGGGCACGCCGCTGGCGGCCCAGCCGGGCGGCGGCGCCTTTCGTCCTGAGCAGCCCACGCCCCGCTGCTCCGATGAGGTCACCGCCCTGCTGCAAACCCGCCTCAACCGCGCCCGCAAGGAACTAGAAACCGGAAACCCAAAAGCCAACGCCTTTGAGCTGGAATCCCAGCAGATGAACCTGGTGGTGAAAGAGGAATCGCTGAAAGCCTTGGCCAGCCGCAAATACAAGTGCGACCTAGAACTGCAGCACTGAACCCTGCGCTGCCCCTAGATCGACAGGAATTCAACTACCGATTGGCGTAGTTGATCCCCGCTTGGGTTTGCATAATTGCTTGATCCACCAGCTGAATGGCCCGTTCGCGATGGCCACCTTTGTTGGGGATGGCCAGCACCAGGGAGGCCCGGGCGTTGCGCAGGGCATTGAGGGCATTGAGCATGTTGTCTTGCTGGGCCTGGGCTAGGGAGGCGCCGAGGATGCCAAGGCCCAGGCAGAGGCTGATGCAGAGCTCTGGCAGGTGCGCAGCAAAGCGACCCTTAGAAAAGCGACCCATGGGGAAAGGCACAAATCTCCCCTTTTCTAATCAATCTTGAGTACTGCACACCAGCGCTTCAGAAGCCGCCAGGGCAAACTGGTCGCAACCATGCGTTCCCCACGATGCTGCGCCCCCTGCGTTCTGCCCTTCGGCCATCCGTTCTGGCAGCGCTAGTAGTAGCTACTGGGATAGGCGTTGCCCAATTCCCCGCAGCGGTTCAGGCCCAAGCCGGCGCCGCCAGCAGCGCCCAGGGGGCCCCAGCGTTGGGCAAGGCCGAGGCCAGTGCTGCGGCGGAACGCATCCTTGAGGCCATCAAAAATCGTGATGCCAATACCCGCTACAGCCAGTTTTCCGAGGAGCTGAAACAAACCAGCAGTCCCAGCATGGTGAACAGCACCCTGCAAACCCAGCCGGCCTTACTCAGCTGGACAATCCAACGGGTAACCCCTGGCCTGCGCAACACCACGGTGGAAGTAACCCTTAACACCGCCGCTGGCCAAAAAGATCTGTTTATGGTGCTCAACCGCCAGGGGCAGCTGGTGGGTCAGCTCTATGACGCCAGTAAGCAGCCCTCCACCAAGGTGGCCCTGGCTTTTGTGAAGGCTCTCAGCACTGGCCAATTCATCAGCGCCCGCAGTTTCCTGAGCCTGGATATGCAAAAGGAACTGCCCCCAATCGCCCTACAGGCCAAGTGGCTGAATCTGCAAAAGGAAACTGGTAACTTTATAAAAGTAGATAAGGCAGTGGAAGCGGAACAAACCAAAGACGGCAAATTAGTGCTGGTAAACACGGAATTCAACCGCCTAACAGACACTTTATTTGTGATTCTCAATAACAAAAATCAGATCATCGGCGTTGATTTTCCAAACGACCCTGCCAAGCCCCAGAAGGTACAGAATTAAGTAAAACTTCAACGGTAATTTTGGAACTGCAAGGGCACTTCCAAATCCTCGCCCCGCAAGAGCTGGATGGCCCCCTGCAGGTCGTCTTTGTTTTTGCCGGTGATCCGCAGGCTGTCCCCCTGGATCGACACGGTGACCTTCTTCAGTTCATCGCGCACCTTTTTACTTAATTGCTTAGCCAGCTCCTGGCTAAGCCCCTTACGCAGCTTGATCAGCTGCTTGACCCGATTGCCCCCCACCGCTTCGGGGGGCTGCAGGTCAAAGATCTTCAAGGAGATCTCCCGTTTGGTGGCCTTCTGACGCAACACATCAACCACTGCCTCCAGGGTCATATCACTGGCGGTGGTGATCTCAATGCTGGCTTCCTGTAAATCGATCTCAGTGTTGGAATCCTTGAGGTCGTAGCGCTGGCCCACCTCCCGCCGCACCTGGTCCACCGCGTTGAGCAGCTCCTGGCTGTCGAAGTCTGAAACCACATCAAAGCTGTAGCTATCGGCCATGGGACGTGATCAGGGCAACGATTCCCAGCCTAGAAAGGGAAGCATCCGCTTTTCTAGATACCTGTGGGCAGTTCAACAACCCTTGGCCTCGTCGCCGCAACAGGCGCCCCCTTTGCCGCTTCCCTGGTGCTAGCCGGGCTGGTGGTGGTGCTGAGTGTGGTGCCCCTGGGGGCAGCCCGATCCCAGGCCAACTTCACCATGGCAGACCTGCAGGCGCCTAGGGCGATGTTTGAGCGCCTACCCGCCTGGGGGAAACGGGCCAGCTGGGCCCACCAGAACAGTCTCGAGGCCTTCAGCCTGCATGCTCCCGCTTGCCTGCTCTGCCTGGTGGCGGGGGTGGACAGCCCAGTGGCCATGCTGGTGGCCTGGCTGCATCCGGCGCTGCGCTTGATCTACATCCCTGCCTATGTGGCAAATCTGCCGCCCCTGAGGGCCCTCTGCTGGGCCGCAGGGTTGGTGTGCAGCGCCCTGCTTTACCTGGAGGGCCTCAAGGCGGTGCTAGCCAGTTGAAAGGCTGCTTAGTCGAAGAACAACAGGGTTACCATTTTGCCCATTTCCTCGGCCCCCCGGCAACTTTCAATCAAGGTTTCGCTGTCGTGGAAAGCGAAACAAATCAACTGATCACAACGGCTAACGATCTCGCGATTGCAAAAGGCACTGGCCTCCACCAAAGGCAGCGCATCATGCTCAGGCTTTTCCACCAGATGCAAAACCCTATCCAGCTGTTCCCGAGATTCCACCGATTGCCGTTCAAGGCTCTGGGGAAGAATCACCGTGAGCTTGCTGGCGTCCACGGCGATGGCCCCGCGGATCACCGCCGCATTAACCCCCTGGCCCCCGGAGGTAACCAGGCTATGGCCCTCCTGCACTAGGGACCTGGTTACCAGCTCCACCAAATGCACAGAAACCACCGGCACATGGCGGGTGCCAAGGATGGCAATACGCCGCTTTCCAGTGTCCTGGAGGAGTGCCAACTCCTGGGCAAGGGTGTCAACCCGGTCGAGCGCCGGCAGATCAAGGGACCGGGTCACAGGCAGCGCCAGCGCTCAGCGAAGTTCTGACCGTAGCAGCGAAACCCTGGGGTATGCAGCTCAGCCAAGGCCTAGCAACTCAAACAGGGGATCAAAACAGCAATGCTCCGCCACCAACCGCGAGGCATAGGTGGCCTTGACCGCCTCATGCAAACGCACATGGCCGAAGGCTTTTTCAATCACCGCCACGGTGGTGAGCGTGTCGTGCTCCACCTTCAAGATGGGCACATCCAGTTCCTGGGCCCGGTTTATCAGCTGGGGCAATGGATCTGCCGCGCCGGTGAGGATCAAACACTGGGTGGAGGCCTCCAGGGCCGCCAACTGAATATCGGTGCGGTCTGCCCCGGTAACCACAGCCATGTTGCGTTGGCGTCGGAAGAACTCCATGGCGGAATTCACATTCATGGCACCAATGCTGAGGGTTTCCACCAGCAGGTCCTTGCGTTCGCGACAGCAAAGCACCTGGGCCCCCAGCCGTTGCACCAGCTCGCCCACGGTGACGCTGCGCAACAGAGGACTGCGGGGCAGCAGGCCATAAACCGAAATCCCCAGGGCTTCCAGGCTTGGCACCAGCTCCTGGCGCAATAAAGCCAGCTTTTCGGGCTCCACGTTGTTCAGCACCACCCCCACCAGGTGGTCGCCCAGCAGCGCCTTGGCCTGCAACAGGGGCTCAACGCTGCGGGCATCCTCCCAGGCATGCGCCAGTAACACCGGGGCCCCAAGGCCCTGGGCCAGTTGCGGCAAGCTCAGGCCAAACAGCAGCCCCTCACTGAGGGAACCAGCGGCTTCCAGCAGGGTCACCCCTTCCGCCGTAGCCAGCAGTTGCTGCAGCTCCAAGCGAGCCTGCTCCGCTGGCACCGGCGCCCCGGAACGCAGCTGGTGTAGGGCCGTAGCAGGGGCAATGGCCTGAAGAGATGGCAACAGGGAGCCGGGGGGTAGGTCGAAGATTTCCCCGAGGAAACGCACGTCGTCGTCGACCAACGGCCCCGGGGCTTCTCCCTGGTGCTCAAGGCTGGTGGCCAACGGCTTGCCGTAGCGAAGCGGTACCCCCTTGTTGCGGAACTGCTGAACCAGACCCATCACCAGGGCCGACTTACCACTGAAGGGTTCACAGGAGCCCACCAAAAGGGTGGAGCTGGGATATCCCATGGCAGCGGGGCCGGAGAGTGGGAAAATCTAGCGGCCGAGCGGAGATGGGTTGGTGCAGTCGTCTGGCTTTGCTGGCCTGCGCATCGGGGTTACCGGCGCCGGTGGCAGCTTTGGGCAGGCGTTGTTAAGGCAACTTCACCAGCAGGGGGCCTCGCTGGTGGCCCTACGCCACGGGGAGGCTGCCCTTGAATTGCGCGATGGAGCCGGGGCGCTAATTCCCGTGGAAACGGTGGCTTGGCAGGTGGGGGAAGAGCAGCAACTAAGCGAGTTGCTGGCGAAGCTGCAGATCCTGGTGATCAACCACGGCATCAACGTGATGGGCGCCCGTGATCGGGAAGCCACCAGGCTCAGCCTTGAGGTGAACACCCTCAGCGCCCTGCGGCTGCTGGAACTATTCCTGGCCAGCCCCAACCCCGGGGGCCAACGGCGGGAAATCTGGGTAAACACCTCGGAGGCGGAGGTGAATCCGGCCTTCAGTCCGCTCTATGAGATCAGCAAGCGCACCCTGGGACAACTGGTGAGCCTGCGCAGCCTTGATGCCCCCTGGCCGGTGCGGCGCTTGGTGCTGGGACCATTCCGCTCGGCCCTCAACCCCTATGGCTTCATGGACGCTGAGCGGGTGGCTACCGCCGTAGTGGCCCAGGTGCTAGCCGGCCGAGAACTGGTGATCGTGAGCCCAAACCCACTCACCTGGCTACTGATGCCCATAGCCGCCTGGGGGCGGCGCCTCTATTTCAGCTGGTTCACACGGCGTCCCGATCCGTGAGAATTTCGCAGCCGGTATCAGTTACAAGCACGGTGTGCTCCCATTGGGCCGAAAGGCTGCCATCGGCGGTAACCACGGTCCAGCGATCCTTGAGGGTGCGGCAGCCCTTGGTGCCCGCATTAAGGATCGGTTCCACCGCCAGGGTCATGCCGGAGCGCAGGGTCACATTTGGTAGATCAGTGGTGCGGAAGTTGAACACCGAGGGCTCTTCGTGCAGGTTGCGCCCCACCCCATGGCCCGTGTAGTCCTCCACCACCGCATAGCCATGGGCTTCCACGTGGTCTTGGACGGCTCCAGCTATGTCGAGCAAATTGTTGCCGGCCTTGATCTGGCTGAGCCCCTGCATCAATGCCTCCTGGGCCACCCGTGCCAACTGGCTGGCTTCCTCGGGAACCGCGCCGACGCAAATGGTCACACAGCTGTCGCCGTGGTACCCCTCAAAGCAGGCACCGGTGTCCACTTTCAACAGATCGCCATCGCGGATCACCCGCTTTGCACTGGGGATGCCATGCACCACCTCGTTGTTAATGCTGGCGCAGATGCTGCCGCTGAAACCGTGGTAACCCTTGAAACTAGGCAGCGCCCCGAGGCTGCGGATCCGATCTTCGGCGTAGGCATCCAAGTCTGCGGTGGTCATACCGGGCTTCACAAGGCCCATGATTTCCTTCAGCACCGTTGCCACAATCCGGCTGGAGCGGCGCATGATCTCGATTTCCCGCGGCGATTTCAGCTCCACACCGCGGCGGTTTTGACTGATGCGGGGGCCGGTCTGGGGTCTTGAGGAGGCAATCAACTCTGCAAACAAATTCATGCCCTTAAGAACAGATCCCGTTCCATCAAACTATCAACGCTCTTGCCCCCATGGGGATAAGTCCCACTAAGTGACCGCCCTGCTACCCCTGCTGCCCGTGCTGCGCCGCTGGCATGGCCGCCTGGCCCCGGTGGTACTGGCCCCTCTGCTGCTCACCGCCTTCAGCGGCATGGGCTATCGGCTGCTGCGCGATTGGGGGGGGCTTAGCCGCGACCAGGCCCACCTGCTGATGCAGTTACACGAGGGGGAATGGCTGGGGGACCAGGGCAAAACCATCTACGTTTTATTGAATGGGCTGGGGCTGCTTTGGATGCTCAGCACCGGTGCCCTCATGCTGGTTCAGAAACTGCTGGCCCGGGCCAAGCAGGGTTGAGCTGAGGGGTTAAGCTGTTTGTTTGGCCTGCCACGGCAACACGGGGTTGTCTCAATCGCAATGACAGCAGAGGAAAAAGCAGTAGAAACCGCTAATGAGTCCGCCGTAGTCGAGGCCCCTGCCGTCGAGACCGCCGTGACTGAAGCCCCCGGGACCGTTGCCTCGAAGGGCAAGGCCCCCGGCCGCAAGCTCAGCGCCGAAGAACTAATCCGCTCCTTCGAGGAAGGTCAGCTCAAGAGCGACCTCCCCGAGATTTACGTGGGCGACACCGTGCGGGTGGGTGTAAGGATTCGGGAAGGCAGCAAGGAGCGGGTACAGCCCTACGAAGGTGTGGTGATCGCCAAGCGCCATGGCGGCATGCATGAAACGATTACCGTGCGTCGGATCTTCCAAGGTATTGGCGTAGAACGGGTCTTCATGCTCCACAGCCCCCAGGTGGCATCCATCAATGTGGAGCGCCGCGGCAAGGTGCGCCGGGCCAAGCTCTTCTATCTACGCGATCGCGTTGGTAAGGCCACCCGGGTGAAGCAGCGCTTCGATCGCTGAAGCCTGTAGCCCATCGTTCTTCGCCGGTGTCTAAAGTTGCACCGGCCGGGGGTGCATCGCCACCTGCGCCGTTAGTTCAGTTGGTAGAACGCAGGTCTCCAAAACCTGATGTCGGGGGTTCAAGTCCTCCACGGCGCGTCCGATGCCCCCCGTTCCATTTTTGAGGTTCAGAAACATGGAATTGGATCTTCAACCCGGTGATGTGGTCAAAGTTCTCGAGTCTGCAGCCCTTGGCTGGGTGCGGGCACGGGTCATTCGTGTCAAGTCGGGGGGCCGTGTGGTGGTCCAAAGCGACCAGGGCCGTGAATTCACGGCCCGCGGCAATCAGGTGCGCCTGATTGAGCCCGCCGGCTTTCGTCCCTGAGGGATGCTGCTGAGCGCTGCCAATTACCAGCGCCAGCACCGCATAAGTCTTGAGTTAAACCGCTTGAATGCATTCGGAGCGCCAACCTAGGAGCTCTGAAATCAACAACGGCAGTTCAGTTACTGGGCTGCTTGCTTCTTACGGTCAAACCCCTGGCTCCTGTCGAGAAAACTGACTCCAATCAGTTGACGAACGGCACCTCTGACCCTGATACTGGTTCTTCCCCAGCTGGGGAGATGACCAGGACCAAGGGCGACAGCTAACAACGCACTTTAAGGTGATTTGTTACTGTCAATGCTTCGAATCCAGGCCATGGGACTGTAGTTCAATCGGTTAGAGCACCGCCCTGTCACGGCGGAAGTTGCGGGTTCGAACCCCGTCAGTCCCGTTCACTAATAAATGCAAACCATGGTTTCCGGTGCGTTGGCAGGGCCCGTTCGTGTGCGGCTAGCCCCAAGCCCCACCGGCACCCTTCACATCGGCACAGCGCGTACAGCTGTATTCAATTGGTTGTTTGCCAAGCGCCACGGCGGTCAGTTCCTGTTGCGCATCGAAGACACCGACAAGGAACGCAGCCAGGAGACCTTCACCGCCAACATTCTCGAGGGACTCCAGTGGCTGGGGCTCCAATGGGATGGGGAACCGGTGATCCAGAGCCGCCGGCTGGCGGAGCACCAAGCGGCAATTCAGCAACTGCTGGCCAGCGGCCATGCCTACCGCTGCTATGCCACGGAGGCCGAACTGGAGGCCATGCGCGAGGCCCAGAAAGCCAGCCACCAGGCCCCCCGCTACGACAACCGCCACCGCCAACTCAGCCCAGAGCAAGAGCAGGCCTTTAGGGCTGAAGGTCGCCAGGCCACGGTTCGTTTCCGGATCGATGACGGGGCCCAAATCACCTGGACTGACCTGGTGCGGGGCGAGATGAGCTGGGCCGGATCAGACCTCGGCGGTGACATGGTGATTGCCCGCCGGGCCCCCGCCGATCAAATCGGTGATCCCCTCTACAACCTCGTGGTGGTGGTTGACGACGCGGCCATGGCGATCAGCCATGTCATCCGCGGCGAGGACCACATCGCCAACACCGCCAAGCAACTGCTGCTCTACCAAGCCCTGGGCCTGCCCATGCCGCAATTTGCCCACACGCCCCTGATTCTCAATAAAGAGGGCAAGAAGCTCTCGAAACGCGATGGGGTTACCTCCGTTTGTGACTTCCGCGAGATGGGCTACACCGCCAGTGCCCTGGCCAATTACATGACCTTGTTGGGCTGGTCAGCACCGGAGGCCATGGGGGAACGCTTCAGCCTCGAGCAGGCCGCCAGCGTCTTTGATTTCGAGCGGGTAAACAAAGCTGGCGCCCGCTTCGACTGGGACAAACTGAATTGGCTCAATGGCCAGGTGCTCCATGAGCTCAGCCCCGCGGCCCTGGAAAGCCAGCTCCGGCCCCTTTGGCTCGAGGCCGGCTATCCCCTGGAAAAACACGACGGGGCTTGGCTGCAACAGCTCTGCGCCCTAATCGGCCCCTCGCTCACCCTGCTGGCCGATGGGGTGGACCAAGCCGAGCCGTTTTTACTGCGGCCCGCCCTCGGGGCCGATGCCCTTGGCCAGCTAGACCAACCTGGCGCCCGCGCGGTGCTGGCGGCCCTGCTGACGCTGCTGCCAGCTGCTGGGGAATCTGCTGAGTTCGGAGCAGATGGCGCCAAAGCCCTGCTGGCCCAGGCCTGCGAAGCGGCCGGGGCTAAGAAGGGTTTGCTGATGAAAAGCCTGAGGGCAGCCCTGCTGGGCAAAATGCAGGGCCCCGACCTTATCGATAGCTGGCTATTGCTACACCCCAGCGGAGAGGACCGGCTCCGCATCGAGCGCTGTCTCGGCTAAGGGTGGTTCCACCAGGCCCAAGCGTTGGGCCAACAGGGGGGCACTAAGCCCCTGGATGCCCACGGTCATCAAAATCGTTAGGAACACCAAACCCTGCAATCTCCCTGCCCCCAAAATCCCTGCCTGTTCCAGGCGAATCGCAAACAAGCTGGCCACCGCAGCGGTCACGATGCCCCGGGGGGCCAACCAAGTGAGCATCAGCCGCTGGGGGCCATCAAGGGGCAAACCGAGGGTGGCGATAGCAATTGCCACCGGTCGGACCAGCAGCATCAGCACCAGCACGCAGGCCACCCCCCCCAAGCCGAGCGGGCTTAATTCGGCCCAAGACACATCGGCGGCCAGCAGGGGAAACAGCAGCGTGATCGCCAGTTGGGCCAGCTGACGGATTAGGCCATCCAGTTCGGTGGGATTGGAAGCCGGCCTGCGGCCTACCACCAGCCCGGCCGCCACCGCCGCCGGCAGCCCCGCCTCCGGCAACTGGGCCTCACAGGCGGTAAACATCAAAAACAACACCCCCAGGGTGAGCTGCAAACGCAAGCCCAGGGCAGCGGACTCCTCCGGCAGGCGCCGCAACAGTTCAGACAGCAGCAGCCCGGTGAGCAGACCCACCCCCACCCCAAAGCCCAGGCGCAACACCAGCCCTTCCACCACCCCCTGGAGCCCCTGCAGCTGGCCCAAAACCAACTCCAGCAGCATCAGCGCCAACACTGCCCCCACCGGTTCCAGCACCAACCCCTCCCCCTCCAGCAGCTCGCCCAGGGGGGGGCTAAGACGCATCTGTTGCACCAACGGGGTAACCACCGTGGGGCCGGTGGCCAGCACGATGGCGCTATACACCGCCGCCAGGGGCCAGTTCAAGCCCGCCAGCCAGTGGGCGGCCAGCAGCCCGGCGCCAAGGCCCAGCACCAGTCGCACCAGCACAATGCGCAGCACCGCGGTCTTGAGTTCACCGCCGGGCAAGCGCAGGTTGAGGCCCCCATCAAATAAGACCAGGCTCACCAGCAATCCCACCACCGTGCCCAGGCCATTGCCCAGGTCAAGCGGTTCCACCCAATGGAAGCCAGCCCGGCCCACCACGAGGCCACTGGCCAGCAGCAACACCACCCCGGGCAAATTGCAGAGTCTCGCCACCAACTGGGCAAAGGCCCCGGAGGCAATCGTGACTCCCCACAGGAGGCTGAGCCGTTCCTCGCTCATTCCAACCCCGTGAATTGCGGTTCCACATGCAGGGCCAGCACTGCCCGGGGACGTACCACCAGATATTCCCCCTCTAGGTCTGCAATCGGCACGTTGATAAATGCCTGGGCATCGGGCTTGTTGAGATTCTCCCCGTACCACTGCTGAAAAGCTTCGATGCTGGCGAAATGCACGGAGTGGCGATGGCCCCCCTCCAGGATCAGATGCACGGCGTAGCGACTGGGCCGTCGCGTCATCGGTGGATCGCAGCTGCCCTAAGAATGGCTGATCCCTGGCCATCAGATGGCAGGCTGGGCCCCATCCGCCCCAGGCCATGGCATCCCCTAAACCACTACTGCTGTTGGTGGATGGGCATTCCTTGGCCTTCCGCAGCTTCTATGCCTTCGCCAAGGGCGGTGATGGCGGCCTTGCCACCAAGGAAGGCATACCCACCAGCGTTACCTACGGCTTCCTCAAGGCCCTACTCGACAACTGCAAGGGCCTCAAGCCCCAAGGGCTGGTGATCGCCTTTGACACGGCCGAACCCACCTTCCGCCACGAGGCAGATGAGGCCTATAAAGCCCATCGGGATGTGGCCCCAGAACACTTTTTCCAAGACCTGCGCAACCTCCAGGGGATCCTGGCCAGCAGCCTCGACCTGCCCCTTTGCATGGCCCCAGGCTACGAAGCCGATGACGTGCTCGGCACCCTGGCCAACCGGGCCGCCAACGGCGGCTGGCAAGTGCGCATCCTTACCGGCGACCGGGACCTATTCCAATTGGTGGATGACCAGCGTCAAATCGCTGTGCTTTACATGGGGGGCGGCCCCTATGCCAAGAACAGCGGACCCACGGAAATTCGAGAGGAGGGGGTGCTGGCCAAACTCGGGGTGCGGCCCACTGAGGTGGTGAACCTCAAGGCCCTCACCGGTGACAGCAGCGACAACATCCCAGGCGTAAAAGGGGTGGGACCAAAAACCGCCATCAGCCTGCTCCAGGAAAACGGTGACCTAGACGGCATCTATGCCGCCCTCGAGGCCCTGGCAGACGAAAAGGCCAGCAAGGGGGTGCTGAAGGGAGCACTCAAGGCAAAACTGAGCGCCGGCAAGGAAAACGCCTATCGCTCGCTGATGCTGGCGGAAATCCTGGTGGATATCCCCCTGCCCACTGAGCCGCGGCTGGAGCTGGGCAAGGTAAAAGCGGATCTGCTGGCGGCCCAACTGCACGAGCTGGAATTGCACAGCCTCGCCAAACAGGTGGATCGTTTTGCCGAGATTTTTTCCTCTGGCGCCAGTGGAGCGGAGGTGCTGGTGAAGGCAGTCGTCGGTGCTGGTGAAAAGGCTGGAGCTCGGATTTTTGCTGGCGATGGCGAAAAACCTGTTACTGGGGTTGGCACTGGCGTTGGTTCTGGGGTTGGTGGAATTGGCCCAGAGGTTGCCGGGGCTGATGGTCATGGTCAGCTCGGCTTCGGATCGATCGGGCAAACGTTGAACGCCAAGGCGATCGATGCCTTTCATGCAGTCCAGAGCCCTTCCGCCCAAGCCACGGCATTGCCTGCAGCCACGGCACTTGCAGCCCTGCCGCAGCTCCAGCCCCAACTAATCAGCTGCCCAGCCCAACTCAGCGCCCTGGTCGAGCGGCTGATGGCCCATACCAACCCAGCAGCGCCGGTGGCCCTAGACACCGAAACCACCGACCTCAACCCCTTTAAAGCCCAGCTGGTGGGGGTGGGCTTGGCCTGGGGGACTGGCCTGGAGGAACTGGCCTACATCCCCATCGGCCAGCCACTCCCCCTGGAAGAGGTGCTGGCCGCATTAGCCCCCTGGCTGGCCAGTGCCAGCCATCCAAAGGCGCTGCAAAACGCCAAGTACGACCGTCTGGTGTTGTTGCGCCACGGCCTGCCCCTAAAAGGGGTGGTTATGGACACCCTGCTGGCCGATTACCTGCGGGATGCCGGCGAGCGCCACAGCCTGGATGAGCTAGCCCAGCGCCATTTTGGTTTCAAACCCACTGGCTTCAGCGACCTGGTGGCCAAGGGCGAGAACTTCTCCTCCGTTCCCGTTGATGCGGCCGCCCTCTATTGCGGCATGGACGTGCATCTCACCTATCGCCTGGCCTCGATCCTGCGAGGGGAACTAAACGCCATGGGGCCGGAGCTACCCCGGTTGCTGGATGAACTGGAGCTGCCGCTGGAACCGGTGCTGGCCCAAATGGAGGCCACCGGCATTCGCATCGATATCGCCTACCTGCAGGAGTTGGGCCAGGCCATGGGCGAACAATTACAGCTTCTGGAGCAGCAAGCCCACCAGGCGGCGGGAGGGGAGTTCAATTTGGCCTCACCGAAACAATTAGGTGAATTGTTGTTTGACAAGCTCGGTTTAGATCGCAAAAAGTCGCGCAAAACCAAAACAAGTTGGAGCACCGATGCAACGGTGCTGGAAAAGCTTGAGGCCGATCACCCGGTGGTGGCACTGGTGTTGGAACACCGCACCCTGAGCAAATTAAAGAGCACCTATGTGGATGCCCTGCCCCTGCTGGTGGAACCAGAAACCGGCCGGGTACACACCGACTTCAACCAGGCGGTGACCGCCACCGGACGGCTCTCCAGCAGCAATCCCAACCTGCAAAATATTCCCATCCGCACGGCCTACAGCCGTCAGATCCGCAAGGCCTTCCTGCCCCAGGAGGGCTGGCAACTGCTCAGCGCCGACTACAGCCAGATCGAGCTGCGCATCCTCACCCACCTCAGCGGCGAAGAGGTGCTAGTGGAGGCCTACAACAATGGCGATGATGTGCATGCCCTCACCGCTCGCTTGCTGCTCGATAAAGAAGAGATCAGCGCCGATGAAAGGCGCCTGGGAAAAACTATCAATTTCGGGGTGATTTACGGCATGGGAGCCCAGCGCTTTGCCCGGGAGACCGGCGTGGGCCAGGCGGAGGCCAAACAGTTCCTAAGCAAATACAAGGAGCGCTATCCCAAGGTATTTGGCTTCCTCGAACAACAGGAAAGGTTGGCCCTTAGCCGCGGCTACGTGGAAACCTTGATGGGCCGCCGACGCCCCTTCCACTTTGATCCCCATGGGCTGGGGCGACTGAGGGGGAAGGCACCGGAGGAAATTGAACTGGAGGTGGCCCGCCGCGGCGGCATGGAGGCCCAACAATTGCGGGCCGCCGCCAATGCGCCGATCCAGGGCTCCAGCGCCGACATCATCAAGAAAGCAATGGTGCAACTCGACCAGCAGCTCGCCGCCACTGGGCTACCGGCCAGACTGCTGCTGCAGGTGCATGACGAACTGGTGCTGGAATGCGATCCCAACGCCCAACCAGAGGTGATGGCCCTGGTCAAAAACACGATGGAACAGGCGGTCACGCTCTCGGTACCCCTAGTGGTGGAAATTGGCGCCGGCCCCAACTGGATGGAGGCGAAGTGAGATGAATAACCAACTACAAAACAGCCTGCACCTGTTCAACAGCCTGCACCGGCGGCTCGAGTTGTTTGAACCGCTGGAAGCGGGAAAAGTAGGGATTTACTGCTGCGGCGTCACCGTTTACGACCTCTGCCACCTGGGCCATGCCCGCAGCTACATCGCCTGGGATGTGTTGCGCCGTTACCTGCAATGGCGCGGCTATGCGGTGACCTTTGTGCAGAACTACACCGACATCGACGACAAGATCCTCAACCGCGCCGCGGCCGAGGGCACCAGCATGGACGTGGTGAGCGATCGCAATATCAAGGCCTACGAAGCAGATATGGAAACACTGAATATCCTCCCCGCCGATCGCATGCCCAGGGCCACCCGCTGTCTTGATGGCATCCGCGCCCTGATCAGCGAACTGGAAGCAAAGGGAGCTGCCTATAGCGCCGCTGGGGATGTGTACTTCGCCGTGGCCAAGGCCCAAAACTACGGTCAACTAAGTGGCCGTGACCCCAACGACCAGCAGCAGGGGGCCAGCGGCCGCACCAGCACCATTGAAGATGGCCGTAAACAACACCCCTTTGACTTTGCCCTCTGGAAAGGCAGCAAACCAGGGGAACCAAGTTTCCCTTCCCCCTGGGGTCCGGGGCGACCCGGCTGGCACATCGAATGTTCAGCGATGGTGCGCCAGGAACTGGGCGAAACCATAGATATTCACCTGGGTGGCGCCGACCTGATCTTTCCGCACCACGAAAACGAAATTGCCCAATCAGAAACCGCCAGCGGTAAACCGTTGGCGCGCTACTGGCTGCACAACGGCATGGTGAATGTGGGCGGCACAAAGATGTCGAAGTCCCTGGGCAACTTCACCACGATCCGCGGCCTACTGGAAAGCGGCGTCTCAGCCATGACCCTGCGGCTGTTTGTGCTGCAGGCCCATTACCGCAAGCCGCTGGATTTCACCGCCGAGGCCTTGGATGCCGCCGCCACCGGCTGGAAAGGTCTTAATGCGGCGTTGCTGTTGGGGGAACGCCACCACCAGGCCCTGGGCTGGGCTGCCACCGGCGCCAGCGATCAAGCCAGGCAAATGCCGATCGATCCCATCGAGGCCCCCTGGCTGAGCGCCAACCGGGATCGCTTCATGGCAGCCATGGACGATGACCTGAATAGTTCAGCCGCCCTGGCGGTCTTGTTTGAACTGGCCCGTCCCCTGCGGGCCCTAGCCAATCGCCTCGAGCGGGGTGATCAAGCCAACGAAGAGGAGCGCAGCCTCGAGCCCCAATGGCAACTGCTGCAGGAGCTAGCGGCGGTGCTGGGGTTAAAGACCGAGGGGGCTGGGGCCAGCCAAGCAAACCCAGAAAGCAGCGCCCCCAGCGGGGCTGATGGGGAGATTCAACAGCAGATCGAGGCCCGCCGGATCGCCAAGGCTGCCAAGAATTTTGTGGAAGCAGACCGCATCCGCGATGAATTCCGAGCCCGGGGCATTGAACTAATCGACCGGCCCGGCGGCCATACCGACTGGATCCAGCGTTAGCTCCCTAATCGTTGGGACTGCGGTCTTTCATTAGGGCTTCAATCTTGCGAATCCGCCCCAGGGTTTGACTCCACACCTCTAGCCGAAACTGCTCAAAGGGTTCGGTAACAGCGCTGGGGTCATCCAGGCGATTACGTAATTCGTTCACCAACCCCTCCAGGTCTTTGCCCTGCTCAAAGGCATCCCAAAGCTGCCGTTCAAGCTTGGCCCGTTCAATGAAGTTCCACCGCTGCAGCCAAAGCATCTACCCAAAACCCACAGCCTGGGAAAAGAGCCTAGGCAGCAACCAAACTTCCAGCGCTGCCCCCGCTTGCGGACCCCACCGGTGGGAGACTGACCAAAAGCCAGGGCCGGGAGTCGCGCGTGAAAGCCATCAGTGTGCTGGGATCCACCGGCTCAATCGGCACCCAAACCCTGGAAATCGTTGACGATTTTCCCGAGCGCTTCCGGGTGGTGGCCCTCAGTGCTGGCCGCAACCTGGAGTTATTGGTGCGTCAGATCCAGCGCTATCAACCGGAGGCGGTGGCCCTGGCCGATCCAGCCCTGCTGCCGGAACTGCAGCAACGCCTAACGGCCCTAACCCAAGAGAGCAGCATCTCCCTCCCCGTGCTGCTGGCCGGCCCGGAGGGGCTCTGTGCCGTGGCGGCCTGGGCCAGCGCCGAGCTGGTGGTTACGGGCATCGTGGGCTGTGCCGGCCTGCTGCCCACCCTGGCGGCAATCGAAGCGGGCAAAGACCTGGCCCTGGCCAACAAGGAAACGCTGATCGCCGCCGGACCGGTGGTATTGCCTGCCCTGAAACGCAGTGGCAGCCGCCTGCTGCCGGCGGATTCCGAGCACTCAGCCATTTTCCAATGCCTCCAGGGCACCCCCTGGGCTGGCAGCGCCCAACTATCCACTGGTATACCCACGCCGGGGCTGCGCCGCATCCAGCTCACCGCCTCCGGTGGGGCCTTCAGGGACTGGGCAGCCGCCGACCTGGTGAATGCCACCGTGGCCGATGCCACCAGTCACCCCAACTGGAGCATGGGCCGCAAGATCACCGTTGACTCCGCCACCTTGATGAATAAGGGCCTGGAGGTAATCGAAGCCCACTATCTATTCGGCCTCGACTACGACCACATCGAGATCGTTATCCATCCCCAGAGCATCATCCATTCGATGGTGGAATTGGCCGATTCCTCGGTGCTGGCCCAGCTGGGTTGGCCCGACATGAAGCTACCGATCCTCTACTGCCTCAGTTGGCCCGAACGGCTGGAAACCCCCTGGCGGCGCCTGGATCTCACCGAAGTCGGCCAACTCAGCTTTCGGGCTCCGGATCGGGCTAAATATCCCTGCATGGAGCTGGCCTATGCCGCCGGTCGGGCTGGCGGCACCATGCCCGCCGTGATGAATGCCGCCAACGAACAGGCGGTGGCGCTGTTCCTAGAGGAACAGATTCATTTCCTTGATATTCCAAAACTGATCGAACGCACCTGTGACCGGCACCGCCAGGACCTGCGGCCGGATCCCAACCTGGAGGATGTGTTGGCCGTAGACACTTGGGCCCGCCAGGCGGTGGTGGAATTAAGCCAAAAGAGCTTGCAACCAGCCCACCGCTAACTGATCAGACCAGCAGGCGAGGGGACGATCGCCACGGCCATGGAAACCGTTGTGGCCACCACCAGAACTAAGCACCAGCTCCAACCCCGCTGGGGTGGGGCCAGCCGCCAGGGAGCGGATGCTTGAGGCGGGCACCCAGGAATCATCCTCCGCCTGGATCAATAGGGTGGGGCAGGGAAGGGAAGTTTGGGAATCCTTTGGGAAACTCTCTGGGGAACCTTTAAGAGCTGACCCTGGCAGGAGCCGATGAATTGGACTCGCCTCTAAGTAGTAGTGATCAACGCTTTTAAAGCCCCAGCGGGGCGCCGTAATTGCCCCATCAAATTCGCGAATGTTGCGCACCTGCCCCAGGGCCAGGCGTTCCGCCAGGGTCACAGAGAAAGGATCCTCCAGGGTTTGGCGCACCAGCCGCCGCAGTAACCAACGCTGGTAGATGAAATTGCGGGGACGCTCAATCGCGGCAGAACAAAGGGCCAAATCAAGGGGACTACTGATGCAAACAAGACCATCCAGCTGCCGTGGGCCTTGCACTGAAAGCCCCTGGGAATTTTCTGGTAAGCAAGCATTAAGCAGGATTGTGCCCCCCAGGGAAAGTCCTACCCCAAACAAGGGCCGTCCCGCCGCCAATTGGCGGGCGCAGGCCAGGGCCGGCAAGAGGTCGCGGTTGCAATGGGCCGCATAGGTGCCGGGGGCCAAGGGCCTGCCCTGGCCCGCCCCCCGCAGGTTGAGCCGCAATACCTCAAAGCCAGCGGCCTGCAGCGCCACGCCCAGGCGCCTCAGGCCCTCGCGATCGCTGGAACCCCCAAGACCATGGAGCAGCAGCACTAAACCCAGGGGCTCAGCCAACCGGTCGTGGAAGGCGAGCAGGGAGGCCCCATCGGCCAAAGCTATGGTCACAGGAATCCCTTGGTCCCGGGGCAGGCGCGGCGGCCGCAGGGTGTCTCGCAGGGTTTGCAGATCCGCACCCCACCAGGGGAAACGCCCGCGAAACTTGGGCTCGGCTTTAAGCATTAGCCCCCTCAGGCTGGATTGCTGGCCAACCAGTCGCCAAGCCCCTGGGCTGGCTGATCGAGACCGCTAGTGACTTCGATAATCCGCCCCACGGCAGCCGGGTCTGCAAGGGCATCGAGGCATACCCTCGCCACCAGCCGGCGCGGAATGCTGTTGCTTTCCTGCTGGTCGGGACCACTAAAGCGAATGCCCTGCTGCTCCAGCTGCTCCTCCGCTTCCTTGAGGCCCCCGGGACGGATGACCGTCCAGGCCAGGCCACTGGCCTCCAGCCACTGCTCCCCAAGCCGCTTCCACACCAGGATCAAGCCAAACAGGTTGAGCGGATGCAACCAGCGGCCACTACAGAGCGAACTAACCAGCAGCACCCGGCCCACCCCCGCCGCCTTACAGGCGCTGATCTGGGCACGGATGGCCAAGGCATCCACCTTGAGGGGCCCAGCTAGATCCACCGAAGGGCGGGCGCCGGTGGCAATCACCAGGGCATCACAGCCCTGGAACGCCTGGGTGAGGGCGGCCCGGTCGTGGAGTTCCAGCCTTTGCACCGCTGGCCCTAAGCCAGCGGCCATTAATTCGGGCGGCAGCAGGGAGCCCGGCCGCAGGATCGGCACCACTTGATAGCCACGGCGGTGGGCCTCTTCCACCAAGCGCCAACCGGTTTTGCCGGAGGCTCCGGTCACAGCCAGGCGCATCAGCTCGAGGGCAACAGCCCCTGTTCTAAGCAATTAACTGCGGGGAGGTACCAGCCCAGAGAAAAAGCCTCAAAATGCGCGCCATGGGCTCCCCCTCCTTCGCCATCCGCCAGGCCAACGGCGCCGCCGCCGGCACCCTGCGCCCCCGCCTCTGGCAACAACGGCTGCTGGCCCTGTTACGCCGCCGCCTCGGCGCCCCGGCCCAGAACCCTGGCAAGAGCATTGATGTGCTGATCCATGCCGGGCCCGGGGCGGGCAAAACCCTCGGCAGCCTCTATGCATTTCAGCAACTGCGCCGGGAAGGGCTCATCCAAGGCCTATGTGTATGCAGCCACCGCAGTTCAATCAGCGCCCAGTGGCTCAAGGCCGCAGCCAGCCTGCAACTGGAGTTGGGGGAAGGGCAGTTGGGCCGAGATGGCCTGATCTGCAGTTACCAGGGGGCCAGCCGCGACCCGCTGCTGCTGCGCCAAACCCTTGGCAGCCGCTGGCCCCTCCAGGGCTGGCTGGTGGTGGCCGATGAGGTGCACCACCTGGGACTCGACCCCCAATTGCCAGACCAAAGCGGCTGGGGGGTGACCTTTGAACAACTCAGTGACGGCACTCGCCTGCGCCTAGGGCTCACTGGCACCCCCTTCCGGGCCGACCAGCTGGGATTTTGTGCTGCCAGCCAAAAGTTGGTGGAGCTGGACGGCAGCCAACAACGGGTGATTGCCCCTGATCTTTGTGTGGAACCCCAGGAGTTGATCGCCTCCGGAGATGTGCGGCCCCTGCAGTTCCGCTTCCAAGACGGTTGGGTGGAGCACGCCCGGGCGGGCGATGGCGATGCTGAACGCTCGCCCATGTCGGCGGAACAGCGGGAAACCTGGCGGGCCCGCAACCTGCGCCGGGCCGTGCGCCTAGGGGACCCCAGCAGCATCGGCCTGCGGGTGCTGCTGGAGGCGCGGCGGCGGCGGGAAGCATTGCAGCAGCAACACCCTGGCGCCGCAGGACTGGTGGTGGCCCGCAACATTCAGCACGCCCGGGGCATTGGAGGCCTGCTGGAGGAGGAAGGGGACCGGGTGGTGCTCGTCCATTCCCAGGACCCTGGGGCGGCGGCCGCCCTGGTGCGGTTTCAGCAGGGGGAAGGCGATTGGCTGGTGAGTGTGGACATGTGCGCCGAGGGCTTTGATGCCCCCCGGCTGCGGGTGGTGGCCTATCTCACCACCGTGGTAACTCGCAGCCGTTTCATCCAGGCGATCACCCGGGCCGTGCGCATGGATGGCGAGCGCAGCGCCCTGGAGCCCGTGCCCAGGCTGCCCTCCTACATCCATGCCCCCGCCGACCCCCTGTTGATGGGCTACGCCCATAACTGGAGCCTCAGCACCCCTTACCTGCTAAGACCACCGCAAATTGCCGATTCCCCAGATGGGGGCGGATCCCCCAGCGCCTGGCGGGCCAACCACCGGGCGGTGGCCGATGGGGCCGGCGAATTTATCGACCTAAAAGGCCCCCAATTACCTGGGTTTATGGGGAGCGGGCGGGGCTCAGTCACATTTGGTCAGGGTGTGAACTGATCCAGTCACAGTTTTGTCTCCCCAGCGGTCCTTAATAGGGGAGCGGAAAGAAAGGAGCCCGGAGCCCACCGCGAGCACGTCACCCTGAACTCCGCTGCCGGGCAGCGGGGTTTTTTTTTGAGCATTCTTGGGCGAAGGCCGCCAGGTAAAAAGTCAAGAGTGCGGGTCAGGGGGCATCAACCCAGCAACGTGCTGTCGCTCAGACCCTTTGCCCTCGCCCTAGCCACTGCCTAGCCCTGGGCCGCAGGCCAAGATGCTTTCGACCCAAAAAGTCCAAGCTCAGATGCGCAGGCGAACCGTGATTGGCCAAGGCATGGCTGCTTCGTTGGCCTTGCTGGGCGGGCTATCCCTTACTTCGCAGCCAAGTCAGGCGATCGACGCGGTCGTGATCGGGGCAGGTCTTGCGGGGTTGGCCTGTGCTCAGCAGCTGATTGCCGCTGGCCGCAAGGTGGTCGTGCTGGAGGCAAGACAGCGAATCGGCGGCCGGATCTGGACCAAGCAGCTCCAGGGTTCTGCCATCGATCTCGGTGCCTCCTGGCTCCATGGCATCACCAATAATCCCCTTCACCGATTGGTGACCCAAGAGTTGGGTCTGCCAGTGGTGCCCACCAATGATGAGGGCCAGGTCACCATCGGCCCCGATGGCCAGCGCTGGAGCAGCGAGCGCCGGGAGCAGGCCGATGCCTGGCTTGCAGCCTTTGTGCGCAAAGCAGAGGACAGCGGCAAGGCAACCGAGTCCCTCGACAGCTTGCTGCCGGCCCGGCTCACCCCTGATCAACGGTTCACCTTGATCGCCGACGTGGAGCACGAACTAGGAGCTGAGCTCAGCACGATCGCAGCCAATGCGCCCCTCGGGGATGGCCAGGAGCTATTGGGAGGAGATGCAATGGTCCCAGCTGGTCTTGATCGGCTGGTGCGGCACCTTGCCAAAGGGGTAGACATTCGTCTGGGCAAGGTGGTGAAGCAAATCGAAAACCACCCCAACGGCGTAAAAATAACTACAACTGACAGCACAGTGATTGATGCTCAGGCGCTCTGTTGCACCGTGCCTCTGGGGGTTCTTAAGCAAGGTCGAATCCGCTTTGACCCCGATCTGCCACCAGCAAAGGCCCAGGCGATAGAGCGGTTGGGGATGGGAGTGCTCAACAAGATTGTGCTGCTCTTCCCAAAACGTTTCTGGGACGACGCAACATGGATCCGCAACGACGGCCCCGATGCTGGGCTTTGGCCCGAGTGGGTGGATCTCACCGGTTTGATCGGCCGCCCAGGGCTGATGGGTTTCACCGCCGCCAACCGGGCCCGAGCGCTGGAGGGCCAGCCTGATCAATACATCGTCGCTTCAGCATTGGGCCAACTCAAGCGCTGCTACCGCGAGCGGGTGATCCCTGCCCCCAGCGGTGTGCTGCTGACCCGCTGGGGTGAGGATCCCTTCTCCCTGGGGAGTTATTCCTATCCAGCGGTGGGCTCAACGCCAGCCATGCGCGAAGAGCTGGCGGGCCGCTGGAATCGGATGGTTTTTGCAGGTGAAGCTACTAGCAGTTCGTTTCCGGCCACTCTGCAGGGCGCTTATCTCTCGGGCATTCAGGCTGCGAAGGCGCTGCTGGCTTGAAATCAGCTGGGCTATGGCCGGTCCATGCAAATGCCCCATGGGTTCAGGGGTTGATCGGCTCAGGAGGAACAGCTGTAGTGGGACACGCCTCCGGCGTTGAAGAATTCCCTGGGCTTCAGACGGTCGTACCTCGCCTCCACCGCCGCTGATTGCCCGTCGTAGGGATTACTGAACACCGCCTGGAGATCCTTGATCAGGCTGTTATCTCCTTGCCCAGCCTGTTCATAGGCCGGGGCGACCAGCCATTCGCGCCAGGTGTATTTGGGGTTCATGCGTTTCATCGCTTCGGATATGACTCGCTGATCGCCGGCGCCCGTGATCCGTTCCCGCCACCGTTGCAGCCAGTGGGTCCATTGCCCATCGAGCTGCCCTGGGCTGGGCAGGTAGAAGCTCTCCTTCAGGCTTGAAAGTTGCTCTGGAATATCAGACAGCCTGCGGAAAAAGATCGTGTAATCAGCCTTCGAAACAACCATCAGCTGCAGCAGCTCATTCACCAGCTCGCCGTCATAGCTGCTAAGGCCGAGCTTGCTGGCCCACATGGCCTCGAGCTGCTGCTGCATCACTTCGGCGAAGCCATCCCGGATCTGATCGAGCCTGGCCAGGGCCTCCGTGTTGCCCTCGAGCAGTGGCCGGATGGCGGCCCAAAACATCTGATAGTTGGCTTCGGCAGCCAGCGGTTGATTGATGAAACAGAAATGCTCGCCACCTCCGGTCCAGGGCTGAAATCTGGGGTCGAATAGTTCGCAGAATCCGAAGGGGCCGTAGTCGAGGGTGAAGCCACCGGCGGCGCAGTTGTCGCTGTTGAAATTGCCCTGGCAGTAGCCAACCCGCATCCAGTGGGCCACCAGGGCTGTGAGCCGTCCGCGAAACAACCGGGCCAGCTCCACCACCTGATCGCTGAAATCCAAACTCGGATCAATCTCCTGCCGGTAATTCCGATCGATTAGGTGTTGCACGATCATCTGCAACTCGTTCAGCGCATTGGGATGGGCCTGGCTGCGAGCGCGACGGGCAAACAGCTCCAGCTGGCCGACCCGCAGAAAGGATGGCGCCACCCGAGTGGTGATCGCCGCAGGGTTGTCTACCAGGATATCGGGATCGATAGACCTGGAATTCGGCGAGTACCAAGGCCTGCGTACGGTTTCGGATGGGGACATAAACAGCGTCAGGGAGCGTGAGGTGGGAACCCCCAGCGCGTGCATCAACTCCTGGGCCAGAAACTCGCGCACGCTGGAGCGCAGCACGGCGCGGCCATCGGCGCCTCGGCAGTAGGGCGTTGGGCCTCCGCCTTTCAGTTGCATCTCCCAGCGGCTGCCCTGGAAGATGCCTTCGAACACGGAAATGGCGCGGCCATCGCCGTAGCCGTTGCCGGTGCCAAACGGGCACTGCTGGATGTATTCGGTGCCGTAAATCGAAAGGGCATAACCAGTAGCCCAACCAAACGGTCGCATCGGTTCCAGGGCCACGGTGATGTCACCGGAAAACAGACGGCGGAAGTCTTCGTCCTGGGCCAGCCCATCGCCTAGGCCCAAGTCGTTGAAGAGGCGGCTGCTATGCGCCACATACTCCGGCGCTGGAATCGCCGTGGGTGTCACCGGCACGTAATGACCGGAGAACACCTGGCGGGGCCGGTGATCATCGCCATCGGCGGTCGCCTCAGGATCCGCGTGAAGTGAATCCAGCAGCGAATAGTCGGCCCGTTGGGCAAACTCAGCGAAGGTTGTTGTAAGCACTGGTCCCTCGGGTTTGATTTGCCTGGGCATGGCCCTGACGCTGGGGTCCTCATCTTGGCCAGTCACCGCAGGGGTGGGGGGTGGTGGACCTACCAGCTGCTGGCCGGGGGCCACTGATCCTCCAGCTTTCGGAGGCCTAGCCATTGTCCGACTGCCCCAAGTCAAATACCGGCAATCCCTAACCCCAATTCAGTCTTGCTTGCAGCTGTTTGGCAGGCTTGGATCTCTATTTCAACCCGTACCCTGGCCCGATGGCGTGGACAGGCAATCACTGGAGCACGGTTGGGCTTTACATCGGCGCGGTGGTGCTAGTGGCAGCGGCCATCTCCAATCGCCTGGCCACACCCCAACTGGCACTGGCCAGTGCCGCTGCCTTTTTGATGAGTGAAACGATCGATTGGGGGGTTTACATACAGCCTCACCGGGCGCCCTTTTGCTGATCGGGTGCTGCTTTCGGTGGCGTTCAGTGCGCCGGTAGATACGGCCCTGTTTCTGCTGTTGGCCAACATTTGGAGCTGGCAGTTGTTTGGCCTGGGGCTAGGCGCCAAACTGGTGGCAGGCCTAGCCCTTTCCCAGCTGTTTCACGGCAAAACAACTTGATCGATGGCCTTTAACCGCAGCCTTCGCCATCACACCTTGCGGGCCAGCGCTGTGCTGCCGCTGTTTGATGGAATCTTTGCCGTAGCGCTAACGCTATTGGCTTTCAATGTGCCCGACATGGTCGATCCCAGCATGGGCACGCAAATGCTACTGATGAGCTTGCTGGCCTATGGGGTGAGTGCCGTAGTGGTGATGTTGTATTGGTTTAAGTTGCGACGCTTGATTGGATTGTGCCGTTATTTGCATGTGCCGCAGATGGGTTTGCTAGCCCAGGCCATGCTCACCATTTGTCTCTACCCAAAGCTAGCCAGCTTGGTGCTGCTGTATGGGCAGGAGGCGGGCACACTTTTTGTGCTGACACGGGGACAGCTGTCCAATACGGCCTTCCTGATTGCTTTATTTTTATTTGATGGGATCTGTTTGTTGTTTGCATGGAGCCTTTCAACCAAACACTACAACCGCCAATCCAATCATCGTATTTTGCACCATGTGATATCTGCTCAAACCTGGGGATTTTCGCTGCTCATTGGCATGGCAATGCTGGAGCTGTTCACGCCATGGTTCAATCGGCAATATGTTTTTCTAGTTCCCTTAGTATTACTTGCTGAAGAGTTTGCTGTTGCCCGTGAATTTGCCCGCATTGAAGGCACCTAGCCATGCTTAAACCCTCACCTCGTCAATGGCGTCTGGATTGGCGAAATCTCCCCCATCATCAGCTCTCAGCCGACAGCATTTTACCGATGTTTGATGGCATATTTGCTGTGTCTATTACCCTGCTGGCTTCAAGTTTGCCAAATGCGCTGGAGGGCATGAACGACCAGGGGCACTTGCTATTGCCCATTCTTAGTTTTGAGCTGGTGGGCGTGGCTGTACTGCTGTATTGGTTTAAGTTGCGCCGCTTAGTCTTGATGGCTAAGTGCTTATTTGTACCTCAATTATTGTTTGGCATTTTTGCACTTCTCACAATCGTAGTGATGCCTAAGCTGGCCTCACTTGTGCTCCACTATGGCAATGGAACTGGCTCTCTTTCCAATTGGACATTTAGCCAACAAGTGAACGTGAGTTTTTTGCTTGCCTTATTTCTATTTGATGGATTAACACTATTATTTGCCGTTTCCTTGAGCAACCACCCCGTCCTCTCTGGTGGCTCCAGACAGGAAGTGGAGATTGCAATTCAAACCCAGCTCTTGGGCTTTGCCGTGTTGCTGCTGCTGGCACTGATGGAGGTATTTCTGGTGTGGTTCAACAATGAATTTGTTTGGTTGGTGCCCTTGGTGCTTTTGACAGAAGAGGCTTTGGTGGTACGCCGTTTTGCCAGCAGTGCAAGCCGACCGAGAGGGCAAGAGCCCCACATCCCCAATTCAAGGGCGAGTAAGTAAACCCAGGGCTCCGATCACCCAATTGCAGCAACAGATCCCAAGCGGGCCTGGCCATGAAAAACAGCAGTAACCCCATGGCTGGGCCACGGTTTTTTGGCTTGCCAACGCCGCACCCTTGCATCGCTGGCCGAAGGCGATACCTTCCGCCCATGAGTCGATTTCACCTCGCAGCGGCCCTTGGCGCCAGCTCTCTACTGGCCCTGGCCCCCCTCGCCACCAAGGCGGAAACTATGCGCCTTGAAGTGGTGCCTATGCAAAAACAACAGGAGCTCTGGAGTCCCCTGCTCAGACCCCAGGGCCAGGGACAAAGCCAGAGCCAGAGCCAGAGCCAGAGCCAGAGCCAGAGTCAATTCCAACTCCAGCCCCAAAGCCAAATTCAGCCCCGGGTGGACCCTTGGATGCGGCTACCTGCCGCCCTGCAACAGGGCCCCAGCCTGCCGCGCTCCCTCCAGGTGGATCCCTATCCAGAGGGGATGCAGCGGCTCTGATCCCAGGCCCTGACTGGCTGTGTGCCTTGGATTAGTAGATCTAGTGATGATGACTACATTGCGGAGGCTTGAAAAGTGCGACCTTCTGCGAAACCCACCCAAGCGGAGCCCAATGCTCCGACCAACGGGGGCCCCATCCGGAGGTTGCCATGGACGCTAAATCGTCTCTGCACCCCAGCAGCAACGGCACGCTGGCCTGGCTAGCCAGCCGTATTGAGCTGCTGGAGGCCAACGAGGATTTCGAGGGCAGCTATGCCCTCACCTCAGAATTTGCCGACTGGCTACTGGATTGTCCCCAGCCAAATCTCGATATCCTCAGCCTGCCCTCGCTCCTCGATGGGGTGACCTAAGGGATAAATCAGCCCAACTTCAACCCAAATAGCTGCCAGCCATGGGTTCCAGTGCAGGACCCATGGCTTTTTTATGGGTAACCCGGACCCGCAACAGCAGAGCTAGCCAGTAACAGGAACCAACCATTAACGCTAGGCTTATCCATATTCACTCCGCTTAAGTCTGCCATGGGAGCGTCCGGAGCCATCGAAAACCTTGTGGTGGTTGGTTCTGGCCCCGCCGGATACACCGCAGCGCTCTACGCCGCCCGGGCCAACCTGAACCCGCTGCTAATCACCGGCTACCAAGACGGCGGCATCCCCGGTGGTCAACTGATGACCACCACCCATGTGGAAAACTTCCCGGGCTTCCCAGACGGCATCCTTGGCCCGGAGCTGATGGATCGCATGCAAGCCCAGGCGGTGCGTTGGGGCACTCGGCTGATCGAAGCCGATGCTGAAGCCATCGACCTGTCCGAGCGCCCCTATCGGCTGCAGGTGGAAGGCCAAACCATCAGCACCCACTCATTAATCATCGCCACCGGCGCCAGCGCCAACCGGCTACAGATCGCCGGGGAAGAGAACTATTGGAACAAAGGCATCAGTGCCTGCGCCATCTGCGACGGTGCCACCCCCCAGTTCCGCCATGAGCAGCTGGCGGTGCTGGGGGGCGGTGATTCCGCCTGCGAAGAGGCCGTTTATCTCACCAAATACGGCAGCAAGGTGCATCTAATCGTGCGCCGCCAGGAACTACGGGCCAGCCGGGCCATGGCCGATCGGGTATTGGCCAACCCCCAGATAACGGTGCATTGGAATCGCCAGATCGCCGGCTTTAGCGGCGATGGCTGGCTGGAAGGGCTGCAATTAATCAATGGGGAAGGGGCCGCCGCCGAAACCCTGGCGGTGCGGGGGCTGTTCTATGCCATCGGCCACACGCCCAATACCCGCCTGCTGCGCGGCCAACTGGAGCTTGATGCCAATGGCTACCTGCTCACCCAACCGGGTTCCCCGGCCACCAGCCTTGGGGGGGTCTATGGCGCCGGGGATGTGGCCGACCACGAATGGCGCCAGGCGATCACCGCCGCGGCCAGCGGCTGCCAGGCGGCCCTGGCGGCGGAACGTTGGCTCAGTGAGCACAACCTGGCGGTGACCGTGGATCGCCAGCCGGTGGATCCCGTGGCGGCGGACTTACCAGTGGAAACGGCCACCACCACGGAAAACGATTTCGATGCCAATGCCCTTTGGCAGGGGGGCAGCTACGCCCTGCGCAAGCTTTATCACGACAGCCCCAAGCCGTTGCTGGTGGTTTACACCTCCCCCAGCTGCGGCCCCTGCCACGTGTTTAAGCCGCAACTAAAGCGGGTACTAAACGAATTGGAGGGGGCAGCCCAGGGGGTGGAGATCAACCTGGAAACCGATCCGGAGATCGCTAGCCAGGCAGGGGTTACTGGTACCCCCACCGTGCAACTTTTCTTTGGGAAGGAACTAAAACAGCAGTGGCGCGGGGTGCAGCAACGCAGCACCGTGAAAGCTGCCATAGAAACGCTCCTGTAAGCCAGGGGCCCAAGCCGAGAGCCCTAACGGCGACGGGGGCCGCCGGGGCGGTTGCCGCCGCCGGGGGGGCGACCGCCGGGGGCGGAGGCATTTCGTTCCCGGTAGGTAATCCGACCGCGGGTGAGGTCATAGGGACTGATCTCAACCAGCACCTTGTCGCCAGCCAACAATTTGATCCGGAATTTAGTGAGCTTGCCGGCGGCTCGACAAAGGCATTGGTGGCCGGCCGGTTGCTCCAGAGTGACCAGATAGAACCCGTTCCCCTGCTCTTTCTCAATCACACCAGAGGTTTCAATCATGCAGGGATGGGGCCAGATCAACAGTTGTTATTCATTTTAAGGCGATGGCGGCTCCAGCCCCCCCCACCCTGCTGCTGCACAAGCCCTACGGGGTGCTGAGCCAGTTCAGCCCCGAACCGGGAAGCCGCTGGGGCTGCCTCGCCCCCCTGGTGCCAGTGCCTGGGGTTTATGCCGCCGGCCGCCTTGATGGGGACAGTGAAGGTCTGCTGTTACTCACGGCCCAGGGCAAGCTGCAGCAACGGCTCACTGATCCCCGCTGGGGCCACTGGCGTCGCTACTGGGTGCAAGTGGAAGGGCTGGTGGGCCCAGCGGCCCTAGGGGAGCTGAGCAAAGGTCTGCTGCTCAAGGACGGACCCACCCGACCGGCCAGGGCCCGGTCCCTGGCCCCGGCGGCGGTGGCCCAGCTGGGGGAACGGGATCCCCCCATCCGCCACCGGCTCACGGTGCCCACCAGCTGGTTGGAGCTGGAACTGCGGGAGGGCCGCAACCGCCAGGTGCGACGGATGACCGCGGCGGTGGGCTTCCCCACCCTGAGGCTGCTGCGGGTGGCCTTAGACCTGATGGATGGGGCCCCCCCCTTGGATCTGGAGGGGCTGGCCCCTGGCCAGTGGCGCTTGGTCAATGGCGAGGAGGAGCGGCGCCTGGGGCGATTGCTAGGTACCTAAGCCAGTAATTCGCTCAACCGAGGGCGTCCTGCAACTCGCGCACGGTTTGTAGTTGGCCGTAGTAGTAGTTCGCCCTGGCCCGGTCAGCGGGGTTCTCGATGGCGTCGATTACATCAGGGCCAACGCTGGCCCAAAGGTTGTTGCCACAGACACGGTCCAACTCGCTGGTGGCCTCCTGCTCCAGGTTTGTGAGGCGCCGCTGCAAGTTTTTGATCTGGGCAATGGCCATGGGGTGAAAGGGAACTGGTTTTGCCCATTGTTCCCCCCAAGCGACAACTAAAAGGGCAGCTTCTTCTTGGCGTCCTTATCGAGGTCGGCCTCCAGCTCGCGCAGGCGCTTGAGAATGCCGCTGTAGTACTCCTTGAGGTAGGCCTCCAGGCCAGTGGTTTCAGCGGGATCGAGGCCAAAAGCGGCATAGCTTTCCTCCATCGGGGCATCGAGGCTCAACCCCCCACCAGTTACATCAGCAAAGGCAAGACGTTCGGCCACATTTACCCCGGGCTCAAAAAAGGCGGCAAAACTCTGCATCAACTTGATGAACAGGGGCCGCACCCGAATCACCCGGGCTTCCCTGCTGCTAAATCGTTCACATAACTGCACTACTTCACCGCTATTCCAGGCCCTAGGACCAACCACAGGGAAACTGCCACGGCTGGTTTCAGGCCGGTCCAGGGCTGCCACGGCAAAGCGGGCCAAATCTTGGGTGTTCATATATGCAATCGGCGTAGAGCTGCCGCTCACCCATACGGTTTGGCTTTCCAGCACAGGGATTGCAAACTGACCGATCACCCCCTGCATGAAGGCACAGCTGCGCAGGATTGTGTAATCAAGCTCGGAATCCGCCAGCAACTGCTCAGTGCAGTACTTGATGTCCATCAAGGGGACTGAACGAAAGCGTTCCGCCTCCAGCAGGGACACAAACACGAATCGCTTCAGGCCCGCCCGGCGGCATTCGTTAAGGAGATTGAGCTTGCCGTCCCAGTCGATGCGGTAAACGCTTTCGCTGTCGGTGGGCCGCGCCGTGGCGGCATCAATTACCGCCTCCTGGCCCTCCAGGGCGTAGGCGAGGGAGTCTGGCTGAAGCAAATTGCCCCGGGTGAGCTCACAGCCCCACTCCTGCAGGAAGGCTGCCTTGCGGGGCGAACGCACCAGGCAGCGCACCCGGTGGCCAGCATCCAAGGCCCTCCGGGCTACTTGTCTTCCGAGGGTTCCCGTTCCACCGAGCACCAGAACCTGCATGGGCCCCTTCAAGCGAAGAGGAGCCTAGGGACCTGGGGCCATTAACGCGCCAGCTCAGTCCCCTTGGACCTTGAGCAGCAGGGCGCCAGCGGCGAGGCCGAGGGGGATCAGTACCCAGAAGATCGCAGCGATGCCAAAGATCTCCGAAGCCATGGAAAGCAGGCGCAGTGAAGGCAGCTTATCGGTCACTGGGCTGTCGCTGGAGCTGGGCCCCGATGGCCACCAGCTCCGGCCAGGGGGCATCGCAGCGGAACTGCTGCGGTTGCACCCCACTGGCGCTGGCCTGCCAACCGGCCTGGCGCAGGGCAGCCAGCAGGGCCGTTAATGGCGGAGGACCACCCCCCAGCTGCCGCCCCAGGTCGGCCAGGGCCAGGGGCTCCGGCGGCAGGCCGGCATCGGCCCCCAGCCGCCGCCAGAGCCCCTGGGCCGCCGGCGCCAGCAGCGGCCGCTGGGGATCCTCCAGGGCCTGGGCCTCCAGCAACAACGCTGGCGCTTGGAGGGGCCCCCGCCACAGCGGTCCGCTCAACACCGGTGCGGCCCCACAGCTGCAGGGGCCCAAGCCCTTCCAGCGCAGCAGCGGTTGGCCCCAGTGGTTACCGCAGCGGTGGCAGTAGGCCTGGAGGCCCAACTGCAACTCCTCAGCGGCGGCAGGCTGACGGGTCACCCGCACGGCGGTGCGAAAGGTGCGGCCCTCACTGAAACTGAGCAATGGCTCCACCCCACGCCCCAGGCTCCAGGCCGCCCGGGCGATCGCCCCCAACTGCAGGCGAAGGGCCAATTCCCAGCTACAGGGTTGGGCCCGCACCGCTGCCCCGAGCCGCCGCACCGCCGCGGCGCGGTCGTGGCCGGTGAAGGAACGGCCATCGGTGCTAGCCAGGTAAAGAATGCCGCCGAAGCGCACCGCCTCCAGGGCCGCTGGCACCAGGGCCGTGGCCGCCCCAAAGCCATCGAGATCCACCAGGTCAAAGCGCCGCTCTTCCAGCAAGAGCTGGGCCAGCAGTTTCTGAATGGTGAGCGCCGTGCAATGCAGGCTCACCCCTTGGGCCCCCAGGGGGGCCAGGTTTTTTTGGAGCAGGGGCAGGCGATCTGGATCGGCATCATTGGCCCAAACCGCCGTGGCCCTGGCCTCAAGGCCATAGCGCAGGCTGCGAATGCCGCAACCGGCCAGCCCATCCAGCACCGTCAGGGGTTGGGAGGGGGGGGCCCCATGGCCCAGCCAACGCAGCAGCAGCACTCCAAAATCTCGGGCTGGCCGGGAATCCGCCCGAAAAAACCCCGAGCCCAGCTCCACCGAGGCCCCGGCTTCGCAATAGTGAGAGAGTTTCGCCTGCATTGCCGTTACCCGCCCCCTTCCCCCCCTAACGCTCCCCCTTGAGCAGCGGTCGTTCGGCAGCGACTGGGGGGAACACAGCAGTTGTCAGTTTGAGGGTTGGCGTTGCCACTGGCGGCGGCTTGGGCCGGCAGGGGGGCCAGCGCTAGTGCTGATCCATGGTTTTGGGGCAGCCAGCGGCCATTGGCGCCAGAACGCCGGGGGCCTGGCCGAAGCCGGTTATTGCGTTTATGCCATCGACCTGCTCGGGTTTGGCCAATCAGACCAGCCCGGCATCCCCCTAGACAACCGCCTCTGGAGCCGCCAGTTACAGCACTTTCTGCGGGAGGTGGTGCAGGCGCCGGCGGTGCTGGTGGGCAATTCCATTGGCGGCCTGGTGGCCCTCACCACCGCCGTATTTGCCCCGGAGCTGGTGCAGGCCCTGGTGGCTGCCCCTCTGCCGGATCCCACCCTGCTGCTGCCCCTACGCCGGCGGCGGGCCCCCTGGCGACGGCGCCTGCACCGCTGGCTGGTGAAATTCTTCACCTGGCTGGTGCCGTTGCGGCCCCTGGTGGCCCTGCTGCGCCAGCCCTGGCCCCTACGGCTTGGCATTGGTAGCGCGTACCACCGCCCCCACCGCATCGACGCCGAGCTGATCCGCTTAATCCAACGGCCCGCCAGCCGCCCCACCGCCGCCCGCGCCCTGGCCGGCATGGTGCGGGGCATGGGGCTGCGGCCCGCCCAGGCCACCGCCCCGGCCCTGCTGCCGCGCCTAAGCCAGCCGTTGCTACTGCTTTGGGGCCGCCAGGACCGGCTGGTGCCCCCTGCCATTGCCCAGCAGGTGCTGCAACGGGCCCCCGCCGGCCTCTGCCAATTGGAATGGCTGGAGGAGCTCGGCCATTGCCCCCACGACGAGGATCCCGAACAGTTCAACCGGGTGCTGCTGCGCTGGCTGCGGCAACCGCCCACCGGCGCGTAGGTTTGGCGGGGCCCTGGTGAGGCAATGAAGCACACCCTTTCGGTGTTAGTGGAAGATGAATCCGGCGCTTTGAGCCGGATTTCAGGCCTGTTTGCCAGGCGCGGTTACAACATCGAAAGTCTGGCCGTGGGTCCCACGGAACAGGGCGGTGTTTCGCGGCTCACCATGGTGGTGGGCGGCGATGACCGCGTGTTGGAGCAGATGACTAAGCAACTGCTCAAATTGGTGAATGTGTTGGAGGTGATCGACCTCTCCACAATCCCTGCGGTGGAACGGGAGTTAATGCTGTTGAAGGTAAAAGCCAACAGCGAAACCCGCGGGGCGGTGTTTGATCTGGTGCAGGTATTCCGCGCCAAGGTGGTGGATGTGGCCGATGAGGCCCTCACCCTCGAGGTGGTGGGCGACCCCGGCAAGCTGGTGGCCCTGGAGCAGCTACTGCGCCCCTTCGGCATTCTCGAAATCGCCCGCACCGGCAAGGTGGCCCTGCAACGGGCCTCAGGGGTTAATTCGGAACTACTGAAACTACTCAGCTCCGATTCCCACGTGCCCGCCTGAGCTGAAGGCGGGCCTAGGGCTTCACCACTGCGGCCTTGAGCAGCCGTTCCCCCTGGCTGATCTGATCAACCACGGGCATCCCTTCGATCACATGGCCAAAAACGGCATAGCGGCCGTCCAATTCCGGTAGATCATTGAGGGCGATATAGAACTGGGCACTGGCCGAGTTTGGATCCTGGGAGCGGGCCATGGCCACCGAGCCCCGGAGGTGGGGCAGGGCCAACTGCTCACTAACCCGGGCGCCGCTCAGGGGCGTGCCATACCTGGGGCTGGCTTCGTTCTTAAATTTCACCTCCAAGGGGATATAGCGCGGGGCACCACTGGCTGGATCCAGAAAATTGCCAGAGCCGTACTGACTCACCGGCACATTCGCTTGACTGCTTTGGGGGTCCCCGCCCTGGACCACAAAGGGAGTGGGATCCTTCACCACCCGGTGAAAAACAGTATTTGTGTAGGCACCACGCCGCACCAGATCAAGGAAATTGCCGGCGGTTAGGGGGGCATCCTTGCCATCTAGCTCGATCAGCACCTTGCCCTTAGCGGTGGTTAGCAGCACCCGGGCCGACCCCTGTAGGCAAGGGACCGAGCTCTGGCCACAGCCGAGATCGCTATGGGCGGCGGGCGCAGTGCAAGCAGGCAAAAGCCCTAGGGCCGCCAATAGGCCCAGGGTGCCTGCAAATCGCACCAACCATTGGGGCCAGTTCATACGCCCTCCAGGGGCACCCCGAGGTAACGGGCCAGCTCGGCACCACTGCGTTCCAGTTCAGATAGGGCCACCGGTTCGCCCACCTGGGTAAGGGGCAGATCCCGGCGACCGCGCAACTTGAGGGCGAGGCGGCGGCGGGGGTTGAGGCCATCACGCACCTCCACCTTCACCGAGAGCACCTCAGTGCAAGGAATCGTGAAACTAATCAGCTGGCGGAAACCACGGCGGCGGATTGTGATTGCATCGGCCCCCTTATCGAAATAATTACTGCCGGCACCCACGTCTATGCCAATTACAGCCCAGAGATAACTGGCCAGCAGCACGGCGGCGATGCCATAGGCACCCATCACTAGGCCCTGGGGCACCCAAACCAGCGCAGCGGGGTGCCCCACCGGCAACAGGTCCTTGCCGAAATAACTGGAGGCACTGGTGAGCAGGAAGCCCAGGCCACCGATAGACACCAACACTGCCATCAGCAGATTGGACAGCCGGCGGGAACCAAGCACCTGCTGGTCAATGGGGTCGGCCATGGGTAGCCCGGTAAGAACAGCTGGCATCCTGCCGGAACGGGGCCTGGCAGGAAAATGTCAATTATGAATAAATACTTAGAACCCTTTGATGCCAAAGGATTTCAGCCCATTTCCATTTGCCTCAGTAGCCAGGTAAACGTTGTTACGATCGCGCGGTAACCGACCTCTCAGCGGGGATTCCCTCGCGCATCTCTCCGATGACGATTGCTGTAGGGCGGGCGCCGGCAGGCCGGGGATGGTTCGACGTCCTCGATGACTGGCTTAAGCGCGACCGCTTCGTGTTTGTGGGCTGGTCCGGCCTCTTGCTATTCCCCACCGCCTACCTGGCGCTGGGCGGCTGGCTCACCGGTAC